>JADJUF010000001.1:0-600000 GCA_016717005.1 Myxococcales bacterium | reverse complement strand
CCGGCTCGAACCGGCCCAGGGGCGCGCGATCGGGGCCGACCACGACGGCGGCGTCGTCGGAGATCGTGACCCGGGCCAGGGGCACGCCCATCGGATCCAGGTAGGAGCGGCGCAGGGGCGGGCCGGCCTCGTCGACGATCCGGGCGGCCAGCGCCCCGTCGTGGGTCAGCTCGGCGCCGGCCTCGGTCACCGCCAGGCGCCAGGCGCCGCCGGCGGCGCCGGTCGCGGTCACCTCGACGGCCACGTCGTCGGCGCGGCAGCCGGTGGCGGTGCGGGTCAGGACCACGCCGTCACGCTCGCCGCGTAGCACCACCTCGACCTCGCGCCCAGGGGCGACGGTCTGGCACGCCGCCAAGCTCGGCCCGACGAGGGCGAGCGCGCGCAGGGTGGTGGGCATGGCGCGGGCACATAACACGTTTGGGCGGCCCACGGGGATCTCGCACGCGCCGACCCGTCGTGGTACGCCCCCGAGTCGGCAATGACTGTTTTCGGCCGCCATGTGCGCGCGCGCGCGCGCCGGGCTCTCGCGTGGTTCGCGCTGGCGACGGCCCTCGGCTGTGGCGGCCGCGGCGGCGGTGGCCGTCGGTCCGACGGCGGCGTCGCGGTCGACGCCGCGCCCGCGGTCGTGGCCGTGGCGCTGCGGCCCCTCGGCAAGGCCACGCTCGACGAGTACGGCTGGCGGGCCGGGCCCGGGGCCGCGGCGTTCGCGCGGTCGCTCGCGGCCGAGCGCGGGGGCGATCTCGCGGGGGTCGAGCGCGAGGCGGCGGCGGCGCTCGCGGCCGACCCCGGGCACCTCGAGGCGGCCTGGCTGGTGGCGATCGCGCGGGCCCGGCTGGGGCGTCCAGGCGAGGTGCTGGCGCCGCTCGAGATCGCGGCGGCGGGTGATTGGAGCAAGTGGGGCGAGCGGTCGCTCGAGCTCGCCGCGCTCGCGGACTTTCGCGGGACCCCCGCCGGGCGCGGCTGGGTGGCGGCGGCCGAGGGCTATCGCGCGGCCCTGGCGGCGACGGTCGCGGACGCGGTCATCGTGGTCGGGGCCCGGGCCGGGCGGGGCGCGGCGGTCGGCCGGGAGCTGTACGCGGTCGATCCCGCCGGGCCGCGCTGGATCCGCCTGACCCGCAGCGGCGGCGCGGTCATCGGCGCGCTGCCGGCGCCGGGCGCGCCGCTGGTCGCCTACGTCACCGCGACCCGCGCCGGGCGCCGCGACGGCCCGCGCGAGCTGAAGGTCGGCGTGGTCGATCTGACCACCGGGCGCGCCAGCCGCGAGGTGGCGATCGCCGACGGCCGCGGGCTGGTGCTGGCGTGGCGCGCCTCGGCCAGCGGGCCGGCGCTCGAGGTCCAGGTGCCCGGCCAGCGCGGCAAGGTCAGCGGGTTCGCGATCGACTGGCGCCACGCGCGGCGCGCGCCGATCGCGAAGCCGGCGCGGATCCGCGGCGACCGCCTCGAGATCGGCGCGAGCGCGGTGGTGCGCCGGCGCCTGCCGATCGCCGGGATCACCGCCGACTGGGATGACGGCGGCACCGCCAGCGCGGTCCGGATCGAGCGCTCGGGCAAGGTCGTGACCGAGCCCGGCGGCGGGCTCATCGACGGCGAGTCGGCGGCGCTGTCGCCGGATCGCGCCCGGCTGGTGTTCGTGACCGCGCTCGAGCCGCCGTGCGACGACGCCGACGCCCGGCGCCTGGTGGTCGCCGAGGTCGCCACCGGTCGCGTGCGCGCGCTCGCGGCCGGCCAGGTCACCGCGCCGATCTGGGTCGACGCCGACCGGGTGGCGTTCGTCGACGGGGCAGCGGTCAAGGTGGTCGCCGTCGCGAGCGGCAAGGTCGTCGCCACGATCGCGGGCGGCGCCGGCGTGACCACCACCGCGCCCGGGCCCCGCCGCCGCTGCGACGCGGCGCCGACGCCGTTCGCCGACGCGGTCGTGGTCGCGGCCGAGGACGACGACGTCGACTTCGCCGACGACCCAGTCGACGCCGGCGCCGGTCAGCCCCCGCACGACGACGGGGACGCCGCTGGCCCCGACGCCGGCGCGCCCGCGCTTGCGCCGGTCCCGGCGCCCTGATACTGCTCGGGGGCTCTCCGCCAGAGAGGATCAAGTGATCGCCGGCGCACGAGCTCCGTGAGGAGCGCGGGCGCGGGAGGAAAGTCCGAGCTTCACAGGGCAGGGTGCTGGCTAACGGCCAGTCGAGGTGACTCGCAGGAAAGTGCCACAGAAAACAGACCGCCCGGTCGCGAGGCCGGGTAAGGGTGAAACGGTGCGGTAAGAGCGCACCGCTCGTCGGGTGACCGACGAGGCACGGCAAACCCCACCCGAAGCAAGACCAGACAGGGGTCGCGTGGCCCGCACGATGACTCCGGGTTGGTCGCTCGAGCCCACCGGCAACGGTGGGCCTAGAAGAATGATCGCTGCCGGCGCGAGCCGGAACAGAACTCGGCTTACGAGCCCCTCTGGCGGAGGGCACTTTTTTCGCGCGCGCCCGGCCGATCCAGGCCAGCCGACGTGCGGCGGTCCAGCCGAGGGTCTCGGCGGCTCGCGCTGACGCCGCGGCCGCCTGCGCTCAGCGCGGGCTGATCTGGGTGTTCGACGGCAAGGCCGCCCGCTCGCCGGTGGGGATCAGCCGACCGCGCACGCGCACGCCGCCGAAGCTGGTCGCCGCGCGGTCAGCGCCGCGCCTTCGACGGGCGCCAGCCGTCCTCGGGGCCGCCGTCGCGGATCGAGTGGACGTTGGCGCGGCGCAGGGCCCGGGCGAGGAAGAAGCCGCTGATCGCCAGGACCGTCACGCCCGCGGCCATGATCCGCCAGCGGTACGCGCCGCCGACCGCGGGCCGGGTCGAGGTCCAGAACCCCGACGGGCGGCCGGTCAGCACCTCGGGGTGGCGCATCTCCTCGTGCTGCAGCGGCAACGAGCCGAACCCGCCGGGATCGGGCTGGGCGCTGGCGCTGGCCGCGCCCAGACCGAGGACGAGTACGATCGCTGCGAGGCGGGCCATCGCGACCGTGTACCGCGGCGCGACGCGGCCAGCAATGGGCGTCGGCGTGGCGAGGCGTCGCGGATGGACGCCCGCCCGCGGATGTGGCACACCCCGCAGCCGCGATGCGCAAGCTCCGGCCACCGCAGCCCAAGCCCGGTCCGCGGCACGTGCCCCGGGTCGACGACGACGCGGCGGCCGTGCTGGCGCCGGGGCCCGACGCGATCGATCGCATGATCGCGCGGCTCGGTCCGGCGACGGTGATCGACGCGCTCGCGCCGATGGTGTCGGCCGAGCGCGCGGCCCGCATCGACCTTGTGCTGGCGGCGCGCCTGGCCAGCGTCGTCGGCGTGGTCGAGGACGTCTACGATCCGTTCAACGGCGCCGCGGTGATCCGCACGTCCGAGGCCCTCGGGCTCCACGGCCTGCACGTGATCGAGACCGGGCTGCGGTTCCAGGCCGCCAAGGGCATCACCCGCGGCTGCCACCGCTGGATGGCGATCGAGCGCTGGCCGAGCGCGCGCGCGTGCGTCGACGCGCTCCACGGCCGCGGCTTCGCGGTCTACGCGACGACGCCCGGCGCCGACCACACGATCGACACCGTCGACGTCGGCCGGCCGATCGCGGTGGTCTTCGGCAACGAGCACGCCGGGCTGCCGGCGGCGACGGTGGCCGCGTGCGACGGGACGATCGCCCTGCCGATGCACGGGTTCACCCAGAGCTACAACCTGTCGGTGTCGGCGGCCCTGGCCCTGGCGCAGCTGGCCGGGCGCCGGCGCGCGGTCCTGGGCGCCACCGGCGACCTGCCGGGCGACCAGATCCACGCCCTGCGGGCCCGCTGGTTCGCCCTCAAGGTCCGCGGCGCGGTCGGCATGGTCGAGCGGATCGTGGCAGGCGAGACACGGCCGGGTGTGGCCACACAGCCGCATTCGCGCGATAACACCTGACACACGCTCCCGGGCCGGGTCCCGGGTCTCCTGACACACGCTCCCGGGCCGGGTCCCGGGTTTGCAGCTGCCCGCCTCACCCATGCAACCAAGCCCACCGCTCGCCAAGCCTCGCCGCCGCCCGGGTCCGTCCCCGGCGTCGCGCACCCGCGGCCGCAAGGCCCTGCGGGTCCTCGGCTGGCTGGCCCTGGTCGGCCTGGTCCTGACCGCGCTGGGCGCGATGGTGATCGCCGGCGTGTTCTGGATGTACTCGAAGAACCTGCCGTCGATCACCCGGATGGGGGACTACCACCCGCGCCAGGTGACGGTCGTGGCCGACGTCCACGGCGATCGCATCGGCGAGCTGTACAACGACGAGCGCCGGACGGTGGTGCGGTTCGACGAGGTCCCGCCGATCCTGGTCGACGCGTTCGTCGCGGCCGAGGACGCCAGCTTCTGGACCCACGACGGCATCGACTACCGCGGCATGGTCCGCGCGTTCTTCACCAACCTGCGCTCCGGCAAGACCAAGCAGGGCGCGTCGACGATCACCCAGCAGGTGGTCAAGACGTTCCTGCTCACGCCCGAGCGCACGTTCAAGCGCAAGATCCAGGAGATCATCCTGGCGCGCCGCCTCGACAAGTCGCTGTCCAAGCAGGACATCCTGACCCTGTACATGAACCAGATCTTCTTCGGGCACGGCCGCTACGGCGTGCAGGAGGCGGCGCGGTTCTACTTCGGCAAGGACGTCGCCGCGATCAACGTCGGCGAGGCCGCGCTGCTGGCCGGGTTGCCGCAGTCGCCCAACAACATCTCGCCGCTGGTCAACCCCCAGCGGGCCAAGGCCCGCCAGACCTACGTGCTCAACGAGCTGGCGCGCCACGGCAAGATCACCGCGGCCGAGGCCGGCAAGTGGATCGACGCGCCGATCCAGGTCGTGCGCGAGCCGTTCCCGCACCTGGGCGACTCGCCCGAGTGGGTCGAGGTCGCGCGCGCGGAGATGGATCGGCTCCACGGCAAGGGCGGCTACGACAAGGTCGGCGGCGTGGTCCAGACGACGCTGCGGCCCGAGCTCCAGGACGCGGCCCGGGCGGCGCTGCAGAGCGCGCTGCGCGCGGTCGACGCGCGCCACAAGATCGGGCGGCCGGTGCGCAAGGTCAAGGCGGACAAGGTCGTCGACGAGGTCGCGCGGCTCGGCAAGAAGCTGCCCAAGGGCGGCCCGGCCAAGGGCGAGCCCTACGAGGCGGTCGTGACCGCGGTCCACGACGGCGACGGCGAGCTCGAGGTCGACCTCGGCGGCTGGCGCGCGGCGCTGGTCCTCGGCGGCCCCGACGACGACCGCTTCAACCCGGTCGGCGCCGGCGGCGCGCGCAAGAAGCCGGCCGAGCGGTTCGCCGTCGGCGACGTCGTCAAGGTCACGCCGTTCGCGGCGACGCTCGGCAACCTGCCGCCCAAGGCCAAGCACGGCGCCCACGTGGTCGTGTTCGCGCCCGGCGCCGAGGGCGCGGTCGTCGTGATCGATCCCCGGACCCGCGAGGTGCTCGCGATGGTCGGCGGCTACCGCAAGGTCGCCGGGGGCCTCAACCGCGCGCTGGCGGCGCGGCGCCAGCCCGGGTCGAGCTTCAAGCCGGTGGTCTACGCCGCGGCGCTGGCGAGCAAGCAGTTCACGCCGGCGTCGATCGTCAACGACTCGCCCGAGGTCTACGACCTGTGGAAGCCCGAGAACCACCACAAGGGCTCGTTCGAGGGCCCGGTGCGGCTGCGCTACGCGCTCGCGAAGTCGATCAACACCGTCGCGATCAAGGTGCTGCACGAGATCGGGCCCGACGCCGCGGCCGACCTGGCGGCGCAGCTCGGCATCACCGGCAAGCTGCCGCGGACGCTGTCGCTGGCGCTGGGCTCGGGCGAGGTCACGCCGCTCGAGCTGACCAACGCCTACGCGACGTTCGCGGCCGGTGGCCAGTACGCGCCGGCGCGGTTCGTGACCGAGCTGCCGGGCGGCGCGGCGCAGGTCGAGGCCACCCGCGAGGTGCTGTCGCCGGCGGTGGCCTACGTGATCACCGACATGATGCGCGCGGTCGTCGAGCAGGGCACCGCGACCAAGGCCAAGAGCCTGGGCCTCACGATCGCCGGCAAGACCGGCACGTCGAACGACGCCCGGGACACCTGGTTCGTCGGCATGACCGCCGACGTCGTCATCGGCGTGTGGGTCGGCAACGACGACAACAGCCCGCTCGGCCGGGGCGAGGCCGGCGGCGTCACCGCGCTGCCGGCGTTCATCGACACGCTCAAGGCGATGGGCCCCAAGAACACGCCGTTCCCGCGCCCGCCCGGCGTCGTCACCGCCGACATCGATCTGGTGACCGGGCTGCTCGCCGCGCCCGGCGCGCCGGCCAAGACCCACATGACCGAGGTGTTCGTCGACGGCACCGCGCCGACCGAGGTCGCGCCGCTGCCGGGCGAGATCGACGCGCAGACGTTCGTCATCGACGAGTACGGCGACGAGGCCAGCCCCGAGGCCGCGCCGCCGTGAGGCGGGCGCTGGTCGTGGCCGCGCTGGTCGCCTCGACGCGGCTCGCCGGGGCGACGCCGTTCGCGCCGCCGCCCGCGCCGGCCGGCGGTGGACCGATCGGCGCGCTGTGGCGGCAGGCGGTGGTCGCGCTCGAGGACGCGAGCGCGGCCCGGGTGCCGGTGCTGGTGCCGCCGACGCCGCGGCCGGTCACGTGGAAGGCCCGCCGGGTCGCGTCGCTCGATCTCGGCGCGCCGGTGCTGGCGCTGGCGGCGGCGGATCTCGACGGCGATCGGATCGACGAGCTGATCGTCCTGACCGAGCGCCACGTCGTCGTGCTGGCGGCGCACCGCAAGGGCCTGCGCGAGCGCGCCCGGATCGCGGTGCCGGCCGACCCGCCGGCGCTGCGGCCGCGCGATCCGATCGGCGCGCTGGCGGTGGCGGCCGGCCCCGACGGCGTCGAGCTGTGGGCCCGCTCGTCGAGCGCCGCCCGGGCCGCGCGCTACGGCTGGCGCGGCGGGGCGCTGGTCGAGCTGGCGCCGGTGCTCGGGTATCCGCTGTGCGCCGATCGCGTGGTCGAGCTTGCGGCCGGGCGCAACTACGCGACCGTCGACGGCGTCGACGTCTGGACCGCGCGCTGTCGGCTGGGCGAGGTCGACCGGCTCGGGCGCTCGATCGCGGTCGAGGCGATGGTCGCGGTCGGCGGCGCGATGACCGTCACCGTCGACACCCGCTGCCCGCGCGGCGGCGGGCCGTGCGCGGCTCAGACCCGGGCCACGCTCGACGGCGTCGGCACCGCGGTCGAGGTCGCGGACGTCGATCGCGACGGCGCGGTCGAGGTGCTGGTCGCGGGCGCGGGCGCGCCGGGCGACGCCGACGCCGTGGCCGTGCACACGCTGACCGCCGCGGGCTTCGCCAAGAAGCCGCGGTTCCGGCGCGCGTTCCTGGGCGGCGTGGTCGGCCTCGCGGTCGGCGACGTCGACGGCGACGGCGATCGCGAGGCGTTCGCGGCGGTGCGCCTGGCCGGCGCCCGCAAGGTGGACCTGTGGCTGCTCGACTGAGCCCGTCCTCGGGCGGCCGGGTCGCGCCGGTCGCGCTGGTCGCGGCGCTGGCGCTGGCGCTGGCGCTGCCGGCCCACGGCGAGTCGCGCCCGCGCTACGGCGGCGCCGCCAGCGGCAGCGTGCTGGGCGAGCCGGCCGGGTTCGATCCGATCGCGGCCCGGTCGGTGGCCGACACCACCGTGATCGCGCTGGTGTTCGACACGCTCTACCGGGTCGGCCCCGACGGGCGGATCGCGGCCGGGCTGGCCGCGGCGCTGCCCGAGGTCGTCGGCGGCAAGAGCCGGATCGCGCTGCGCAGCGGGGTCCACTTCCACAACGGCGCCGCGGTCAGCGCCGCCGACGTGGCGGCGTCGCTGGCGCGGGTCAAGGCCAGCGCCGGCGCCGGCTGGCTCCTGGCCGGCGTCGACGACATCGCGGTCGACGGCGACGCGCTCGTGCTCGGCACGACCCGCAAGGATCTGCCGATGCTGCTGGCGGCGCCGGCCACCGCGATCACGCCGCGCGGGGCCGCGCCGCGCGCCGGCGCGCCGATCGGCTCGGGCCCGTTCCGCGTGGCCGCGATCAAGCGCGACCGGATCGAGCTCGAGGCCTACGCCGAGCACCACGCCGGGCGCGCCTACCTCGATCGCGTGACGCTGCGCTGGTTCACCAGCGCCGACGGCGAGGCCCGGCTCTACGAGACCGGCGGCGCCGACTGGTCGCTGCGCGGCGCGACCGTGTTCGCGAGCGGCACGCCCAAGCACCCGACCGTCCAGCTCGACGGGCCGGCCACGATCCTGGTCTACCTCGGGTTCGGCGCCGCTCACGCCGCGATCACCGGCAACCGCGACTTCCGCATCGCGATCGACCTGGCGCTCGCCCGCGGCGGGTTCGACGGGCTCGGCGCCGGCGAGCGGACCGTGCCGACCCGCGATCCGGTGCCGCTCGATCTGGGCGGGCCCGAGCTGCCCGACGCGCAGCGCGACGCCCGCATGGGCGACGCCCGGGCCGCGCTGGCGGCGGCCGCGGCCGCGGTGCCGGCGCTGGCGCCCGACGCGATCGGTCGGGTCTCGCTCGAGATCCTCCTCGACAGCTCGCGCCCCGACGATCGCGAGATCGCCGAGCGGGTGGTGATCGCGCTCGACAAGCTCGGCGTCGCCAGCACGATCGCCGCGGTCACCGCGCCCGAGCTGGCGCGTCGGGTCGACGCCGGCACCTGTGACCTGTACGTCGGCCAGCTCGCGACCACCGTGACGACCCCGGCGCTGATGTACGCGGCCGCGTACGCCGCCGGCGGCGAGCGCGCGGTCGCCGACAAGCTGGCCGGCGGCGGCACCCTCGACCTGGCCCGGGTCCGGGCCGCGTTCGCCAAGCGCCTGCCGATCGTGCCGCTGGTCGATCGCGGCGTGCGGCTGCAGATCCGCCGCGATCTGCGCGGCGCCTGGTTCGACACCGGCGCGCGCCTGGGCGTGGCCGATCTGTTCCGCTGGGATCGGTAGCCGACGATGCGCCTGCGCAACCGCTTCATGCTGTGGTTCGGCCTGGCCGCGCTGGTGCCGATCGCGGTCGCGGCGATGGTCACGCGCGAGGTCGTCGCCCGCAGCTACCGCGACGAGTACCAGCGCACCCGCGGCGCGGCCGAGCGGGCCGCGCGCGGCGAGGTCGAGCGGCTCGAGACCCAGCTGATCGACACCGCGGCGGCGCTGGCGCGGCGTGAGGATCCGCTGATCGGCGGGCTGTTCCAGGACCTGGTCAAGGACGGCGGCGAGCTCAAGGTCGACGCGCGCCGGCGGCTGCGGGAGCAGAGCGGGCCCGGCATGGCCGGCCGCGGGATCGACGTGCTGACGATCGTCGACGCCGACGACAAGGTCCTGGCGGCGCCCCACAACCGCGGCATCGTCGGCGATCGCGCGCCCGAGGCGCGGGCGCTGGCGGCGTCGGGCAAGGTCGTGTTCCGGCAAGAGAAGATCATGGGCGCGAGCGCGCTCACGGCGGTGCTCGTGGCCGAGACCGCGCGCGTGGCCCGGGACGGCGCCCACACGGTCGTGGTCGTGGTCGGCCGCGCCGTCGACGCGCGCCTCACCGCGAGCGTGCGCCGGGCTGGGCAGATCGACACGCGGATCGTCGACGGCGGCGGCCGCGAGCTGGTGGCGCCGGCCGAGCCGGGCTGGGATCAGCGCGGCGGGACCCGGGTGCGGATCGCCCTGGCCGGCGACGGCGCCGAGGTCGCGGCCTGGATCGAGGTGATGGTGCGCGATCGCGATCTGGCGCGGCTGCAGCGCCAGGTGACCCTGGTCGCGGCGGTGCTGGCGGTGCTGGCGCTGGGCCTGACGATGCTCCTGGGCGCGGTCGTGGCCCGGCGCATCACGCGCGGCCTCGACGGCCTGGTCGAGGGCGCCCACGCCGCCGCCAAGGGCGAGCTCGAGCACCGCGTGCCGGTGACCTCGGCCGACGAGATCGGCGAGGTCGCGGGCGCGTTCAACCTGATGCTCGAGGACCTGCGCACCGCCGAGGAGCGCCTGGTCATCGCCGAGCGGATCGCGGCCTGGCAGGAGATCGCGCGCCGCCTGGCCCACGAGATCAAGAACCCGCTGACGCCGATCCAGATGGCGATGGACAACCTGCGCAAGACCTGGCGCAAGCAGCACCCGTCGTTCGGCGAGATCCTCGAGGAGTCGACCGCGACCGTGCTCGAGGAGTCCGATCGGCTGCGCCGGATCGTCTCGGAGTTCTCGGACTTCGCGCGCATGCCCAAGGCCGACCTGCACCCGCTCGACCTGTCGGAGGCGGTGGGCGCGGCGCTGGCGCTCTACCAGGGCGCGACCCCGGTCACCCACCAGCTCGCGGCCGGTCTGCCGGCGGTGGCGGCCGACCGCGGGCAGCTCACGCAGGTCGTGCTCAACCTGGTCGAGAACGCCCGCGACGCGATCGCCGGCAAGGCCGACGGCGCGATCGTCGTCACGACCCGGCGCGGCGACGCCGGCGATCGGATCGAGCTGATCGTCGAGGACAACGGCCCGGGCCTGGCCGCCGAGCTGCGCGACAAGGTGTTCGCGCCGTACTTCACGACCAAGCACGGCCGGGGCGGCACCGGCCTGGGCCTGGCGATCGTGCACCGGATCGTCAGCGATCACGGCGGCCGGATCGTGATCGCCGAGGTGCCCGGCGGCGGCGCCCGGTTCACGATCGAGCTGCCGCTCGAGGTCGGTCAGCCGCTCCTGGCGTCGCTGGTCAAGCGTCCTTGACCGGCGTCGCCTTGAGCGCGGCCTTGCCGTCCTTGACGTAGACCGAGAACCGCACGCCGACGGTGCCAGGCTTGCTCATCAGGTCGTCCTGGTTCTTGCGCAGCTTGTCGACGAACTTGCCGAACGTGAGGCCGGCGGTGGGCTCGCCGCACGTGGTCTTGAGCGCGACGAAGTCGTCGAACACCGACCGGAAGTAGGCGTCCTCGTCGGCGGGCTCGGCCGCCGGCGGCCGCCGGCCCGCCGCGCTGGCCAGGATGTCGTCGTCGAGGCCGCGCGCCGGCTGATCGACCGTGGGCGTCGGCGGCGGCGCGATCGGCGCCGGGGTCTTCGAGCGCGGCACCGGCGGCGCGACCGGCGCCGGGGTCTTCGCGCGCGGCACCGGCGGCGCGATCGGCGCCGGGGTCTTCGAGCGCGGCTGCGGCGCGCGCGGCGCCGGCGCCAGATCGAGCTCGGGCGCGGACGTCGCAGGGCCGGGCTGGAACCGGAACTCGGCCGGCGGCGGCGCCGGCCGCGGCGGCGCCGGCACGTCGATCGCGTCGAGCGAGCCGAAGCTGCCGTCGGCGGGGCCGAGCAGCTGGTCGAGATCACGGCGGGCGGCCCGGGCCTCGCGCGCCAGCTTGTCGATGTGGATGTTGACCGAGCGCGCGACCGAGCCGAGCCGGCCGCCGTGGCGGTCCTCCGGCAGGCGCTCGCCCTTGCCCTTGGCCAGCTCGACGGCGTCGGCGGCCAGGCGCCGTACCGGCCGATCGTGCTCGAGCACCGTCAGCGCCAGGCCGCCCGCGAGCGCGATCAGGAAGCCGAGCCCGACCAGGACCCACGGGAAGTTCGCGAACGACAGGTCGTCCTTGCGCACCTGATCGAGCGTGCGGCCGAGCCCGGCCGGCGGCGCCTGCTCGAGGTAGACCGCGAAGAAGCCGTCGTCGAACCGGGCCTCGCCCGGCAGCCGCGCGACCAGCGCGGTCAGGCGCTGCTTGCCCGAGGTCGCCATGAACGGCTGACCCGACTTGCAGTCGGTGTCGAGGTCGGCCGGGCTCGCGGCCAGCTTGGCGTACTCGGCGAAGACCTCGCGATCGAGCACGGTCGCCGACGACGAGATCGCCAGCTCGCCCTTGACGTAGAAGCCGACGGTGGCGCCCAGCGGCCGCATCAGCTCGTCGGCGAACTGCTTGGACACGGCGTTGCCGACGACGACCGCGCCGACGTACGCCAGCGGCGGGTCGCGCTTGATCACCGGCGACGCGGCGACGCGGTACAGGCGCTTGCCGATCTGCCACAGGTCGTCGCGCAGGTACCCGGCCAGCGCGTCGTCGACCAGGAACCGCCCGGCCATCGTGTCGCCGAACTCGCTCTCGTCGACGCCGGCCGAGCCGGCCCGGGCCAGCACGCGGCCGCGGCGGTCGATCAGGATCGCGAAGTCGGGGCGGGTGCCGGCCACGCCGGCGATGGTCTGGGCCACCAGCTCGCGCGCGGCCTTGGACTGGGCCTCGTCGAGCGCCTCGGCCCCGGACGCGCGCTCGAGCGCGCCGACCACGTCGCCCTGGCGCGCGAACGCGCCGGCGACGTCGACCTGGGTCCGGGCCGCGCTCTTGAGCTGGATGTTGACGACGTCGCACGCGACCACCAGCCGCTGACGGTCGTCGTCGACGCGGGCGCGCTGGGCGGGGCGCGGCAGCAACAGCGCGACCGTGATCGCGACCGCCGCGGCGGCGGCCAGGAGGAACAGCCAGATCTTCGACCAGAACATCGGGGCTCCTCGCCGTGCCTACGGCTTGACCGGCAGGGCCGGCGGCAGCTTGACGGTGACGTCGGTGCGCTTGCTGCCGACGGTGATCGTGTCGTCCGCGCGCTCGATCCAGCCGGCGGGGGTGGGCGCGGCGGTGCCGCGGGCCAGGTTGCGCGGCGCGTAGTAGACGCGCACCGTCCAGTCGCCGGCCGGGACGTCGGCCAGCTCGAACTTGCCGGCCGCGTCGGGGTACGCGTACAGGCCGCGCTCGAGCACGATCGCGCGACCGCGGAGGTGCGGGGTGGCCTCGTCGACGATGTCGACCAGGCCGGCGGCGGTCGGCGTGAACGCGACCCGGTCGGTCGGGTTGAGCGGCTTCTTCGGCAGGAGCTGGGGCGCCCCGCGGGCCACCAGCACCGGCGCGCCGCGGCCCTGGTTGCGGATCTCGATCGCGTCGCCCAGCCGCGCCGCGACCACCGGTCGCGCGAACGAGTCGCCGCGCAGGTCCCACGTGACCGTGGTCGGCTTGGCCGCGGGCGCGCCGCCGGCGGGCTCGAGCACGACCACCATCGCCGGCAGCGGATCGAGGGGCCGCGCCGGTGCCAGCGGGTTGGCGAGGCGCGGCAGGTACGCGCGGCCCAGCACCGGGGCCTCGCCCAGGTCGGCCGGCAGCTCGACCTTGCCAGCCACGGTGCCGGCGCCCGCGGCGGGCGCCGCGATCACCGAGGCGATCAGGAGGGCGGCCGCGGACAGCGGAGGGCGCGGGTGCATCGCGGGGATCGTAGCCGCCGCGTCGGCACCACTTCAAGGGGCGGGGGCCTCGAGTACCAGGTGCGCGAACGCCGCGACCACCAGCGCGTGGTCGATCTCGCCGGATCGGATCATCGCGAAGGCGTCGGCGAGCGGTGTCGTGAAGGTCACGACCAGCTCGCCCTCGTCGAACTCGGGGGCGGCGACCAGGCGCGCGTCGTCGGCCACGTACATGTGGAGGTGGTTGTCCATGATCGCCGGGTTGGGCGACACCACCCCGAGCCGGCGCCAGCGCGTCGCCTCGAAGCCGGTCTCCTCCCGCAGCTCGCGCTGGGCTGCGGTCAGCGGATCCTCGCCCGGATCGACCATGCCGCCCGGGATCTCGACGTGGATCGCCCCGGTGCCGTGGCGGTACTGGCGGATCAGCACGACCTCGTCGTCGGCGGTGCGCGCGATGACGTTGACCCAGTCGGCGGCGTGCAGGCCGACGAACTGGCGCTCGGCCCCGGTGGTCGGGTGGCGGGCGCGGATCCGCTGGCTCGAGAAGATCCGGTAGTCGTTGGCGTGCGCGCGCTCGATCTCACGCCAGCGCAGCTCGTCGTCGGTCATGGCCCCACGGTAGCGCGAAGGCCCGCCGACGCGTCGGCGAACGCGGCCGTGCACGGCGGGCCGTCGGCCCAGGCCACGCCGACGACCCGGCCCGGCGCCAGCGCGGCGATCGTGGCGCTGCGCGTGCCGTAGCGTGGGCTGTGGACGCACACCGCCTGCAGCGCGGCCCAGGCCTCGATCGGCACCGGCAGCCCCGGCGCGAGCGGCGGGAGCGCCGACGGGATCGCGTGATCGGCCAGCGCCGTTGGCGCCAGCGCCCGCAGTCCGGCCCAGTCGGTGGCGCCGGCCAGGAGCGCCCGCAGCCGAGCTTGTTTCGGCTGCCCCGGGGCGTCGAGGCGATCGTTGGCGAGCACCGTGATCCCGCGGGGCAGGGCGTGCCGCGCGTGGCCACCGTCGCGGCGCAGGTACGCGACCTCGACGCCGCTGGCGTCGCCGAACACCAGGTTGCCGCTGGCGTAGGCGCGCGGATCGAGCGCGTCGACGTACGCCGCCATGGCCGCGCGGTCGCCGGCGGCGAGCACCTCGAGCACCCAGGCGCCGCGCGAGCGCGGGGCCCGCGCGGCCAGCGGCTCGCGCTGGTTCGTGACCGCGGCGAACCGACCGTCGGCGGTGAACGCCAGCCACGAGCCGCCGAGCACCAGATCCTGGCCGCCGATGACGCCGGGGCCGAGCTCGACCGGGGCGCGGGCCGGACGATCGTAGAGCTCATCGCGGTTGGCGGCGATCGCCACGGGCGCGTCGGCGAGCACGCCGTTGAGGATCGCGATCGTGCACACGGGGGTGAGATGCGCGGGCGCGGGCCGTGGCTACAGCGATTCGGCGCGGATCTCGAGCTTCCACTCGCCCGCGGTCGCGGCCGCGGCGGTCTTGCACGCGGCGGCCCAGGCGTCGCAGGCGGCGTCGTCGAGGCCGGGCCCGAGATCGACCCAGACCTTGATGTGGTCGGCGTCGTCGCCGGACGGCCGCACCCGCACCTCGCGCGGCGCGCGCTTGGCCGCGTCGGCGAAGGTGGCCACGAACCGCTCGACCGCCTCGGCGGCTTGGTTGATGTCCATGGCGCCAGTGTACCGCAGCCGCCGGGCGCGAACGGGTAGGATGCCGGCGTGGATCGCCCGCTCGTCGACCAGCGCCGGTACCTGGCCGCGCTCGCGGCGGCGGCGGCGCCCGAGCCCGTCACCCACCGCTGCCAGCTCGCGGCCCTCGCGCGCGAGCGCGCCCTGGCGTCGTCGGCCGCGGACGCGCCGAGCTACCGCCGCGCCTCGGGCGAGCTGTTCGAGCTGGCGCGCGCGGCGTGGCTCGATCGCCTGGTCGCCCACGCCCGGGTCGCGGCGGCGCACGACGATCCGTGGACCGCGACCGCGATGGCGATCGAGCTCGACGCGGCGCTCGCCGCCCGGGGCCACGCCGACTGGACCGCGGTCCTCGGGGCCGGCTCGGCGACCGCGAGCGTCTGGCAGGGGCACGCGGCCACCGCGCGTGCGGCGTACGGCGGCCTGGTGGCGGCGGTGGTCCAGGCGGCGTGGGATCGCCGGGGCGGCGCTCAGGCCGAGGCCGCCGCCGCGATCGCGGCCCACGGGCCGGCCTGGGTCGCGCTCGAGCCCGCGGCGGTCGACGGCGACCTCGATCGGGTCCTCGCGCAGCCACGCTACATCGCCGT
Organism: Myxococcales bacterium; assembly: GCA_016717005.1. Lineage (NCBI taxonomy): Bacteria > Pseudomonadati > Myxococcota > Myxococcia > Myxococcales > Myxococcales bacterium. Next base: position 584,577 of record JADJUF010000001.1, on the reverse strand, counting down.
GACGCCGTGGCCCGACGCCGGGCGCGCGGCGCTGACCGCCCGGCTCGCGGCGGCGCTGCCGACCACGGTCGCGGCGCCGGTCGAGGTCGCGCCGGTGACGGCGACGCTGGCGCGGATCGAGGCGGCGATCGCGCGCTACCTGGGGGCGCTGCCCAGCGCGGGCGGCGGGCCGATCGCTGGCGGCGAGCCGACCGTCGCCGACGTGGTCGTGCCGTACCAGGGGCTGGCCGCGTTGCCGGGCGACGCGCCGGCGCTGGCGGCGCTGCGCGGCGTCGCGCGCCAGATGATCGCCGACGCGGTCGGCGCGGCGACGCCGCAGGGCGTGCTGGCGGTGTGGACCGAGCGCGCGCGGCTCGCCGCCCTGGCGGCGGCGCCGGTGGCGGCCGAGGCCGAGGCGGTGCTGGCGCGGTGCGCGGCGTGGCCCGATCCGATCCGCGCGGCCGGCGCGCGGGCCCTGCTGGCGGATCTGTCCGGAATCCGGACCGGCACCGATGCCGACCTGGTGTCGATGCACCACGGGGCGTGCGCGACGGTCGAGGCCGGGTGGACGCGGGCCTTCGCCGAGGTGGCGCTGGCTCCGGTGCTCGCGACCTGCATCGCCGGCTGGGATCCCGCCGCCCGCGGATCGGTCGCGCCGGCCTGGGCGCTGGCGGGCGCGATCGCCGGCGTCGGGGTCGAGGTGGTGGCCGCGCCGCTGGCACGGGCGGTGGTCACGGCGATCGCGGCCCACCGCGTCGCCACCGATGACCTCGGCGCGTACCTCGGCGAGATCGGGCACGCCATCGTCGGCGAGGCCCGAGCCTGGCTGGGCGTGACCGGGCAGACGCCGACGAGCGCGGCCGCGGTCGAGGCCGCGCTGGCCGCGGGCTGGGGCGACCCCGCGCGCCGGACCGACGCCGCCGTGATCCTGTGGGGGCGCGCGTGCCCCCTCGCGCGGTTCGGTCCAACGCTGCCGCCGCGGCCGCCGGTGCCGGGAAGGTCCCGGCCTCGGCCTACGTAGGATGTGGTAGCGTTGGAGCACGCATGGCCACCGATCCCAAGGAAACTCAAGAGCTGGCCCACGCCGAGGTCGCGACCGAGGCCACCGACGGCGTCGAGACCCGGCAGCTGTACCTGCGCGACGGCCGCACGCTGACGGTGTCGGGCCAGGCGACCGAGGAGCTGGTCGAGATCCACGCGTCGTCGGGCATGCTCGAGCTCCGCATCAAGATGACCGAGCAAGGCCCGATCCTGCAGATGGAGAGCGTGCGGCTCCAGCTCAAGGCGACCGAGTCGGTCGACATCGAGACCAAGCAGTTCACCGTCAAGGCCGAGCAGTCGGCCATGATCGAGTCCGGCGGCGAGATCCGCCTGGCCGGCGAGGCCGACGTCCGCGTCGACGCCAACGGCGAGGTCCACGTCAAGGGCAAGATGATCTACCTGAACTGAACGGTATTTTTGGGGAGGGCTGTCGCCAGCCTGTACCGTTGGGGAGGGCTGTCGCCATCCCTCCCCTCGATCCCGGCAGAGCCGGGATCGAGCCTCCCCTCCGAGACGCGTGACCTCGAGCGCAACAGATTCAGCGGACCGCCGACGAGATCCGCAACGGCCGATTCAGCCAGCCTCCGAGACCGACGAGAACTTCCGAGACGCGCGACCTCGAGCGCTGCAGATTCAGCGATCCGCCGACGAGATCCGCGACGGGCGCTTCAGCGAACCACCGAGACCTCCCCTCCGAGACGCAGCAGATTCAGCGACTGACCGACGAGATCCGCGACCTCGATCAACCGCTGACCCGACGCGCGACGACTGATGAACAGCGACCCGTCCTGATCGCACCTACCTGAGGACGACCCCCATGCCACCTGCCGCCCGCAAGACCGACAACGTCCTCCACGACAGCCCGCACTGTCACGCGCCGATCCATCCGCCGGCGCCGGTGCCGACGCCGGTGCCGCATCCGCCGATCCCGCACGCGATCATCTCGGCGACCCAGCCGACGATCAAGATCGTCAACCTCGAGGCGGCGACGGTCACGAGCATCACCAAGGTGTGCACGCTGCCGTCGTGCGTGCCCAACGGCCCGGGCATGGTGGCCAAGGGCAGCACGAGCGTGATCATGAGCGGGCTGCCGGCGGCCCGCGTGGGCGACATGGTGTCCTGGACCGGGTGCGTCGCGCCGATCCCGAGCCCGACCGGCAAGATCATCCCGCCGGGCGCGCCGACCGTCATCATCGGCGGCTAGGGCCTGGCCACCTGGCGTGCTGACGACGCACCTCGAGCGGCTGGGCCTGGTGTGCCCGAGCTGCCGCGCCTACGGCCGCCCGGCGCCGCGGCTCGAGCTCGGGACGATCGTGCAGGTCGACACCGGCCCGGCCGGTGATGACCTGATCGAGGGCGTGCTGGTGTGCCCGGCGTGCATGCGCGAGCACCCGATCCTCGATGGCATCGTCGTCGCCGTCGCTAACATCGGCAGCTGGACCGAGCACCAGCTCGACGCGGTCATGCGCCGCCACGACCTGTCGCCGTTCATGGAGAGCATGCTCGGCGACGCCGCCGGCCGCGGCGGCAGCTTCGATCGCGAGCGCCACGATCTGTCGACCTACGGCACCTCGCACTGGGGCGATCTCGACCGCGCGCAGCCGCTGGGCCGCGAGGGCTCGCTGGCCGCGCTGCTCGAGACCGCCGCCGGGCTCTTGCCGACGCCGCCGACCGGCCTGTGGCTCGACACCGGCTGCGCGGTGGCGCGCGGCACGCTCGAGCTCGCCGCCGCCGGCGCCGAGCTGGTGGTCGGGGTCGATCTCAACATGTCGATGCTGCGCCGGGCCGAGCAGGCGCGGCGGACCGGGCACATCACCTGGCCGCGGCGCCGGGTCGGGCAGGTGTTCGACACCGCGACCGCCGCGACCGACGAGCTGCCCCGGGAGCGGGTCGCGTTCGTGTGCGCCGACGTCGGCACGCTGCCGTTCGCCGACGCCACCTTCGCCGGGGCGCTGTCGCTCAACGTCCTCGACTGCGTGCCGTCGCCGGTCGTGCACCTGATCGAGCTGGGGCGGGTCCTCGTCGACGCCGGCGCCGCGCTCTTGTCGACGCCGTACGACTGGACCACGACCGCCGCCGCGATGGAGCACTGGATCGGCGGGCACTCGCAGCGCGGCGATCACCAGGGCTCGAGCGAGGCCGAGCTGCGGCGCCTGCTGTCGCCGGAGCTGCGGACCGGCATCGACACCGGCCTGACCATCGCCGACGAGCTCGAGGCGGTGCCGTGGCACCTGACGCTCAACGCCCGCTCGGTGATGCACTACCAGCTGCACCTGCTACGGCTGGCGCGGACCGCGCGGACGTAGCGCGGGCTGACGCTAGCCCGCGGCGGCGAGCTGATCGACGTGGTCCAGCGCCGCGGTCTGCTCGTCGGGCGGGGCCTCGCCGGTGCGCGCCTGGTACATGCGCCGGCGCAGCGCGGTGAAGCGATCGAAGTACTCGGCGATGTCGTCGTTGGTCAGGTCGGGCAGGGTCAGGATCGACGCCCGGTGGTTGGCCGGCCGGGTCAGGTAGTCGTCGGGCAGGTAGCCCTTGTCCTTGCACACCTTGAACAGCGCGGTGCCGGGGTACGGGTAGAACACGAAGTAGCCGAAGTCGAGGACGTCGAGCTCCTCGGCCAGGTCGAGCGTCTGCTGCAGATCGGCCCGGGTCTCGCCCGGCAGGCCCAGCATGAAGTTGCAGGTCAGCATGATGCCGGCGTCGCGGGTCCACTGGAACACGTCGCGGAAGCGCTGGTTGGTGACCTGGCGATCCATGATCTCGCGGCGCACGCGCTCGCTGCCGCTCTCGACGCCGTAGGTGATCATCTTGCAGCCGGCCGCGGCCAGCATGTGCAGCATCTTCTCGTTGACGGTCTCGACCCGCGCGTGCAGCGAGAACGGCGCGCCCAGCTCCTCGCCGTAGCGGCGGCAGAACTCGCGCACCCAGCCGTGGTTGATCGTGAAGGTGTCGTCGAGGAAGATCACGTAGCCGAGCCGGCCGGCGGCGCGCAGCGCGTGCAGCTCGGCCAGGACGTTGTCGTGGCTGCGGCGGCGGCCGTACTCGCCGGCGCCGGCCTCGTCGTAGAGCTGGTTGTACATGCGCGCCGCGCAGTAGGTGCACGGGAACGGGCAGCCGCGCTGCGTGCACATGTGCACCGTGCCGAGCGGCTCGTCGAGCACGTCGCGCGCCGCGAACGGCAGCGCGTCGAGCGGCTCGAACGGCGGCCGCAGGCCCGGCCGCGGGCGGTCGCGCTTCCACAGGTTGGCGATGCGCCAGGTCGGCTTGCCGGCGGCCAGCGCGGTGACCAGCTCGAGCAGCGCCTCCTCGCCCTCGCCGAGGCACGCGAAGTCGAAGCCGGGCGTGGCCAGCACCTGCTCGGGGGCGAAGGTCGGGTGCAGGCCGCCCGCGACGACCGGCACCGCCGCCAGGTCCGGATCGGCGCGCAGGCAGCCGACCAGGTGGGCCCCGCGCAGCCACTGCCGGGTGGTCAGCGACAGCGCCAGGAGCTCGGGGCCGGCGGCGCGCACCGCCGCGACCACCTCGTCGTCGGACATGACCACCGTCGCCCGGACGAAGGCGACCTCGTGGCCGTGCTGGCGCAGGTACGCCGCGAGGAAGCCGGGGCCGATCGACGCGACCGACCACGACCGCTCGGTGTCGACCTCGACGAAGACCACCCGCATCGGCGCAGTCTATCAGCGAACGGTGGCGCGGAGGAGGTCGGCCTCGAGCGGGTCGCCGGGGGCGCGTGGCACGACGGCGCTGCGTGGGTGGTGGGCGTGGCGGGGGGCCCAGCGCGCGTCGGGGGTGACCAGCGACAGGGCCCAGGCCCGGCGCGGTCGGGGCGCGGTGTTGCGCGGTGACCGGTGCAGCAGCAGGGTGTGGTGGGCGATCGCGTGGCCGGCGGCGGTCGGCGCCGGCAGGCCAGGTTGGTCGTCGGGCACCACCAGCGGCGGCAAGGCCGCGCGCGGATCGTCGTCCTCCCAGATGCCCCACGCCGCACGGTACTCGCCGGCGGTGTGGGTGCCGAGCAGGTAGTACAGGCAGCCGTTGGCGGGGTCGCAGTCGTCGAGCGCGATCCACAGCGTGCAGCCGTCGGGGCGATCGAGCGGCAGGTACGAGTAGTCCTGGTGCCAGGCCATGTCGTCGCCGCCGGGCGGCTTCCACAAGAGGTGCTCGTGGAACAGCACCAGCTCGGCCACGCCGATCGCCCGGGCCGCCGTCTGGGCGATCGCCGGCACCAGCGCCGCCAGCGCCGGCGCGCGCCGCCAGCCGTCGTGGACGATCGTCGCGTACGGGCCGGTCGTGCCGATCGGCAACAGCTCGTCGAAGGCCGCGCGCGCGATCGCGAGCTGATCGTCATCGAGCACCCGCCCGAGCGCGGCGGCGCCGGTGACGGCGAACGCGGCGCGCGGGTCGCCGTCGGCGTCGGGCCACGCGGGCGAGGTCTGCACGAGCCGAGCGTACACCGTCGCGCCGCGCGGGCGCTGTGGCATGATCGCGCGATGCGGGTCGTGGTGAGCCAGTACGAGGGCATCGACGCGACGCCGGTGCTGCCGCTGGCGGCGGGCGTGCTGGTGGCCACGATCCGCGCCGACCCCGAGCTCGCGGCCGCGACCACGCTCGCGGTCGAGGTCGTGCGCCAGCCGATCGCGGCGGCGGTGGCGGCCCTGGCCGACCCCGACGTGCTGGGCCTGTCGCTGTACCCGTGGAACGCGACCTACGCGCTGGCGGTGGCCGCGGCCGCGCGCGCCGCGCACCCGGCGGCGCTGATCGTCGTCGGCGGACCGTCGGTGCCGCGGCGGCCGGCCCAGGCCCGGGCGTTCCTCGACGCGCACCCGGCGGTCGACGTGCTGGTGCTGGCCGAGGGCGAGGTCACGTTCCGCGAGCTGGTGCGCGCGCGCCTGCACGGCCGCGACCTCGCGCACCTGCCGGGCGTGGTCGTGCGGGCCGCCGGCGGCGCGCACCTGGTCACGGCGCCGCCCGCGCGCGTGCTCGACCTGGCGGCGACCGGCTCGCCGTTCCTCGACGGCACCTTCGACGAGCTGTGGGCCCGGCACCGCGAGCGGTTCGCGATGGTGCTGCTCGAGACCAACCGCGGCTGCCCGTTCTCGTGCACGTTCTGCGACTGGTCGCTGACCAAGAAGGTGGTCGAGTTTCCGCTGGCGCGGGTCGAGGCCGAGCTGGCGTGGGTCGCGGCCCACGGCCTCACCCACCTGATGCTGGCCGACGCCAACTTCGGCATCCGGCCGCGCGACACCCAGATCGCGCGGATGATCGCCGACCTGCGCCGCCGCACCGGCCGCCCGGCCAGCTTCTACTTCTACCTGACCAAGAACGATCACGCCCGCAACCTCGAGACCATCGACATCCTCCACGGCGCCGACATCGGCACCTGGGTCGGGCTCGCGGTCCAGGACTTCGACGACGGGGTCCTCGCCGCGGTCGAGCGCGACAACATCCAGACCGGCGAGGCCCGCGCGCTGCGCGAGATCTGCGGCGCCCGCGGCATCCCGACGTTCAACGAGCTGATCCTCGGCCTGCCGGGCCAGACCTACGCGTCGTTCACGCACACCCTGGCCGAGGCCACGCCGCCGTGGTCGCGCCACGACTTCGTCTTGTTCCTGTGCCGGCTGATCGACAACGCCGAGCTGGGCTCGCCGGCGTCGCGGGCGCAGCACGGGCTCGAGACCCGGATCTGCCGCTGGACCACCTCGACCGGCGTCGACGCGATCGTCGACGAGGTCCAGGAGGTCGTGGTCGCGACCAAGGATCTGCCGCTGGCCGAGTGGCGCCGCGCCTACGCGTGCGCGTTCCTGACCGCGGCGCTCTACAACCTGCGGCTGGCGCGGGTGGTCCTGTACGCGGCGGCCGACGGGCTCGGCGGTGGTCGCCGCGAGCTGCTGGCGGCGCTGGCCGAGGAGCTCACGATCGCGGCGCCGGGGTCGGTCTACGCCGAGCTCGGGGCCGTCGTCGAGCGCTACGCGGCGGCGCTGCTGGCCGGCGAGCCGTTCGTGCTGCCGTCGCCCGACGCCGAGCCCGGCGCGGCGCCGGTGCCGGTCGACGACGCGATCGCGATCGCGGCGCTGGCGCGCTACGACGGGTTCCTGGCCGAGACCGAGGCGGTCGTGCGGCGCGTGCGCGGCCTGGCGCCGTCGACGACCGACGTCGTGGCCGAGGCGGTCGAGCTGCAGCGGCTGATCACCCCGCGCTTCGGCGACGCCGCGCCGCGCACGCGCGCGTTCGCGCACGCGTGGCCGGCGTACCTGGCGGCGGCGACCGCGGGCGCGGCCCCGGCGCCGGCGCCGACGGTCGTGACGTTCACGCCGCCGAGCTACGTCGGCGTCGCCAGCTTCGCGGCGTTCGTCACGACCCACCTCGGCGTGCTCCGCACGCGGCTCGCGGTCGGCGAGCTGATCACCGACGCGCCGACGGCCACGCCCGCGGTCGCGCCGGTCGCGCGGCCGCCGCGGCTGGTGGTGCTGCCGGCCAGCGGCTGATCACGGGATCGGGCCGAGGTCGCTCCACCACCGATCGCGCACGCGCTGGCGATACGCGACCAGGTTGGCGTGGGCCGCGACCGCGCGGCGGTGGCCGCTGTCGACCGGGAAGCCGAGGATGCCCTCGAGGAACGCGTAGATCGTGCAGTCGACCGTGCGGAGCGTGTCGCCGAGCAAGAACGGGCGCTCGCCGAGCAACGTCGCGATCGCCGCCCAGTCGTCGGCGATCATCGCCGCGGCCTCGTCGCGGGACCGGCGGCCGGTGCCCTGGGCGACGGTCATCTTGCGGACCTTGCGGCGGATGATCGGCAGCGCCAGCCGGAGCGGGGCCGGCAGCACCGCCTTCATCTCGGCCGCGACCACCGGCCAGCCGTCGGGCTCGACCCAGCGCATGCGCACGCTCAGGAAGTAGGTGCCCTCCTCGAGGGTCCGCCGCGCGACCCGCGCCAGCGCGCGCTCGCCGTCGGTCAGGCCGGCGTCGAGCGGGGCGGCCGCGCGCCGCTCGAGCTCGTCGATGATGAGCTGGGAGTCGGTCAGGACCTCGCCGTCGAGCTCGACGTACGGGATCTTGCCGCACAGCGCGCCCGGCAGGTTGGCCGGCGCCACCTGGTAGGGCGTGCTGGTGGCGCGCAGGTAGGTCTCGAGCTTGCCGCAGAACGGGCTCATGTTGGGCGTGCCCCAGGCTCGCCGCGGCGGCTGTCGCAAGATCAGATCGGCCATCGGGGCGATCAGCGCCCGGCCGGCGGCCGCGGTCAAGCGGCGGGGTCCGGCAGACCCGCGCATCGGCGCAGGTGGGTCGGCGCGGGCCCAGCGGTGGCGCGCGATCGCTCGCTGGAGGCCTTGCGCGCTGGCCCCGGCCTTGCTCATCGTCGCGGCCATGAAGTCTGTCGCGCTCCTGTCCGCCCTGCTGCTCACCACCGCCGTCGCCTGCAAGAAGAAGGAGGGCGACAAGCCCGGCGCGGCGCCCAAGCCGACCGAGCCCGCGGCGGCGCCGGTCGCGGCGGCCGAGCCCACGCCGCCGCCGGCGCCGACCTACTCGCCGGCGGCCGCCAAGGCGCTGGTGTCCGAGATGGTCAAGTGCTCGAGCGACTACGGCTGCGCGCCGCTCGACACGCTGGTCGGCTTCGGCGCCCAGGCCGCGCCCGAGGTGCTGAGCCTCGCCGTCGACGCCACCGCGACCAAGGACGCGCGCGGCCTGGCCGCGACCGTGCTCACCAAGATCAAGGCGCCCGACGCCGGCCTCCCGCTGATCGCGGCGGCCAGCGCGATCACCGACGACTCGATGCTGCAGAGCGATCTGTACGAGGCGGCCGGCGCCTCGGGCGGCCAGCCGGTGTTCGACGCGCTGATCGCCGAGTACGCCAAGGCGAGCGCCTCGCTCGACGACGATCGCGACATCCCGCTGCGCCGCGGCCTGCGCGCGTTCCCGGCCGAGAGCGTGGCCTGGGTCAAGGCCAACCTGCCCAAGGCCAAGGATCACTTCTCGTCCTACGCCGACCTGATCACCGACAGCGCCACCGCCGCCGACGTGCCGACGATCGTCGAGTTGCTCGGCACCACCAAGGAGCTGATGGCGCGCCACCGGCTCGCGGCCAAGGCCATCGAGCTCGGCGACCCCGCCCACTTCGACGTGTTCGTCGTCGGGCTGAAGTCCAAGGATCAGTACGACCGCTCGGACGCCGCCAACTTCCTCAAGGACATCGCCGATCAGGCGCCCGACGCGCTCAAGCCGGAGCTGATCGAGCTGCTCCAGAAGGGCAAGGCCGGCGACGCCGGCGGCCTGACGGCGATGGGCTACGACGGCGCGCTCAAGAAGCTCGGCGCCCAGTGATCGCCGCGCGCTGGCGCGGTCACGGGATGCGCAGGAGCTTGTGGGTCTGCAGCGACACGCGCCACGGCGGGTGGTCGCGGCAGTAGGCGACGCAGGCGGCGGTCGTGGCCGCGCGCTCGTCGCCGTCGCGCGGCTGCAGGAAGTAGTGGCGGAAGGGCAGGGCGACGAGCCGCGCGGGATCGACCTCGGCCGGCTGGCCCGGCTGCGGGTACACCAGCTTGAGCTCGTCGCCGCCGGCCACCACCAGCGCCGCGCCGGCCTTGGGGCTCACGCACACCCAGTCGACGCCGGCGGGGATGGGCTGGGTGCCGTTGGTCTCGATCGCGATCTCGAACCCGCGCGCGTGCAGCGCGTCGATCAGCGCGGCGTCGAGCTGCAGCAGCGGCTCGCCGCCGGTGCACACGACGAAGGCGTGGGCGCCGCGATCGCCCCAGGCCGCGGCCGCCGCGTCGGCGAGCTGGTCGGCGGTGGCGAACCGCCCGCCGCCGCCGCCGTCGGTGCCGACGAAGTCGGTGTCGCACCAGGCCGCGCAGCCGCCGGCGCCCCGCGCGCGATCCTCGGCCCGCCCCGACCACAGGTTGCACCCGGTGAAGCGCACGAACACCGCGGCGCGCCCGGCGTGGGCGCCCTCGCCCTGCAGCGTGAGGAACAGCTCCTTGACCGCGTACACGGCGCCACCGTAGTCGACGTCGCCGCCGCTGTCACCTGACCGCGACCGGGGCGCGCGCCGGGCGTCCGCGATCACTGCTGCAGGCACATGATCTTGTGGGCGGCGTTGTCGCAGGTGGTGATGCCGCCCGAGGTGGTGTAGTTCGCGAACGCGGTGGCGGTGCGCGTCGACGCCGCCAGCCCGACCGCGCCGAACACCGTGTTGGCGACCGTCGACCAGCCGGTGCAGCTGGTGCCGGTCCCGGCGGTCTGCACGGTCGCGGCGCCGGCCCACGTGCGGTCGAAGCCGTAGCCGCGCGCGGCGGTGACGTTGAGCGCGGCGTCCCAGAAGGTCGGCGGGCCGGCCGCGGCGCCGCCGAGGAAGCCAGCGGCGGTGGGCGCCAGCACGACGTCGTCGACGCGCGCCCACGGGTTGCCCGCGGTCGAGAACCGCGACGCCGCCGACGCGCCGGTGGTCGCGAGCAGCGCCCGGAACGAGCCGGTGAGGCCGGCCGCGGACGCCTCGCTGGCGCACAGCACGTCGGCGCCGGCCAGGCCGCCGTTGGGCAGCCACGCCGCGCTCGACACGAACGCTCGCCGGACCGCGGTCGCCGGCGGCGGCGCCACCGTGGCGGTCCGGTCGACGCCGAAGCAGTACAGGTGCTGGCTGCCAGTGCACGCGCCGCCGCCGTTCTGGGTCCAGCCGCTGGTGCCGTACTCGTTGAAGCCGATCGACGCGCTGAGCCCGGCGGTGGTCCCGTCGGTCCAGTTGGTGCACGCCGTGCCCGAGAGCACGCCCGACGACGAGGTCCCGGTCCACACCGTCGAGCCCACGATGTTGCCGCCGCGCTCGTTGATCACCAGCGGGTAGAAGATCCGTCCGGAGGTCAGATCCGCGACGGTGTTGACGAACGGCTTGCCGTCGACGCGGACCCAGCCCGACGCGGGCGCCAGCCGGCTCGAGGCGTTGACGGTCGAGGTCGACAGCCACGCGCGGTAGGTGCCAGCGAGGTTGACCGCGGTGGCCGCGGCCTGGCAGATGGCGTCGGCGCCGGCGAGGCCGCCGAGGTTGCCGGTCCGGGTGGTGGAGGTCACGAACGCGAAGTTCGGCGGCGGCCCGAACGTGGCGGTGGCCGTGACCGCGCCGGTGACCGTGATGACGCACGGGCCGGTGCCGGTGCAGCCCGCGCCCGACCAGCCGTTGAACGTGTGGCCGCCGGCCGACGGCGTCGCCGTGAGCGTGATCGTCGAGGCGTAGTCGGTCGGGCGGGCGCAGGTGCCCGGGCAGCTGATGCCGCTCGGGCTCGAGGTGACGGTGCCGGTCCCGGCCCCGGCCACGGCCGCGGTCACGGTGTACTGGCGCAGCGTGAACCGCGGGCTGATCGTGGTCGCGGCGGCGATCGTCACGACGCAGGTGCCGGTGCCGCTGCAGCCGCTGGTGGCCGGCCAGCCGTCGAAGGTCGCGCCGGCGCCGCCCGAGGCGGTCAGCGTGACCGTCGTGCCGTGGTCGTAGAGCTCGGCGCAGTCGGTGCCGCAGTTGATCCCGGCCGGCGCCGAGGTGATCGAGGCGTAGGCGGCGCCGGTGCCGAGCGGCGCCAGCGTCAAGGTGTAGCGGTCGAGCGTGAACGTCGCGGTCACGGTGGTCGAGCTGGTGAGCGTGACGGTGCACCCGCCGACGCCGCTGCAGCCGCCGCCGGCCCAGCCGGTGAACGTCGAGCCGGTCGCCGGCGCCGCGGTCAGCGTGATCATCTGGCCAGCGTTGAACGACGAGGTACACGTGGCGCCGCAGGCGATGCCCGCCGGCGTCGACGTGACGGTGCCGGCGCCGGTGCCGGTCTTGCTCACCGACAGGGCCAGGCTGTTGATCGTGAAGATCGCGCCGACCGAGCGCGCCTGGTCCATCGTGACCACGCACGCCCCGACGCCGCTGCACGCGCCGGTCCAGCCGGTGAACGCCGAGGTGCCACCGGCGGTCGCGGTGAGCGCGACCATCGTCCCGTGGTCGTAGGTGGCGGCGCACGTCGCGCCGCACGCGATGCCGACCGGGTTCGACGTGATCGTGCCGGCGCCGGTGCCGCTGACGCTGGCGGTCAGCACGTACTGCCGCAGCGTGAACTGCGCGGCCACGGTCTTGGCCGCGTCCATGGTCACCGTGCACGCGCCGGTGCCGGTGCAGCCGCCGCCGGTCCAGCCGGCGAACGTCGACGACGGGTCCGGGGCCGCGGTCAGCGTGACCATCGCGTTGGCGCTGTAGGTCTCGTCGCAGTCGGCGCCGCAGCTGATGCCGGCCGGCGCCGAGGTCACGGTGCCGGTCCCGGTGCCGGTGCGGGTCACGACCAGCGTGTAGTTGAGCGCGAAGGCCGCGTTGATCGTGACGTCGGCGCGGACGTTGAACGTGCACGGCCCGGTGCCGGTGCAGGTGCCGCCGCTCCAGCCCACGAACAGCGACGAGCCGGTCGGGGTCGCGGTCAGGGTGATCGGCGTGTCGTACGCGACCGTGGCGGTGCACCCGGGCGGGCAGCTGAGCCCGAGCGAGGCCGGGCTCGCGGTCACGGTCCCGGCGCCGTTGCCCACCAGCGCCGTGGTCACGGTGAAGGTGACCGGCGCGAAGGACGCGGTCACCGAGGTGGCCGCCGCCAGGGTCAGGGTGCAGGTCGGCTGGTTGCCGGTGCAGGCGCCGGTCCAGCCGGCGAAGTTGTTGCCGGCGTCGGCGGTGGCGGTCAGGGTGACCTGGCTGCCCGCGGGGAAGCTGGCGCTGCAGGTGGCGCCGCAGCTGATGCCGGCCGGGGTCGAGGTGACGGTGCCGGCGCCGGTCGCGGCCACCGTCAGGGGCACCGGCTCGGCGCCGTCGGGCGACGGGCCGTCGGGCGGATCGCCCATGCCGTCGACGCTCGCGTCGGGCGCCATCGGCGCGTCGGAGATCGGGGGAGTGACCTGACCGCACGCGGCCAGGGCCAGCACGGCGACGAGGGAGACGAGGTACGGGCGCATGTCACCTGAATAGAGCGACCACCCACCCCGATGTGACACGCGAATCAGACCTCGGAACCGGAATCGGAACCCGAGCCGGAACCGGAACCGGAGCCGGAATCGGAACCGGAACCGGAACCGGAACCGGAACCGGAACCGGAACCGGAACCGGAACCGGAGCCGGAACCGGAACCGGAACCGGAACCGGAACCGGAACCGGAACCGGAACCGGAACCGGAACCGGAACCGGAACCGGAACCGGAACCGGAACCGGAACCGGAGCCGGAACCGGAACCGGAACCGGAACCGGAATCGGAGCCGGATCCGGAATCAGCCGGGCGCGCCCAGATAGCCCAGGACCAGCACCGACGCGTGCCGCTGCACCGCCTCGGCCCGCGCCGGCGGCAGGTCGATCGACGCGTGGATCAAGGCCTCGACCGCCTCGACCATCACCAGCGCCGCGGTGGCCTCGTCGCCGGCGAACCGGTGCTGGTCGCCGCGGGCCCGGAGCAGATCCTCGACCACCGCCCGCGAGCGCTCGCTGGTGTCGTGCAGGATCGTCAGCGCGCCGACCCGCGGGATCTGCTCGTGCAGCACCCGGTGCAGCGCCGGATCGACCAGGTGGGCCGCGAACAGCGCGTCGATGATCGCGGGGATGGCCTCGGCGAAGGGGCGCGCGATCGCGGCGGTCAGGTGGTCGGTGAACACCGCCCACATCTGGGCGTCGTGGCGCTCGATCAGCGCGTGGACCAGCGCCTGCTTGTTGGGGAAGTACTGGTAGAGCGAGCCGACGCTGACGCCCGCGACCTCGGCGACGCGGTTGGTCGTGGTGTCGTCGTAGCCGTGCTTGCGCAGCACCCGCGCGGCCGCGTCGACGATCGCGTCGACCATCGCCTTCGAGCGCGCCTGCTGCGGCTGCTTGCGGGCCGGGGCCTTGCGCGCCGGGGCCTTGCGGACGGCCGGCGGCGTCTGAACACGAGTAGATGCTCGCATCCTCGCAGCGTGCGCGCGAGCCGGCGCGCGGTCAAGGCGAACGCGAGCGCGGCGGCTCGGTCGGGGGGCGATGACGACGCCGAGCGACCTCGGCTCGGCGTGATCTCGAACGGTTGCGGCACCGGTCGAGGTGGGGCCGCGTGGCGCCGGGACGCGAGCTGACAATGCGAGCATTTACTCGCATCATGCTGGTCATGGTCAATCCACTGCAGGTCCTCCGCATCGGTCGCGCCATCGTCCGCCTCGTCCGCGATCCCAACCGCCTCGACGAGGTGATCGCGATGGCCGACGATCTCGGCGAGACGCCCGCCTTCGGCGCGATCGTCCGCCACGTCGAGGAGCTGCCCGGCGGGCGCGCGGCGATGACCGAGCGCGCCCGGGTCGAGCTCGACCTGCCGCGCCTGCGCGCGCTGCCCGACGGCACGTTCGGGCGCGAGGCCGCGCGGTTCCTCGACGCCCGCGGCCTCGACCCGGCCGACCTGCCCCGGCGGGCCGCGGACGACGGCCAGGCCTGGGTCCGCGCCCACCTGTACGAGACCCACGACCTGTGGCACGTGGTCACCGGCTTCGACACCGACGTCGCCGGCGAGCTCGGCCTGCAGGCGTTCTACCTGGCGCAGTTCCCGGCGCGGCTCGCGGCCGCCATCCTGGCGATCGGCTTCCTCAACACGTTCCTGTACGCCTTCGACGACCGCGACGCGCGCACCGACGCCATCGCCCGGGGCTGGCAGCTCGGCAAGGCCGCGCGGCCGTTCCTGGCGGTGCGCTGGGCCGACCTGTGGGCCGTGCCGCTGGCCGAGGTCCGCGCGCAGCTCGGCGTCACCGCGCCGATCACCGCGATCCGCGCCGCGGCCTGATCAGCGCGCGGGCGCGCTCGCCACCAGCGTCGCCGTGTCCTCGCGCATCACCGCACCGTCGAAGGTGATCGCGACCTCGACCAGGCCGGCGCCGGGATCGAGGCACCAGCGCTCGGTGCCGATGTCGCCGGTCGCGTCCTCGCCGAAGTTGCCCCACACGACGCACCACCCGCCCTGGTCCTGACGGGTCTCGACCGTGCCCAGGTCGGGGTCCTCGCGCGTGACCTCGGTCGGCGTGGCCGAGAGCAGGGCCGGCGTGCCGGTCAGCGCGCGCAGCTCGTCGACGGTCGGTGGTCCCGAGGTCTCGAGCCGCCACAGGGCGCGGCCGTCGGTGACGAAGATCGTGTCGAGTCGGCCGCCCACGATCGAGCGGTCCCGCTCGGGCTCGTCCCCGCTGGTCGCGAGGTCCGGATCGGGGGTGTCGGCGATCTCGGGCTCGAGCTCGGCGCACGCGAACGTCGCGACCCAGAACCCGCCGGCGGCGGTGACCGTCCGCGCACACCGCCGCGTGCTCGCCTCGCGGTAGGTCACGCGTCCGAGGTCGTCGGCGCCGGGCTCGCCGACCGGGCCCGAGCTGATCTCGCTGAACTCGACCTCGTAGGTCAGGACGCGGTCGCCCGCGAACAGCCCCGCGAACAACGCCGGCACGACGGGCGGCGGCGGCGCGCGCGTCGGGGCAGGGCGGGATCCGCACCCGGTGACGCTCGCCGCCGCCAGGGCCGCCAGCGCGCCGCGTCCCGCCACCGCCCGGGCCCGCATCAGCGCCGGAACAGCGCCGCGCCGCCGAAGCGGGCGTCGTCGCCGAGCTCGTCGGCGATGCGCAGGAGCTGGTTGTACTTGGCGATCCGGTCCGAGCGCGACGCCGAGCCGGTCTTGATCTGGCCGGCGTTGGTGGCGACGGCGAGGTCGGCGATGAACGCGTCCTCGGTCTCGCCGGAGCGGTGCGAGATGACCGCGGTGTAGCGGGCGTGCTGCGCGGTGCGGACCGCGTCGAGGGTCTCGGACAGCGTGCCGATCTGGTTGACCTTGACCAGGATCGAGTTGGCGATGCCCTCCGCGATGCCGCGCTTGAGCCGCGCGGTCTGGGTCACGAACAGATCGTCGCCGACCAGCTGGGTCGAGCCGCCGAGGCGATCGGTCAGCGCCTTCCAGCCGGCCCAGTCGTCCTGATCGAGGCCGTCCTCGATCGACACCAGCGGGTACTTCGCGGTCCAGCTGGCGTAGAGCTCGACCATCTCGGCCGAGGTGCGCCGCTTGCCCTCGTAGGCGTAGGTGCCGGCGGCCTTGTCGAAGAACTCCGAGGCGGCGACGTCGAGCGCGAGGAAGATCTGCTCGCCGGCCTTGTAGCCGGCGCGGTCGATCGCCTCGAGGATCGTGGTCAGGGCCCGATCGGCCGTGTCGATCGCGGGCGCGAACCCGCCCTCGTCGCCGACGTTGGTGGCCAGGCCCTGACCCTTGAGGATCGCCTTCAGGTGGTGGAACACCTCGACCCCGGCCCGGAGCGCCTCGTCGAACCGGTCGAAGCCGGCCGGCACGATCATGAACTCCTGGATGTCGAGGGCGTTGTCGGCGTGGGCGCCGCCGTTGATGATGTTCATCAGCGGCACCGGCAGGGTCAGCGCGCCGACGCCGCCGAGGTAGCGGTACAGCGGCAGCTCGTGGGCCGCGGCCGCGGCCCGGGCCGTGGCCATCGACACCGCCAGGATCGCGTTGGCGCCCAGCACGCTCTTGGCCGCGGTGCCGTCGAGGTCGCACATCGCGGCGTCGATCGCGGCCTGGTCGGCGGCGTCGGCGCCGATCAGCTCGGGCGCGATCGTCTCGATGATGTTGGCGACGGCCTTGCCGACGCCCTTGCCGAGGTAGCGGCCGGCGTCGCCGTCGCGCAGCTCGAGCGCCTCGTGCTCGCCGGTCGAGGCGCCGGACGGGACGATGGCGCGGCCGAGCGCGCCGCTGTCGAGGCCGACCTCGGCCTCGACCGTGGGGTTGCCACGCGAATCGAGGACCTCGCGGGCGTGGATCCAGACGATGTCGGTCATGGGCGGAAACTACACGAGGCGGCGGACGCCACCAACCGCGGCGGCCGTGCTAAAAGCCGCGCAGATGTGGCGCGCAGCCCTGGCCTGCCTGGTCCTCGCGACCTCTGCCTGCGGCGGCGGCGGTGGCGGGGGCAAGGCCACGACCCCGGCCCCGGGCTCGATCGACGCGTTCACCGCGGTGTTCCGCGCGGTCGAGCAGTGGCGCCAGGGCTGGGAGGTGCGCAGCATGGACGCGCTGGCGCCGCTGTACCGCCACGACGACCACACGATCGTGGTCTACCAGGGACAGGCGCAGATCGGCTGGCCCCAGGCCGAGACCTACCTGCGCCGGGCCGTCGACGGCGCCCGGGAGATCCACCTCACGCTCGACGACGGCCGGGTGTCGGCGCTCGGCGACGGCGGCGCCACGTTCGCGGCCCGGCTGACCCGGGAGATCTCCGACGGCGCGGTCACCGTGTCGGACGCCGGCTACCTGACCTTGACGTTCGCCCGCTCGGGCGAGGCGTGGGAGATCGTGGCCGAGCACTACTCGTACCGGACCGGGCCGTGACCGCGCCGCCGGTGCGCGAGATCGGCGTCGCGCTCCTGGGCCTCGGCAACGTCGGCGCCGGCGTCGTCAAGCTGCTCGAGGACAACGCCAGCGCGATCGGCGCCCGCCTCGGCGGCCGGCTGGTGGTGCGGGCGATCGCGGTGCGCGCGCCCGGCAAGAAGAAGCGCCTGGTCGAGGTCGATCCGGCGCTCCTGACCAAGGACATCGCCGGCGCGATCGCCCGGCCCGACGTCGACATCGTCTGCGAGCTGATCGGCGGCGACGGCGAGGCCAAGGACGCGGTGATGGCCGCGATCGCCGCCGGCAAGCACGTCGTCACCGCCAACAAGCTCCTGCTGGCGCGCCACGGCACCGAGGTCTTCGCCGCCGCCGAGCGCCACGGCGTCGACGTCTACTACGAGGCCGCGGTGTGCGGCGGCGTGCCGATCATCCGGGTGCTGCGCGAGGGCCTGGCCTCGGACCGGGTCGAGCACTTCGTCGGCATCGTCAACGGCACCTCGAACTACATCCTGTCGGCGATGGCCACCGGCGGCCGCGGCTTCGCCGAGGTCCTGGCCGAGGCCCAGCGGCTGGGCTACGCCGAGGCCGATCCGACCCTCGACGTCGGCGGCGGCGACGCCGCCCACAAGCTCGCGATCCTGTGCGCGCTGTGTTTCGGCGCCGCGCTCGACGCCGACGCGATCCACTGCGATCCGATCACCGCGCTCGACGCGGCCGACTTCGCCTACGCCGCCAAGTTCGGCTACGTGATCAAGCCGCTGGCGATCGGCCGCGACCACCCGCGCGGGGTCGAGGCCCGGGTCCACCCGGCGCTGGTGCCGGCCCGCTGGCTCCTGGCCGACGTCACCGGCGCCAAGAACGCGGTCTACGTCCAGAGCTACGCGCTGGGCCCGTCGATGTACTACGGCGCCGGCGCCGGCATGATGCCGACCGCGATGGCGGTGGTGTCGGACCTGATCGAGATCAGCCGCAACCTGCGCGCCCAGCTGACCGGCGTCGCCCCGACCCGGCGCCACCGCGCGCTGGCGCCGCGGCCGCTCCTGCCGATGGCCGAGATCCGCTCGCGCTACTTCCTGCGGTTCTCGGTCGCCGACAAGCCCGGCGTGCTCGGCCAGCTGACCACGATCCTCGGCGCCCACGACGTGTCGATCGAGCAGGTGGTGCAGGAGGCGCCCGGCGACGGCGCCGCGCCGGCCCAGGTGTTCGTGGTCACCCACGAGGCGCGCGAGGGCGACGTGGCCGTGGCGCTGGCCAAGATCGCGGCGCTGCCGGTGACGCTGGCGCCGCCGCGGCTGATCCGGATCGCCGCATGATCGCGCACCAGCGGGTCATCTTCGGCGACACCGACCAGATGGGCGTCGTCTACTACGCCAACTACCTGCGCTACTTCGAGGGCGCCCGCGCCGAGTACTGGCGGGCCCAGGGCCGGAGCTACAAGGATCTCGAGGCCGCCGGCGTGGCGCTGCCGGTGATCGAGGCCCACTGTCGCTACCGGCGCTCGGCGTACTACGAGGACCTGCTGGCGATCGCGGTCGAGGTGACCGAGCTGCGCGGGGCCTCGCTGACCTTCAGCTACCAGGTCCGCCGCGGCGACGAGCTGTGCGCGGACGGCTTCACCCGCCACGCGGTCGTCGGCGCCACCGGTCGGCCCCGGGCGCTGCCCGACGCGCTGCGCGCGCTGTTGCCGGTGCGGTCGCTGCCGCCGGCGTAGGCGTCGGCGTCCGCGCCGGGCGGCGCGGTCACGGGGCCGGTCGATCGAGCCGGCCCCGCTGCCGCAGCCACATCGTCGCGAGCGTGACGGCCACGAGCCACGCCGCGAGGACCGCGATCGCCGCCGCGGTCGTGGTGTAGGCCGCGGCGAGCTCGTGCGCGAGGGCCCGCTGGCGCTCGGCCGGGGCGGCGCGGTCGGCGCGGTCGCTGGCGCCGGCCAGCCGGATCACGGTGTAGAGCGTGAGCGCGACCACGGCCACGGCGGCGGCGGTCGTGAGCCCGTGCAGCCAGCCCGGGAGGCGGGCCCGCCGCACCAGCCACGAGGTCCAGGCGGTCAGGGCCAGCGCGCACGCGACGACGATGAACAGCACCGTCGCCACCCTACCCCAGGGCGCACCTCGGTTGACCCGCGGCGCTGCACCTCTTGCGCGGGCGCGGCGTCGCCTCCGCGTCGACACCGCCGGCACCCGCGGCGCCGCGCGCGCACGCGGCCGTGCGGATCGGGCGCGGGCCAGGCGCGCCCCGGGGCGCGCGCAGCTCGCGCGCGGCGGATCGGCGCCGGGCGTGGGCCTTGCGGTCGGTCGCGATTGATCGGCTCGGCGCAGCCGTGGTCTAGTCGCCGGCGATGAACGACCGCAACCTGGCCCTCGAAGTCGTCCGCATCACCGAGGCCGCCGCGCTGGCGTCGGCCCGCCTCATGGGGCGCGGCGATCGCAACCTGGCCGATCACGTCGCGGTCGAGGCGATGCGCCGCGCGTTCGACACGATCGACATCCGCGGCACCGTCGTGATCGGCGAGGGCGAGCGCGACGAGGCGCCGATGCTGTTCATCGGCGAGAAGGTCGGCGCCGGCTGGCTCGACAACGACGCCGACTCGCCCAAGGTCGACATCGCGGTCGATCCGCTCGAGGGCACCAACCTGTGCGCGACCGGCGCGCCCGACGCGATCAGCGTGATCGCGATCGCCGACGACGGCCAGTTCCTCAACGCGCCCGACACGTACATGCAGAAGATCGCCGTCGGCCCGGAGTGCCGCGGCGTGATCGATCTGCGCGAGTCGCCGACCTGGAACCTCGAGCGCATCGCCAAGGCGCTGGGCAAGAAGATCAACGAGGTCACCGCGGTGATCCTCGAGCGCGATCGCCACACCGAGCTGATCGACGAGGTCCGCCGGACCGGCGCCCGGATCCGGCTGATCACCGACGGTGACGTCGCCGGCGCGGTCCTGACCGCGATCCCCCACTCCGGCATCGACGTCTTGTTCGGCACCGGCGGCTCGCCCGAGGGCGTGATCTCGGCCGCGGCGATGCGCTGCGCCGGCGGCGAGCTCCAGGGCCGGCTGCGCTACCGCAACGACGAGGAGCGGGCCCGCGCCGCCAAGATGGGGGTCCGGCCCGAGGACCACATCTACACCACCGACGAGCTGGCCCAGGGCAACGTCATGTTCGCCGCCACCGGCGTGACCCAGGGCTACCTGCTCGACGGCGTCACCTTCACCGGCGGCGGCGCGACCACGGCGTCGATCGTCATGCGCTCGAAGTCGGGCACGGTGCGCCGCATCAACGCCACCCACCGCTTCGACACCAAGCCGTCGTACTTCGCCGCCGGCGGCCAGTGACCGCGCGCCCGCGCCGGGGCGTCGCTGGTGTCCACGCGCCGTCGCCGTAGCGGCGCGCGCCCGCGCCGGGGCGTCGCCGGTGTCCACGCGCCGTCGCCGTCGCGGCGCGGCTCGCCCGGGCCCGGCGTCCCGCGGTGGCGTCGGCCGCGGCGGCCGGGGCGTCGGTCCCGGGCGGCCGCGCCGCCGCGGCGTCACGGCAGCTGGAAGCTGAGCTTCACGGTCTGGCCGCGGCGCACCAGCACGGTCCGCTTGCTCGTGCCGCGGTCGGGGTTGGTGAAGGTCAGGACGTGGGTGCCGGCCGGCACCTCGATGCCCGCGAACGGGGTCTCGCCCAGCCGGCGCTTGCCGAGCGTCACGATCGAGTACGGGTTGGTGCGCACCGTCAGGTAGCCGACGTCGACGGCCGGGCGCGCGCCGCCGCCGCCGCCGCCGGCGCGCCGCTCGAGCGTGAGCTCGAGCGTGCGGTGCTCGCCGGGGGCCAGCTCGACGGTGCGCTCGAGCGCCGCGTAGCCGTCGCGGGTCAGGCCGATCACGTACGGGCCCGGCGCGACCGTGACCGCGGCCGGCGTCGTGGCCGGCGGCAGGCCGGAGATCTTCACGCGGGCGCCGGCCGGGCGCGTGATGATCTCGAGCGTCGCGGTCGCCGGGCGCGGCGGGGGACCGGCGTCGGGCGGCGCGCCCGCGGCGTCGGCGCGCGCGAGCCCGGCGTCGACCGGCATCGGCAGGGCGATCACGTCGAGGCCGGCGTCGGGCGCGAGCGCGCTGGCGGCGTCGACGGCGGTCGCTGGGCCGGCGCCGCGGCTGGCGATGATCACGGCGACCACGGTCGCGATCGTCAGCGCCGCGCCGAGCGCGGCCAGCCACCACCACCGCCGCGGGGGCGGCGGCAGCTGGTGCAGCATCGCCGAGGCCCCGTGCTGGCGGGTCGGCG
The DNA here is from genome assembly GCA_016717005.1 of Myxococcales bacterium. Taxonomy (NCBI): domain Bacteria; kingdom Pseudomonadati; phylum Myxococcota; class Myxococcia; order Myxococcales; species Myxococcales bacterium. The sequence continues at coordinate 562,931 of JADJUF010000001.1, read as the reverse complement.
CGTCGACGCCGTCGTCGAGCTCGGGGCCCTCCTCGAGGTGGGTCGGCGCGCGCACCGAGCGCGGCAACGGCGGCGGGCCGGTCCGGCGCGGCGCGGGCCGGGGCGGCGGTCGCGGCGTCAGCGGCTCGAGCTCGATCGCCGACGCGGTGATCGCGACCTCGGCGGTGCCGAGCGCCGGCGGCGCCGCGGACGTCACCGCGACCCGCGCCGTGCCCGGGCGCGACGGCAACGGCAGCGCCGCCGAGACCGCGGTGCCGGCCGGCATCGTCGTCGGCGGCGGGGTCGTGCGCCGCACCGGCCGGCCGTGCTCGTCGAGCGCGGGCACGCTGCCGGTCGCGCGCGGGAACCGCGGCCGGATCCACTCGGCCAGCTGGGCCGGCGTCGCGAGCTGCGGCGAGGTCTTGATGAACTCCTCGAGCGCGACCTGGAGCTGGGCCGCGGTGGCGCGGGCGTCGCGCTTGTGCGCCAGCGCCCAGCCGATCGCCTGAGCCAGGGCCGGCGGCGTGCGCGGCGCCGCCTGCTCGATCGGCGTCCACCGGCCGTCGCGGATCACCTTCATGGCCTCGACCACGTCGCCGCGATCGACGATCGTGCGCGCGGCCAGGAGCTCCCACAGCACCACGCCGAGCGAGAACACGTCGGAGCGCCCGTCGAGCGGTCGACCCACGGTCTGCTCGGGCGACATGTACGCGTACTTGCCCTTGACCACGCCCGGGCGGGTCTCGTCGGCCTTGATCGCCGCCTTGGCGATGCCGAAGTCGACCAGCTTGGTGACGCCGTCGAACGACACCATCAGGTTGTGCGGCGACACGTCGCGGTGGACGAGCTGCAGCGGCTGGCCGTCGGCGTCCTCGAGCCGGTGGGCGTAGGCGAGGGCGGCGGCGGCGTCGGCGCCGAGGCGCGCCACCAGCGCCGGCGGGATCGGCTCGTGCGCCGCGTGCGCGATCAGCTGCCCGGCGTGGATCCCCTCGACGTACTCCATCGCGATGAAGTAGTCGCCGTCGACCTGGCCCAGCTCGTAGATGTGGACGATGTTCGGGTGCGAGAGCCGCGCGGCCAGGCGCGCCTCCGACAGGAACATCCGCACGAAGTCGGCGGTCTCGGCGAGGTGCGGCAGGATGCGCTTGACCGCGACCCGACGATCGAAGCCCTCGGGCCCGCGCTGGCGCGCGAGGAACACCTCGGCCATGCCGCCGCGCGCCAGGCGCTTGCCCAGCGTGAAGTGACCAAACTTGATGCCGGCGGGCTCGGACACTGCCAGCCGCAACGATGCCGGGTGCAACCTTGGATGTGCAAGCTGTTCGCCGCGCCTGTGCGAGTGCCCACGGCCGTTTGCACTGGGGGCCGGGCCGTCGACCGCGGTCATCAACACCCGTGCGCGCTTGCGCCGCGCCATCGATCGCCCGGACCTGGCACCGGTGGTGCAATACTGGCGGCGATGCGCACGCTCTGGGGGATCCTCGCACTGGCCGTCGCCGGCACCGCCGTCGCCGCCGGGCCGGCCGTCGCCGCGCCTGACGGGGCCACGCCCGCCGCCGCCGCGCCGGCCGTCGCCGCGCCTGACGGGGCCACGCCCGAGCGCTGGCGCACCGGCGTCGCGCTCGGCGTCGATCGCTCCGGCGACGTGCGGCCCGAGGCGATCGCGATCCTGGACGCCGCGGCCGCGGCGCCCGACCGGGTCCTGACCACGGACGATCTCCCCGGCGGGCCGCAGCGCGTCGCGCTCGAGCCGCCGACCTCGATCCGGGTCTGGCGGCGCGGCCTCGACGGCTCGACCGCGTCGTGCAGCGGCCGGGTCGACGTCATCCCGTTCGAGCAGTACGTGCGCGGCGTGTTGCCGCACGAGTGGATCCGCTCGTGGAACCCCGAGTCGCTCAAGGCCGGCGCGGTCGCGATCCGTACCTACGCGGCGTCCTGGGTCGCGACCGGCGGCAAGTACGACTGCGCCGATCTCGACGACACCACCGCGTCGCAGGTCTACAAGGACGAGTTCTTCGCCGACAGCGACGCCGCGGTCGCGGCCACCGCCGGCGTCTACGTGGTCCGCGGCGACGCGCTGGTGTTCGCCGAGTACAGCGCCGAGAACGGCGATCCCACCGCGACCGGCGTCGCCGAGCCGCTGTGCACCGGGCGCGCGGTCAACGGCCACGGCCGCGGCACCTGCCAGTGGGGCACGCAGCGCTGGGCCACCGACGGCAAGTCGTGGGACTGGATCGTCACGCACTACTACCCGGGCGCGACCCTGGCCACGCCGCGCCCGGCGCTGGCCGCCAGCCTCGCGGCCGAGGACCACGTCGCGACGCTCACCAGCGGCGACGAGATCGTCGTCTACCTCGAGTACACCAACGACGGCGCGGTGGCCTGGACCCGCGCCGGCGTGCTGATCGGCACCACCGGCCCGCGCGATCGCGTGAGCCCGTTCGCGAAGGACGGCAACTGGGTCACGGCCAGCCGGCCGACCAACCTCGATCAGGCCGACGTCGCGCCCGGCGCCACCGGTCGCTTCACCTGGGCGATGGTCGCCCCCGAGGTCGACGAGTCGACCACGTTCGTCGAGCACTTCGGCCTGGTCACCGCCGACGGCGCGTGGTTCGGGCCCGACGACCTGGCGGTGGCCTGGACGATCACCGTCAACCCGCGCGCCGGCGCCGGCGGGGCCGCGGGCGGCTGCAGCGCCGGTGGCGGTGGCGCCGGCCTGGCGCTGGTCGTGGTCGTCGTGGCGGCGCTGGCGCTGCGCCGGCGCGCGGCCGCGCTGGCGACGGTGCTCGCGCTCGGCTGCGGCGTCGCCGGTGACGCCCCGGTCGCCGTGACCCGCGATCGCGCGGTCGGCGGCCCCTCGGAGCTGGCGGCGGTGTTCGCGCAGGTGGCCGACGAGGCCGGCGTGCCCGCCGAGCTCCTGGCGACGCTCGCGTACCACGAGACCCGGCTGGCGATGATCGCGCCCGAGCCCGACGCCGATCACGGTCCGGCCGCCTGGGGCCTGTTCGCGCTGACCGAGCACGAGGGCCCGCGCGCCCTGGCCCGCGCCGCCGCGCTGGCCGGGCTGGCGCCCGCGGCGGTCCGGACCGATCCGCTCGCGACCACCCGCGCCGCCGCGGCGCTGCTCGACGCGCTGGCCGGCGCGCGCCCGCGTACGCTGGCGGGCTGGCGCCCGGCGCTGATCGGGTTCGGCGGCGGCGGCGAGGTCGGCGAGCGCTTCGCCGACAGCGTCCTGGCCGGCCTGGCCCGGGGCGTGCGCGGCGTCGACGACGCCGGCCGCGCGCTGACCGTGACCGCGCGGCCCGAGGCCTTCGTCCCCGGCGTCGTCGGCGGCGCCGCCGCGCGCGGGTTCCCCGGCGCGCACTGGGTGCCGGCGGTCGCGGGCAACTACCGCGTCGCCAACCGCGGCGCCGCCGACATCAACTTCGTCGTCGTCCACACCACGCAGGGCAGCTACAGCGGCGCGATCAGCTGGTTCCAGAACACCGCCGCCGGCGTCAGCTCGCACTACGTCATCCGCTCGGTCGACGGCGATCTGACCCAGATGGTCGACGACAAGGACGTCGCCTACCACGACGCCTGCTTCAACACCGAGTCGGTCGGCATCGAGCACGAGGGCTTCGTCGCCGATCCCGGCCGCTGGTACACCGAGGCGATGTACATGCGGTCGGCGGCGCTGACCGCGTGGCTGTGCGATCAGTACGGCATCCCCAAGGACCGGATGCACATCTACGGGCACGGCGACGCGCCCGACTGCTCCGATCACACCGACCCCGGGCCGGGCTGGGACTGGGCCCACTACCTGGCGCTGGTGACCGGCGGCGGCGCGCCGACGCTCGCGGCCGCGGCCGCGGCGGCCGAGTTCCCGACGACGATGACCAGCGGCGACGAGGCCGTGGCCTACTTCGAGTTCGTCAACGAGTCGACGATCACCTGGGGCCTCGACGAGACCCGGCTGGGCACCGCCGAGCCGATGGACCGGGCGTCGGCGTTCTTCCTCGACGGCAACTGGCTGGCCCCCAACCGCGCCACCGGCGCCGATCACTCGAACTACGGGCCGGGCGCGACCGGGCGCTTCACGTTCGCGATCCGCGCGCCCGAGGTGACCGAGCCGACCGCGTACCACGAGGCGTTCCAGCTGGTGCAGGAGGGCGTCGGCTGGTTCGGCCCGGTGGTCACGATGGACGTGATGGTGCTGCCGCGCGGCGGCGGCGCGGGCTCGGGCTCCGGCTCGGATCTCGGCGGCGACGCGTCGGGCGGCTGTGCCGCCGGCGGTGGCGGGTCGGCGTCGCTCTGTGTCATCCTGGCCGCTGGTGCGCTGGTTCGCCGTCGCCGTCGTCGCTAGCGTCGGGCCCGCCCTCGGGTGCGCCGGCGGCGTGACCCTGACGCTCGACAGCGATCGGGTGGTGCCGGCCGAGCTCGACGCCGTGTGCCTGGGCGTGGCCGATCGCGAGCTGGGCGGCGGCAGCTTCGGGCGCACCTACCGGCTGGTCGATCGCCTGGCCACGTTGCCGCAGACGCTCGCGGTCGAGCCCGGCGCCGCCGAGGCCGCCAGCGCCTTGGCCATCGGCTACCGGGCCGGCACCGCGGTCAGCCGCGCCAGCGCGCGGCTCGACTTCTCCGACGACGTGGCGCTGCGGCTCGATCGCTGTCCGGCCGCGCGCGCGGGCGCGCTGGTGGTCGGCGCGCCGGCCCCGGCCCCGGCCGCGATCGCCGTGGCGTCGCAGGGCCACGGCGGCACGGTCGTGGTCGCGCTCGACGGCGGCGGCGGCGCGATCCTCGACGTCGTCGGCGGCCAGCTCGTGACCGAGGCGCTGCCCGGCGGCGGCGGCGACGCGATCATCGCCGCCGATCTCGACGGCGACTGCGCCGACGATCTGGCGATCGCGCGCGGCGGCCAGGTCGAGGTGTGGTGGCGGCGGGCGCGCACGTTCACCGCCGGGCCGGTCGTGGCCACGGCCGCGACGGCGCTGGCCGCGGCTGACGTCGACGGCGACGGCGATCTCGACCTGATCGCGGGCGCGGGCGCGGCGGTGACCTTGTGGCGCAACGACGGCGCCGGCGGCTTCGCGCTCGACGCCGCCGCGGTCGACGGGCGCGGCGCGATCACCGCGATCCGCGCGCTGGCGGCCGCCGACCTCGACGGCGACGGCCACGCCGACGTGATCGTCGGGCAGGCCGGCGCGCCGCTGGTGGCGCTGGTCGGCGACGCCAGCGGCACCGGCACGCTCACCGCCGCGCCCGGGGTGTTCGCCGCGACCGCGCGCACCGCCACCGCGATCGCGGTCGGCGATCTCGACGGCGATCTCGATCTCGATCTGGTGGTCGCGATCGCCGGCGCCGGCCCGCGGGTGTTCATCAACCGCGGCGGCCTGCTCGAGGATCAGACCTTCGTGCGCGTGCCGCAGCCGGCGCCGGTCGGCGCCGCGGCCGCGGTCGGCGACTGGGACGGCGACTGTCGGCCCGACGCGGTCCTGGCCGGGGCGCCGTCGCTGGCGCTGATCGGGACCGCCGACGGCGCGCTCGCGCACGAGGCCGACCTCGCCGACGCCACCGCGGTGGCCGCGACCGATCTCGACGACGACGGCGCGCCCGACGCCGTGCTGATCGGCGCCGACGGCGCGCGCTGGGTGCACCGGTGAGGGCCGCGCTGGCGCTGGTGGCCTGCGCCGCGGTCGTGGCCCACGCCGACGCGCCCGACGCGCGCGCGCGCAAGGCCCTGGCCGAGGGCGAGCGCCTGTTCGCCGATCAGGAGTACGCGCGCGCGATCAAGGCGCTGATCTCGGTGACCCGCGACGGCGCCGCGCCCCGGGCGCTGCGGGTGCGGGCGTGGGAGCTGATCGCCCTGGCGCGGTTCATCGACGGCGACGAGGGCGGCGCCCGCGACGCGTTCGAGCGCCTGCTCGAGGCCGACCCCGGGTTCCAGCTCCGCGACACCTCCGGCTCGCCGCGCATCCGTCGGTTCTTCGATCAGATCCGGGCCGAGGTCGTGCCGGCCGGCGCCGCCGGGGATGTGGACCTCGAGCACGCGGCCCCGCGCGGCGCCACCGCCGGCAACCGGCTCGAGCTCGACGTGCGCGCGACCCGCGGCGCCGACGCGGTGCGCGCGGTCGTGGTGCTGCACCGGCGCCTGGGCGCGCTGGCCTACGCCGAGCAGCCCGCGCGCGCGGCTGGTGATGAGCGCTGGCGCGCCGCCGTCCCGCTGCCGGGCGCCCGCGCGCCCTACGTGCTCGAGTATTACCTCGAGGCTCGCGGCGCCGCCGGCGCCGTGCTGGCCCGGGTCGCCAGCCCCGACGCGCCGCTGTCCTTGCGGGTCGCCCCGGGCGGCATCGGCCGCGACAAGGCCTGGTACGGGCGCTGGTACGTGATCGCTGGGGCCGCCGTGCTGGCGGCCGGCGCGACCGGGGCGATCGTCTGGACAGCCACCGGCGGCGTCGACGACGGCTCGCTCCCGCCCGGCCGGGTGACGGTCACCCCGTGACCCGGCTGCGGTGACCGCGGCGCGCGCGCATCACGGTAGTTCAGCGGCTGTTAGGTCGGGCTGTGACGGGGCTCATGCATGGTGCCGGTCGCCCACGGGTCATAGTGGGCGCCAGGGCGATCAAAGGATCGTCCTTGACGGTGCCGGGGCAGGTCGGTTACGTACGCCTACATTGCCGTCCAGCGTGGCCGCTGGGACCCAACTGAGAAGGAAGACTATAGATGATGAAGAAGCTTGCCTTGGGAGCGATGCTCGCCGGGTTCCTCGCCGCCTGCGGCGGTGGTGGTGACGACGTCCAGGTGAATCCGGACGCCCGCTCGGATGGCGGTGGCGGCATCGACGCCGTCTCGATCGATGGGCCCCCGGCCCTCGTGTGCGATCCGGTCGCGCCCGCGGGTATGCAGGGCTGCGCCGCCAACGAGAAGTGCACGTGGATCCGCGTGCAGTCGACCCCGACCGTGATCGGCAAGCTCGGCTGCGTCGCCGACGGCCCCGTCGCCACCGGCGAGGCGTGCATGCGCGGCGCGGATGGTGAGACGTCGGGCTTCGACGACTGCGCCGCCGGCAACATCTGCGTCGGCATCTCGATGACGACCGGCATGGGCGTCTGCCAGGACGTGTGCGGCTTCGACGGCTCGGCCCAGGCCGCGTGCGCGGCGAACTTCGCCTGCACGCGCTACCGCAACCTGTACGCGAACGGCACCGAGGATCCGATCGCCGGCGCGTGCAACCCGACCTGCAACCCGACCTCGCAGACCCTCGACGTCAACGGCCAGCCGTGCGCGACCGGCCAGGGCTGCTACACGCTGACCAGCCAGACCGAGACCGTCGCGGTGTGCGTCGGCGCCGGCACGCTGGCCCACGGCGAGGCGATCCCGGGTCAGGCCGCGGCCAACTCCTGCCTGCCGTACCACGCCCCGCGCCGCACCGCGCCGGGCGCCGCCACCTTCGAGTGTGGCGCGTCGTGCCAGCCCAACGCGGCCGGCGTGTCGGAGACCCTGAACGAGGGTGACGAGGGCGGCCTCGCGGCCCACACGTGCGACTCGCTCGGCGCGGCGCCGCCCGACTCGCTGTCGGCTGGTGAGTCGTGCCGCTTCTTCTGGGCGCGCGAGCCGTTCACCACCGAGTCGCCGTTCTCGAACACGCTCGGCTTCTGCTGGGAGCACACCCTGCTCTGGTACGACTCGAACAACGACATGACCGGCGACATGCCGACCCCGCGCTGCATCAACCTGCCGATCGGCATGGACCTGCTGCCGCCGATCTCGAACCCGCCGACCCCGGACCCGCTGTACTTCTGGTGCATCCCGTACCCGACCATGCTGTCGGGCGCGGTCGGCCACGCCAAGCGGTACATGGCCGAGCAGGCTGGCTTCCACGACACCGTCGTCGGCGGCTGGTGATCGACTGACGCGACGGAGGGCTCGCTGAGCCCTCGCGGACGAGTCTCGACGGGGCCGGCGACGGCCCCGTTCGCCGTTTGTGCCGGGCCTTCGCCACGTCGCGTGGCGGGCGTGACCTTCGACGGCGCCGACGACGGCTCCGTTCGCTGTTCGGCTGGGCCGCGGCCCCGTCGCGTGGCGGGCGTGACCTTCGACGGCGCCGACGACGGCTCCGTTCGCTGTTCGGCTGGGCCGCGGCCCCGTCGCGTGGCGGGCGTGACCTTCGACGGCGCCGGCGACGGCTCCGTTCGCTGTTCGGCTGGGCCGCGGCCCCGTCGCGCGGCGGGCGTGACCTTCGACGGCGCCGTTCGCTGTTCGGCTGGGCCGCGGCCCCGTCGCGTGGCGGGCGTGACCTTCGACGGGGCCGACGACGGCTCCGTTCGCTTTCCGGCTGGGCCGCGGCCCCGTCGCGTGGCGGGCGTGACCTTCGACGGGGCCGACGGCGCTCTTCGCCGTCTCGGCACGGTCGCGTGGCGGACCTGAGCTGCGCCGGCGCCGGCGGCGGCCCCGTTCGGCACGGTCGCGTGGCGGACCTGAGCTACGCCGGCGCCGGCGGCGGCCCCGTTCGCCGTTTCGGTAGGACCTCGGCCAGGTCGCGCGGCGGGTCGGACAACGGGCGGTGTCCGGCGGCGGACGAAGTTCGGCCACCGTGGGCGAGGACCGGCCATGGTCGGACAGCGACCCACGCGGTTTCAAGACGTTGCCGATGGCACCGGTCGTGCTGAGCGATCGCCCCATGACGGTGATCGACGGCGCGAGCCAGGCTTCGGCACGATTCACGCAACCGCTGGCGCGGGTGGTCGATAGGGCGGGGGAGATGGCACTCCTACCGCGCGAATCAAGTCCAGTGACGCAGGCGGGACCCAGCGGGCGCCGCGCCAGCGTGCGGGTCGCCGTGCTGCGCGAGGCCCGCAGCGGGACCGAGATCCCGCTGGCCGAGGAGCGACGCTACGTCATCGGCAAGGGCGAGAGCTGCGACATCGTCCTGCCCGATCCGTGCGTGTCGCGCGTCCACTGCGTCCTCGAGCGCCACGGCGGCTCGTTGTTCGTGCGCGACTCGGGCAGCCGCAACGGCACGTACATCAACGATCGCCGGATCGAGTGCGCCGAGCTGACGCCGGGCACGACCTTGACCGTCGGCCTCACCCAGCTGGTGGCGCTGGGGCCGCCCGGGCAGGCTCGGGCCGGGTTCGACCGCCTGATCGGCCGGGATCCGTCGCTGCGGGCGGCGGTCGAGATCGCCAGCCGCGCCGCCGGGTCCGAGTGCAGCGTGCTGATCGTCGGCGAGACCGGGACCGGCAAGGACGTCGTGGCCCAGGCGATCCACGAGCGCTCGCGGCGGTCGAGCGGGCCGTTCGTGCCGCTCAACTGCGGCGCGATCCCGCGCGAGCTGATCGGCTCCGAGCTGTTCGGGCACGATCGCGGCGCGTTCACCGGGGCGGTCGGCGATCGCGACGGCGTGTTCGTCCAGGCCGATCGCGGCACGCTCTTCCTCGACGAGCTCGGCGAGCTGCCGATGGAGCAGCAGCCGCACCTGCTGCGCGCGATCGAGACCCGCCGGGTCCGCCGGGTCGGTGGCACCGGCGAGGAGCCGTTCGACGCCCGGCTGATCGCCGCGACCAACCGCGAGAGCGGGCTCGGCAGCGAGCGCGGGGCGCTGCGGGTCGACCTGTATCATCGGGTCGCGACGGTGGTGGTGCGCCTGCCGCCGTTGCGCGCGCGCCCGGGCGATCTCGACGAGCTGTGCGGCGCGTTCCTCGAGGAGCTGGCCCGCGCGCACGGCCCCCGGCGGCTGTCGGCCGGGGCCCGGCGCGCGCTCCGCGAGCACGCGTGGCCGGGCAACGTGCGCGAGCTGCGGCAGGCGATCGTGCGCGCGGTGACGTTCTCGGCCGAGGTGATCGACGCCGAGCACCTGTTCCCGACAGCGTGGCGCCAGCCGCTCGCGCCCGCGATCGCGCCGATCGGGCCCGGCCTGGTGCAGCCCGACGGGCCGCCGGTGGCGCTGCCCACCTACGAGGTCGTGGTGCGCGACGCGATGCTCGAGGCGCTCAGCCGCCACGGCTCGATCCGCGCCGCCGCCGAGGCGCTGGGGATGGCCAAGTCGACCTTCGCCGACCGGGCGCGCAAGCTCGGCATCAAGCTGCCGCAGCGCGGACGACCGTGAGCGATCGCGCGCCTGAAGCGCGCGCGATCGCCCGTGGATCGCGTCGCGCGTGGGGTCGCGCGTGAACGCGCAAGCTCGGCATCAAGCTGCCGCGGCGCGGCCGACCGTGGTCGATCGCGGCCGCGCGCGACCGCGCCTGAAGCGCGCGCGATCGCCCGTGGATCGCGTCGCGCCTGGGTCGCGCGTGAACGCGACGGATCGCGCGGGCACCGCGCGGCACCGGTCGATCAGGCGCCGGCGGCGGCGGCGGCGGCGGCGTTGCGCAGCACGTACTGCAGGATGCCGCCGTGGGCCAGGTACTCGACCTCGGCCGGCGTGTCGACGCGGGCCACGACCGTGAAGGTCTTGCCGTCGGCGCGGACGGTCAGGCGCTTCTTGGGCGCCATCCCCTCGGCGATGCCGTCGACCTCGAACACCTCGGCGCCGGTCAGGCCCAGGCTGGCGGCGTCCTGGCCTTGCTCGAACTCGACCGGCAGGACGCCCATGCCGATCAGGTTCGAGCGGTGGATGCGCTCGAAGCTCTTGGCCATCACCACCTTCACGCCCAGGAGCAGCGTGCCCTTGGCCGCCCAGTCGCGCGAGCTGCCGGTGCCGTACTCCGCGCCGGCCAGCACCACCAGCGGGACGCCCTCGGCGGCGTAGCGCATCGCGGCGTCGTAGATCGACAGCTGCTCACCCGACGGCTGGTGCTTGGTCACGCCGCCCTCGACGCCGGGGACCATCTTGTTCTTGAGGCGGATGTTCGCGAAGGTGCCGCGGACCATCACCTCGTGGTTGCCGCGGCGGGCGCCGTACTGGTTGTACTCGGCCGGCGGCACGCCGTGGGCCGCCAGGTACTGCGCGGCCGGGCTGCCCTTGGCGATGTTGCCGGCCGGCGAGATGTGATCGGTCGTGACCGAGTCGCCGAGGATCGCGAGGCACCGGGCCGCGCGCAGGTCGGTGCGCGGCGGCGGGGTCGGCCCGACGTCGTCGAAGAACGTCGGCTTGCGGATGTAGGTCGAGGCGTCGTCCCACGCGAAGGTCGCGCCGGTCGGCACCGGCAGCGCCCGCCACTCCTCGGGGCCCTGATCGACCGCGCCGTAGCGGTCGGTGAACTGCGCCGGCTTGACCGCGCTGGCGACCGTGGCCGCGATCTCGGCCGAGGTCGGCCAGACGTCGGCCAGCATGACCGGCTTGCCGTCGGCGTCGTGGCCGAGCGGCTCGGTCGCGAGGTCGATGTTCATCGTGCCGGCGAGGGCGTAGGCGACCACCAGCGGCGGCGACGCCAGGTAGTTGGCGCGCACGACCGGGTTGACGCGGCCCTCGAAGTTGCGGTTGCCCGACAGCACCGAGGTCACGACCAGATCGCCGTCCTTGATCGCGCGGGCGATGTCGTCGTGGACCGGGCCCGAGTTGCCGATGCAGGTGGTGCAGCCGTAGCCGACGACGTTGAAGCCGAGCGCCTCGAGGTCGCCCAGGAGGCCCGCGGCCTTGTAGTACTCGGTCACGACCTGCGAGCCGGGCGCGAGGCTGGTCTTGACCCAGGGCTTGGTGGTGAGGCCGCGGGCGCGGGCCTTCTGCGCCAGCAGCCCGGCGGCCAGCATCACGGCGGGGTTCGAGGTGTTGGTGCAGCTGGTGATCGCGGCGATCACGACGGCGCCGTGGCCGAGGTCGAAGGTGCCGCGATCGGTGGTCGCGCTGACCGTGCCGGCCAGCGGGGCCGGGGCGGCGCCGCCGTCGGCCCACGCGAGGACGTCGGCCGCGGGGCCGGCCTGGTCACCGACGAGCGCGCCCAGGGTCTTGCGCCACGCGACGCGCGAGGTCGACAGGGGCACCCGATCCTGCGGGCGCGACGGCCCGGCGATCGACGGCACGACCGTGTCGAGATCGAGCCCGAAGGTCTCGGAGAAGCGCAGCTTCGCCGACGGGTCGTGCCACAGCATGTTCTCCTTGGCGTAGCGCTCGACCAGCTGCACCTGCTGCTCGTCGCGGCCGGTGAAGCGCAGGTAGTCGACCGTGACCTGATCGATCGGGAAGAAGCCCATCGTCGCGCCGTACTCGGGCGCCATGTTGGCGATCGTCGCGCGGTCGGGCAGCGACAGCGCGGCGATGCCGTCGCCGAAGAACTCGACGAACTTGTTGACGACGCCGCGCTTGCGCAGCTGCTGGGTCACGGTCAGCACCAGGTCGGTCGCGGTCGCGCCGACCGGCAGCTTGCCGCGCAGCTCGAACCCGACCACCTCGGGGATGAGCATCGCCATCGGCTGGCCGAGCATGACCGCCTCGGCCTCGATGCCGCCGACGCCCCAGCCCATCACGCCCAGGCCGTTGACCATGGTCGTGTGCGAGTCGGTGCCGACCAGCGAGTCGGGGAACGCGACGGTGGCGCCGTCGACCTGCTGGGTCCAGACCACGCCGGCGAGGTACTCGATGTTGACCTGGTGGACGATGCCGGTGCCGGGCGGCACGACCTTCATGTCCGCGAACGCCTGCTGGCCCCAGCGCAGGAACGTGTAGCGCTCGGTGTTCCGCTCGAACTCGCGGGCGACGTTCTTGCCGAACGCCTGGGGCGTGCCGTAGACGTCGACCTGGACCGAGTGATCGATCACCAGGTGGGCCGGCTTGAGCGGGTTGATCTGGGTGGGATCGAGGCCGAGCTTGGCGAACGCGTCGCGCATCGCGGCCAGGTCGCACACCGCCGGCACGCCGGTGAAGTCCTGCATCAGCACGCGGGCCGGCCGCAGCTGGACCTCGTGCTCCTCGCGCTTGGCCGGGTTCCACGCCGCGACCGCGACGATGTCCTCGCGCGAGACGGTCGTGCCGTCCTCGTTGCGCACCAGGTTCTCGAGCAAGATGCGCAGCGAGTAGGGCAGGGTCGCGAGGTCCCCGACCCCGGCCTTGGCCACGGCATCGAGCCGGTAGATGCGATAGGTCTGGGTGCCGATTCGGAGGTCGGCGGCGGCGCCAAAGCTGTCGACGGAGGTCATGGGCGCGGACTCTACCACCGGCTCGAAAAAGTGGTCCCCGGCGACCGCCCGCGACTCCAGCTCCGGTTCGGGCTCCGATCGGCTCGGGTGAACCGGCGCGCGCCGCCGTCTCCCGATCGGCTGACACCCGGGCGCTGAGCCGTCGCCCGATCGGCTGACACCCGGGCGCTGGGCCGCCTCCCGATCGGCTGACACCCGGGTGCTGGGTCCGCCTCCCGATCGGCTGACACCCGGGCGCTGGGCCGCCTCCCGATCGGCTGACACCCGTGAGCTGGGGAGCTCCGATCGGCTGACACCGGCGCGCGCCGCCGTCTCCCGATCGGCTGACACCCGGGCGCTGAGCCGTCGCCCGATCGGCTGACACCCGGGCGCTGGGCCGCCTCCCGATCGGCTGACACCCGGGTGCTGGGTCGCCTCCCGATCGGCTGACACCCGGCGCTGGGCCGTTCCCGATCGGCTGACACCCGGCGCTGGGGCCCGTGACCGGGCCGTGGCTGACACCCGGGCGCTGGTCCCCCGATCGGCTGACACCCGGGCGCTGGGCCGCCTCCCGATCGGCTGACACCCGGGCGCTGGGCCGCCTCCCGATCGGCTGACACCCGGGCGCTGGGCCGCCTCCCGATCGGCTGACACCCGGGCGCTGGGCCGCCTCCCGATCGGCTGACACCCGGGCGCTGGGCCGGCTCCCGATCGGCTGACACCCGGGCGCTGAGCCGCCTTCCGATCGGCTGACACCCGGGCGCTGGGGCCACCCGGGCGCTGGGGCCGTCTCCCGATCGGCTGACACTCGGGCGCTGGGCCGCCTCCCGATCGGCTGACAACCCCGTCGGGTGTCGGCCGATCGCCCGCTCGCCCGGCGCTCGGGCGGAGGCGGTGGCTCCGCGCCGCGCTCCGGGCCTGCCTCTCGACGTGCCGCCGTGGATCGGTGCTGACCACCGGCCTCGGAGCGCCCCTACACCTGCCTGGGCCCCGGCGCATGCCGGGGGAGGGTTTTTTCGAAAAACCCTCTAAGGTCTCAGCTCCAGCCGGCCCAGTAGAAGATGATCGCGTTGAACTTGAAGTCGCGGTGGGCTGACTCGAGGGTGGCGGGGATCTTGGAGCGGTCGAGGGCGCCGTTGGTGCCGGGCCACGGGTCGATCATCAGCAGCTCTTCGTCGGCGGCGGGGTCGAGGCGATCGATCGCCACGCCGACGGCGTGGACCGGATCGTCGTCCTCGGTGGGGTGCAGCTTGCGGAAGTTGGTCGGGATCAGCGCGCCGCGGAAGCCGCGCCCCTCCTTGACCCAGTCGAGGATGGTCGGCGTCGGCTCCATCACGCGGCGGGCGTTGAGCCGGTAGCCGAGCTCCTGCAGATCGCCGACGCGGCCGCCGAACCAGCGCTGGACCGCGTCGATCGAGCCGCCCGAGACCGTGTGGTTCGAGAGCTCGAAGAACACGTACTCCTGGATGCCGGGCGCGTAGGCGCCGGCGCGGTAGGCGATCCGGCGCATCAGATACGCCGCGACCGCACCCGCGCATGACGACTGGGTGTGGAACACCGGGATCGACACGCGCGAGTCCTGTGGTCGCTGGAGGACCACCTCGTCGTCACCCTGGGAGCGGAGCCGCGTCTCGGCCATTGGCGTTGCGAGGTTACACGAACCGGCTGCGCGTCAACGGCAGGGCGGCCGGGAAATCCTGGCACAGCAGCTTACGAGCGAAGCGGCGCCGATCTTCCTCGAGGTCGTATCTTGACAGTGTGTCAGAAAATGAATAGCCTGACGCTCTGTCAGGTTATGCCCCGCCACTTCGACGCCGCCCGCCGCACCGCCCTGGTCGAACAGACCCTGGCGCTGATGCGCGCGCGCGGGGTCGGGCGCCTGACGATGAGCGAGCTCGCGACGGCGCTGGGCGTGAAGCGGCCGACGCTCTACTTCTACTTCCGCGATCTGTCGGGCCTGCTGCTGGCCGCGGTCGAGGAGGTCTACCGCGGCTACGCGACCCACATCGCCGCGCGCCTGACCGCGATCGATCACCCGATCGAGGCGCTGGGCGAGCTGGCCCGGGCCACGGTCGCGTACCAGCACGAGCGCCGCGATCTGGTGATCCTGCTGTTCCAGCTGTGGGCCGCCGGCGACACCGATCCCGAGGTGCTGCTGGCCCGCAGCCGCGCCGCCGGCGAGATCCTGCGCGCCGATCTGGTCGCGCGGGTGCGCGTCGGCGTCGAGCGCGGCGTGGTCGCGCCGTGCGAGCCCGAGCGCATCGTCGATCTGGTGCTGACGGTCCTCGACGGGACGGTCGTGCAGTCGATCACGCGCACCGGCGCCGCGTCCGCGACCGTCGACGAGCTGTGGCGGCGCGTGCTGGCGCCGCTGATCGTGTCCCCGCCACCGCGCCGGCGTCCGCGCTCGCGCCCAGCCCGAGGAACCTCATGACCCCCAGTCCCCGTCCGCTCTGGATCGCGCGCATCGCCGGCACCCAGGCCGAGCTCGGCCACCAGCACGGCGCGCTCCTGGCCGCTGCCGGCGGCGGCGACGCCGCGGTCGCGCACTACCGCGACCTGCCGGCCCACCTGCTGACCGGCGAGGTGCCGGCGCCCCTGCGCCCGGCCGCGGCCCTCGCGATCCGCGGGGTCGCCGAGGTGCTGCTGGCGCGGCTCGAGGCGGCCCGGCCGCCGGCGCTGGTCGCGCGCAGCCGCGCGTTCATGGCTGCGCTGGGGCACCCGCCGGCGTGGTCCCGCTACCTCGCGGTGATGGATCTGTTCCAGAACGCGGTCGGCGTCGCGGCCAAGCTCGCGGTCGGGCGGTTCGGGGCGCCGGCCCGGGGCCTGGCGCTGGCCGCGGCGCAGCCGGCGTGCTCGACGGCGATCGTCTGGGGCGGGGCCTCTGCTGACGGCGCGCTCCGGCACGCGCGCAACTTCGACTTCCCCGGCATCGGCGTGTGGGACGCGGCGCCGGCGATGGTCATCTGTCACCCGACCGGCGGCCAGCGCTACGCGTTCATCACCACCCGCGGCGGCGACACGCCGGTGGTGACGGTGTGGAACCAGGCCGGGCTGACGTTCACCAGCCACACCCGCTTCCACCGGCAGGTCGGCTTCGACGGCGCGACCGTGGTCGACTTCATCCACGAGCTGGCGAGCGAGGCCGAGACCCTCGCCGACGTCGAGCGCCTGGCGCGGCGGCGGCCGGTCGCGTCGAGCTGGGGCATCGCGGTGTCGTCGTGGCGCGAGCGGCGGGCGATCGTCGTCGAGGTCAACGCCGCGCGGGTCGCGACCGTGCGGCCCGGCGCCGGCGACGAGCACCTGATCGTCGCCAACCGCTACCGCGACCCCGGCATGGTCGACGGCGAGGTCGCGGCGTCGCCGGCGTGGGCGCGGCACTCCGATCGCCGCGAGGCGCGGCTGCGCGAGCTGATCGCCGACGCGCGCGCCGCCGGCGGCGCCGACGTCGACGCGCTGGTGGCGATGCTGACCGACCGACGCGATCCCGCGGCGCCGACGGTCGAGCGCCAGCTCGGCGCGGTGGTGGCGCAGGCGTGCCAGGTCCACTCGGTCGTGGTCGAGCCGGCCCGCAACCGGATCACGCTCGGCGCCGCGGCGGCGCCGGTCGGCGACGGCGCCTGGCTCACGCTCGACCTCGACTGGGACGGGACGCCGGGCGCGTGGCAGGTCGACGCCCCGATCCCGGCCGCGGCCGGCGTCACGGTGTCGGCCGGGCCGGTGCGGCCGCGGGCCGCGGCGACCGACGCGGTCGCGCGCGCGGTCACGATCGCGCAGACCACGCACGACGTCGACGCCACCGCCGCGGCGCTGGCCGAGGCGATCGCCGCGGCCCCGGCGGATCCGTCGCTGCGGCTGGCGATGACCTGGACCGCGCTGCGGCGCCGGCGCTGGGCCGAGGCCCGCGATCACGCCGCGGCCGGGCTGGCGCACGAGACCCTGGCGTACCCGCGCGGCCAGCTGTTGCTGTGGGGCGCCCGGGCCGCGGTCGCCGCCGACGATCCGGTCGCCGCCACGCGCTGGCGCCGCGAGCTGGCGGCGCTGGCCGGCGCCGAGGTCGCGCCGCTGCGCGCCGCGGCCGCCGCTGACGTGGGCCGGCCGCGCCGGCACGCGCGCGCGGCGCCCAACGCCAACCTGCTGCTGATGGAGGCCGCGTACTGACGCGCGGCCAGCTGCCTGGGTTGACCCGGGCCGCCGCGCCACGCGGAGCGGCGCCGCGCTGCGGCCGGCCGCGCCTCGAGCGCGCGCGAGGTGGAGCGCGGCCGGGCGCGATCCAGGCCAGGCCTGGCGTCATGCGCGCTCGGCCAGCAGGCGGTAGACGTCGTCGTCGAGGTGGACCAGGACCAGCACGACGTCGCCGGGGCCGGCGACCCCGAGGGCCGCGGCGACCGCGGCGACCTCGCCGGCGGCCGCGCGCACGGCGTCCACGTCGAGGCCGGCCGCGACCATCGCGTCGGTCAGCAGGCGCGGCACGACCGTCGGGGCCCGGCCGCGCTGGTGGTCGGGCAGCTCGTGGACCCGGACCTGGTGCGGGCGCGCGGCCGCGATCGCGCGCGCGACCTCGACCAGCTCGTCGTCGGGGCGATCGCCGGGCATGCCGAGGCTGACGAACAGCCGGCCGGTGCACAGCGACGCGGCCAGCGCGATCACGCCCCGCACCGCCGCCGGGTTGTGGCCGAAGTCGACGAGCACCTGCACGCCGCGGACGTCGATCAGGTTGCCGCGGCCCGGGTTGTCGTCGGGCGACGAGGTGAACGCGCGCAGCCCGGCGACCACCGCGGCGTCGGGCAGGCCGAGCGCGGTGGCCAGCGCCGCGGCCGCGAGCGCGTTGTCGACGTTGTAGCCGGCGCGGCCGCCGAAGGTCAGCGGCACGTCGTCGACCGCGATGACCGCGCGCGCGGCCTCGCCGCCGCCGCGCCAGTGGACGATCTGCCCGGCGCGCACGGCCCAGGCGCCGCCGCCGCGCGCGACGTGCCCGGCGAGCACCGCGCCGTCGGGATCGCGGCCGAACCAGACGATCGGCGCGGTCAGCGTCGGCGCCAGCGCCACCAGCTCGGGATCGTCGGCGTTGAGCACGACCGTGCGCGCGGCCCGCGCCGCCACCGCCTTGGCCTGGGTCATCGTCGCGAGGTCGTCGACGCCGTAGCCGCCGAGGTGATCGGCGGTGACGTTGGTGATGACCGCCGCGTCGGCGGCCTCGATCGCCAGGCCGCGGCGCAAGATGCCGCCGCGCGCGACCTCGAGCACGGCGAGATCGACGCCGGGGTGGCGCAGCACCCGCCGCGCGGCGTCGGGGCCGCTCCAGTCGCCGCGCTCGATGAAGCGCTCGTCGACCGCGACGCCGTCCGACGAGCTGACGCCCGGGTGGCGGCCCGCCAGCCGCGCCATGCGCGCGACCAGCCGCGTGGTCGTGGTCTTGCCGTTGGTGCCGGTGACCAGGGCGATCGGCATGGCCGCGAGCGCGGCCCACGGCAGCTCGGCCGGCGCCGGCAGCGGCTCGTCGGCGGTGAAGCCGATCAGGTCCGCGCCGCTGCCGATCGTGATGCGGTCGTCGTCGAGCAGCACCGGGACGCCGCGGGCGCGCGCGGCCCGCACCAGCTCGGCCAGGTGGGGCCGGTGCGCCGCCGTCAGGGCCAACGCCAGCTCGGCGCGGGCCGGCTCGAGCGGCGGCTCGGCCGCGCCCGCGAGCACCTGGGCGGCGCTGGCGACCGCCCACTCGTTGAGCTCGGTCGTCGGCGTCAGCAGATCCCACGGCGCCGCGACGAACAGCGCCGCGCCGCCGGTGAAGCGCCGCGCCGTGATCACCGTCGGCGCCAGGCCCAGCGGCGCCAGCATGCGCGCGAGCTGCTCCCGCCAGCGCGCGATCGCCTGGGCCGGATCGCCGCCGCCGGCGAGCCACGCCGCGTCCCACGCCACCTCGGCGATCGCCCCGGGGCTGGGCGCGTAGAGGTTGGGCCCGGTCAGGCGCCGCGAATCGACCAGCCGCATCGGGGTCAGTCGTCGGTCTCGCGCGCGAGGCGCACGCCGCGCTCGTCGGCGATCACCGCGCCGCCGCCGAGCGGGACCTCGACCTGCTCGGCGCGCGCGGCCGCGCGGACCGGCGCCGCCGGGGGCTCGGCCGCGTCGGCCGCCGGCTCCTCGCCCTTGAAGTAGATGATCTGCTTCCACGACCGCGTGATGTTGTCGCCGAAGATGACCAGCAGGTCGCCGGGCTGGGCCAGCCGGAGCGCCGCGGCGATCGCCTGCTGCTCGTCGACGATCACCTGGGTCTGGGCCGCGGGGTAGCCGTCGGCCACGAGCGCCGCCTGCATCATCGTCGGCACCTCGTCGGGGCCGCGCCCGCGCCGATCCTCGTCGCGCCGGAAGATGATGTGGTCGAACGCCTGGCCGGCGATCCGCGCGATCGCCGTGAGATCGTCGTCGCGGCGATCGCCCGGCGCCGAGACCACGGCGATGCGGCGGCCGGCGACCTCGAGCCGGCCGACCAAGGCGGCCATCGCCTGGACCGCGGCCGGGTTGTGGCCGTAGTCGAGGATCACCTTGAACGGCAGCTTGTCGTAGACGTTGAGGCGGCCCGGCGCCTGGAAGAACGTGGTGTCGAAGGTGCGCAGGCCCTGGCGGATGTTCTCGACCTTCACGCCCATCGCGTACGCCATGACCGCGGCGACCATCGCGTTGTGGACGTTGTGCAGGGCCGCGCCCTCGAGCGTCGCCGGGATCAGGTGGGTCCAGACCAGCGGCAGGTGCGCGCCGTGATCGTAGAGCGTGATCATCTGGCCGCGGATCTGGTCCTCGAGCACGGCCGCGAGGCCGCCGGCGCTGATGTGCTGGCGCACCAGCTCGTGGCGCGGGTTCATCGTGACGTAGGCGATCCGCGCCGCCTGGGTGTGGTCGGCCATCTTCAGGCACCGCAGGTCGTCGGCGTTGAGCACCGCGGTGCCGCGCGCGACCTCGACGACGATGCGCTTGATCTCGGCCAGCTGCTCGAGCGTGTCGATGCCCTTGAGGCCGAGGTGATCGGCGGTGACGTTGAGCACCGCGCCGACGTCGCACGTGCGGTAGCCCATGCCGGCACGCACCAGGCCGCCGCGGGCGGTCTCGAGCACCGCCAGGTCGACCTCGGGATCGCGCAGGACCATCTGCGCGGCGCGCGGGCCGGTCATGTCGCCGACGACGGTCCGCTCGCCGTCGACGTAGACGCCGTCGGTGGTCGCGAGCCCGACCTTGCGGCCGTCCATCTTGTGGATGTGCGCGAGCATGCGCGCGGTCGTGGTCTTGCCGTTGGTGCCGGTGATCGCCGCGATCGGGATGCGGGCCGGCGTGCCCGGCGGGAACAGCATGTCCATGACCGGCCCGGCGACGTCGCGGGGCTTGCCCTCGGTCGGCGCCACGTGCATGCGGAAGCCGGGCGCGGCGTTGACCTCGCAGATGCCGCCGCCGACCTCGCGGTACGAGCGGCTGATGTCGCGCGTGATGAAGTCGATGCCGGCCACGTCGAGGCCGATCGCCTGCGACGCCCGCTCGGCCATCTCGCGGTTGTCGGGGTGGACCACGTCGGTGAGATCGACCGCGGTGCCGCCGGTCGAGAGGTTGCCGGTCGAGCGCAGGAAGAACACCTCGCCCGCGGGCAGGACGTGGTCGGCCGTGATCCCGTGCTGCTCCATCAGGCGCTCGGCCTGGTGATCGAACTCGAGGCGGGTCAAGACCTTCTCGTGGCCGAGGCCGCGGCGCGGGTCGGCGTTGACCAGGTCGACCAGCTCGGTGATCGTGTGGGCGCCGTCGCCGACGACGTGGCCGGGGACGCGCTTGGCGACGGCGACCAGCGCGCCGTTGACGACCAGCATCCGGTGGTCGAAGCCCTCGAGGAAGGTCTCGATCACGATCGTGCGCGCGTGCTCGCGGGCCTTGTCGAACGCGAGCCGGACCTCGTCCGAGGTCCGGAGGTTGATCGACACGCCGCGGCCGTGGTTGGCGTCGAGCGGCTTGACCACCACCGGGTAGCCGAGGCGCTCGGCCGCGCGCGCGGCCTCCTCGGCGGTCCGGGCCAGGCGCTGCTGCGGCACCGGCAGGCCGAGGTCGCCGAGGATGCGGTTGGTCTCCTCCTTGTCCGAGGCGATCGCGACCGCGATGTGGCGGGTCTCGCTGGTGACCGTGGCCTGGATCCGCTTCTGGTACTTGCCGTGGCCGAACTGCACCAGCGAGTAGTCGTTGAGGCGCAGCCACGGGATGTCGCGGGCCTCGGCCGCCCGCACCAGCGACCCGGTCGAGGGGCCGAGCTGGCGGCGCTGCGCCAGCGTGATCAGCGCGTCGAGCTCGTCCTTGAAGCTCCAGGCCGGCTCGCGGGGCGGCTGGGCCGGGCGCAGCTCGATCGGCAGGAGCTGCTGCAAGAGCGCGAGCGCGAGGTCGCCGGCGGCCTCGCCGACGCGCTCCTCCTCGTACTCGTAGACCACGTAGTACTGGCCCGGCGCGCCGGCCGAGCGGGTCTTCCCGAACGTCACCTTGGCGCCGGCGAGCTGCTGCAGCTCGATCGCGACGTGCTCGAGCACGTGGCCGAGCCAGGTGCCGGTGTCCTCGGTGAGGCGCCGGACGAAGCCGCCCGCCACGCCGAACGAGCAGGTGTGCTGATCGAGCCCGGGCAGCGCCGCGAGCAGGGCCGGGTTGAAGCCGGCGATCTTCGCGCTCGGCCACGCCTCGAGCTCGCCGAGGTCCATCGTGAGCCGCATGACCGGGAAGTGCGCGTACTGGCTGGGGCCGCGGTAGACGCGCCGCTCGAGGATCTTCATGGGTTGCTGGCTCCGGGCGAGGTGGTGAGACGGGACGTCAGAGCGTGGAACGGGGCCGGTCGAAGCGCAGGCCGCGCGACCGGCGGCGCGCGTCCTGGCGGGGCGTTGCGGGGCCGGTCGGGGCACGTCCCCGACCGGTCCGCCGCAGCTCATTCGCGGGGCGGCGCGGTCGCCGCGCGGGTGTGCAGGTCGAACGTCGCGGCGTTGGTCAGGATGTGGAGCCGCACGCCGGTCATGCAGATCGGCTCGCCCTGGCCGGCCGAGGCCATCGACGAGTGGGTCAGCGCCGAGACGTCGACGATCGTGATCGCGCCCGAGCCGACGACCTCGATGCGATCGTCGGGGTCGATGAACGCCGCGGTGTCCTCGTCGAGGCCGGTGCCGATCGCGAACGGGTTGTAGGCCAGGGCGCTGAGCAGGCGGCCGAGCCGATCGCGCTGCCGGAAGTGCTGGTCGATGATCACGCGGTTGGTCAGGCCGAACCCGGGCGCGAGCGCGGCGGCGCCGGCCAGCGGGGTCGCGCCCTCCTTGCCGAACGCGATCATGTGCTCCGACAGGATCGCCGCGCCGGCGCTGGTGCCGCCGATCGTGACGCCGGCGGCGTTGAGCCGGCGCAGGGCCTTGGCGACCGGCGTGCCGCCGAGGATCGTCGACAGCCGCAGCTGGTGGCCGCCGGTCAAGAACACGCCGGTCGCGTGCTCGAGCGTCGCCATCCAGTCGTCCCGGGTGGCGTCGGCGCGGGTCGCGTAGGGCAGGGCGGTCGCGTCGGCGACCCCGAGCTCGCGGAACACGCCCTCGTAGCGCGCGCCGGTGTCGGGCAGCATCGACGCCGTCGGGATCACGGCGATGCGCGCGTCGGCGCCGCCGGAGACCGCGACGAAGCGGCGCAAGATCCGGGCGTCGTGCGGGACCTTGTCCTCGGCGCCGCCGACCGGGACGATCCAGCCGCGGCGGGCGTCCCCCTCGATCCGGGCCGGGCTCATCGGCCCGCCTCCGCCGCGGCCGCCGGCCGGGGCGCGAACACGCCGGCCACCGTCGGCTGGCCGGCGCGCACCATCCAGCGGCCGCGCGCCATCACGTCGCGGGCGCGGCCGGCGTCGTCGAGCACCACCAGGTCGGCGTCGGCGCCGACCGTGAGCTGGCCCTTGCCGCCGAGGCGCAGCTGCCGCGCGACGTTGGCGGTGAACACCGGCAGGACCCGCTCGAGCGGGTGACCGTCGGCGACGAGCGTGGCCAGGGTCGCCAGCAGCGCCGCCGGGCGCCCGATGTCCATCGCGCGCAGCTGGCCGTCCGCGTCGAAGACCGGCAGGCAGCCGGCGCCGTCGGAGCTGCAGGTCAGGCGCTCGGCCGGGAAGGCCGACGACGCCAGGCAGCGCGCGATCGCGGTCGCGGCGTCGAGCCCGTCGTCGTCGGCCGGGAACGCGGTGACGTCGAGCGGCACGCCGTGCGCGGTCGCCAGCGCGAGCGCCTCGTCGAACAGCCGCCGGTTGCGGTTGACGTGGGTCGGCTGGAACACCCGCGCCGGCAGCTCGGTCTCGGTGACCGCGCGCCGCACCAGCGCCAGGCCGCGGGCGCCGTCGCCGAGGTGCAGGTGGACGTGGCCGGCCTTGCCCGAGGTCAGGCCGGCGACGTGGCAGTCGGCGGCGACCCGCACCAGCTCGTCGAAGGTCGGCTGCGATGACCGGTGGTCGCTCAGCGCCAGCTCGCCGACCCCGACGATCGGATCGACGAAGACGATGTCGCCGCGGACCGAGCCGGTCAGCGTGTGCGGCGGGCACTGGTAGCTGCCGGTGTAGCACCACGCCGACAGCCCCTCCTCGCGCAGCCCGAGCGTGCGCGCGACCAGGTCCGCGACCGTGCGGGTCGTGCCGTCGGTGCCGAGCAGGCCGACGACGGTCGTGATGCCGGCGCCGGTGAGATCGCCGAGGCTGACCGGGGGCACGCGCGACGCGCAGCCGGCCTCGCCGCCGCCGCCGGTCACGTGGACGTGGCCGTCGATCAGGCCGGGGATGACCCGGGCGCCGGCGAGGTCGTGCTCGTCGGCGAGCGCCGGCGGCAGCGGCGGCAGCGGCGCGGCCGGTCCGCCGATCGCGAGGAGCTGTCCGCCGCCGACCAGGAGATCACACCGTCCGAGCGGCGCCGGGGCGTAGACCAGCGCGTTGCGCAGCATCGTCAGCATCGTCCGCAAGCCCCGTTGATACCGCAAACCGCCCGGGCCCGTCCGATGCCCGCGCCGCGGACGCGCGCCGGCGCGGTCGAAAGATGTGCGCGCGACCCGCGTTCACGCGCCGCGCGCGAACGGCGCGATCGCGGCGGCGATCGCGGCGGCGTGGGCGGCGCCGGCCGGCGGGTTGTACCAGGCGAACGGGCGGGTCCAGGTCGACGGCGCGCGCAGCCGGCCGCCGCCGCCCGAGCACTCGACCAGCACGGTCAGCGCGCCGCGCGCGGTCAGCCAGTCGAGCTCGAGGCCGCCGAGGCGGAACGGCGGCCAGCGCCCGGCCTGGAACACGCGGTAGCGCTCGGGCATGCGCGCCGCGATCGCCTCGGCGTGGGCCGCGAGCTCGCGGTAGCGCGGCGGGCGCTCGCCGCGGTGCGCCCACGGCAGCAGGATCATCCGGCCGAAGCTGTGCAGCGACACCGCGCGATCGATCGGCGGCGCGGCGGGGCCCTCGACCAGCGCGCGCACCGCCGCGGCCTCGGGCTCGCTCCACGGCGCCGGGCCGCCGTGGGGCAGGCCGCGCCACCACCGCGGCGGCGGTCGGTGGGCCACGCCGAAGTTGCGGTTGAGATCGACGCCGAGGCTGGCGCGGTCGCGGCCCGAGGTCCGGCGCCAGCGCCGACGCCCGGCCCGCAGATCGGCCTCGACCGCGGCGTAGCCGTCGGGGTTGGCGACCGGCACCACCAGCGCGCGGCGGCCGGGCGGCAGGGCCGCGGCCAGCCCCGCGGCCAGCGCCAGCGCCACCTCGACGCCGATCCACTCGAGCGGGTGCAGCCCGGCCAGGATCAGCGTGGCCGGGCCGTCGGCGCCGAGCGCGATCGCCTCGATCGCCCGGCCGCCGCGGCTGACGCCGATCGGGCGCGCGCCCAGCGCGGCGGTGGCCGCGCCGACCTCGGCGAGCCCGCGGTAGCCGGGCGCGATCACCGGGCGCCGTAGGTGGCCGCGCTGCGCTCCTCGGTGCGGTCGGTGGCCGGTGGCGGCTCGGGCGTCAGCGCCGCGATCCGGGCCCGCAGCTCGGGCGTCATCGCGATCGCGTCGGCGGCGAGCAGCTCGTCGAGCTGCGCCACGGTGCGGGCGCCCAGCAGCACCGAGGTCACGGCCGGGTGGCCCGCGGTCCACGCCACCGCCAGCGCCGCCGGCGTCACGCCGAGCTCGGCCGCGATCGCGCCGAGCCCGTCGGCCGCGGCCAGGTAGGCGGGGTCGGCGTAGCGGGTCTGGTACATCGCGTTGGTCGTCATCCGTCCGGAATCCGGACGCTTGCCGACGCCCCACTTGCCGGTCAGGAGCCCGCCCGCGGTCGGGCTGTAGGGCACGACCGCGACGTCGAGCGCCGCCGCCATCGGCAGGAGCTCGACCTCGGCCTGGCGCTTGAGCAGGTTGTACATCGGCTGCACCGCCACCAGCGGCCGCAGCCGGGCCAGCGCGGCGGCGCCGAGCGCCCGCGCCACCTGCCACGCCGCGAAGTTCGAGCAGGCGGGGTAGAGCACCTTGCCCGCCGTCACCAGATCGTCGAGGGCGCGCAGCGTCTCGTCGAGGTCGGTGCGATCGTCGTAGCGGTGCAGGTAGAACAGGTCGACGTGATCGCGGCCGAGCCGGCGCAGGCTGGCCTCGCACGCGCGCACCAGGTGGTAGCGCGAGGTGCCCCGGGCGTTGCCGCCGGCGCCGGTCGGGAAGTAGGCCTTGGTCGCGACGACGATCTCGTCGCCGTGCCCGGCCGAGAGCTGCCCGAGCAGCTCCTCGGACCGGCCGTGGTTGTAGACGTCGGCGGTGTCGAACAGGGTCACGCCGGCGTCGCGCGCGCGCGCGTACAGCGCGGCGCTGGTGGCCGCGTCGGCGTCACCGCCGAACGACATGCACCCGAGCGCCAGGCTCGACACCCGCACGCCCGTGCGACCCAGCCACCGGGTCGCGATCGTCACGCGCCGAACGCCGCCTCGATCCGGGCCAGCGCCTTCTGCTCGCTGCCGGACACCTTGCCGACGCCGAGGAAGCCGCCGGCCGAGCCCGCGACCAGGCTGGCGAAGTTGACGACCTGCTTCTTGAGCAGGCGGGTCTGCTCGTCGTTGAGCTGCGCGGTCAGGCTCTTGATGTAGCCCTGCCAGGCCTCGAACAGCGAGTCGTCGGGCTTGCTGGCCAGCCAGGTGGTCAGGAGCGCGTGGCCGGCGGTGCCGTCCTCCATGCCCTTGCCCGCGGCGCCGTGCAGGATCGCGTCGCGCTCGTTGTCCTGGATCGAACCGTCGGCCCAGGCCACCGTGATGAGCGGCACCAGCGACAGCGCGGCCACGGTCTTGCCGGTCAGGCCTAGCGCGACCAGCTTGTCGAGCACCGCGTCGTCGGTCATGCCCGACACCTTGCGCAGCTCCTCCTTGGTGGCCTGCGCGTCGAGCTTGTCCTTCATGGCGGCCAGCTTCTGCTGGTCCTGCTTGTGGAAGAACTCATCCTCGAGCGCGCTGCGGCGCTCGTCCATCGAATCACGGGTCACGGGAAGCTCCTTGGAAGAACGTGCGCCTGTATACCATCACCGCCACCGAACCGGCGTCGGCGGCGTCGTCACCGGAACGCCCCCGAATTGCGGTTGCCAGCGGCGGGCGCCCCTGGTACTCGCGATCCATGCGCACTCGCCTGTCCGTCGTGGTGCTGGCCGCCTGTGCCTCGGGCTCGACCGAGCAGCCGGTCGACGCGGCCCGGGTCGACGCCGTGGTCCACGACGGGGCCGAGCCCGACGGCGCCGAGGCCGACGCCGCCGGCCCGGACGCGGCCCCGCCCGACGCCGCCACGGCCGACGCCGCGGTGGTCGACGCGCGCCTGGTCGACGCGCCCGCGATCGACGCGATCCCCCTCGACGCGCCCGTCGACGGTCCGCCGCCGGTGGTCACGTCGCTGCTCCTGGCCGAGGTCGTGCTGGCGCCGACCGGGGGCGAGTTCGTCGAGATCGTCAACCCGACGACGGCCGCGGTCGACCTGAGCAACTACCACCTGTCTGACGCGCCCCAGTACTTCCGGCTCCCGGCGGGCGTGGCCGCGGTCGCGGCCGACACGACCGACTTTGTGGCCCGGTTCCCCGCCGGCGCCTCGATCCCGGCCGGGGGCGTGATCACCGTCGCGCTCGACACCGCCGCCAACTTCACGATCGCCTACCCGACGATCGCGCCGACCTACTCGCTGGCCAGCGGCACGATGACCGTGCTGACCGCCGGCGCTGGCGCGACCTTGACCAACGCCGGCGAGCCGATCGTGCTGTTCTTCTGGGACGGCGCCTCCGACAAGGTCACGGACGTCGACATCATGGTCGCGGGGACGCCGACGGCCACGAACGCCCTGGCCAACAAGAGCGGCGTCGCGATCGACGGCCCCGACGCCGACGCCCTGACCGGCACCTACGCCGCCGACGCCAACACGATCCCGTCCCAGACCGCGCCGGCCTCGGGCCGCTCGACCAAGCGGCTCGCGCTCGAGTCGGCCGCGGTCGAGACCCAGACCGGCGGCAACGGCGTGGCCGGGCACGACGAGACCAGCGAGCAGACCAACACGACCTGGGACACGACGGCCTACTCGGTGCCCACGCCCGGCGCGGTGCCCGCCGCGCTCTTGCCGTGACCCCGCGATGGTCGTAACACTGGCGGCCCCATGAGTCGTCGTCTGTGGCTGTGGCCGGTGGTCCTGCTGGCCGCGGTGTCGCTGACCCTGTTCGCCGGGTTCTACCTGGCCGACGCCGGCACCGGCGGCGGCGGCGGCTACTTCGGGTTCGAGGCCGACAAGATCACGGACGCGCTGCCGTCGCTCGCCGCCATGATCGCGGCGGTGCTCGGCATCGTGATCACGGTGGTCTCGATCATCGTGCAGCTCTCGAGCGAGCGCTACACCGGCGTCGCGCAGATGTTCTTGCGGGACCGGATCAACGTCGCGGTCATGACCTACTTCGTCGTCGCGTGCGTCTGCGGCGTGTGGCTGTCGATGGCGGTCAAGTCGGACTTCGTCCCGCGGGTCGCGATCGTGGCGATGCTGATCTTCACGACGCTCGGCCTGGTGGTGATGCTGCCGTACTTCGCGTACGTGTTCCGGTTCCTCGAGCCGTCGAGCATCGTCGCCCGGATCCGGGCCCAGGCGGTCGACACGGTCCGGACGGCGGTGACCACCCACGACGCCGCGGCCGCGGTCGCCAGCCAGGGCGAGGTGCTCGCCGCGATGGAGGAGCTGACCGACATCACCTCGAACTCGATCTCGGGCAAGGACAAGATCATCGCCAGCCGCGCGGTCGACGCGCTCAAGGACTTCGTCGTCGGCTACCTCGGCCACAAGGGCTCGGCGCCGATCGGGTGGTTCGCGATCGGTCCGACGATCCGCGACAACCCCGACTTCGTCGCGATGGACCCCGAGTCGCTGCGCGATCTCGAGACCCGGCGCACCTGGGTCGAGTGGAAGGCGCTGCGCCAGTACCTCGGCATCTACAACGAGGCCCAGGGGTCGATGCCCGACATCAACTACCTGGTCGCGATCGACACCCGCTACGTCGGCGAGGCCGCCGCGGCCAAGGGCGATCGCGAGGTCGTCCGGCTGACGTTCCGGTTCATGAACTCGTACCTGCGCGCGACGATCAACGCCAAGGCCGTGCGCACCGCCTACAACGTGCTCAACCAGTACCGGAAGCTGGTCGAGGCGATGATCAAGCGCGGCGAGCACGAGATCGCGGCCGAGGCCGTCGGCCACATGATCTATTACGGCCGCACCTGCTACGACCTGCAGCTCGGGTTCATCACCGAGACCGTCGCCTACGACGTCGGCGCGCTGTGCGAGCTGGCCCACGGCCACGGCCTCGGCGAGGAGCTGCTCGGGCAGTTCCTCGAGCTCGACCAGCCGCTGCGGGCGAAGCGCCAGGAGGGTGGGCTGATCGGCATCCGCAAGGCCCAGGTCAAGCTGGCGTGCTTCTACCTGGCCAGCGGCGTCGACGCGCTGGCCCGGCGCATCGCCGACGACATGAGCGGCGAGCCGCCCGAGCGCCTGGCCGCGATCCGCGATCAGCTCGAGCGGGTCGAGTCCAAGGACTTCTGGGAGATCATCGATCGCGGGCGCAACTTCGAGTTCATGCCCGAGCCCCAGAAGCGGCAGATGACGACCTTCTTTGGCTGGTTTCCGCATGTTGCGGCGTAACCTGGCAGGGCCAGCCGAGATCCGCGCGCTTGGACCGGGTTCAGAACCCGGGTAGACTTGACGGATGCGGACCCGGGTGATCGACCTTGCCGACGGGCAAGACCGGGGCGGGGGCCGGGCGTGTCGGTGGTCGCCGTCGACACCGGCCGCGATCGCGTCGCCGGCGCGATGTGGATCGCGGCCAAGCCCGGCGCGATCAACTGCGGCGTCATCGGCCGCCACGGCCAGTGCGATCTGTTCCTCGACGGCGACGCCGCGCTGTCGCTGCGCCACCTCGTGGTCATCGTCGAGCCGGCCCGCGACTGGGGCGGCCCCGGCGGCGCCGACGTCCGCTACCGGCTGATCGATCTGCGCACCGGCACCGCGTTCGTCGACGAGGCCGGCCGCCAGCTCGAGGCCGCGACCGCGCTGGGCCCGGCGTTCGTGGCGGTCGGGCGCTACCTGCTCTTGTGCTTCCCGACCGGCGGCGACGAGTGGCCGGTCGAGGTGACCGCGGCGATCGCGGCGATCCCCGAGCGGGTCTACATCGACGATCGCGACGCCGAGCCCGATCGCTGGCGCCGGCGCCGGCTCGGGGCGGACGACGCGTCGTTCGCCGAGGGCACCGGCGTGGTCGAGCCGCCGCGCGGCGCCCACGCGTCGGTGATCACCGCGGTCCGCGGCCCCGCGCGGGCGCGGATCGACGCCCGCGACCACGACGAGCCGCGGCTGGGCACGCTCGAGCTGACCTCGCGGCTGGGCCACGACATGATCGACGTGGGCGCCGACGCGGTCCGGCGCGGCCTCTTGCTCGGCCGCTACAGCCGGTGCGACTCGGCCGGCGCGCAGTCGCTGGCGCTCGAGCGGATCTCGCGCGTGCACGTGCTGATGATCGAGATCGAGGGCCGGCTGTGGATGATCGACGCCGCCTCGACCAACGGCATCTCGTTCGACGGCCGCTCGATCCGCGCCCACGCGATCGATTGCGGCGCCGCGATCGAGCTGGGCGGCGTGGGGACCGCGCGGTGGCGCTGCGCGTCCGACGACCCGCGGCCGTGATCGCGACCGCCTGACCGACCGCTGGGCGCGGACGGGGCACCTGGCGCGCCTCGTCGTCGACGCGGCGTGGCGGCGCGTCGCAGGTCGGCGGCACTTTTTTTAGTGCCGTCACACTATTCCAGCCCGTTGCCGGTTTTCGAATCGTCTCGTTGAGAAGTCCTCCGACCCGTGATGAAACGAGATCGGCGGTCCTTGGGGCCGTGAGGACGACCTGGAGGAGTAACGATGGCGAACGGAACAGTGAAGTGGTTCAACGACGCCAAGGGCTACGGGTTCATCTCGCGATCGGAGGATGGGCGAGACGTGTTCGTGCACTACTCGGCGATCTCGGGCGACGGCTTCCGGACCCTGATCCAGGGCCAGCCGGTCCAGTACACCGAGAACCAGGGCCCCAAGGGCCTGTTCGCGTCGAGCGTGGAGCAGGAGCAGCAGCAGCAGCTCCAGCAGGAACAACTGCAGCAGCACCAGGGCGAGCGCGACGCGGTCTGACGCGTCCTGGTGCGCGACGTGTGTGATGGCGCGCTCGAGGGGGGCGCGCCACCAGGCGAGGGGACGGAGCGCTGCGGAGCCGGGGGGATCCGCAGCGCTCCTGACGGTCGGCGTCGAGGTCGTGTCTAGAACACCGACCGAAGCGCGATGCGGCGGCGGCGGGGTACCTCTGCACGGACGGTCGGCGTCGAGGTCGTGTCTAGAACACCGACCGAAGCGCGATGCGGCGGCGGCGGGGTACCTCTGCACGGACGGTCGGCGTCGAGGTCGTGTCTAGAACACCGACCGCTTTGAAGTGCCTGCTGCGACGCGACCTTGCGGGCACCTCCGGGCGTACGTCCGATGCTCGCTCGTCACGTAGGTCCCGACGCTCCTCGCTGCGCTTCGGGCGTGCGCCCGGATCTGCCTCGCACGTCCGCGTCTCGCGACGGCATTCAAACCGGTCGGTGTTCTGGTGAGGCCGCTGGCGGTGAGGTCGCGCGCGGGGTGGTCGCCCGCGGCGTCGCCGGTGACGCGCGTCAGGGACAGGTGAGGTCGGTCGGGACCGCGCGCTCGCCGAGCCAGCTCGCGGCGCAGGCGGTGGCGTCGTAGCCGCCGATCTCGCGGATCGTGGTGACCAGATCGGTCACGCCCGCGGCGCCGCCGCCGTGGCGGTCGTAGAACTCGCGCATGACCAGATCGAAGGTCACGCGCGAGATCTTGCGCTCGACCGCGCGCAGGAACAGCGCGCCCTTCACGTACGGCACGCGCGAGAAGATCGTCAGCACGTCGACCATCCCGCAGCTGGCCGGCCACGCGACGCCGCCGCCGCCGGCCGCGCGCATGTTGACCAGCTCCTGATCGAGCGTGGCCCAGGCCGCGGCGCCGGCGCCTGGCTCGCCGACCTCCTCGACGACGCGCGCCTCGTAGTAGGTGGCGGCGCCCTCGGACAGGACGAAGTCCTCCCAGCACGCCAGGCGGATGCCGTCGCCGAACCAGCCGTGGGCGGCCTCGTGGACGTGGACGCTCTCGTCGCCGAGCGCGTCGGACGCGACGTGCCACAGCGGGTGGTGCTCCATGCCGCCGTAGGCGCCGCCGCCCCAGTGGGCCGAGACCGAGCCGACCACCGAGCCGAACCGGTACGGGCCGAGGTGCTGCTCCATCCAGTCGAACGCCGCCCGCAGGTGCTTGGTCCCGGCGGCGGCCGCCGCGGCCTCGCCGGCGTGGTGCCAGACCACGACCTCGGTGCCGGCGCTGGTCATGCCCAGCGACGTGCGCTGGTACGGGCCCACCACCCAGGCCAGCTGGTACGCGGCGGTGTCGGCGGTGATCTCGGCCGGGTAGACCGCGGTCGCGCCGGCCGGCACGCCGGTCAGCGCCAGCTCGAAGCGCGTGCCGTCGCGGGGCTCCGACCGGCACGGGAACACGTTGCCGCAGTAGTACGGCCAGGTCAGCGTGAAGCCGCTCTGGTCGACCCCGTCGGCGTTGTTGTGGTAGCGCCAGCCGTACTCGATCGTGACCGCGACCGGGTCGGCGCCGACGCCGAGGTCGAGCTGGGCGTCGGCGATCGCGAACTCGATCGGGGTGTCGCCGATCCGGACCGCGCGGACGTCGAGATCGCCGACCTCGAGGCTGGCGCCGGGGCCGGCGCCGGCGGCGAGCTCGATCGTCGCCGTGCCGGTCAGCTCGGTCAGATCGATCGCCAGCCGCGTCGCGACGACGTCGCGGCTGGGATCGGCCATCGGCGGCAGCGATCCGGCGTCCGGGCTGGCGGCGTCGTCTCCACCGCAGGCGGTGGCACAGCAGGCGAGGGCGAAGGCGAGGCGGCGCATCGGGGGGACGCTATGCCAAGCCGCCCGCGGCGTCACGCGCGATCGGCGGGCGGTGTAGGGTCGGGCGTGCGCTCGCCCGCGGCCCTGCTCTCGCTCTCCTGCGCCGCGCTGGCGTGCACGCCGGCGTCGACGCCGGTGTCGACGCCGGTGTCGACGACCTCGCCGCCGGCCCCCGCCGGCCCGGCGACCGCGCCGCGGCTGGTGGTGCTGGTGGTGATCGATCAGCTGCCGGCGTGGGGGCTCGCGGCCCGGCGCGGCGCGTACACCCGCGGGCTGGCGCGGCTCCTGGCCGACGGCGTCCACTTCGCGCGGGCCGAGTACCCGTACGCGATCACGTTCACGGCGCCCGGCCACGCGGCGATCGGCACCGGCGCGTCGCCGGCGGTGACCGGCGTCGTCGCCAACGCCTGGTACCGGCGCGGCGCCGGGGTCGAGCGCGCCGCCGAGGACGACCCCGCCAGCCCGGTGCTCGGGCTCGACGGCGCACGCCTCGCCAAGGTCGCCGGCGCGTCGTCGGCGGCGCTGCGGGTCGACGGCCTGGCCGAGGCGCTGCGGACCGCCACCGGCGGGCGCGGGCGCTCGGTCGCGATCGGCGGCAAGGCCCGGGCCGCGTGCTTCGTCGCCGGGCGCCGCCCCGACGTGGTGCTGTGGTACGAGCCGGCCGCGGTCGCGATGACCACCAGCGTGGCCTACGGCGAGGTCCCGGCGTGGGCGGTCGCGCTCGGCGCGGCCCACCCGATCGCGCCGGTGCTCGACGACGTCTGGGCGCTCGACGACCCCGCCGCGGTCGCGGCCGCCACCGGCGTCGAGGACGACGGCCCCGGCGAGACCGACGCGCGGTTCCCGCACCGGCTCGCGGCGATGGGCGATCCGGCCAAGGCCCTGCGCCTGACGCCGTTCCTCGACACGATCGAGGTCGACGCGGCGATCGCGGCGCTCGCCGGCGAGCAGCTCGGCGCCGACGACGTGCCCGATCTGCTGGCGCTGTCGCTGTCGGCCCACGACTACGTCGGCCACCAGTGGGGCCAGGAGTCGTGGGAGATGTTCGATCTCGAGCGGCGGCTCGATCGCGAGCTCGGCCGGCTGCTCGACGTGCTCGACGTGCGGGTCGGGCGCGGCCGCTACGCGGTGGTGCTGACCAGCGATCACGGCGCGACCCGGATGCCCGACCGCACCGGCGGACCGCGGATCCCGCCGGCGACGATCGAGGCCGCGGCCGAGGCCGCCGCGACCGCGCTGCTCGGCGACGGCGACTGGGTGGCGGCGGTGTCGTCGGCGATGATCTACGTCCGCCCGGCGCTGGCGGCGTCGCCGCGGCGGGCCGAGGTGCTGGCGGCGATGGCGGCCGCGGTCGCGGCGGTGCCGGGCGTCCTCGCGGTCGTGCCGATGGTGCCGGGCGCGTGCGCCGATCAGCCGGAGCGGGCGCGGCGCGCGTGCCTGTCGACCGTGCCCGACGAGTCGGGCGAGCTGCTGGTGTGGCCCGAGGACGGCGGCCTGGTCACCAGCTTCCCGGCCGGCACGTCGCACGACGCGCCGTCCGACGACGATCGGACCGTGCCGGTGATCGTCTACGCGCCCGGGGCCCGCGCGCGCACCGAGCCCGCGCCGGTGTCGGCGCTGGCGGTCACCGCGACCGTGGCGGCGCTGCTGGGGATCCCGGCGCCGGCGTCGGCGACCGAGCCGGCGCTGCCGTGGTGATCGCGACGTCGTCCTGGTACGCGACGTAGGGGCTGGCCTCGGCCCGGGCCAGCGCCGCCTCGAACATGGCCCGGACGTCGGGCGCGAGCCGGCCGCGCAGCCGCTGCCGGTACAGGCCCTCGTAGTAGTCGTCGGGCCGGACCCGGACCCGGACCCGGGCCGCGACCGCGCGCGCGACCGCGCCGCCGCGCCAGGCGCCGGCCAGCTCGAGGCTGGCGCCGGGCGCGATGCGGGTGTCCTCGTCCTCGACGAACGCGCCGCCGGCGAAGCGGATCGCCCGGCCGATCCGGCGCTCGGCGATCGCGCCCGGGACCAGGGCGCCGGTGGCGTCGACGAGCTCGACCGACAGCCACGCCGCCGGCGTCGGGGTGGTCGGGAGGTAGTGGCCGGCGCCGACGTTGGTGATCCGCGCGCGCACGGTCACGGCGCCGTCGCGGCCGCGCGCCGCGACCGCGACCACCGCGATGCCCTGCCGGAACGTCTCGGGGTCGTGGACGCCCTTCCACGTGTGCTCGCGGTTGGGCATGTGGCAGTGCTGGCACTGGACGCCGCGCGCCATGTACGGGCCCAGCAGCCACTCGCGGTAGGTGTCGAGCAGCGGTCGACCGGCGACCGCGAGCCGGGCCGGGAGCTGGTGGCAGCCGATGCAGAAGTCGGCGCGCTCGTAGACCGGCAGCGCGCGCACCGGGTAGCCCGGCAGCGGCAGCAGCGACGGCGCGCGCCCGCTCGGGCCGAGGCGCTCCCACGCGCGCACGTGGCACGCCGCGCAGGTCAGGCCCTCTTGCTGCAGCGCCGGAGCGAACGCGGCGCTCGCGGTGTAGTCGTCCCCGGCGGCGCCGGCGACGCGCTGGCCTGGGCGCAGGCGCGGCTGCTGCTCGGCCAGCGGCGCGTGGCAGCGCAGGCACGACTCGACCGCGGCGCCGTCGGTCATGCGCGTGGTCTGGGCCAGCAGGCCCGGCGACGCCGCCGCGCCGTGGATCGTGCCGGTCCACTCGCGCACCTGCTTGGCGTGGCAGCGCGCGCACTGCCGCGACGACAGCGACGCCTGGGCCGGCGCCAGCGCGGCCGGCGCCGGGCCCTGCAGCGGCAGCGCGTGGCCGAACGGCGCGCCGTCGGGATCGTCGTCGGCCCCGGGCCGATAGCCACCGGCGGTGGCGCGGGCGGCGCGGTCGCGCGCGATCGTCGCGGCGGTGAGCGGCGGCAGGCCGGGGCGCGGCGCCGCCAGGCCGACGACGAACGCGGCCAGGTCGGCGGCGTCGCGATCGGTCAGCGGGAACGACGGCATCGCCGTGCCGCCGACGCCGTGGCGCAGGGTCGCGATCACCGCGGCGGCTCGATCGGGCGCCGGGCGCCGGACCCCGACCGCGACCAGGTCGCGCGCGGGCGCCGGCTCGCCGAACCGGTTGGGCAGGGCCCGACCGTCGCCGCGGCCGTCGGCGCCGTGGCAGGCCGGGCAGCCGAGCTCGACGAAGCGCCGCCCGCCAGCGGCCGCGTCGCCCGGTCCGAGGACCGCGGCGCGCTCGTCGTCGCTGGCGTCCGCGTCCGCGGTCGGATCCGGCGGGAGGCCCGCCAGCGCCAGCACCACGTCGACCACCGCGTCGAGCTCCGCCGGCGCCAGGGTCGCGCCGAAGCCGGGCATGGCGCCGGGCGCGCCCCAGCGGATGGTCGCGCGCAGATCCGCGCGCGCCGGCAGGCTGGCGTCGCCGGTGGTGGTCCACTTCCAGGCGCCGGCGGTGAAGTCGCGCGGCGCCGGGTCGAGCCAGGGCGCCGCCGGCCCGCGGCCGTCGCCGCGCGCGCCGTGGCACGGCAGGCACAGCCGGTCGTACAGGGCCGGGCCGTCGGGGGGCGCCGCCGCCGCGGGCGCGAGCCCGAGGACGACGACCGCGGTGAGACACGTCACCCAGGGGCGCACCCTCGGAAGCTGCCTGATCCCGACGCGGTGCGCCAGCGCGCCGTGACCAACTCGTGACGACGCCTGGTTGGCGGTCGCGCGGGCCGCGCGGTACCACGGCCAAATGATCCGTACCGCCATCCTCGGGCTTGGTTCGTTCGTGCCCGAACGCGTCGTCACCAACGACGAGCTCCGGTTCCTCGACGGGAGCCACACGCGCCAGGCCGAGCAGACCATGACCACCGACGACGCGTGGATCCAGAAGCGGACCGGCATCCGCGAGCGCCGCTACGTCGCGCCCGGCGTCGCCACCAGCGATCTGGCCGCCGAGGCCGCCAAGCGCGCGCTCGACGACGCCGGCGTGGCCGCGGCCGAGATCGACTGCATCATCGTCGGCACGCTCTCGCCCGACATCTTCTTCCCCGGCGTCGGCGTGTTCCTGCAGCGCAAGCTGGGGATCTCCGAGAAGACCTCGTGCCCCTGCTACGACATCCGCCAGCAGTGCTCGGCGTTCCTGTACGGCATGCAGATGGCCGACGCCTTCATCAAGACCGGCCTGTACAAGCGCGTGCTCCTGGTCGGCGCCGAGATCCACAGCCACTCGATCGACTTCTCGGACCGCGGCCGCGACGTGACCGTGCTGTTCGGCGACGGCGCCGGCGCGGTCGTCCTGGGGCCGGCCCCGACCGACGACCCGCGCAGCGGCGTCATCTACACCAAGGTCCACGCCGACGGCACCGGCGCCGAGAACCTGTACATCAAGATCTTCGACATCACCAAGGCGCCGTACATCGCGTACGACACCCGCGATCTCGAGGTGAACAAGGACATCTACCCGCAGATGGACGGCAAGCGCGTCTACGTGCGCGCGGTCCGCGAGATGAACCTCGCGACCCAGCGGGCGCTGGCCGACACCGGCCTCACCTGGGATGACATCGACTGGTTCGTCCCGCACCAGGCCAACCTGCGCATCAACGAGCAGGTCGCGCAGCTGGCGCAGGTGCCGGCCGAGAAGTGCCTCAACTCGATCCAGTTCTACGGCAACACCACGGCCGCGACCGTGCCGCTGACGATCGACCACTGGCGCAAGGCCGGCAAGGTCAAGAAGGGCGACCGGGTGCTGTCGACGGTGTTCGGCTCGGGCTTCACCTGGGGCTCGGCCATCTTCACGGTGTGACGCGCGCGGGGCCGCGCGCCCGCGTCACGTGCGCGGCAGCGTCAGCGTGAAGGTCGTGCCGCGGCCGACGACGCTGCCGACCTCGATCGCGGCGTCGGCCTCGTCGACGATGGCCTTGACCGTGGCCAGGCCCAGGCCGGTGCCGCTGGCCTTGGTCGTGAAGTACGGCTCGAAGATCCGCTCGAGCAGCTCGGGCGGGATCCCGGCGCCGTCGTCGCTGACCTCGAGCACGACCGCCGTGTCGTCGGCGCGGGCGCGGAGCCGGATCGTGCCGGGCGCGGTGATCGCGTCGCGCGCGTTCAGGCACAGGTTCAAGATGATCTGCTCGAGGTGGGTCGGCGCCAGGGCGGCCTCGGCGTCGGGCGGCAGGCCCTCGACCTCGACCTCGACCGCGGCGGTGTCGCGCACCAGCGTGACCACGATCGGCACCATCCGTTCGAGCACGGCGCGCACCGCCAGCCGCGGCGGCGCGTCCTCGCCGCGGGCCGCGAACCGGCGCAGCTGCCCGACCAGGTTGCCGCCGACCTGGGCGCACCCCCGCAGGCTCTCGGCCAGCTCGGCGTCGCCGCGCTGGGCCAGGCGGCCGCCGACCAGCTCGACCGCGAGCAGGACGTTGGCGAAGTCGTGGGCCAGCCCGCGGCACAGCCGCTCGATCACGTCGAGCTTCTCGGCCGCGGCCAGGCGGCCGGTCTGGACCCGCAGCGCCGCCTCGGCCAGCAGCCGGTCGGCCTGCTCGAGCGCCATCGCGACGACGTCGGCGGTCGTGGTCGCGAACGCCAGCTCGTCGGCGGTCCAGGTCCGGGCCGGGCCGACGTGCTCGAAGCACACCACGCCCACCAGCTCCCCGGCGCGGAACACCGGCGCGTCGAGGAGCGACGTGATGCCCAGCGGGATCAGGTAGCGGGCGGCCAGCTCGGCGGTCGCGGGGTCGTGCTGGGCGTCGTGCGCGGCGATGAGCCGGCGCTCGTTGATCGCGGCCCAGTAGGTCGGGTGGCGCGAGCCGAGCAGCACCTCGCCCGAGCTGCGATCGCTCGACGACCGGGCGTAGCCGAGGGCGAGCTCGAGCACGGTCCGATCGTGCGCGAAGCGCCAGAACCCGACCCGCTCGACCTTGACCGTGTGCGCGCACAGCTGCAGCGCGCCCAGGAGCGCGACCTCGTGGTCGGCGGCGTCGGCGCCGATCCGCAGCCGCGCGAGCGCCAGCCGTGCGGTCTCGAACGCGACCCGGTTGCGATCGGTGCCCCCCATGGCCGGACGGTAGCACCGCGGCCGGCGCCCGGGTGTCAGCGCGCGCGCCGGCGCAGCCGATCGATCAGCGGGCGGACCTCGGCGATGCCGAGCCACGCAGCGAGGAGCGCGTAGACCGCCGCGCCCACGACCACCGGCGCCAGCGCGTCGAGCGCGCGCGCGCCGAGCCCGTGGTGACCGATCGCGCGATCGAGCCCGCGCTCGGTGACCCACGCGCACGCGCCCATGCCGAGCGCGGCGGCGCTGACCCGGGCCAGGTGCGCGGCCAGCTCGCGGCCGGGCAGGCGCACGATCGCGCGGTGGATGCCGGCGTAGAGGATGCCGGCGTTGACGATCGCCGCGATCGCGGTGCCCAGCGCGAGCGCGCGGTAGCCGTAGCGCAGGTGCAGCGTGGCGTTGGCGATCAGGTTGCCGGCCACCGCCACGACCGACGCGATCACCGCCAGGCGGGTGCGGTCGACCGCGTAGCAGACCGGCGCCATGACCTTGACCGCGGCGTCGGCCGGCAGGCCCAGCACGTACAGATCCAGCGCGATCGAGGTCGCGGCGGTGTCGCGCGGCGCGAACCGACCGTGCTGGTAGATCAGCCGGATCACCGCCTCGGCGTCGACGATCAGGCCGACCATCGCCGGCACGCACAGGAACGCCACCAGCCGCAGGCCGTCGGTGACGTGGCGGGCCAGCGCGGCGTCGTCGCGCCGCGCGGCGGCGTCGACGTAGCGGGTGGTCGACACCGTCGCGATCGCCACCCCGAACACGCCGATCGGCAGCTGCAGGAACCGGAACGCGTAGGCCAGCCACGACACCGCGCCGGGATCCTCCGACGCGTAGATCGTGTTGATGAAGACGTTGAGCTGGACCGCGGCCGCCGCCAGGATCGCCGGCGCCAGCACCCGGACCACGCGCCGCACCGCCGGATCGCGCAGGCGCAGATCGAGGCCGAGCCGCGGCCGCCAGCCCAGCCGCCACAGGCCGGGGAGCTGCACCGCGAGCTGCGCGACGCCGGCCACGACCGTGCCGAGCGCCCAGCCGATCACGACGCCGCGGCCGGGCAGGCCGGACGCGTGCAGGCCGACGCCGACGGTGATCGCCACCAGGTTGAACGTCGCCGGCGACAGCGCCGGCGCCGCGTAGCGCTCCTGCGCCTGCTGCATGCCCATCGCGATCGCGGTCAGGCTGGCGAGCAGGAGGAACGGCAGCATCACGCGCGTGAGCGTGACGGTCAGGTCGACCTTGCCGGGCACGGTGTCGAAGTCGCCGACCATGCTGGCGACCAGCCCGGGCGCGAACACCATCGCCAGCCCGACCAGCCCGCCGACCACGACGATCACGTTGCCGGCGACGCGCGCGGCCAGCCGGTACGCGGCGGCGGGATCGCGCTGGGTCAGCTCGGCCCGGAACGACGGGATGAACGCCTGGGACAGCGCGCCCTCGGCCAGCAGATCCCGCAGGAGGTTGGGCAGGCGGAACGCCGCGATGTACGCGTCGGCCAGGTTCGAGGCGCCGAGCATGGCCGCGAACACCTGCTCGCGCACCAGCCCGAGCACCCGCGACAGCAAGGTCGCGAGCGACACCAGGCCGGCGACGCGCCCGAGCCGGCGCTCGCTCATGGGCGCGGCCGTCGCGCCAGCGCCGCCAGCGGCGCCCGCAGCGCGCGCGGCGCCCGCTGCCGCAGGGTCGCCAGCGCCCGGGCCGAGGCGGGATCGTCGTCGGCCGCCAGGCATCGGGCAAGGTCGAGCAACGCGCCCGGGCGATCGAGCGGCCCGGCGACCGCGGCCACCATGGCGGCCCGGCCGGCCGGGCCCATCGCGGCGATCGCCGCCTCGGCGTCGACGGCGCACAGCACCTGCGCCGCGACCAGGCGCACCGCGGCCACGGGGTCACCGGTCAGCCGCGCGATCGTCGGCGCCACCAGCGGGGCCGGCACCGGCGCCGGCGTGCTCTCGAGCGCGGCCAGGCGCACCTCGGGGTCGGCGTCGACGTAGCGCGGCGCCAGCAGCGCCGGCAGGTCGGGTGCGGTCGCCGCGGTCGCGGCCCGGGCCTGGGTCAGCGCCACCGCGATCCCCAGCGCGCCGGCGCGCACGTCGGACCATCGATCGGCGCGATCGGCCACCGCGAGCCACGCAGCTGCGGCCTCGGCCAGGAGATCGTCGTCGAGGTCGTCGCGGATCGCCCGGGCGTCGTCGAGGGTCGCCACGATCCGCCGCGCGGTCGTGGTCGCCGGCGCCGCCCGCGCCCGATCCCAGCCGCCCGCGATCTGCGCCAGCGCGGTCAACGCCAGCGGCGCGTCGTCGTGGCCGACCACCGCCGCCATCGCCGCGTACGCGGTCGCGCGATCGGTCGCGGCGAGGTCGTCGCGGACCCCGGCGATCGGCGCGGCCTCACCGCGGCGGCGCAGCTCCGCCAGGTCGCCGGCGAGGTACAGCTCGCGCAGGCGCGGCGTCGCCGCGTGCGCCAGCCCGAGCGCGCACGCGCACAGCGCCAGGGCGACGACGACGCGCATCGACCACCAATACCGTCGCGGCGGGGCCCGTGTCACGGGGCGCCCCGGCCCACGAATATCTGCTCGCAAATTTGACAGGTGATAGGGCGTTCAGTACCGTCCTTGTGTTCAGGTACGAGAAGGGGAGATGACCGATGGCCGACATTCTGACCGACCGCCAGCAGCAGATTCTTGATTTCATTTCACAATCCATCAACGGACGGGGGTTCCCGCCGACGCTCCGCGAGATCGGCGAGCACTTCGGCATCAAGTCGACCAACGGCGTCAACGACCACCTGAAGGCCCTCGAGAAGAAGGGCCACCTGCGCCGCGAGGACCTGAAGTCCCGGGCCATGCGCCCGGTGGCGATGGCCAACGTGGTGTCCCTGGCCGAGCGGCGGCGCACGGTCGGCAACGTCGACCTCATCAGCGACGACGACGATCTCGCCGAGGTGCCGATCCTCGGCAAGGTCGCCGCGGGCCAGCCGATCCTCGCGGTCGAGCAGGCCACCGACTCGGTCCGGGTCGATCGCGTGCTGCTCGGCGGGCACCGCGAGGTGTTCGGCCTGCGGATCGTCGGCGAGTCGATGATCGACGACGGCATCTTCGACGGCGACTACGTCTTCGTGAAGAAGACCGCGGCCGCGCGCACCGGCGACATCGTCGTGGCGATGATCGAGGGCGAGGCCACGGTCAAGCGCTACTACCCCGAGGGCGATCGCATCCGGTTCCAGCCGGCGAACACGAACATGCTGCCGATCATCGTGCGCAAGTCCGAGTTCAAGTCGGTCGACATCATCGGCATCGTCGTCGGCGTCTACCGCAAGCTGTAGCCGCGGCGCCCGCCGGCGCGGCGTCGGCCCGGACCGATCCGCGCCCGGTCTCGTCAGGGAAAGAACTGGAGGCTGGGCAGCGCGCTCAGGCCCAGGATCTTCCAGCCGACCGACGCGGCGCACGATCGTCGTCGCCGCGCTGCGGGCAACCCGGCGGCCGGCCCGGGCGTCGAACTGAGCGTGGCGGAGTACCTACACCCGGCGAGCGGTGGGACACCCTGGCGGCTGGGCGTGGCACCCGTGCCAGCGCCTGCAAACACGACTGGTCCCCACCGCGGGCCGGCCGTGTCACACTGAGCCGTGGCCCGGGTTCGTCCGTACCGGAAGCACTGGCTGATCGGGCCAGCGCTGTTGGTTTCGGCCGGGGTCCAGCTGGGCGCGGCCGGGGCCTACCAGGCGCTGCGGCCGGTGCCGCCTCCGGAGCCGTGGACGCTCACCGTCGGGATCGGCGGCGACGGCGACGGCGTGGTGCTGGTGACCGAGGTCGGCAGCGGCAGGCTGCTCCGGCGCTGCACCGGCGCCAAGGCCTGTCGGGTCGACCTGCCGCGCGACACCTACGTGACCTTGACCGCGGTGCGCGGCGACCAGATGACCTTCGAGGGCTGGGACGGCTGCGTCGGGCGGGGCGAGGACGTGCTGGTGTGCGACGCGATGATGTTCGTCGACCGCAAGGTCCTGGCCAGCTTCGGCCTGCCGGCCGGCGAGCTCGAGGTGGCGTGGGTCCCGTCGGTGGCGCAGCCCGATCTCAGCCTCCCCGAGCTGCCCAGGCCGGTGGCGCCGCCGCCGCCGATCGAGGCCGAGAAGCTCGAGGACGAGCCGCTCGAGGTGGCGATCGCGCCGCTGCCGCCGCCGCCGCCGGAGATCAAGCCGCCGACCCCGCCGCCGCCGCCGCCGCCCGAGGCCGCCGCGCCCAAGCCGCCCGTCCAGCCGCCGCCGTCGAACCTGCGCATGGTCGAGGTGCCGGATCAGAACGAGGTCAAGGACGCGCCCGACGACGCGACCCACCTGTCCGACAAGAACCGCGACGTGGCCGAGGAGTCCGCGGCCAAGGACACCAACCTCGAGAAGCAGGCCGACGGCGCGACCCCGCCGAGCGAGCAGTCGCCCGACACTACCAGCCCCGAGATCGGCGGCCCCGACGAGCGGATCGCGTCGCTCGAGACCACCGAGAGCGAGTTCACCGACCGCGATCGCGAGAGCGACAAGAGCGGCGACGACAAGGCCGCGAAGGGCCAGATCGTCGGCGAGGCCGGCGACGACGGCCAGGACGGCGACGGCGGCGATCGCAACCCGGGCCTGCTGGCGATGCGCGGCATCGGCGGGCGCGGCAAGCTGCTCGACGACAAGCGCGGCGACGGCAAGCGGCCTGGGCCCAAGGGCCTGCCGGGCCTGAACCTGCCGCTCGACGATCAGGACTACGAGCGCGCGGTCGGCAAGGACAAGGCCGACCGCGAGACCGTGCTGGCCAAGGCCCGGATGTCGGCGCACAAGGGCCGCTGGGAGCGCAAGCTCGAGGCGATCAAGAGCTCGCTCGAGAACTTCACGCCCGACGTCAAGCCCGGCAACCAGACCGCGCTCAAGACCCGGGCGTCGCCGTTCGCGGTCTACATCGCGCGCATGCACCGGCGCGTCCACGAGCTGTGGGGCTTCGGCTTCCTGGCCCACCTCGATGGCGAGTCGTCGAGCCACCCGCTCAACAACTGGGACCTGTACACGGTCATCGAGGCGTCGGTGAACCCCGACGGCACCGTCCACAAGACCACGATCACCCACAGCTCGGGCCGGCTCGAGTTCGACGTGGCCGCGAT
Organism: Myxococcales bacterium; assembly: GCA_016717005.1. Lineage (NCBI taxonomy): Bacteria > Pseudomonadati > Myxococcota > Myxococcia > Myxococcales > Myxococcales bacterium. The sequence goes on along the minus strand of JADJUF010000001.1, from coordinate 519,296 downwards.
CGACACGCTGATCTCGGCGTCGCCGTTCGAGGAGACGCCCGAGGTGATCCGCTCCGCCGACGGCCGCGTGTACTTCCGCTGGGGCTTCTATCGCAACTGGCGCCAGTGCGGCACGTTCAACGTCGAGCCGTACATCCTGTCGAGCGTGCCCAACGCCGAGCCGCTCGACGACAGCCAGCTCGCGCGCTCGGCCAAGCCCGGCCGCGGCCTGCGCCCGGTGACGCCGTCGGCCGACGACACCACCCCGGCGCCGAGCCCGGTGGCCAAGGACCAGCACGTCGACTACGCCGCCAACATGTGGATGGCCGGCTTCTCGTCGGCGTCGACCGCGCGCATGCTGCGCGTCAGCGGCACGCCGTTCTACGCCGGCGACGCGGTCGCGGCCGAGCGGCCCGAGGAGCTCAAGGAGGTCTACGAGGGCCTGCTGGTCGAGTCGGGCCCGCTCAAGCGCTTCGACGTGATGCCGGCGGCCAGGTTCACGCAGCAGACCCACATCGCCGTTGCCGATCCGGCGGCGATGGTGATCCTGGTCGAGGCCGGCAAGGCCCGCTTCGGCGTGGTCCTGACCGCGACCCGCTCCGGCGAGTACCGCGCCACCGCGATCGTGCGCTGAGCCGACGGGCCGGCGCTGGCTCCGGCTCCGACTCCGGCGCCGCGGCTCCCCGGCTCGCTCCGGCGCCGCCTCCGGCCGGGCCCGGGGTCGGCTCCGCTCCGGCTCCCCGGTGCGGCCTGACCGACCCGGTGCTGGCCCCGGCTTCGGCTCGCCGCCCTGTCGCCGCCAGTTCCCCCCCCCTCTGGTCCGCCGTTCCGTGGCGGCTCAGTACTGGTGCGCGGGCAGGGCGTACAGCTCGCACGGCCGGCTGTAGCGCAGCACGCCGTTGTCGTCGACGGGCGTGCCGACCGGGGACCGCTGCAGCACGCCGCCGCCCCAGTTGAACTGGCCGTCGATGAACGCCAGCATCACGCACATCTCCTGGTCGCCCACGCCCCAGCGGACCGTGTTGGTGCGATCGCTGGTGAACTCGCACGAGAACCGCAGCGACTGGAAGCCGGTCAGATCGAACGCGGGCGTCAGCGCCTTGCCGGCCGGCTCGCCGATCGCGCTCATCGTCGAGAACACCGTCGTGTCGCCGGCCGGGCCGCCGCCGGCGACGATGTCGATCTTGCGGCCGAGGTCGTGGTAGTGCGGCAGCGCGTAGTAGACCTTGAGGTCGAGCGGGCCGCCGATCACCTCCTCGAACCGCGCCGCCAGGGGGCAGTCGACGGTGAACGACGCGGTGCGCCCCGGCGGGATCTCGAGCGCCTCGTAGGTCAGCGACAGCGCCGCCAGGCGGGTCACGACGTCGGCCGGCGCGATCGGCGTGAGCGTGAGATCGAGCGGCGTGACCAGGGCCTCGTCGCTGGTGTTGAGCAGGTGCACGCCCGCGACGATCTTGGCGTGGGGCGGGATCGCGATCGCGACGCCGGGCGGGAACGCCTGGGTCTCGTCGACCGCCTGGGTGGTCTGCGCGAACAGCACGCCGCCCATCGCCGCCGCCAGGGCCTCGTCGTAGTTGCGGTCGCTGCAGCGCCAGGCGCCGTCGGGGCCGGCGTAGGAGGTCTCCGGCACCCAGAACCAGTTGGAGTGGTGGAAGCCGGTGCCGGTCGACAGGTTCACCTCGTTGATGAACAGCGGCGTGTCGTTGTCGAGCGTCCAGCTCACGCACTGGTTGGTCAACTCCTGGCCCGCGGCCAGATCGAACGTGTTGATCCGCTGGCTCAGGGGCGCCGGCGCGCCGGCCGCGTCGGGCTGCCCGGCGTCAGGGGACGAGCACGCCGCCGCGGCGACGACGAGGACCAGGGACGGACGGACCATCGGCCGATGGTACCGGGGCGTGGTCGGGCCGCCAAGCGCCGCGATCGCGCGCTACCATGGCCCGATGTCGTCCTTGCTCGAGTGGGCCGAGTCGGTCTGGACCGGCGCGGCCCGGACTGACCACACCTCGATCATCACCGGGGGCATGGGCACGCCCATGACCGAGGTCGCGCCGGGCGTGGCCTTCCTCGCCAACTTCGCCAACGTGATCGCGATCGACGGCGGCGACGGCGTCGGGCTGATCGACACCGGCAGCTTCATGACCGCGCAGCGGGTGTTCGCCGAGGTCACGCGCTGGCGGACCGCGCCGGTGGTGGCCGCGGTCTACACCCACGGGCACGTCGACCACGCGATGGGCGTCGGGCCGTTCGACGACGCGGCCGTGGCGGCCGGGCGCCCGCGGCCCCGGGTCTACGCCCACGAGGCGGTCGCCGCCCGGTTCGATCGCTACAAGCTGACCGCCGGCTGGAACACCGCGATCAACACCCGGCAGTTCCGCGTGCCGGGCCTCCGGTGGCCGACCGAGTACCGCTACCCCGACGTCACCTACCGCGGCCACTGGAAGCTGGCGATCGGCGAGGTCAAGGTCGAGCTGCACCACGCGCTCGGCGAGACCGACGATCACACCTGGGCCTGGCTGCCCGACGCCCGCGTGCTGTGCACCGGCGATCTGTTCATCTGGGCCGCGCCCAACTGCGGCAACCCGCAGAAGGTCCAGCGCTACGTGCGCGAGTGGGCCGACGCGCTCGACGCGATGCGCGCGCTGGCGCCCGCGGTGCTCTTGCCCGGCCACGGCGCGCCGATCATCGGCGCCGATCGGGTCGCCCAGGCCCTGGCCGAGACCGCGACGCTCCTGCGCACGATCCACGATCAGACCGTGGCCGCGATGAACCAGGGGCTCTGCCTCGACGAGGTGGTCGCGTCGGTCGCGATCCCGAGCGCGCTGCTCGAGCGGCCGTACCTGCGCCCGGTCTACGACGATCCGGCGTTCATCATCCGCAACGTCTGGCGCCGCTACGGCGGCTGGTGGGACGGCAACCCGGCCCACCTGCTGCCGCCGCGCGAGCGCGCGCTCGCGGCCGAGGTGGCGGCGCTGGCCGGCGGCGGCGCGGCGCTCGCGGCCCGGGCCGAGGCGGTGGCCGCGACCGATCTGGCGCTGGCGTGTCAGCTGGCCGAGTGGGCGGCCGCGGCCGCGCCCGACGACGCCGGCGTGCGCGCGATCCGCGCGGCGGTGTACAAGCAGCGCGCGACCGCGCAGCCGAGCCTGATGGCCAAGAGCATCTTCACGGCGGCCAGCGAGGGCCGATGACCCTGGGGCAGCTGGCGCCGATCGTCATCGGCACGTCGGTCCAGCTCGGCTTCCACGTGTACCTGTGGCGGCGGCTCGTGCGCGACACCGGCGTGGCCGGGCGCTGGCGCCGCGCCGCGGCGGTCGCGATCGCCCTGCTCGCGCTGTCGGTGCCGGCGACGATCTGGCTCAACCGCGCCGGCCAGGAATGGGTGGGCCCGACGCTGGGCTGGATCAGCTTCCCGTGGATGGCGCTGGTCGCGGTCACGGTCGGCGTGCTGGCCGCGCTCGACCTCGGGCGGCTGGCGGCGCACGGCTGGCGGCGCTGGCGGCGCGCGGCCCCGATCGATCACGGCCGCCGGCTGGCGCTGGCGCGGATGACCGGTGGCGCCGCGGCGCTGGCGAGCGCGACCACGGTCGCGGCCGGCGTGCGGACCGCGCTCGGCGATCCCGAGGTCTCGACCGTCGAGGTCACCGTCCCGGGCCTGGGCCGCGAGCTCGACGGCTTCACGATCGCGCAGGTGACCGACCTCCACGTCGGCATGACGATCGATCGCGCCTACGTGGCGCGGGTGGTCGAGCTGACCAACGCGATCGGCGCCGACGTGATCGCGCTGACCGGCGATCTGGTCGACGGGCGGGTGGCGGCGCTGCGCGACGACGTCGCGCCGCTCGCCGGCCTGCGCGCGCCCGAGGGCGTGTACTTCGTCACCGGCAACCACGAGTTCTACGCCGGGGTCGAGCCGTGGCGCGCGCACCTGCCGACCCTGGGCCTGGCGCCGCTGCGCAACCAGCACGTCGTGATCCGCCGCGGCGCCGCGGCGCTGGTGCTCGCCGGCGTCGACGATCACGGCGGCGGGCGGTTCGGCGCGCCACCGCGGTACGACGCCGCGCTGGCCGGCCGCGATCCAGCGCACCCGGTGGTCTTGCTGGCGCACCAGCCCAAGCAGATCGTCCACGCGATCCGCCACGGCGTGGCGCTGCAGCTGTCGGGGCACACCCACGGCGGCCAGGTGTGGCCGTGGCACTACGTGGTCGCGCTGCAGCAGGGCGGGCGGGTCGCGGGCCTGTACCACGAGGGCGGCACGACGCTGTACGTGTGCCGCGGCGCCGGCTACTGGGGACCGCCGGTGCGCGTCGGCGCGCCGCCCGAGATCGCGCGGATCGTGCTGCGGGCCCCGGCGTGAGGATCGCGCGCGTGCGGTTCGCGCTGGCGCTGACGCTGGCGGCGTGCGGCGCGCGCGGGCCCGGGCTCGACCGCGAGGCCGCGGCGGCGCTGTTCACCCGGGTCACGATCGACACCGGCGGGGTCCACGGCCTCTCGGGCCTGGCGGTCGACGGCGACGGCACGCTGTGGACCGTCGCCGAGCGGGGCGCGGCGGCGTTCGCGATCACGCTCGAGGGCGAGCGCGCGACCACGGTGCGGGCGCCGGTGCGCGGCGTCCCGGCCGACGAGGATCTCGAGGCGGTCGCCATCGCGCCGGACGGTCTCTGGGTCGGGACCGAGGGGCGCGATCACGGCGTCGCGCGGGTGTTCGCGCTGACCCGCGTCGGCGACGCGCTGGTGGCGACGGCGCCGCCGATCGAGCTGCGCCAGGACGAGGTCGGCGTCGAGGTCGGCGCCAACCGCGGCGCCGAGGGCGTGTGCAGCGCCGGCGACCTGCTGGCGATCGCGATCGAGACCGCGGGCACCGACGGCGACGGGCGCTGGGCGCCGATCGTCACGATCGATCGGGCGCGCGATCGCCGCGCGGTCCAGCGGCTGCGGCTCACGACCACGACCGGCAAGCTGTCGGCGCTCGAGTGCTGGCGCGACGGCGAGCGCGTGCGCGCGCTGGCGATCGAGCGGCACTTCGCGGTCACGCGCATCCTGGCGTTCGACCTGGGCGGCGACGCCGCGACGATCGTGCCGACGGTGGTCCTCGATCTGGCGCCGGTGCTGCGCGGCAGCCTGAACCTCGAGGGGCTGGCGCGGCTGCCCGACGGGCGCGTGGTCGCCGCCGTCGACAACCAGTACCGGACGATCACCGGCCCCGACGAGCTGCTGGTGTTCCGCGCGCCGCTGGTCTCGCCGCCGTAGCGCGGTCGGACCGCGCCGCCGGTGGAGACCTCGCGACGCTGCCGAATCCCCGACGGTCGATCGCGACCGCGGTGTTGACCAGTGGACACCGAGCGCCGTGGCCGGGCCGATCGTCGCGGCACGTCGACTGCAATATCGACGCGCATGCGGATCGCGTGGAGCGTGGTGAGCGTGTTGGTCGGCGTCGGCGTCGGCGTCGGCGCCTGCGCCGATCGTCGGATGGCGGTGGAGGATTGCCGCGCGACCGAGGTGACCCCGGTCGCGCTCGCGCCCGGGGCCGCCGCGTCGGTGACGCTGCGCCTTGGCTGCAGCGAGATCTACTCGGCGGGGTCGTTCGGCCTGGCCGCCGCGCGCGACGGCGCGCCGACCGGTCCCGTCTACCCGATGAGCGCGCGCGAGCTGCCGGGGCTGACCCTGCGCTTCGAGCTGCCGGCCGACGCGCTGACCGCGACGGCCGGCGCGGCGGTCGTGGTCGTCGACGACGACGACGACGAGGGCGCGTGGTACCCGGTCGCCGACGTGTCCTGGTCGCTGGCGGTGGCGCCGTGACCGTCCGGGCGGCGGGGGTGCTCGCGATGGTGGCCCTGGCGGTCCCGTCGTCGAGCCGCGCCGACGACTGGACCGCGCCGGGCCTGGCGCCGCTGCCGACCACGGCGGTCGGCTTCGTGGTCGACGCCGCGCTGGTCGAGGGCACGCCGGGGTTCTCGTCGCGGGCCCTCGCCGGCACCGCGCACGTGCGGCTGGCGAGCGCCGGGTGGGTGCTGGCGATCTCCCTTGGCGCGGTCACCTGGCGTGAGCGCGACACCCGCCGCGGCGTCGAGATCAACGACGGCACCGGCCGCGCCGGCGCGCGCGTCGACGTCGCGCGCTGGTGGTCGCCCCGGCCCGGGCGCTGGCGGCCGGTGGTGCGGCTGCAGCTGCTCGAAGCGACCGACGTCTGGCGCGCCCCCTCGGCCCTCGACGTCGACCTCGCGCAGCAGCCGCACCACGACGCGTTCCCGACGATCCGGATCGCAGGCGGCGCGCGCAGCGTGACCGCTGACTGGATCGCCCAGCTCGAGGTCGGCGGCGAGCTGACCTTCCACACCGAGCCGCACACGCCGCGGCCGTTCGCCTACGCCTGGCTCGGCGCGTCGCTGGCGTGGCGCGTGACCCCGACCACCGCGCTCGGCCTGGTCGCGCACGCGCGCGCGGCGCTGGCCCCGTCCGGCGCCAGCGAGGACAACCTCGGCACCAGCGTCGGGCTAGGCGCGCAGCAGCGCTTCGGGCCAGGCCGGCTCCAGCTCGCCGCGCTGGTCCGGATCGATCAGCTCGACGCCGCGCCGCTCGCGCTGACCATCGGGTACGAGGTGGCCCGGCGGTGAACGCCCGGGGGGCGTCGACCTGATCAGTAGCGCGGCCACTCGGCGCAGCACGCGGCCTGGAACTGAAGCTGGTAGAAGCCCTCCGAGACCATCTCGGCGGTGCAGCCCGAGACCGTGGCGAAGGCGCCGCTCCCGGTCGGCGTCGAGGTCCAGGCCCGACCTGGCGCGCCGGCGCCGGCGCGGCACACTGCCATGCGGTACTGGGTCAGCGTGCACAGCGACGCGCGATGCTGTCCGAAGCAGTACTCGTCCGCCATGTCCCAGGTGAGCGCTGGGCCCACGTCGAAGCACAGGGTCGACAGCGGCAGCTCGATCTGGACCATGCCGCTCGGGCAGTTCGCGAGCGCGCTTGGCCCCGGTGCGCCGGTGGCGCCGGTGGCGCCGGCGGGGCCGGTGAGGCCGATGGGGCCCTGCGAACCGGTGGCGCCGGCGGGCGGTGAGGGGGGGGTGGCGCGGCGGGGAGGCCGATGGGGCCCTCGAACCGGTGGCGCCGGCGGGGCCGGTGAGGCCGATGGGGCCCTGCGAACCGGTGGCGCCGGCGGGGCCGGTGAGGCCGATGGGGCCCTGCGAACCGGTGGCGCCGGCGGGGCCGGTGAGGCCGATGGGGCCCTGCGAACCGGTGGCGCCGGCGGGGCCGGTGAGGCCGATGGGGCCCTGCGAACCGGCAGGCCCTGTGGCACCCGTGAGACCGGTTGCGCCCGTGAGACCGATCGGCCCCTGCGGACCGGTGGCGCCGGCGGGGCCAGTGAGGCCGGTCAGGCCCTGCGGGCCGGCAGGCCCTGTGGCACCCGTGAGACCGGTTGCGCCCGTGAGACCGATCGGCCCCTGCGGACCGGTTGGCCCTGTGAGTCCGGTCGGCCCTGTGAGTCCGGTCGGCCCCTGCGGGCCGGTTGCGCCGGCGGGGCCAGTGGATCCCGTGAGGCCGGTGAGACCCGTCAGTCCGATCGGCCCCTGCGGGCCCGCGGGTCCGGTGAGTCCCGTGAGCCCGATCGGGCCCTGGGGGCCGGTGGCGCCGGCCGCGCCGGCCGGCCCAGTGGCGCCGGTGAGTCCGGTGAGTCCCGTGAGCCCGATCGGGCCCTGGGGGCCGGTGGCGCCGGCCGCGCCGGCCGGCCCAGTGGCGCCGGTGAGTCCGGTGAGCCCGGTGAGCCCGATCGGGCCCTGGGGGCCGGTGGCGCCGGCCGCGCCGGCCGCGCCGGCCGGCCCGGTGGCGCCGGTGAGTCCAGTGAGCCCGGTCAGCCCGGTGGGTCCCTGAGGTCCGGCCGCCCCGGCGGGACCGGCGGGACCGGTGAGGCCGATCGGGCCCTGGGGCCCGACGAGCCCGCTGGGATCGCCGACCCAGTGGCCGTTCTGATCGATGACCGGGGTGGTGCCGATGAACACGCTGCCCGGGTGGATGTCGCCGATCACGTCGCCGGCGACCTGCGCGTAGGGCACGCTCACCAGCTCCTCGCGCGGGGTCATCTCCGGATCCGCGGCGACCTGGATGCCGAGGTACTTGGGCGTGCCGTCGAACAGCGGCAGCGGCGTCGTCCCGCCGAGGCCGACGATGAAGTATCCGTCGTCGAACGTCACGGTGTGGGCCTCGGTCCAGATCGCGGCGCCGCCCGACGGCACGTCGTAGAGCGCGAACACCATGGCGACGTCCCCGACGACCGGCTGCGCTCCGGCGTCGAACATCCGGCCGGTCTGCGTGAACAGCGCCGGCACGTCACCCTGGCCAGCGGTGGCGGTCTGCGCGCCGCCGAGCACGGTGAGCGCGAGGACGGCGGTGGCGATGATCGTGCGCATGGATGCTCCTCGGGTCAGGTTCGACGCGATCACGGCTGCGTGGCTCCGGTGATGCCACCCCGGCGCTGGTACGACGGCGACGCGGACGAGCCGTCGCCGCTGCGTAGCGTGCCGTACAGCGAGTAGTTGGGGCTCGCGGCCCGCACCGCACCCGTGACCGTGCCCGTACCGGGGTGACCGATCGCCGCGTCGAGCCCCGCGTCGGGCGGATCGACCGGGGTGTCGATCGTGCCGGCGTCGACCGGACCGGCGTCGACGCCGGGGCTGGCGTCGACGATCTTGGCGCCACCCCCGCCGCAGGCGCACAGGGTGACGGCCATCGACATCAGCAAGACTCGCATCGATCGATGGTCGACGCTCACCCCCGGAGGCGTCAAGCGTTCGCACGCACGTGCCCGAAAATGCCGACGCCCGGCGGGTGGCCGGGCGTCGCGCGACGTGGACGTTCGTCGGTGTTACTTGCCGAAGCGATACGTCGTGAACATCGAGTCCATGCGCGTGTCCTGGCCCGCGCTGAAGCGGTCCATGCAGGAGTCGTCGGTGTAGTCCATGAAGTTGGTGATGGGGTCGGCGCCGGCGAGGTTGGCGCAGGTGTCGCGGCCGACCGGGCAGCCGAACGCCGCGCTCTTCTCGGCGGGGGTGTCGGAGACGCCGTCACCACCGGTCGACTTGCGGGCGCAGCCGCCCTGGAACGTGTGGTACAGGCCCATCCAGTGGCCGACCTCGTGGGTCGCGGTGTCGCCGAGGTTGTACGGCGCCGCGCTGCCGCCGGGCAGCGACGAGTACAGGATGACCACGCCGTCCATCTTCGGGCTCGACGCGTAGCTCGACGGGAAGGTCGCCCAGCCGAGCAGGCCGCCGCCCATGTTGTTCGAGTAGATGTTGAGGTCGTCGGCCGAGCCCTGGCGGAGCGCGGTCTTCATCTGCGTCTCGCAGGTGCCGCCAGCGCACGTGTACCAGCTCGCGTTGGTGGTGCGATCGGTGCTGACCAGGTTGAACTGCCAGCCGGTCGAGGCGTAGGCCGCGTTGAGCACGCTGATCTGCGAGGCGATCTGGCTGTCGGAGATGTTGCCGCTCGAGGCCGAGCTGCCGTTGTTGATCACGTGCCAGTAGACGGGGATGGTCCCGCCGGTGGCGTTGGCGACCACGTCGTTCTTGTGCGCGGCGAGGTAGGCGCTGGCCTCGTCATCGACCGCTGTCATCTCCTCCGCGGTGACGTCGGGCGTCGCGCACAGGCGGTTGTTCGCGTCCGACCAGCCGGGGCGCTGGTCGCCGGCCACGGGGGTGCCGCTCTCGTCGATGGTGTCCTCATCGGCCATGACGCAGGCGCCCAGCGCGAGCAGACCCAGGGGCAGAAGAATCGAAGCGCGAGAAGCAAGACGGCGCATCAGTGGCTCCCTCGTTTTGGAATCGTGTGGAGCCAAGGCCCTGAGCACATTGCGTTCCAACGTGGGGATCTGTCCGTGCGACGGAGACGTCGCACCACGCGTCGCATGCATTGCAACGACTTGCGCCCCGGCGAAGACCACCACGCCCGACTGGGCACGACGGTCACCTACATCGGTCGGTGGTGAGCCGACTCTCCGGCACCGGGGGGGCATGTGTCAGCTTGTCCTAGTCGTAGCAGCGTTCCGCCACGGCGATACCGTAGGTGGATCCGCGCGGAGCTGATTCCTCGACGGACAAGGTGCGATCTGTCGGTGTCGGCCTACACGGTGTGATGACGCGCCGCGCAGCGTCCCCGGTGGCCCTGACCGCGCCGCCCGTGTCGGCCCAGGTGCGACCGCAGGCCCGGCGCCGGCGTATAGTCGTCGGCCATGAACGAGTCGACCGTCGATCGCGCCCGGGCCTGGGTCGCCCGAGATCCCGACCCCGAGACCCGCGCCGAGCTGGCCTCGCTCATCGAACGCGCGGCGACCGACGGGACCGCCGCCGACGAGCTCGACGAGCGGATGAGCGGCCGGCTCGAGTTCGGCACCGCCGGGATCCGGGGCGTGCTGGCGGCGGGCCCGCAGCGCATGAACCAGCTGCAGGTCCGCGAGGTCACCGCCGGCGTCGCGGCCTACCTGGTCGCCGAGGTGCCCGACGCCTGCGCCCGCGGGGTGGTCGTGGGGCACGACGCCCGCCACAAGTCGCGGCTGTTCGCGGAGGAGACCGCGGCGGTGCTGGCGGCCGCGGGGTTCACGGTGTGGCTGGCCGAGGCCGAGTGGCCGACGCCGGTGACCGCGTACGCGGTGCGCGCGCAGCGGGCGGCCGCCGGGGTCATGGTGACCGCCAGCCACAACCCGCCCGAGTACAACGGCTACAAGGTCTACTGGGGCAACGGCGCGCAGATCATCCCGCCGATCGACGGCGGCATCGCCGCCGCGATCGAGCGCGCCGCCGCGGCGCCGATCCCCGTGGCCGAGCTGGCGGCGGCCCGGGCCGCGGGCCAGGTGCGCGCGATCGGCGCGGCGATGGAGTCGGCGTACGTCGAGGCGGTGCTGGCGCTGCAGGTCGCGCCCGAGGTGTCGCGCGCGGCGCTGGCGATCGCGTACACGCCGCTGCACGGCGTCGGCGCGGCCCTGGTCGAGCGCGTGCTCGCCGCCGCGGGCTTCGATCGGGTCGCGACCGAGCCCAGCCAGCGCGCCCCCGACGGCGCGTTCCCGACGGTGGCCTTCCCCAACCCCGAGGAGAAGGGCGCGATGGATCGGGTGCTGGCGCTGGCGGCCCGCGAGCGCGCGGCGCTGGTGCTGGCCAACGACCCCGACGCCGACCGCCTGGCGGTCGCGATCCCCGACGCGTCGACGGCGACCGGTTACCGGATGTTGACCGGCGATCAGGTCGGCGTGCTGCTGGCCGACTACCTCCTGGCCCACGCCGGCGCCGGCCCGCGGCTGGTGGCGTGCAGCCTGGTGTCGTCGCAGATGCTCCGGTTCCTCGCCGCTACCTACGGCGCCGACAGCAAGGAGACGCTGACCGGCTTCAAGTGGATCGCCAACGAGGCGCTGGCGTGGCAGGCGCGCACCGGCGGGCGGTTCGTGATGGGCTACGAGGAGGCGCTCGGCTACTGCGTCGGCGAGCTGGTCGGCGACAAGGACGGCGTCTCGGCGGCGCTCCTGTTCGCGGAGCTGGCGGCGTGGAACCGCGCGCGCGGGCGGACGATCGCCGAGCACCTCGACGATCTCTATCGGCGGGTCGGGCTGTTCGTGACCGAGCAGGTCTCGATCACGCTGCCGGGCGCCGACGGCATCGCCGCGATCAAGCGCGGCATGGCCGCGGTGCGGGGCGCGCCGCCGACCGCGCTCGGCGACGTCGCCGTCGAGCAGGTGCGCGACCTGGCCCTGGGCGCTGACGGGCTGCCGCCGTCGGACGTGCTGGTGTTCGCGCTGGCCGAGGGCCGCCGCGTGATCATGCGGCCGTCGGGCACCGAGCCCAAGCTCAAGAGCTACTACGAGGTGCGGGTGGCGGTCGGCGCCGACGAGCCGCTGGCCGACGCGCGCGCCCGCGGCCTCGCCGATCTGGGGCGGCTGCGCGACGCGCACCAGGCGCTGCTGCGCCAGGCGATGGGCTCGTGACCGCGCGCCCCGACGTGCTCGACGGCGCCGCCCTCGGGCACTGGGTCGAGCTGGTGCTGCCCGAGCCGCCGTGGAAGCGCGCCGTGCCGTTCGTCGGCTTCGTCTACATGGACTGGGAGGCCGGCATGTCGGCCAAGGGCGGCCCGGCCGATCGCCCCGACGATCCCCCCAGCCTCACGGTGCGCCTGCCGATCGGCGCGCCGAGCCGGATCCTGACCGCCGACGAGGTGGCCGCGAGCGGGCGCCCGACCGCGCCGCCGTGGGTCGAGCACTTCGGGCCACAGCCGCCGACCGACGCGCCCTGGCGCCGCGATCCGGCGCTGGCCGGGCGCTGGCACAAGCAGTTCCCCGACGACCTCCAGGTGCTGGTCCACGACGGCGAGCCGCGCCGGACCCAGCGCCCGCCCGAGGGCTGCTGGGTCCGCGTCGACGCGGTCGTGCCGGCGCCAGCGCGGCCGAGCGCGAGCGCCGACGGCGCGCCGATCGCCCGCGGCGCGGCGATCTACGTCGGCGCGCTGCTCAGCGAGCCGCGCGCGCTGACCAGCGTGGCCCAGGGCGCGCGGATCCACGTCGTGCCCGATCCGGGCGGGCGCCATCCGCTGGCGGTGACCGAGGCCTACCTGGCCGAGCGGGCGGCCTGGACGATCACGCCGTGCCCGCGCTGCGGCCTGGGCGAGGGCCTCGATCCGCCGTCGGTGATGGCCGCGACCCGGTTCCCCGACGCGGCCGCGCCGCCGATCATGTTCACGGCCCACTGCCCGCTGTGCGGCCCGCCCGCGGCGCTGACGTTGGCCCGCGGCGACGGCGCGTGATCCGCGGCGCTGACGCGTGATCCGCGGCGCTGACGCGTGATCCGCGGCGCTGACGCGTGATCCGCGGCGCTGGCGCGTGATCCGCGGCGCTGACGCTGGCCCGCGGCGACGGCGCGTGACCCGCGGCGACGGCGCGTGACCCGCGGCGACGGCGCGTGATCCGCGGCGTGGCCCCGGGGGCCCCGAGGCGCGTGGCCCGCGTCGCAGGCGCTGCCCCGTCGACGGCGCGGACCCGGGCGCTGACGCTGGCCCGCGGCGACGGCGCGTGACCCGCGGCGACGGCGCGTGATCCGCGGCGCAGACGCGTGACCCGCGGCGCTGACGCTGGCCCGCGTCGACGGCGCGTGACCCGCGGCGCTGACCCTGGCCCGCGTCGACAGCGGGTGACCCGCGGCGAGCGCCGCGGCCTACTCGAGGCCGTACTGGCGCAGCTTCTTCCACAGGGTCGTGCGGTTGATGCCGAGCAGGGCCGCGGCCTTGGTCTTGCCGCCCTCGCACGCGTCGAGCACCGCGAGGATGTGGCGGCGCTCGAGCTCGTCGAGCGTGAGCACCGGGCCGGCCGGATCGAGCGCCGCGATCGGCGCCGCGACCGCGCGCTCCGACGGCGGGCGCACGTCGTCGACGCCGAGGCGATCGCCCGAGGCCAGGACGACCGCGCGCTCGATCGCGTTCTCGAGCTCGCGGACGTTGCCCGGCCACGGCTGGGCCTCGAGCCAGGCGATCGCGTCGTCGGACAGCTCGACGTGGCCGCGGCGGGCCCGGTGCGCGGCGGCGGCCGCGAACGCGCGCGCCAGGTGGGCGATGTCGCCGCGGCGGCTGCGCAGCGGCGGCACCTCGATCGTGATCACCGCCAGGCGGTAGAACAGATCCTCGCGGAACCGCCCGGCCGCGACCTCGGCCCGCAGATCGCGGTTGGTGGCCGCGACCACGCGCACGTCGACGGTGACGGTCTCGGTGCCGCCGACCGGCTTGACCTCGCCGGCCTGGAGCGTGCGCAGGAGCTTGGGCTGGAGCTCGAGCGGCAGCTCGGCGATCTCGTCGAGCAGGAGCGTGCCGCGATCGGCGGTGACGACCAGCCCGCGCTTGTTGTGATCGGCGCCGGTGAACGCGCCGCGGACGTGGCCGAACAGCTCGCTGTCGAGCAGCGAGCCGACCAGCGCGCCACAGTTGACCGGCACGAACGCGTGGCTGCCGCGGCCCGACGCGAGGTGCAGCGCGCGGGCCACCAGCTCCTTGCCGGTGCCGCTCTCGCCGGCGACCAGCACGGTCGCGTCGCTGGCGCCGACCTTCTCGATCGTGCGGCGCAGCTCGACCATCGGCGCCGAGTCGCCGAGCAGCCCGCCGAGCGCCAGCTGCCGGCGCAGCGCGGCGTTGTCGCGGCGCAGCGCGTCCTCGGCCAGCGCGCGGCCGACCACCAGCCGCAGCTCGTCGGGCGAGAACGGCTTGCCCAGGTAGTCGCGGGCGCCGAGCTTCATGCCACGGACCGCGGTGTCGATCGACGGGTACGCGGTGATCAGCACGACCGTCGGCGCCGGCTCGCGATCGAGCAGCCGGGGCAAGAGCGACACGCCGTCCTGATCGGGCAGGTTGATGTCGCACAGCACCAGGTCGAACGCGCGCCGGCCGACCGCGGCCAGGCCGGCGGCGGCGGTCTCGGCCACCTCGACCTCGTGGCCCGCGCGCCGCAGCACGTCGCCGCACAGCGCGCGGATGCCGCGCTCGTCGTCGATGACCAGGATGGTGCCGCGCAGATCGGTGGGTGGGGTCAAGGCGAGGTCCGACGGTTGATCAGGCGGTTGGTACCACGGGCGCGGTCGCGACGATCACCCGGAAGCGCGCGCCGCCGCCCGCGGCGTCGTCGACGGCGACGGTCGCGCCGGCCCGGGTCACCAGGTGGCGGACCACCGCCAGGCCCAGGCCGGTGCCGGCGTCGGCGGGCTTGGTCGTGACGAACGGATCGAAGACCCGGCCGCGCTCGGCCGCGGGCACGCCCGGGCCGTCGTCGCACACGTCGATCGCGATCGCCGCCTGGCCCGGCATCGGGCTCCAGGTCACGGCCACGGCGCCGTCGGGGGCGGCGTGGACCGCGTTGGTGACCAGGTTGACCAGCACCTGCTGCAGCGCGTGGCCGTCGAACGCGATCGCCGGTGCGTCGTCGAGCGCGACCGTCAGCGTGACCCGGGCCTTGCGGACCACCGGCGCCAAGAGCGCCGCGACCAGCCGGCCGATCGCCCCGGGCGCGGTCGGCTCGGCGCGATCGTGGGCCGACTCGGCCCGGGCGTAGCCCAGGAGCCCGGCGACGATCGCCTTCATCCGCGTCGACTCGGCCGCGATCAGCTCGAGGCCGGGGCGGTCGGCGTGGTCGGCCGGCTTGTCCTCGGCCAGCAGCGCCGCGTAGCCGAGCACGGTGGTCAGCGGGTTGTTGATCTCGTGGGCGACCTGGGCCGCCATGACGCCGACCGACGCGAGTCGATCGCCGCGGGCCAGCGCCGCCTGCAGCTCGGCGCGCTCGCCGATGCGCCCGGCCATCTCCTCGACCCGCGCCGCCAGGTGGCCGAGCTCGCCGGGGCCGCGGATCGCCGGCGCGGGCGCGGTGTCGCCGTGGGCGATCGCGTCGGCGCGGGCCGCCAGCGCGGTCAGCGGGCGGGTCAGCCGCGCGGCCAGGAACGCGCCGACCGCGAGCGCGAGCGCCAGCGCGATCGCCGCGACCAGGAGCGTGACCCGCCGGGTCGTCGCCGCGACCGCGTAGGCCTCGCGCTCCGGCTGGGTCAGCACGATCGCCCAGCGCACGCCGCGCAGCGACTGGTAGCTCGACAGGCTGCGGAACACCGCCAGCTCGCCGGCGCGGGTCAGGTGGCCCTCGGCGGCCGCGCCCAGCGCGCGATCGATCGCGACGTCGCCGCGCCGCGACGCGCCGACCTTCGCGCGCTCGTCGGAGCTGGCCACGGTCGTGCCGCGGCCGTCGACCACCGTGACGTGGGCGCCGCGGCGAGCCGGGCGCCGCGCAGCGCGTCGGCCACGAACGCCAGATCGATCTCGGCGACGAACACCGCGACCAGCTCGCCGGTGCGGCTGCGCGCCTGCACCACCAGCGGCACGTGGGCGCCGGCCTGGCCGAACGCGGCGTCGCCGACGTAGCCGCCGAAGCTGCGGGCGCCGAGATCGACCCCGGGCGGCAGCGCGCCGCCGGCGACCGGCGCGCCGCCAGGCAGGGCGATCACCACGCCCGCGATCACCGGCACGTCGCGGTCGAGCCGGGCCAGCAGGCGCTCGGTGGCCCGGCGATCGGCGTCGTCGGTGGCGCCGGCCTGGGTCCGGGCGTCGGCCCAGGTGGCGGCGGCGATCTCGACGGTGCGGCGCGCGTCCTGGAGCGTCGCGTCGAGCCCGGCGCCGAGCGCGCGGATCAGCGCCAGGTGCCCGCGCACGACCTCGCGCTCGAGGTCGGCGCGGGTGCGCGCGAACGCCAGCGCGCCGATGGCCAGCGTCGGGATCAACGCGGCCAGCGTCAGCACGCCGATCACGCGGACCGCCAGCGAGCCGCGCCTCACGGGGCCTCCTGCGCCAGCGCCCGGCCCCAGGCCCGGCGGACCCCGGCCAGGGCCTCGACCGCGGTGGCGTCGCCGGCGATCACCGCCGCCATCGCCGGCGTGAGGTCGTCGAACAGGGCCGCGCTCAGCCGATGGCGCGGCAGCGGGCGCGCGTCGACGAGCGCGGCGTGGGTGGCCCGGGCCAGCGCGCCGGCGCCGGCGAGCCCGGCGGTCGTCGTCGGCACCATGCCCAGGCGACGCGACCACGCGGCCTGGACCGCGGGCGCGGTCAGCTCGGCCGCCAGCGCCCAGGCCCGGGCCGGCGCCCGGGCGCAGGTCGGCACCGCCAGCAGCTGCGCGCCGCGCGGCGCCCCCGGCAGCGGATCGATCGCCAGCCCGCCGAGCCCGTCGGGCCCGTCGGTGGCCAGCGCCGGGTAGGCCCAGGGCCCGCTGACGAGGATCGCGATCGCGCCGCGGCGAAACAGCGTCGCCTCACGCTCGGCCTCGGCGCCCGGGGCCGGCGGCGGCGCCGCGATCCCGCGCGCGAACAGGTCGGCCAGCTCGGTCAGCGCCGCCAGCGCCCCGTCGCCGTCGATCCCGAGCGTGCCGTGGGCGCCGTCGGCGACGTCGGCGCCGTGGCCGCGCAGGAACGGGACCAGCCAGTAGCCGTCGACGCGCAGGCCCAGGCCGTGGCGCCCGGGCCCGGACAGGGTCACGGCCGCGGCCTCGAGCTGGGCGAGATCGGCCGGCGGCCACGGCGTCGGCGCCGGCGCCCGCGCGGCCCGGATCAACACCAGCCCGTCGAGGGACATCGGCACCGCCGCCAGCGCGCCGTCCCAGGTCGCCAGCGCCCGGGCCTCGGGCAGCCAGGCGCGGGCGATCAGCTCGGGCGGCGGCGGCGCCAGCCGACCGGCGCCGGCCAGGGCCGGCAGCCAGGTCGCGTCGATCCGCAGGAGGTCGGGGCAGTCGTCGGCCGAGGCCAAGGTCGCGCCCAGCACCGCCTCGGCCCGGGGAGAAGGGCAGGAGGGTGCTCTCGACGGGATCGGCCCGGGTCGCGACCAGCTCGTCGAGCGCGGCCGCCTCGGGCGGCGCCAGGGTGTGCATGAAGCGCACCGGCGGGGCCGCGGCCGGCGTCGGGCGATCGCACGCCGCGCACACGACGACCAGGGCGATCCACGAGCGCGCGAGCACGGCGCCAGCCTACCGCGAGCGCGCGGTCATCGTGGTATCACCGGGCGCGTGCGCAGCATGACCGGGTTCGGGCGCGGCGTCGCCGTGGCGGGCGATCGCCAGGTGGCGGTCGAGCTGCGCGCGGTCAACCACCGCTTCCTCGAGGTCAAGGTCCGGGGCGCGCCGGCGCCGGCGCTCGAGGATCAATGCGTGGCCCGGGTGCGCGAGCGGCTCGAGCGCGGCGCGGTGACGGTCGTGGTCGCGGTCGAGCGCGGCGGCGCCGGCGGTGGCCCCCACCTCGATCGAGCCCTGGCGCGGCGGGTGTTCGTCGAGCTGAGCGCGCTGGCCACCGAGCTCGGCGTGGCGCCGCCGACCCTGGCCGACGTGGTCCGGGTGCCGGGCGTGGTCACGACCGACGACGGCGCCGCGGCCGAGCTCGCGGCGCCGCTGGCGGCGGCCCTGACCGCAGCCCTCGACGAGCTGTGTCGGCACCGCGATGGCGAGGGCCAGGCCCTGGCGGCGGATCTCGGCGCGCGCCTGGCCCTGGTGCAGGCGCTCGTGGCCGGCCTCGCCGAGGACGCGACCGCGGCCGCGCCGGCGATCGCGGCGCGCCTGCGCGAGCGGCTCGATCGGGCCCTGGCCCCGGGCGCGATCCCGCCCGAGCGCCTGGCCCAGGAGGTCGCGCTCCTGGTCGAGCGCGCCGACGTCACCGAGGAGCTGGTCCGGGCCCGCGCCCACGTCGAGGCCATGGCCGCGGCGCTGGCGGCGTCGGGCCCGATCGGGCGCCGGCTCGACTTCCTCATTCAAGAGCTCGGTCGCGAGATCAACACCACCGGCGCGAAATCCGCCACCGCGGCGATCTCCGCCCGCGTCGTCCAAGCGAAGGCAGAGCTTGAGAAGATGCGCGAGCAGGTGCAGAACCTCGAGTAGCCGTGACGCGCCGTGGCTTCCTCCTGATCGTGTCGTCGCCCTCCGGGGCGGGCAAGACCACGCTCACGCGCCGCCTGCTGCGCGAGTACGACACGCTCGACTTCTCGGTGTCGTTCACGACCCGGCCGCAGCGGCCCGGCGAGCGCGACGGCATCGACTACCACTTCGTCGACGCGGCGACGTTCGAGCGCATGGTCGGGGCCGGCGAGTTCGCCGAGTGGTTCGTGGTCCATGGCAACCGCTACGGCACCGCGCGCGCGCCGATCGAGGCGTCGCTCGCGGCCGGCCGCGACATGATCTTCGACGTCGACTTCCAGGGCGCGCACGCGCTGGCGGCGGCGTGGCCGCACGACTCGCTGCGGGTGTTCATCCTGCCGCCCGACCTCGCGACGCTGGCGTCGCGGCTGCGCTCGCGCGCGACCGACGCGCCCGACGTGATCGAACGTCGCCTGCGCAAGGCCATCGACGAGCTCGGCCACTACGACGAGTACGACGAGCTGATCGTCAACGCCGAGCTCGAGCCGGCCTACCGCGTCCTGGTCGCCGTGTACCTGACCCGGCGCTACGGTGATCTCGACCGGGCCGACGTGCCCTGGCCGCTGGCCGAGCTGGCGGCGGTGCGCACGACCAACACCGCGTCCGATCCCGCCGCCCACGCGCGCCGCCTGATCGCCAGCGCGCGGCCGTCGACCTGAAGCGCGACCTCGGCGCGACGGCCGCGACGTCGCGCGCGATGCCGGCGCGCCTCGCGTGCGACACGATTCGTCGACGGAAGATTCGTCTTGACTCGCGCGCGCGGCGAGCGCGACGATCGTCACATGAGCAACCGTCGCACCCTCTCGCTGGTCGCGATCGCAGCGCTCGCGCTGGGCTCGCTCGCGTGCACCCGGACCTTCCACGCCCAGGTCGTGCAGCCCAACCCGCTGGTCAAGCCGACCGAGACGCTGCGCGACTCGGAGATCGTCCGGATCGTCACCGGCGACATGGAGCTCAACCTCCCGCGCGAGGCCGAGCAGCGCGTCAGCGTGCTGCGCCACAAGCGCTACCCGCTGATCAACGAGGCGTCGTTCACGGTGGTCTCGCGCGACCGCCTGCGCTTCCACGTGCAGGTCGATCACAAGTGGATCGAGTGGGCCGACCTCGGCACCTGGGAGGTGTACCTGGTCGACGATCAAGGCCACCGCTACCTGCCCGAGGGCATCGAGCACGCCCACACCAAGCACATGGTCAGCATGTGGGACTACGAGATCCGCAGCGACCCAGCGCAACTACTACGGCGACATCGTCGCGATCAACGAGGACGGCTGGCGCCGGCGCACGCCGCTGGGCTCGCTGTCGGTGTTCCGGGGCAACGCCGACTTCGTCTTCTACCAGCGCGATCTGTTCACGCCCGAGATGCGCAAGCTGACGCTCGTGGTCCGGCGCAGCGGCCAGGCCTTCGAGTTCACCTGGAACTTCGCCGACCGCTACACGGCTGACTGACCGGCGGCTGACGGACCGGCGGCTGACGGACCGGGCGGCGACCCGGCCTGGCTGACCGATCGCGGGGCGGGTTGTACGGCGGCGTCGGGCGCCGCCGCGGGGGCGGGCTGCGGCCTACGGGCCCGGGTATCCTCGCGAGTTCGAGGTGTCCGCCGCCGTATGAGCTTCGAGCAGATCCTGTCGAGCATCGCCGCCTACGATCCCAACGCCGATCTCGACGTCGTTCGCCGCGCCTACGACTTCGCGGCCAAGGCCCACGAGGGCCAGACCCGCCGGTCCGGCGATCCCTACGTCACCCACCCGCTGTCGGTCGCCGGCATCATCGCCGAGCTCAAGCTCGACGTGCCGTCGGTGTGCGCCGGCCTCCTGCACGACTGCGTCGAGGACACCTCGGCGACGGTCGAGCAGCTCGAGGAGCTGTTCGGCAAGAAGATCGCGTTCCTCGTCGACGGCGTCACCAAGCTCGGCAAGCTGCCGTGGTCGACCAAGGAGGAGCAGCAGGCCGAGAACTTCCGCAAGATGCTGCTGGCGATGGCGCGCGACATCCGCGTCATCCTGGTCAAGCTGTGCGACCGCCTCGACAACATGCGGACGCTCAGCCACATGCCGCCCGAGAAGCAGGAGCGGATCGCCGCCGAGACCATGCAGATCTACGCGCCGCTGGCCAACCGCCTCGGCATCTCGTGGGTCAAGGTCGAGCTCGAGGACCTGTCGTTCAAGTACCTGCACGCCGGCGAGTACGAGCAGCTCGCGATCGAGATCCAGAAGACCCGGGCCGAGCGCGCCGAGTACATCACGACCGTCGAGCAGCTGATCACCAAGGAGATGCTCGCCAACGGCGTCGTGTGCGAGGTCTCGGGCCGGGCCAAGCACTTCTGGTCGATCTTCCAGAAGATGAAGAAGACCGGGCGCAGCTTCGACGAGATCCACGACGCGATCGGCTTCCGGGTCGTCACCGACAGCCAGATGCAGTGCTACCAGGCGCTCGGCGTCGCCCACCAGACCTGGACCCCGATCCCGGGCCGGTTCAAGGACTACATCGCGCTGCCCAAGCCCAACCTGTACCAGTCGCTGCACACCGCGGTGATCGGCCCGCGCGGCGAGCGCATCGAGATCCAGATCCGCACCCGCGAGATGCACGCGGTGGCCGAGCACGGCATCGCCGCGCACTGGAAGTACAAGGAGGGCAAGCCGTCGGACGACGAGAAGAAGTTCGCCTGGCTGCGCCAGCTGATGGAGCACCAGAAGGACCTCGTCGATCCGACCGAGTTCCTCGAGACCGTCAAGCTCGATCTGTTCGGCGACGAGGTCTACGTCTTCACGCCGCGCGGCGACGTCAAGGCGCTGCCGATGGGCTCGACGCCGATCGACCTGGCCTACGCGGTGCACTCCGACGTCGGCGACCACTGCTCGGGCGCGCGCGTCAACGGCATGATCGTCCCGCTGCGCTACCAGCTGCGCAACGGCGACACCGTCGAGATCATCACCAACCCCAACCAGAAGCCCAACAAGGACTGGCTGGCGCTGGTCAAGACCGCCAAGGCCCGCACCAAGATCCGCTACCTGCTGCGCAAGGAGCAGCGCGATCGGGCCCTGACGATGGGCCGGGACATCCTCGACAAGGGCCTGCGCAAGCGCAGCCTGACCCTGGCCAAGGCCGAGAAGGAGCTCGACGCGGCCGCGCGCGAGCTGCGGCTGGGCGACGCCGACGAGCTGATCCTGCAGGTCGGCTACGGCAAGATCACCGTGGCGCAGGTGATCGACAAGCTGCCGACCGAGGTCGGCAAGAAGCCGCCGCCCGAGGTCGAGAAGCCCGAGGGCGTGCTGCGGCAGCTGATCCGCAAGGTCACGCGCCGCCAGAACTCGACCGGGATCCTGGTCGACGGCGAGGACGACATCCTGGTCCGGTTCGCGCGCTGCTGCAGCCCGCTGCCGGGCGACGCGGTCGTCGGCTACATCTCGCGCGGCAAGGGCGTGGCGGTCCACCGCCGCGACTGCGAGAAGGGCCTCGATCTCGATCCCGATCGCCGGATCGACGTGGCCTGGGACGGGCAGGGCAAGGTCATCCACGAGGTCGCGATCCAGGTGCTGTGCGCCGACAAGCCCGGCCTCCTGGCGATCATCAGCCAGTCGTTCACCGACCAGGGCGTCAACATCAGCCAGGCCCACTGCCGCGCCACCGAGCAGGGCCGCGCGGTCAACACGTTCCACGCCTCGGTGAAGGATCTCGATCAGCTCAAGACCGTGATCCGGTCGCTGTCCCGCATCAAGGGCGTGTACTCGGTCGACCGCGTCAGCGCCGAGCCGGCCTGACGCCGGATCGCGGGGGCGGCCGGCTGCCAGGGGATCGCCGCTGCCGCGGCGTCGTCCGGTCCCCCCGCCCAGCGTCGCTTGGTCCACACGACCCAGCAGGCGGTGCTGGGCTGCTGGGACGTGGGCGCCGGCGCCACCTTGGCCCTGACGCCGGTGGGCAAGCACTCGGTCGCCGCTGAGGCCCGGTTCACCCAGCGGCCGCGCGGCGGGCCGGCGGTGATGCGCGAGCCCGGGCGCTGGTCGGCCGCCAGCGGCGGCTACCTGGTGCCATGCCGGCCCCGGAGCCAGCACGGCTCGGTCTGCCTGGTCAGACCGGCCGCCGCGGGCCTCTCGGTCGCGGTCATCGCCTTCGGTCACGGCGGCGTCAGCCGCGGCGTGGTCGAGACGCTGGTGGCGCCGCGCTGTCGCGCACGCCCGTAGCCAGCCATCGGCCGCTGGTGGCACCGCGCTGGCGCGGGCGCCGGTCAGGAGAAGAAGATCCGACGGTCCCGGGCGACCCGGGCTCGACCGAACGAGCGCGCGGCGCTCCGGACGCGGGGGCTCACGCCTTGGGCGCGGGCTTGCCGGGCTCGCCGAGGACGGCGAACAGCTCCGCCGCCGACACGGTCGAGCGGCGCGCGAGCTTGTTCTTGCGCTTGCGGCCCATGTTCTTGTGGTTGCGCTTGCGCTTGTTCTCGGAGGCTTTGGTGTTCGAGGCCATGGCGGTAGTCCCTGTGGGAGAGCGGGCGTTTCTAGCCGGCTCAGCCCGGGGTGTCAATCCGAGACGAACCCAAGCTGGCCCAGGCTACTCGAGGTCGACCGAGGCGGTCTCGGAGGCGTGCCGCAGCAGGCCCCGGAGCCGGCGGCCGGTGTCGCCGAGGGCCGGGACGAAGTCGACCCCGAAGCCCGGCTTGGTGCCCTGCCGGATCCAGGCGACGTGGCCGGTGAGCGCCAGCGGCTCGCCGGCGGGCGGCAGGATGGTCACGCCGATCTCGGCGCCCAGGAGCGGCGGCGTGTCCGAGCGCAGGAACGCCCCGCCGGCCGAGAGATCCTCGAGCGTGGTCGGGATGTCGTCGGCCCCGACCCGCCAGGTCGCGCGGAGGCCGGCCGGGAAGCGGGCGTGGTCGCGGTGGATCGCGGCCGCGACCTGCACGTCGCCGTTGGCGATCCCGAGGATGAAGTCGCGGGTGGTGGCGTCCTCGTCGGCGATCGTGAACCGCAGGCCGTGCTCGAACGCGATGCCGGTGACGTCGGCGCGCACGAGCGCGCGGTTCGGCAGCCCCGGAAACGACACCTCGAGCAGGACGTGCTCGCCGATGGTTCCGTCGGTGCGCGTGCGCGTCGACAGGGTGCCACCGTCGGCGGGGTGGTAGGCGGCGAGGAAGTCCTCGGCAGAGGCGAACACGAGGGTCACGAGGCGCATGGTTGCTCCGGTTGCTTTCGCCCGAGGATGTCCTTAAGATCCGCTGCATTGCAAGACAGGTCGGCCCCATGAAAGTTTGTCCGAAGTGCGGCACGCAGTACGGCGACGACGCGAACTTTTGCACCAACGATGCCGGGCGCTTGGTCGCCATGGCCGCCAGCGCGCCCGCTGCGGCGCCGGCCCCGGCCGCGGCCGCGAACCTGATCGGCGGACGCTTCGAGCTCGGCGCCCGCGTCGGCGGCGGCGCCACCGGTGAGGTGCACCGCGCCAAGGATCGCCAGTCCGGCGCCACGGTCGCGCTCAAGCTGATCGCGCCCGCGGTCACCGCCGCGCCGGCGGCGGCCCAGCGCATCGAGCGCGAGCTCAAGCTGCTCGAGCGGGTCGCGCACCCGGCGGCGGCCAAGGTGCTGGGCTCGGGCAAGCACGGCGAGCAGCTGTGGGTGGCGTGCGAGTGGGTCGACCACGCGGTCTCGCTGGCCGACGCCCTGGCCGCGGGGCCGATGGATCTCGATCGCGCGGCCGCGCTCACCGCCGCGATCGGCGGCGCGCTGCTCGACGCGGCCAAGGTCGGCGTCGTCCATCGCGACCTCGCGCCGAAGAACGTGTTGCTCGTCGGCGACACGGTCAAGGTCATCAACTTCTCGCTGCCGATCCCGGGCGACAAGGTCGCCGGCGTGCCGGGCTTCGTGCCGCCCGAGGCGATCGAGGGCAAGCCGATCGATCAGCGGTCGGCGACCTACTGCCTCGGGGCGATCTACTACACCGCGTTGACCGGCGCGCCGCCGTTCGCGGGGGACCCGGCGGCCATCGCGGCGCAGCAGCTCGGCGGCACCGTGCCGCCGCCGTCGCAGCGGGTGCCGCTGGCGCCCGAGGTCGACAGCGTCATCGGCCGCGCGATGGATCGCAACCCGGCCAAGCGCCACCTGACGCTCAAGCAGTTCCTCGACGACGTCGAGCGGGTGCGCAAGGGTGACGAGCTGGCGCCGGGCTCGACCGCGCCGTTCGGGCGGGTCGGCAAGCCGAAAGAGCTGGCGTCGACCATGCTCGGCGTCGCGCCGATCGGCGGCGACCCGAGCGCGGGCGAGCTCAAGACCCGGCAGATGGACGTGCAGATCCCGCCCGAGGCGCTGCGCGAGGCGGTCGCGCTCGAGGCGTCGGTGCCGCTGGCGCCGCCGACCGCGCCGCCGGTCGCGGCGCCGATCGCCGTCGCGCCGTCGCAGCCGCACGCGCCGGCCGCCGCCGCGCCGTCGCCGTGGGCGCCGCCGGCGCCGGGCCCGAGCGTCACGCCCCAGGCGGTCGCGGCGGCCGCGGCGACCGCGGTCGCGCCGCCCAGCCAGACCCCGACCATGCCGCTGCCCCAGGCCGCGCCCGCGCCGGTCGCGCCGGTCGTGTCGCCGGCGGCGTCGATGTCCGGCAAGGATCGTGGCGGCAAGGGCCAGGGCGGCAAGCGCAACAAGGCCGAGGGCGGCAAGAAGAAGGGCCAGTTCCGCGAGACGATGTGGTTCAAGAAGGGCGAGCTCGACGCGGCGGCCGCCGAGGAGGCGGCGCGCTCGGGTGACGCCACGGTCCAGGACAAGGCCGACTCGCTGCCGATGGAGGACCGCTACAAGGACGACGGCACGATCACCAGCACCGACGCCGAGCGCTACAGCCTGCGCACCGGCCAGACCTCGTCGATGCCGGTCATGCGCGACGGGCCGAGCGCGTCGTCGTCGGTGTCGGAGCGCGACCTGATCGGCGAGATGAAGGGCGGGCGCACCAAGGTGTTCGTGGCGATCGGCGTCGCCGTCGTGGCGATCGGCGTGATCGTCGCGATGTTCGCGCTCTAGCGCGCTCGGGCGCGCGGGGCGTCAGCGCCCGCGGTCGCGGGGCGCGGCGGCGTCAGCGCGCGCGGTCGACGACCAGCGCGGTCGCGGGGCGCGCGGCGTCAGCGCTGAGGTCGACGACCAGCGCGGTCACGGGGCGCGCGGGGCGCGCGGCGGCGTCAGCGCGCGCGGTCGACGACCAGCGCGGTCGCGGGGCGCGCGGCGTCAGCGCTGAGGTCGACGACCAGCGCGGTCGCGGGGCGCGGGGCGTCAGCGCCGGAGGTCGACGACCAGCGCGGTCGCGGGGCGCGCGCGCGCGCGGGCCGCGAGGCGCGCCGGCAGCTCCGCCAGGCTGACGATCTCGGTGAGGTCGGCCAGCGCTAGCTCGCCGCGCGCGCACACGGCCGCCAGCTCGGGCACCAGATCGGGGTGGCCGTCGACCACGCCGGCGATCGTGACCTCCTCGGCCATCGCGACCTCGAGCGGGGCGGCCATCGCGGCCTGGGCGCCGGCCGCGACCACGACCGTGCCTCGGCGCCCGGCCACGCGCAGCGCCGCCTCGACGTGCGCGCCGTCGGTGACGATCACCCGCCGCGGCCGCGCGCCGACGCCGGCCAGCGCGTCCTCGATGGCCGCGGTGTGGATCGCGCACACGCGCGCGCGCCCGCCCACCGCCGCGATCGTAGCCGCGTCGTCGGTCGCGACCACCGGCGTCGCGGCCTGGGCCAGCAACACCTCGACCACCAGCCGGCACAGGGGGCCGCCGCCGATCACGATCGCCGGATCGCGCGGGCCCAGGCTGGCGCGCGCGTAGAGCGTGTACGCGTGGGCGAGCGCGCCGCCGAGCGCGGCCACGCCCGGCCCCGGCAGCGCCAGCGGCTCGTCGAGCCGGACCAGCCAGCGCGCGGCGGCGGTCAGGTGCGTCGCCAGCGCGCCCGGCGCGGTCACGCCCAGGCGGCCGCCGTCGGCGCACACCGCGGCCCCGCCGCGACGGCAGCGCTCGCACTCACCGCACGCGACCACCGTCGGCACCAGCACGCGCGCGCCCAGCCACTCGTCGGCGGCGACGCCGACCGCGACGACGCGCCCGACCGCGGCCACGCCCGGCACGCGGCCGACCGGCGTGGCCTCGAACGGATCGATCGCCACCGCCTCGACCTCGAGCGCGACCCGGCCGGGCCCCGGCGCGGTATCGCTCAGGGCGACCTCCTCGAGGACGTAGGGCCCGGCGCCCCGGCGCCACGCGGTCGCCATCAGGGCTTCGACTTGCCGCCGCCCACGATCGTCGAGTCGTCGTCGGTGCCGTCGGTCTCCGGGCGGTGGCTCTGGCCCCAGCCGTAGGCAGCGGCGGCGGTGGCCTCGGCCGGCCACTCGCGGGCCTCGGGCCACTGCCCCGGCGGCGGCACCGCGGAGGTCGGCGCGCCGAACGGATCCTCGGCCGCGGCCGCGGCGCCGATGTGGGTCGACTCGTCGCTGTCGTCGGCGAGGCTCGGCCCGATGCTGCCGCTGGCGGCGGCCGGCGGGCCGCTGAACGACATCGCGAAGTCGTTGCCCTCGTTGTCGTACTCGTCGGCGGTCTCGAGCATGTCGGCGTCGACGACCTCGTCGAGCGTCACCGCGGCCGGCTCGATCGCCGCCGGCGGGGGTGGCGTCGGTGGCGCGGTCCGGGGCGGCGGCGGAGCGATCACCTCGGCCGGGCGCGGGGCCAGCACCGCCGCGATGGTCGGCGGCGGCGGGGGCGGCGCGGACGCGCTGATCGGCAGACCGTTGCGGACACGCCAGCGATCGAGCGCGGCGGCGAGCTCGGGGTACGGGATCATGGCGCGACGGTACCACGGGCGTCCGGGCGCTGGCAGGCGCGCGCCGGCCCGGCGACGCGGAGGTCGACACCGGCGGGCGTCGGGGTAGGATCGCGGCCGATGCGCGCGGTCGTCTGCCTGATCGTCCTGTCCGCCGGCCCGGCCCTCGCCGACGACGATCGCGGGGGCCCCCCGCCGCCGGTCGCGCCCGATCCGCCGTACCGCCTCAACCTGCGCATCGGCGGCGCGTCGACCGATCGCAACGGCATGCCGACGGTGTGCGGCGAGGTCCGGGTCTGGGGCGGCCTCGGGGTCGAGAGCTGCGGCACCGGGGCCCAGGCCTGGCACGACCGCGGCGGCACCGAGATGATGCACGTGCGCTCGACGTTCGAGGTCGCGCGGGTCGCGGCCGGCGGCGGTCGGCTCGGCCTGCGCGCGGGCGTCGGCTTCGCCGAGCTGTCGGTCGCGCCCGATCAGCTCGGCTTCCAGTTCGGCGATCCCGACGCGACCGGCGCGTCGGCGGCCGGGCCCGAGGCGTCGATCTCGGCGCAGTGGACCCGGGCGCTGGCCGGCGAGGTCGAGGCGCTCGCCACGTTCACGATCGGCGGCGCCTACCTCGACGGCGCGCCCCAGCTGGTGCTGCCGCGCGAGCGCCTGCAGCCGTTCGCCTCGCTCGAGGTCGGCGTCGGCTGGTGAGCGCGGTGATCGTCCGGCCGCGCTACCCAAGCCCCGCGCGCGTGCGGTACCAACGGCCATGACCACGGCGCTCCGCGTGTACCGATCGGCGGTCATCCCCGACGACTTCCTCCACGGCTTCCCCGAGCGCACCGGCGGGGTCTCGACCGGCGCGCGCGCGTCGCTCAACCTCGGCAAGAGCTGGGGCGACGACCCGGCGCTGGTCGAGCAGAACCGCGCGCGCGTGGCGGCCCACGTCGGGTTCGCGCCCGAGCGGCTCCAGATCATGCGCCACGTCCACGGCACCGCGGTGTGGCGGGTCGGCGAGCCGCTGCCCGAGCCGCCCGAGTTCGACGGCCTCGTCACCGACCAGCTCGGGCCGATCCTCACGACCTTCGCCGCCGACTGCGTGCCGATCGTGTTCGCCGATCCGATCGCGCGGGTGTGCGGCTCGGCCCACGCCGGCTGGCGCGGCACGGTCGCGGGCGTCGCCGAGCAGGTGATCGCGCGGATGGGCGAGCTGGGCGCGCGCGCCGCCGACGTGCGGGTCGCGCTGGGGCCGTCGATCGGCGCGTGCTGCTTCGAGGTCGGCCCCGAGGTGGTGACGGCGTTCCGCGAGCGGTTCGGCGACGCGCCGGGGCTGGTGGTCGCCGGGCCGCACAAGGACCACGTCGATCTGCGCGTGGCGCTGACCGCGGCGCTGACCGGGGTCGGCGTCGCCCGCGCCCACGTCGACGCGGCGCCGCCGTGCACCCGGTGCGAGGCCGCGCGCTTCTACTCGTACCGCCGCGACGGCCGGGCCGGCGGCGTCCACATGGGCTTCATCGGCCGCGCGCGCTGACCGTGACGCCGTAGCGGGGCAGGAGCTCGCCGGTCAACCCGGCGATCGTGGTCGCGGCCCGGTGCCACTCGACGATCGCGCGGATCTGCCGCAGCTGCGCGGCGCGCAGCTCGTCCTGGCGGGCCAGCACGTCGACGTTGCGCGACTTGCCGCTGGCGAGGCGGGCCTGCTCGGCGGCCAGCGCCTGCTCGGCCAGGTCGATCGTGCGCACCGCCAGCGCGTGGCGGCGCTCGGCGGCGTTGACCGCGATCACCGCGCGGGTGATCGCCAGCGCGATCTGCTTCTCGAGATCGCTGGCGTCGATCCGCACCCGCTCGCGCTGGGCCCGCGCGGTCCGGGCGGTGGCGCGGGCCGCGACCTCGCCCAGCGTGGTCCGGTAGCTCAGCGACAGCGCCGCCGCGAACTCGTCGAACGTGATCATGTCGACCGCGGCGGTGCCGGGATCGTCGGCGCTGCCGCTCGGCCCCAGCGACAGCGCCAGATCGAGCGCGGGCAGCACGCCGCGCTCGCCGACCATCACCTCGATCGTGGCGCCGGCCTCGCGCGCGCGCAGCTGCGCGGCCTCGGGGCTGTAGGCCAGCGCCGCGGCCAGGAGCGCGCCGGTGTCCCAGGTCCGGGTCGGGATCGCCAGCGCGACGTCGGTCTCGAGCAGCAGCTGGCCCGGACCGATCGTCAGGCCGGTCGCGCGCCGCAGCGCCAGCGACTTCTCGATCACGGTGACCTCGCCGGCCAGGATGTCCTCCTCGCGGGTCGCGATCGCCTGCTGCACCGAGATGCGCTCGGCCGCCGCCACGCCGCCGGCCTTGATGCCGGCCTCGGTCACGCGCAGGCGCTCGCCGGCCAGCTCGAGGCTGGCGATCCGGATCGCCAGCTCGCGCTCGGCCGCGATCAGATCGAAGTACGCGAGCACGACCTCCTCGACGACGGCCACCGCCGCGGCGTCGCCGGCCAGCGCGGTCGCGTCGCGGTCGACCCGCGCGGCGCGCTCGGCGGCGAGGACCAGCTCCTCGCCGCGGCCGCGCAAGAGCGGCTGGGTGATGCTCGCGGTGATGCTCTCGGTGTAGACGCCCGGCGCCAGCGGCGTGTCGGCCCAGCCGCCCTCGAACCGGACCCCGGCGACCCCGCCGGTCGACAGCGCCCGGGTGAGATCGCCGCTGACGCCCGCGGCCCAGACCCGGCTGTCGTTGGCGACGCGGGTGCTGGCGCTGGCGTCGGCGCCGACCGCCCAGTCGTCCCAGGCGCGGGCGCGATCGATCGCCGCCGCGGCGATCGCCAGATCGACGTCGACCCGGGCCAGGTCGGGATCGCTGCGCAGCGCGCGATCGATCAGCGCGGGCAGGTCGGCGCGCTCGGCCGGGCCGGTCAGCGCGCCGATCAGCGGCGACACCGGCGTGGCGCCGGCGCCGTCGGGGTCGGCGACCAGGCGCAGCGCGAACGTCAACGGCTCGGCCTGGGCGCTCGAAGCCAGCGCGAGCATCGACAGCGTCGCGACGAGCGCCGGGCGGACCATGCGGGGGCTACCATGTGGGGCCATCGGCGGGGTGTCAACCGCGCCACGTCGCCAGGTAGTCCGGGTCTGAACAAATTGGCTGCCCGGTCCGCCAAAACCCGCGAGGCCGCGTGCTAGGGTCGTCCGACGCGATGGCCACGGTCCTCCGCACGTACTGCTTCCTCGACTCCCTCCAGCCGCAGCTGGCGACCTTCATCGCCAAGACCGCGCGTGGATTCCTGCCCGTGCCCGGCCAGGCGTCCCTCTGGGTCGAGATCGCGCCGGGCATCGCCATCAACCAGGTGACCGACGCCGCCCTCAAGGCGACGCGGGTCCAGCCCGCCGTGCAGGTGGTCGAGCGCGCCTACGGCCTGCTCGAGATCCACGACCACGATCAGGGCGAGGTGCTCTCGGCCGGCTCGACGATCCTCAAGCACCTCGGCGTGGCCGAGGGCGATCGCTTGAAGCCCAAGGTCCTGACCAACCAGATCATCCGCGGGGTCGAGGCCTACCAGACCCAGATCATCAACCGCACCTCGCAGGGCATGATGATCTTGCCCGGCCAGTCGCTGTTCATCCTCGAGTGCGAGCCGGCCGGCTACGTCGTCCTGGCCGCCAACGAGGCCGAGAAGGCGGCGCAGGTGTCGCTGGTGAACGTCACGCCCTACGGCGCCTTCGGCCGCCTCTACATGTCCGGCCCCGAGGCCGAGATCGACGCCGCCGCCGCGGCCGCGATCGGCGCGATCAACAGCGTCACCGGCAAGGCGCCGGAGAAGTTCGTCGACCGCTAGCACCTACTGGCGCCGACACCACATGGTCGGCGCCGTCCCCCGCAAGCACGCCCAGGCAACGTCGGGATGCCGCACGCGGCACCGCTCAGGAGACAACGATGGCTGACGCTCTCGGAATGATCGAAGTCAAAGGCTTCGTCGGCATGGTCGAGGCCGCCGACGCCATGGTCAAGGCCGCCAAGGTCGAGCTCGTCGGGTACGAGAAGACCGGCGGCGGGTACGTCACCGCGATCGTGCGCGGCGACGTCGCGGCGGTGAAGGCCGCGACCGAGGCCGGCCAGCGCGCGGCCGAGCGCGTCGGCGAGGTCGTCTCGGTCCACGTCATCCCGCGGCCGCACGCCAACGTCGACGCGGTCCTGCCGCTCGGACGCGCGGGCGCGCCGACCAAGTAGGCCCCGCGATGGTCCTCGGCAAGGTCATCGGCACGCTGGTCGCGTCGAAGAAGGAGGCCACGCTCGAGGGCGTGACGCTCCTGGTCGTGCGCGCCTGCGACGTCGACGGCAACGACAACCCCAAGGGCGCCACGGTGATCGCGGTCGACGCGGTCGGCGCCGGGGTGGGCGAGGTGGTCCTGTACTGCTCGGGCTCGTCGGCCCGGCAGACCCAGGTCACCCAGAACCGACCGGTCGATGCCACGATCATGGCGATCGTCGACGAGGTCACCGTCGGCGACGCCCGGCGCTACGTGAAGTGAGGTAGCCGCATGGCGACCATGCTCGACGACGCCCGCATCGAGGAGATCGTCCGCCGGGTGGTGGAGCGCCTCGGCGGCGGTCCCAGCGCGGCGCCGGCGCGGCCCGCGCTCGTGGCCGAGGCGAGCAAGAAGGCCGGCCCCAACATCCCGCGCGGCACGCTCGGCGTCTACGCCGACGCCGACGCCGCGGCCAAGGCCGCCCGCCGGGGCTTCGAGGCCAACGAGCGGCTGCCGGTCCAGGTGCGCGCCAAGATGATCGCGGCGATGCGCCAGGTGACGCTCGCGAACAACGAGCTCCTGGCCCGGTACGCGGTCGAGGAGACCGGCCTGGGCCGCTACGCCGACAAGCTCGGCAAGAACCGGCTGGTCGCCGAGAAGACCCCGGGCGTCGAGATCCTGCGGCCGCAGGCGTACACGGGCGACGACGGGCTGATGCTGACCGAGCGCGCGCCGTACGGCGTGATCCTCGCGGTCACGCCGACGACCAACCCGACCGAGACGATCCTGTGCAACGCCATCGGCATGATCGCCGGCGGCAACGCGGTCGTGTTCAACGTCCACCCGTCGGCCGGCCGGACCAGCAACTGGTTCGTGCACCTGCTCAACGAGGCGATCGTCGGCGCCGGCGGGCCGCGCGACGTGATCACCTCGGTCGAGCAGCCGACGATCGACAGCGCCCAGACCCTGATGAAGCACCCGCTGGTGCGGCTGGTGGTCGTCACCGGCGGCCCGGCGGTGGTCAAGCAGGCGATGGCGTCGGGCAAGAAGGTCATCGCCGCCGGCCCCGGCAACCCGCCGGCGGTGGTCGACGAGACCGCCAACCTGGCCAAGGCCGCCGACGCGATCGTCCGCGGCGCCTCGCTCGACAACAACATCGTCTGCATCGCCGAGAAGGAGATCATCGCGGTCGAGTCGATCGCGAAGGAGCTGGTGCGGCAGCTGGCCGCCCACGGCGCGCTGGTGCTCGACCCGCGCCAGATCAAGGACGTCGAGAAGGTCGTGCTCGACGGCGATCACGTCAACAAGGACTGGGTCGGCAAGGACGCCGGCGTGATCGCGGCCGCCGCCGGCATCCGCGGCCACGGCCCCGAGCTGCGGATCCTGCTGGCCGAGGTCGACGAGCAGCACCCGTTCGTGCAGCACGAGCTCTTGACGCCGGTGATCGGCCTGGTCCGGGCCAAGGACGCCACCGACGCGATCGCGATGGCGATCCGGGTCGAGCACGGCTTCCACCACACCGCGACGATGCAGTCGACCAACATCGACAACATGGCGGCGATGGCGCGGGTCTGCAACTGCTCGATCTTCGTCAAGAACGACGCGTCGCACGCGGGCCTGGGCCTCGGCGGCGAGGGCTACACCTCGTTCACGATCGCCAGCCCGACCGGCGAGGGCCTGACCACCGCGGTGCACTTCACCCGCGAGCGCCGCTGCACGCTCAAGGAAGCGTTCCGGTTCGTGTGAGCAGGGCCGACGGGGCAGCGACCACGGTCGCGGCTGGGCCGGCGCTGGGGCTGCTCGAGCTGACCACGATCGCCCGGGGCGTGGTCGTCGCCGACGCCGCGCTCAAGCGCGCGCCGGCGGTGCTGGTGTCGTCGCGGACGCTGTCGGGCGGCAAGCACCTGGTCGTGCTCGCCGGCGGCGTGGCCGAGGTCGACGAGGCGATGGCCGCGGGCGGCGACGCGGCGCGCGAGCGCCTGCGCGACTCGGTCGAGCTGGCCTACGCCGACGCCCAGGTCTGGCCGATGCTCGCCGCCGCGGGCGTGGTCGTGCCGGTCGATTGGGCCGCCGACGCCGACGCCGAGGCGCTCGCGATCATCGAGACCTCGACCGTGTGCGCGGCCATCGCGGCCGCCGACGCCGCGTGCAAGGCGGCCGACGTGACCGTGCGCGACGTGCGGCTCGCGGTCGACCTGGCGGGCAAGGCCTACTTCACGCTCACCGGCGCGCTGAGCTCGATCGAGGCCGCGGCCGCGGCCGCCGCCGCCGCCGCCGGCGATCGGCTGGTCGATCTCGAGCGGATCGCGCAGCCGGCGCCCGAGCTGCGCGGCCGGCTGTTCCGGTAGTCGCCGGGACGCGCGGTCGGCGCCGGCCGCGGTCGGTCACCGTCGGCGCCGGTCGCCGGTCGGCGCCGGTCGCGGTCGGCGCCGGTCGTCGGCGCGAGTGGGTGGTCTACGGGCGCACGCCGCCGCCGACCGAGTATCATCGCCGGCGATGGCCGCGATCGAGTTGCCCGCCGAGCATCACCTGCCGCTGGTGGCGGCGTACCTGGACGCGCGCCTGGCGCTGGCCGAGGCCGTCCTCGAGCGCGCGGTCGATCCGGCCGCGGCGGCGCGCATCGTCGATCCGCGGCCGGCCCTGGCGGCGGCGATCGAGGCGGCGGCCGCGGCCGGCGTCGATCTGCCCGACGCCCAGCTGGCCCGGCGCCACGGCCTGTCGCCGGCGGCGATCGACCTGCTGTGGCTGTGCGCCGCGCCGGCGCTCGACCCGACCCTCCTGGCCGTGCTGCGCCGCTTCGACGGCACCGCCCGCGACTGGGTCGACATGGCGCTGGCCGGGCGGGCGCTCGCCGCGTCGCGCGCCGACCGCCAGGCGCTCTACGCCGATCTCGCCGTCGACGCGCCGCTGCGCCGGGCCGGCCTGGTGCGGATCCCGCCGATCGAGCTGCCGGGCCGGCGCGAGCTGGTGCCGGCGACCTGGCTGCCGGCGGCGCTGCGCGGGCGCCGGGCCGTGGGCGCGCGGCTCGAGGGCCTGGCCACGCTGGTGACGCCGTCGATCACGCTCGACGACGTGCCGCTGCCGGAGCGCGCGGGCGAGCTGGTGCAGTTCCTGGCCGGCGTCGGCGACGTCGAACCCGAGGCTCGCTTCGATCGGACCGGCCTCGATCACCCGCGCGGCGTCGCGGTCCTGGTGCAGGGCCGCGCTGGCTCGGGGCGCGGCGTGCTCGTGCGCGCCGTCGCCGGGCACCTCGGCCGGCGGCTCCTGGTCGTCGACGCCGCTCGCCTGCGCGGCGCCAACCCGGCGGTGATCGTCGAGGCGATCGACGCGGCCGCGGCCGAGGCCGCCGCCGGCGGTGAGCTCCTGGTCATCACCGACGCCCACGAGTGGATCGCCGCGATCAACGGCGCCGGCACCGCGCTGTCGGCGGCGGTGGCCCGGGCGCTGACCGCGCACGCGGTGGTGGCGGTGCTGCAGGTCATCGACGACGCGGCGCTGGCGCCTGAGCTCGAGCAGCTGGTGGTCTACCGGTACGAGCACGTGGTCCGGCCCCAGCACATCGACGCGGCCCACCTGTGGCTGCTCAACCTGCCCGCGACCGTCGCGCTCGACGCCGACCTCGACCTCGACGCGTTCGCGCGCTCGATCAACCTGACGCCGGCCCAGGTCCGGGCGGCGGCGCGGGCCGCGGTGGCGGCCGCCGGCCCCGGTCGACCGCTGACCTTGCCGATCGTCGACGCCGCGGCCCGCGGCCAGCTGACCCAGACCATCGGCAGCCTGGCCGAGCTGCAGGCGTCGACGGTGTCGCTCGACGATCTGGTGCTGCGCCCCGACGCGCGCAACCAGCTCGAGCAGATCATCAGCGCCGCGCGCAACCGCGACCTGGTGCTGCGCCGCTGGGGCCTGCGGCGCACGATCAAGCGCGGCCTCGGCATCACCTGCCTGTTCGACGGCACGCCCGGCACCGGCAAGACCTTGTCGGCCGAGGTCATCGCCCACGAGCTGGGGCTGTCGCTCTTGCGCATCAACGTCGCCAGCATCGTCGACAAGTACATCGGCGAGACCGAGAAGAACCTGACCCGGATCTTCGAGCAGGCCCGCCCCGACACGACGATGCTCCTGTTCGACGAGGCCGACTCGTTGTTCACCAAGCGCACCGAGGTCCAGCACGCGTCGGATCGGTTCTCGAACATGAACGTGAACGTGCTGCTGCAGCTGGTCGAGCGGTTCGAGGGGACGGCCGTGCTCACGACCAACCTGAAGAAGGGGCTCGACAACGCGTTCGGAGCGGCGGATCGCGTTCAAGATCCACTTCGAGCGCCCCGAGGCGCTCGAGCGCGCGCAGATCTGGCGGCTGATGCTGCCGCCGTCGGTGCCGACCGCTGAGCGCATCGACTACGAGCGCCTGGCCAAGCTCGATCTCGCCGGCGGCGAGATCAAGAACTCGGTCCTGCGCGCGGCCTACGCGGCCGCGCGCGAGGGCGCCGAGATCCGCATGCGCCACCTCACCGCCGCCGCCGCCGAGGAGGCCGCCGCCACCGGCCGGGTCTACCTCGACGGCGCGTCGACGTGACCGCGCGGCTCAGGCGGGCCAGGGCGGCGGCGCCGCCGGGTGGTCCTGGGCGTCGTCCGGCGCCAGCCACACCAGGCACTCGTCGGCGCGCACGCTGATCCCGAACGTCGGCACCGTGGTGATCAGCGGCAGGCGGTGCAGCCAGGCCTCGAGCCGCGCGCGCCGCAGGGCCAGCCGCGCCGACGGCAGCGGGTGGTAGAACCCGACCGCGCCGAGCTGGTCGGCGAGGGCGACGACCTGGTCTCGGACCGTGGTCGCGATCGGATGACGAAAGCACCCGGTCGGCGGCGGCCGGCGGGCGGGCCCGGCGCGGCCGACCACCTCGATCAGCTGCGGGGGGCGGTCGTCGAGGAAGTCGCCGACCGCGGTGGCCAGGTGCGCGCGCCCGTGGTCCCACCAGGCCAGGCCGCTGGCGGCGAGGGCGCCGCCCAGCGCCTCGGTCCAGCGGTCGTCGGCGGGCGCCGCCAGCGCGGCGAGCTGCGCGCTCGCGCGGCCGCGCTCGCTGTCACCCTCGAGCCAGGCCGCGTACAGGGCGCACGCGATCGGCCAGGTCGCCGGGCCGGTCGGCACCCGCGCGAGCACGTCGCGGAGCGGCGACGACGCCAGCGCCGGGCACGGCTGGCCCGGCGCGCGGACCCACCGCAGCAGCTCGTCGCGCCAGGCGCCAGGGCCGGTCGGCGCCGCGGCGGCGAGGATGGGCGACGACCTCGTCGGTCCGCCTGGCGCGATCGTGCGGGCAGGCGGCGGTGCGGCGGGCCCCGCCGTCGGCGGTGCGGCGAGCGACGGGCCGAGCGCCGCCGGTGCGGACGGCGCGGCGGGCCCCGCCGACGACAGTCCGGCGGGCGGCGCGTCGAGCGCCGGCGGTGCGGACGGCGCGGCGGGCCGCGGCGTCGACGGTGCGGCGAGCGGCGGGCTGAGCGCCGGCCGTGCGGACGGCGCGGCGGGCCCCGGCGTCGACGGTGCGGCGAGCGACGCGCTGCGCGCCGGCCCCGGCGGCGACGGTGCGGCGGACGGCGGCGACGGTGGCGCCGCGGTCGGGCCCGGCGTCCCCATCCCGGCCGGGATCGCGTTGCGCGCGGCCAGGCGATCGGACACCGTCTGGAACTTGCGCGGTGCCGGGGGCTTCGTCGGCGCGCTCGGCGCCGGCGTCGGGGACGGCGCCGCCGGGGCGTCGTCGGCGCGGTGGGCGGCGATCGGGCCCGGGCCCGCTGGGGCGTCCTCCTCGAGGTCCGGGGTCGCGCGCGGCGTCGACCAGGCCCGACCGCTGTCGCCGCCGAGGAGCTGGACGTGCAGGCGATCGCCGTCGATGGCGATCGCGTGGGCGCAGATCTCGCGGTCGGGCACCGGCGCCAGGGCGACGATCGGCCCGGCGGCGCTGACGAGCGGCTCGACGGTGCGCAGCGCCGCGTTGATCGCGACCGGCTCGGCGCCGACGGTGGCCACCAGCCACGACACCGCGCGATGCCCGCGCACGTCGCGCGGCGGGTGGGCGAGCGCGACCGTCGACAACCGGCCATCGGACAGCCGCGCGAGGGTCAACTCCGGCGCGGCGCCGGCGAGCCACAGCGCCGCGCTGCGCAGCGTCGCGCCGGCCTCGACGGTGTCGTCGGGCCAGGGCAGCGCCAGGCGGGCCTGCGGCGCGCGCGTCCCCGGATCCCAGATCTCGGTGCCGCGCTCGCCGAACGTGACCAGCTGGGCCGGATCGAGCCCGAACGCGCGCGCGAAGGCGGCCGGCGGGCGCAGCGGCAGCACCGCCAGGTTGCCGCCGGCGGTCTGCACCAGGAACGCCTGATCGCCGCGGTCGACCAGCGCGTAGGTGCCGGCGCCCGCGAGCAGCCGGGTCGGCGCGGCCAGCTCGATGCACGCGAGCGCGGTCAGGTCGGGCACCGACATCAGCGTGAGCAGGCTGGCCAGGCTGTCGCGGGCGTGGACCAGGACGGCGCTGCCGACGCTGACCAGGTGATCGCCGACGACCTCGGTCGACGCCACCGCGCGTCGGGTCGCGAGGGCATACGCGGTCAGGCGACCACCCGCGACGGCGACGAGGTGGCCGTCGGGTGTCGAGACAGCCTCGGCGAGCATCGCCGCCATCTTACGCCGGAACGATCCGCGGGTGGTCGCGCGGGCCGCCGGCGATCACGGCATGACGGGCGAGCGGGCCAGCGGCGTCTGGCACGCCGCGTCCAGGTACACCACGCCGTAGGTGTCGCCGGAGTCGTCGGCGTCGCCGGTCGCGGTGATCCAGCCCTCGCCGTTGCTGACCTGGATCTGCTCGATGCCGCCGATGGCCTCGTCGGAGTCGATCACGTCGGACAGCAGGTTGCCGCGCTCGTCGCGGTCGAAGCCGGCGTCCTTGTCGTAGAAGCGCAGGTACAGCGTCCGGCCGGTGACCGGGCGACCGTCGGCGGTGGCCCGGAAGCGCAGCGTCTTGCCCGACCAGCCCAGGCCCGACACGGTGATCTCGTGCTCGACGCGGCCGCGGTTGGTCCCCTGGGTCTCGGTGCGGCCGATCGGGACCTCGGTCGGCTCGAACGTGCCGAGCCGGGTCGGGGTCGCGTCGGGCTCCAGCCGCGACTCCTTCGCGAACAGCACCGCGTAGACGTCGCCGGCGTCATCCTCGGGCGAGGTGATCGTGCCGACGCCGCCGTCGACGAGCGTCACCAGGCGCGGGCCGCCGATCTTCTCGTCGGTGTCGTTGAGGCCAGCGCCGGCGTCGCTGGCGAGCGTGCCGGCGGTGTGGCCGCTGGCCGCGCGATCGAAGCCGAGATCCTTGTCGAAGAACTGCACCCACACCTGGGTCCCGGCCGGGGCCGGCCGGCCCTCGAGCGTGACCGTGAAGTTGAGGGTCGGGCCGTTCCACTCCGACGCGGCCAGGCGCGGCAGCCGCACGCGCTCGCCGCCGAAGACGTTGCCGCGCATGGCGCCGGCGATCTCGGCGGTGGACGTCGTGGTGCCGCCGTCCGACGTCATCGACTCGCCGGCCTTGCCGCGGCGCTCGGCGGCGCGCAGGTCCTGCTCGTAGTCGCCCATCATGCCGCGCCAGATCGGGGCGTAGTCCGGCGTCGCCAGGATCTCCGCCACCGCGGGCGCGGCGATCTGGAACGACGCCGGCTCGGGGGTGCCGGCGGCCGTGGTCAGCACCTCGCGCAGCGACGCGGCCGCGTCCTCGCCGATGATCGTCAGCTCGCGCCCGGTCATCGTGTCGTCGCCGTGGAAGCGCCCGCGCGTGGTCGGCAGGCCCGCGGATCCGGTGACCGCGTTGAGCGCGTCGTGCCAGTGCTTGCTGCGGTTGAGCCCCAGCTCGCCCTCGTCGAGGCCGCTCTCGGAGATGCGGTCGAGCGCGCGCGGCGCCATGTGCCCTGCGGCGAAGGTGTCGGCCAGGAAGTGGGCGGCGAAGCCCTCCTCGAGCATCGCCTGGCGGGCGTTGGCGCTGGCCAGCGCCTGGTTGCCGGCCTGGGCCGCGGCGAAGCTCGCCCGCGCCGCCCGCAGCGCCGACGCGTGGTGCGCGCGGTACTCGTTGCCGTTGAGCGGGAAGAAGTGGTTGATGTTGGTCTCGGCGCCCATGACCATCACCAGGAAGTCGTGGCCGATGGGATCGTCGTCGTGGTTCTCCCGCGCCAGCGCCGCCGGGTTCTTGTCGAAGTCGCCGCCGAACTCGTTGGCCGCGCCGAACGAGATGCTCTGGGGCAGGGCGACCGACGCGCCGCCCTCGGGGTCGGCGATGATCCGGTCGTTGGTCCGGACTCGGTTGACGCCGCGGCCTCGGCGCTCGAGCCCGACCAGCGTCGGGTCGGTCGAGTGGTGATCGCCCATCGCGTCGATCGAGCCGTCGGCGAAGTCGTGGTTGTCGAAGGTCTCGCCCGGGCGGGTCGGATGGAACTGCTGCCGCATCCGGTTGATCTCGCCAGCGCGGAAGTCGGCGTTGCCGGTCGCCAGCACCGCCGCGAGGTTGCCGACGGCGCGGTGCTCGTGCCCCGACCAGAACTGGACGGCCTGGCGTTGGACGCTGGTGCCGCCGCTGCCGCCGGGCCCGACCATGCTGTCGAGGATCGGCTCGGCCGAGCGACCGGCGACGACCGCGTCGGCGACGGCGTTGGCGTGCTGCTCGTAGGGATCGCCGGCCTCGCCGACGCCGCCCTTGAGCGACACGCCGGCGCGCTGCTGCACCACGTGCGCCGCCTCGTGCGCGGCGGTGTGCAGATCGGGGGTGCCCGCGAACGCGACGTCGCGGCCGGTGGCGTAGGCCTGCGCGCCGAGCGCGTGGCTGGCGGTCGAGGCGTCCCCGCCGACGTGCGCGCGCACGTCGCTCACGTCGTGCGCGCCGAACGCCGCGCCGATCTGGTCGCCGAACGGCAGCGGCCCGCCGCCGCCGGCGACGCCGTGGGCGGCGACCGCGTGGACGTCTTCGGTGGTGGCGGCGGCGGACGCCTGGCGCTGCACGGCGGCGCCGTACGAGTAGGCCTGGAAGCCGCCGGCGGGCGCCTCGCTCGGCGCCGGCGCGCTGGCGGGGGGCGGCTCGACAGGCGCGCGGCGGTGAGGCGGAGCCTCGAGGTCCTGGGCAGCGGTGGTCGCAGGAACAGGTACAGCTAGTTCAGTCACGACGACTCCAGCGCAGATTGACGCCCCATCATACGAGAGGATCGTGGCAAACCTCCCGCCCTACGATCCCGTCGCTGGTGTGGCCGATTGCCGCGTCGCGCGCGCCACCTCGGGCGCGGTTGTGGTCATGACAGCGCCGCGCGGATCACGGGCGCCAGCGCGGCGGCGCACCGGGGTGGTCGGCCGCGCCGGGCGCCGCCAGCCACACCAGGCACTCGCCCGCGCGCAAGGACACCGCGCTGACGTCCACCGAGGTCGCCAGCGGGAAGCCGCGGAGCCACGCCTCGAGGCGCCCGCGCTCGAGCGCCGCGCGGGCCGCGCGGGCCGGCGTCGATTCGGGCTCGCACCACGCGAGCACGCCGATCTGGTCGGCGAGGTCGAGCGCCGTCATCCGCGGCGTCCGGCCGACCTCGACGTCGAGGCGGAGCAGGCCCGGCCCGGGGGGACGCGGCGCGCCGCCGGTGATGACCTCGATGGCGCGTGGCGGACGCCCGTCGAGGAACTCGCCCACCGCGGCGGCGAGCTGGGCGCGCCCGCGGTCCCACACCACCAGCCCGTCGCGATCGAGCGCGCCCACGCCCAGCGCCTCGCGCCAGCGATCGTCGGCGGGCGCCGCGCGGGCCGCGAGCTCCGCGATCGCGATCCCGCGATCGCTGGCGCCGTCGAGCCAGGCCGCGTACAGCGTGCAGAGGATCGGCCAGGTCGCGGGGCCGTCGACGCGCTCATGGAGGAGCGCCAGCGGCGTGCCCCGCAACGCGGGCATCGGCCCCGACGGCGCCCGCGCCCACCCCAGCAGCGTGTCGCGCCAGTCGTCGTCGGTGGCCGCCGGTCCGCTGGTCATCGGAGGCGCGGGCGCGCCGGCGGGGCGCAGGGCCGCGCGTCGCGCGGGCACCGGCGTCGGCGCGGTCAGCGTCGGCGTCGGCGTCAGCGCTGTCGTCGTCGGCGGCAGCGCTGTCGTCGTCGGCGGCGCGGGCGCGACCAGCGGCGCGGGCGGACCCTCGGCCGCCGCGCGCGCGGGCGTCGGCGCGCGCCGCGCCGCCAGGCGGTCGCTGACCGTCTGGACGCGCGGGGCCTCCCGTGGCGCCTCGGCCGCCAGCGATGCGGGCAGGGATGGCTCGGCGCGCGGCGAGGGCCCTGCCGGCGCGGCCCCGGGGGGCGGCGGCGTCGCCCACGCTCGGCCGCCGTCGCCGCCGAGCAGGTGCGTGATCAGCCGGTCACCGTCGAGGACCACCGCGTAGGCGCTGCCGTCCCGATCGCGGACCGGCGCCAGGGTGAGCACGCGACCGAGGTGATCGAGCGGCTCGATCACCCGCAGCGCCAGGTTGATCGCGACCTGATCCGCGCCGATCTGGGCCACCAGCCACGACAGCATGCGGTGGCCGCGGACGTCCTTGGCCGGCGCGTCGAGGCGGAGCGACGTGACCCGCCCGTCGGACAGCCGGGCGACGCTGAGGCCCGGGCCCGCGCTGCTCATCCACAGCGCGCTGGCGCGCATCGCGACCCCGAACTGACGGACGTCGCTCGGCAGGGCCAGGCCGATCCGGGCCTGGGGCCGGCGCTCGGCCGCGTCCCAGGTCTCGGTCCCGCGTCGGCCGAAGGTCAGGAACTGATCGCCGTCGAGCCCGAACGCCGCGTCGAACGCCGCCGGCGGACGCAGCGGCACCACCGCCAGGTTGCCGCCGGTGGCCTGCACGACGAACGCCTGATCGCCGCGATCGACCAGCGCGAACGAGGCGTTCGCGCCGAGCAGGCGGGTCGGGGCGGCCAGCTCGACGCAGGAGATCGCCGTCAGGTCCGGCATCGAGACCAGCGTCAGCAGGCTGGCGAGGTTGTCGTGGGCGTGGACCAGCAGGTGGTTCCCGCACAACACGATCGCATCGCCGACGACCTCGGTCGACGCGACCGGGGCGCCACCGTCGAGCGCGTACAGGGTCAGCCGGCCGTCGGCCACGACCGCGACGTGGCCATCGGAGGTCGCGACCGCCTGGAGGGACATCGCCCTCGATACTACGACCACCGCCGCCGCCGCTCACGGGGCGCGGCGCGAGAAACGTCGCGGGCCGCGCTCAGTGGTGGTCGTGGTCGTGGTGGTCGTCGTGGTCGTCGTCGTGCTTCTGGTTCCACTCCTGCCCGCCCTGGCCCTGGCCGTGGGCGTTGTCGCCGTCGTCGTGGTCG
Organism: Myxococcales bacterium; assembly: GCA_016717005.1. NCBI lineage: Bacteria > Pseudomonadati > Myxococcota > Myxococcia > Myxococcales > Myxococcales bacterium. Next base: position 476,569 of record JADJUF010000001.1, on the reverse strand, counting down.
CCGTGACGGTTGGTCCCGCCGGTGGTGTGCTCGTCGTTGGCCGCCTGCTGCATCGGCGGCAGGGACATCCGGTGCGCCAGCTCCTTCTTGATGTGCATGGCGTCCTCCTGGGCCTTGGCCGGGTCCTTGCCCGCGACCTGGCCGGTCAGCACGCCCATGAACGAGCTCTGCCACAGCCCGGTGCAGTCGGCCGGGTGCTGGTAGTAGTCCATCACGATCTTGGTGATCGGCGCCATGTCGTGCTTGCCGCCGCTCTTGGCGCTGGCGAGCTGGGTCTGGTACTCGGCCAGGATCGCGTTGGACGAGGTGTGCGCCAGCTGATCGGCCAGGGGCGCCATCCACGCGCCGTCGTGGCGGTGCTGGTGCTTGTGCGTGCCCTCCTCCGACTCGGGGCCGTTGACCTCGTTGGCGATGTCCTGGCCGGCGCCGCGCAGGCCCTCGATGACGCCGGTCTTCTTGCTCATGACCGCGTCGAAGCGGGCCTTGGCCTTGTCGATCAGCGACTGGCCGGCCTTCTTGGCGCCGCCGACCCGGTGGAAGAACTCGCCGACCTCCTCGATGATGCTGAACCGGTCCTCGGTGCCGTTCTGGTCGTCGTCGAAGTCCTTGGCGATGTCGGTGTGGGTCGGCTGGGTCATGCTCGACGCGCCAGTGCCGTCGTGGACCTCCGACGAGCCCAGCGCCTTGGCCAGGGCCGCGTTGATCTCGGCGGTGAGCTGCAGCATCGCCTGGTGGAACGCGTTCTCGAGGTGCTGGCGCAGCCACTCCTTCACCTCCGTCACCGCCTTCTCGACCAGCTCGGCGGCGTTGTCGCCGACGATCGGGATCATCTTGGCGAGGTTCGACAGCTTGAGGCCGGCGGAGGTGTCGTTGACGAACTTGAGCAGGCTGCGCAGGTTGCCGTGGGACAGATCGGACGCGGTCGTGCCCCAGGCCTTGGTGAAGTTGGCGACCGCCGCCTTGCGGGCCGCGGACTCGGCCTCGGTCTGGGCGGACTTGGCGTCGCCGGCGGCGACGTCGGCCGCGGCCTGCTTGTCGTCACCCCAGGCCGAGTGCCACGCGCCCTTGAGGTGGCCCCAGCCCTTCTCGGCGACCGACGCGACCTTGCCGTGGACCGACAGGCCGGCGCTGAGCCCGCCGCCGAGCGCGTCGACGGCCGACTGCACGCTCGCCATCTTGCCGCCGATCCACTCGCCGGCCTCGGTCGGCTTGAACTTGAAGTAGGTCGGGTTCGACTCGAGCCAGGTGACCAGCTTCTCGGCCTTTTCGCTGGCGCCCTTCTCGAACGGGTTCAGGCTGGTGAGCGCGATCCCCAGCTTCTCCTTGAGCGAGTGGATCGTGTCCTCGAGCGTGAAGGTGCCGGTGGCCATCACCTCCTTGCCGCCCTTGGTCGTCATGTTGTTCGGGTCGGTCGCGCCGCCGCTCTTCTTGTGGACGAAGCTGTTGAGGTGGTGCGCGGTCTTCTTGGGATCGGCCAGCGACGGCTCGAGCTGCGACAGCTGCAGGGTGTCGACGAACGACTTGCCCTGGCCCTCCTTGGTGACCGCGTTGCCCGAGAACTTCGAGTCGATCAGGATGTTGATCGCGATCTCGCAGAAGTTCGAGTGCGCGTAGTAGTCCTGCATGATGTGCAGGGACTCGCCGGCGTAGCGCAGCGCGCGGTCGTAGTTGGCGGACTTCTCGGTCGACGACCCGGGCTTGGCCGCCAGGGTCAGGCCGTCGTCGAGGTGCTTGATCAGCTGGGTCCGGCTGGTCTGCATGTAGACCGGGATGCCGGACTCGTCGACCTTGAACGCGTCCATCTTCTCGTCGGGGTTGGCCAGCTCGTTCTTCTTGCCGGCCGCCTCGTCCGCGGCCATCTTGGCCTTCATCGTCTCGAACTGGGCCTTGTAGCGCGAGTCGACCTCGGCGTACGCGGTGGTCCCCGAGCCGGCGTTGTGCATGTCGCCGGCGCTGCTGTTCTGGGCGTTGACGTCGGCGCCGGTGAGGCCGCCCGGGTTGTCGATGTGCTCGACCGGATCGTAGGTGCCGAACTCCTTGACCCCGGCCTGGCCCGGGCTCGCGCCAGGCTTGGCGCCCTCCTGCCCGCCGATCGGATAGCCGAAATGCAGCGTGTGCATCAGGTCCATCGCCGAGAACACGATCGGCCCGCCCGCGGCGCCGAGCTTCTCGCGCACCGTCGGGATCAGGAGCTGGTTCATGTCCCGGTTCCAGTTGCCCGAGTAGATCATCTTGGCGTCGTCCTTGTTGAACCCGACCTTCTCGGCTTCCTGCCGGGTCTGGTTCTCGTGGACGATGTCGTCTTTGCTCTTGGCCGTCGCGCCGAAGCCGCGCACCGCCAGCGGCGCGCGCTGGACCTGGTAGCTCGAGCCCGACAGCGCCGCCGCGGCGCCGCGATCGGCGTCGACCTCGAGCGCGTCGCTGGCGTCGGTGGCGGTGCCGACCTCGACCTTGCCGTGGACGCCGCCGGCGCGCTCGCCGCCGGTCTGCGCGACGTGGGCGAGCTCGTGCATCATGACGTGGGAGCCGTGGCTCGGTGCCGGTGTCGAGCGCGCTCGACTTGCCGAACACGTCGCCGCCGTACGAGAACGCCTGGAAGCCCTTCGACTCGGCCATCGCGCCCGACTCGGCGTCGGTGTGGACCTTGACCCCGCTCAGGTCCTGCCCGTACGCGGCCGACGCGTGGGAGGCGACGTCAGACGGGAGGGCGGAGCCTCCACCGCCCGAGAGCTTCTGGTCGAGCTGGTTCTCGAAGGTGGGCTGGGCAGGGGCGGCGGCGGGAGCTTCGGCGATGTGGGACACGGGGCCTCCGGATCGTAATACGAGGATCGACGGACCGATCTTCCTTGGTCAGGCGTCGCCGAGCCGGCGGGTCGCCTGGGCGACGAGCCCCGGCGTGTCGGTGTCGCCGAAGCGCTCCGCTGACATGATCATCTTCGCCGCTTCGTGGCACATGACGTCGTCGACCAGCATCGGCAGCGCGCGAGCGAAGCCTGCGACGAGTCCGGGTGGCGAGGTCTGCTGCCACATCGACAGGGCGGTCATGACGTTGGCGCGGTCGTCGGCGAGCAGGAACTCCGCGTCTGTTTTGGTTCGACCGCACCAGGTGGCGATCGCCGACACGAACCGCTCCGACATCGCGCGCGCCGCGGGCGCGGTCGGCTCGGGCCTGGCCTGGAAGTCTGCGACCGTCGGCAGGACCCGCCGGGCGTCCCGCGCGAGCCGCAGGCGCCCCGCGGCCAACAGGCGATCGAGCGCCGCCGCGACGAGGTCCTCGGGCAGGTGCGCGACCGCGGGGACGAGCGCGCGCGGCGCACCTTCCCACGGGTCGAAGTACGCGGTCGCGGCCAGCACGGTCGCGTCGTCATCGGTGACCGGGACGATCGGCGCCGGTGCCGGCGCGTCGAGGCGCCGGCCCCAGGCCGTGTCGGCGTCGATCTCGCGCGGCGCCAGCAGCACCGCCGACCAGCCGTCGGGCGGGCGGATCCGCGCGAGCAGCCCCGGGTCGGCCTGGACCCGCGCGTCGACCACGATCACGCCGCCCGGCGCCGCGGCCAGGACGCCGCGGGCGAGGGCGACGAGGGTCTGGGGCCGCACACCCGGCGGCGACGGTGTGCCGAGCTGGCGGGCGATCTCCCGCAGCGCCTCGGGCGCGCGCCACGGCACCCCCGGCACCAGGTAGGCGCGCGGCGCGGCCAGGGCCGCCACCAACGTGAGCGCCGCGGTGCGGCGGCCGCTGCCATCGGCGCCGGCGAGCGTGACCGCGCCGCCGTCGCGCAGCGCCGCCGCGGCCGCGCCGGCGAGGTCCCGCACCGCCGCGGACGCGGGCGGCGCAGGTGGACAATCGACCCAGGTCAACGGGGCATCGTCGAGCATGCGGCGGACTATACGCCCGGGCCGACGGGAACCGGGGCCGGACGGCGACTTGCGGCGGCCCCGCGGTCGATCCACGATGCGCGCCATGAAGCGAACGATGTGGATGGCCGCGATCGTGCTGTGTACGGGCGTCGCCTGCGAGAAGTCCAAGGGCACCACCGAGGAGGCGCCGATCCAGCGGGGCTCGACGCCCAAGCCGCTGCCGCCGCCGCCGCCGCCCACCGCGGTCGAGCCGCCGCCGGTCACGCCGCCGGCGCCGATCGCCGGCGATCCCCACGGCGACCACGGCGCCGCCGACGGCGCCGACCCCCACGGCACCGCGCCCGGCAGCACCGCGCCCGCGCCGCCCCCGGCCACGGTCGGCGGCGCGCCCGACACCGTGCGCCCGCCGGTCGCCGCGGATCTGGCCACGTACCTGAAGTCGGTGCGCGGCAAGGGCACGCTGCGGACCGTGATCGAGACCTCGCTCGGCACGTTCCACTGCGCGCTCTACGAGAAGGAGGCGCCGATCACCGTCGCCAACTTCGTCGGGCTCGCCACCGGTCAGAAGCCGTGGACCAACCCGAAGACCGACGCGACGATGACGAACACGCCGTTCTTCAACGGCCTCGTCTTCCACCGCGTGATCCCGGGCTTCATGGTCCAGGGCGGCGATCCGCTCGGCAAGGGCATCGGCGGCCCCGGCTACAACTTCGACGACGAGATCGCGCCGAACCTGAAGATGGACGCGCCGGGCCTGCTCGCGATGGCCAACGCCGGCCCGGGCACCAACGGCAGCCAGTTCTTCATCACCGAGGCCGCCGCCCCCTGGCTCACCGGCAAGCACACGATCTTCGGCAAGTGCGACGAGACCGACCTGGTCAAGAAGATCACCAGCGTCCCGCGCGATCCTGGCGATCGTCCGACGACGCCGGTGACGATCACGCGCGTCACGTTCCTGCGCAAGTAGCGCGCCCGATCCGGATCCGGATCCCGATCCGGATCCCGATCCCGATCCCGATCCCGATCCCGATCCCGATCCCGATCCCGATCCGGATCCCCGATCCCGATCCCGATCCCCGTCGCACGCGCCTGCAGGCCGACCAGGCCCGACCAGGTGACGATCACGCGCGTCAGGATCCTGCGCGAGTCGCGCGCCCGATCACGGCCCGGTCACGATCGGGTCGCACGCGCCGCTGGAGGTGCCGAACGGGGGCTTCAGGCACGGCGCGCACTTCATGCCCTCGGCGCAGCCGTCGCGGCCGATCAAGAAGTTGGCGACGTCAGGCAGGCAGTCGGGCAGGCAGCGGCCCTCGGCGTACTGCGCGCCGAACAGCCCCTGGATCAGGCCGGTCTCGCACGTGACCGCGACGAAGCCAGGCTCGAGGAACACGTTGGGCGCGCACACCATCGCCGGATCGGCGCAGGTGTCCTGCCCCAGCCGATCGGCGTTCGCGCCCGCGGCCGAGGTCGGCACGCAGGTGCCGCGCCCGTCGCAGCACGCCGGCAGGCCCATCGGCCCCTCGGTCGGCCCCGGGTCGCACGACAGGTGGCACGCGCCGGTGTCGCTCTGATCGAGCGGGTTGAAGCACGGCGCGCACAGCTCGTTGGCGGCGCACGTCCCCTGGGCCAGCAGGTCGGCCTGGCCCTCGATCTCCGGCAGCGCCCGCGACAGGCACCGGCCCTCGACGCCCGCGACCGAGGCGCAGGTCGGCGGCACGTAGTTGCCGCCGGTGCGGATGAAGTCGTCGGGGACGCACTTGGCGTCGGTGCCCGGACAGTCGGCCAGGCGACCGCGCATCTCGTCGGGCACGAGCACCGTCGACAGGCAGTGCGCGTCGGGCGCGCACGCCGTCAGGCTCGACGGGTCGATCAGATCGGGGCCGGTGTGCGGGCACGCGCCCGAGCCGAAGCCGCCCTCGCAGGTGTAGCGGAGCTGGCAGGCGCCGCTGTCCTGGCCGTCGAGCGGGTTGACGCACGGCACGCACCGCTCGTCGTCATCGCAGCCGTCCTGCGGCAGGATCCCCCACACCTCCTGGACCTGGGGGATGCAGCCCGACAGGCACACGCCCTCGGCCCCCTGGATCGAGGTGCACACCTTGGGCTCGTACACGCCGCCGGTGGCGATGAACGGGTCGGGCACGCACGCGCCGCCGCCGGCGCACGCGGCGAAGCGATCGCGCAGGACGCCCGGCACCGCGTCGCTCGGCAGGCAGTGGGCGCCGCCGACGAAGTCGGTGCAGCACGCCGGCAGGCTGTCGGGATCCTGCGGCGCGCCGAACGGGCCGTCACACGCGGGGACGGGGTACTGCTCGTCGTCGCCGCCCGGGGGCGTGCCAGGGAGCCCGCCGACGTCACCGACCTGGCAGGCGACCGAGCCGAGCGTGACAGAGAGGATCGACAGGATGGCGAGGCGCATGGGCTGAGGTAGTTCAAGCTGCGCGCCAGTCCCACTCGCACCCAGGTTCTCGGCAGTTGGCTGCGATCTCGCGTGATCGCTTCCGGACAGCGTGGCCGCGAACCCGACGCGGGGCTTTCGCAGGTGTCCGCGCCGTGACGTGGACGCCGACCGAGGAGACCTCCCCCGGGCATCGCTCGCCGCTCGCGCTGGCGCGCACCCGCCGGCGGATGGCCGTGATGATCGCGTTCGCCTTGATCTACGCGGTCGCGCTGCTGGTGGTGGCGCTGCGCGCCGCCGACCGGGGCTTCTTCGTCTACCAGGGCGGGACCGTGGTCGTGGTGGATCCCGACTCCGCGGCCGCGCGGGCCGGCCTCCGGGTCGGCGATCGGATCACCGCGATCGACGGCCACGCCACCGACGACGTGTTCACCCGCTCCGCGCGGGTCGCGGCGATCAGCCCGGGCCAGGCGGTCACCTTGACCGTCGCGCGTGCGTCCGGTGCCGGCATGGTGACCTTCACGGCGCCCCGCCGGCTGCCGCTGGCGTCGGCGGCCGGGGTCGTGCTGGCGCTGGTGATGCTGGCGCTGGCGCTGGTCGCCGACCGCGGCCGCGGCCACGACCTCCCGCAGCAGTTCCTGCGCTCGACGGTGATCTACGTGGTGTTCCTGGCCGGCGCGTTCGCGCTCGACGTCACCGTCGCGCACCTGCCGCTGGCGGTGCCCTGGATGTTCGCCATGTGCCTCGCGGCGCCGGCGACGTGCCACTTCATGCTGCGGTTCCCGGCCGGGCGCAAGACCCTGACCCGCGCCGAGACCGCGGCGATCTACGGCCCGCCGATCGCGCTCGCGACGGTGCTCGCGATCAACCACGCGCTGTTCTCGCTGGCGATCGATCTCCCGGCCCGCCGCGTCATCACCACGTGGGGCGGCGGCGTCGCCGGCGCGATGGCCCCGACGTACCTGCTGATCGGTGCGATCGCGCGCGGGCGCCGGCTCCGGGCCCAGCGCGCGCACATCGACGCGGTCGCCGCGGGCTGGCTGCACCTCGGCGGCGTCGTGATGGTGGCGCCGCTGATCGTCGGGGTGATCGCCGCGGTCCGTGGCGCCGACGCGTTCCTCGCCGGCGGCTTCCGCCCGTACGTCGCCGTCGCGATGGTCGGCGGCTCGGCGTGCGTCGTGCTGGCGATGACCCGCGTGCCGTTCGGCGAGCTCGATCGCCTGTGGCGGCGGTCGAGCGGCTACCTGCTGGCGACGCTCCTCGCCGCGGGGCTCTACCTGGTGGTGATCGGCCTGCTCGGCGGGGTCGCGACCTGGATCGGCGGCGGCGTCCAGACCACGCTGGCGGCGACCTTGACCGCCGCGGTGGTGTTCGGGCCGCTGCGGGTGCGGGTCCAGCGCATCGTCGACGATCGCTTCGCGCGCGATCGCAGCCGGGCCCGGGCGCTCCTGCGCCAGGCGGCCGAGGCCGCGGTGGCGACGCTCGACGAGGACGTCCTGACCCAGGGCTTCGTCGAGCGCGTCCGCCAGGCGCTGTCCGCCAGCGGCGTCGCGCTGTACGTGCGCGGCGCCGACGGGTGGCGCGCGGCGACGCGCAGCGGCCCGGCCGAGCTGCCGGCCGTGCCCGACGACGACGGCCAGGTCGCCCTCGACGCCACCGTCGCGGCCCGGGCCGCGTGCGAGCTGCCCGGCGGGGCCACCGCGGTGCCGGTGCCGGTCGCGGGCCGGGCCCCGGTCGTGGTCGTCGTGGTGCCGCGCGGCGACGGCCGCCTCGACGACGAGCCGCGCGAGCTGCTGTCGACCGCGGCCGCCAGCCTGGCGATCGCGCTCGCCAACGCCCGGGCCCACGCCGAGCTGCGCGAGCTGACCGAGCGGCTGCGGCGCGAGGTCGAGGTCGCCGAGCGTCGGCGCAAGGAGATCGCGCGCCTCAAGGAGCGCCTCGAGGAGGAGAACCGGGCGCTGATCGGCGAGCTGGCGGCGCGCACCGGCAAGGCGCCGGTGATCGGCGCCGGCCTGGCGGCCACGTTCGAGCTGGTCGCCAAGGTCGCGCGGGCCGACGCCACCGTGCTGGTGCGCGGCGAGACCGGCGTCGGCAAGGAGCTGATCGCGCGGGCCATCCACGCGGCGTCGCCGCGGCGCTCGGGGCCGTTCGTCGTGGTCGACTGCGGCGCGATCGCCGCCGGCCTGGTCGAGTCGGCGCTGTTCGGCCACGCCAAGGGCGCGTTCACCGGCGCGGTCCGGGCCGCCGCCGGGGCGTTCCGCGCCGCCCACGGCGGCACGGTCTTCCTCGACGAGCTGGGCGAGCTGCCGCTCGAGCTGCAGCCCAAGCTCCTGCGCGTGCTCCAGGAGCGCGAGGTCCAGCCGCTCGGCGCCGACGGCCCGGTCGCGATCGACGTCCGGGTCGTGTGCGGCACCAACCGCGAGCTCGAGCACGAGGTCGCGGCCGGGCGGTTCCGCGAGGATCTGCTCTACCGCCTCAAGGTCGTCGAGATCGCGGTGCCGCCGCTGCGGGCGCGCAAGGCCGACGTCCCGGCCCTGGCCGATCACTTCCTGGCGCGGCTGGCGGCGCGCACCGGCGCGGCCCCCAAGCGGCTGGCGCCCGACGCGCTGGCGCTGATGCTCGATCACGACTGGCCCGGCAACGTGCGCGAGCTCGAGCACGCGATCGAGGCGGCCGCGGTCTACGGCGAGGGCGACGAGCTCGTCGCGCGCGATCTGCCGATCGCGGGCAAGGTGTTCCGCCGGCGGGCCGAGCACGCGCTCGACAGCGCCGCGGTCGTCAGCGACGGCGCGCCCCGGGCCGGGCTGCGCGAGACCCTCGAGGATCTCGAGCGCGGGCGCCTGGCCGAGGTGCTGAGCAGCTGCGCCGGCAACCGCAGCCGCGCCGCCAAGGCCCTGGGCATGTCGCGGGGCGCGCTCTTGCGGCGGCTCAAGCGCTACAACCTGGCCGAGGGCGAGGGCGCCGATCACCCGGCGTGATCGCGATCGCGGCGCGCGATCGTGGCTGTGTTATCGTCGCCGCGATCGATGACCCGCCTACGCCTCGCCCTGGTCGGGCTCGTGTTGACGACGCTCGCGGCCTGCGGCACGCGCCGCGATCCCGACTTCTGCTGCACGTCGGGGCTGTCGTGCGCCGCGAGCGGCGCCGTCGTCGACGTGACCCCCTGCACCGATCCGGCGGCGCCGGTCTGCGACGACGACGGCGACGTCGGCCGGCCGCGGACCTGCATCGCCGACACCGGCGGGGCCTGCGAAGCGCCCGGCGACTGCGTCGACCCGACCCGGCCGTTCTGCATCGGCAACCGGTGCGTGCAGTGCCAGGACGGCGACGCCACCGACGCCTGCGCCAACCCGACGCCGGCGTGCAGCGCGACCACGCACCTGTGCGTGCCGTGCACCGACGCGCCCGGCTGCGTCGGCGATCCCGGCGGCGCGGTGTGCCTGGACGGCAGCTGCGTCGAGTGCGCCGACGCCGGCGACTGCCCGACCGCCGATCGCGGCGTGTGCGACGACGCCAGCCACACCTGCCGGGGCTGCGTCGCCGACGGCGAGTGCGCGAGCGCGGTCTGTCGTCAGGACGACCGCACCTGCGCGCCCGCGGCCGAGGTGCTCTACGTCGAGGTCGGCGCGACCGGCGCCGCGTGCACCCAGGCCGCGCCGTGCGGCACGGTCGAGGAGGCCCTGGCCGTGGCCGGCGCCGGGCCGCGCACGATCAAGCTCGGCCCGGGGCTGCACCGCGGCACGGTGTCGGTCACCGGCGCCCGCGCGATCGCCGTCCACGGCGCCGGCATCGGCGCGACCACGCTGCGCTACTTCTCGGCCGTGCCCGACGCGCCGTTCATCACCGTCAGCGGCGGCGCGACGCTCACGCTCGAGGGCCTGCTGATCAACGGCGCACCGCCGACGACGCCCGCGGTCCGCTGCACCGGCGCCACGCTCAACGCGTTCCGGGTCCACGTCGACAGCGTCCCCCAGGGCGGGCTCGACCTCAACGCCTGCTCGTTCGCGCTGGTCAACACGATGGTCACGCGGTGCGGCAGCGCCAGCAGCCTGTTCGGCGGCGTGTCGCTGACGAACCTGACCGGGGCCCACAGCGTCCGCTTCGAGTTCAACACCGTCGTCGGCAACAGCGCCGCCGGCAACAACGTCGCCGGGGTCGCGTGCGCGATCCTGTCGACGCCGGTGGCGCTGACCTCGAGCGTCATCTTCGGCAACGATCGCGCCGACAGCGTGCCGGTCGGCGACGACTCCGACTGCGTCGTCACCTACTCGGTGATCGACGTGACGCCGCCGGCCGCGACCAACACCGACGTCGACCCCGGCCTGACCGCGCCCGGGTTCCACCTCGTCGCCGGCGCGTCGGCGATCGATCGCGCCGACCCCGCCGCCACCGTCGGCTACGACATCGACGGTGACGCCCGCGCCGGCGGCCGCGACTGCGGCGCCGACGAGCTGCCGTAGGTCGCTCGATGGCCGTCGTCCGCGACACCAGCGACGTGCGGCTGTCGCCGGCCGAGGCCGGCGAGGCGACGGTGGTGCCGTTCAAGCGCCACCTGTTCATCGTCGGCGTGGTCATGGCCGCGGCCGAGCTGGCGCTGGTCGGCTACCCGCTGTGGGCCATGTTCGATCTCGGGCGCCTGGGCTCGAGCACGATCATCCGCATCGGCGTGCCGACCGCGGTCGGCGCCGCGCTGGCGTGGCTGGCCATCATGACCGCGTGGCTGGTGCCGATCCGGGCGTGCGTGGTCGCGCACCGACGCGGCGAGCGGGCCAGCAAGAGCCTGGCCGCGCGCGGCTACCGCGCGTGCGTCAACACGCCGGTGCGGGTGCTGATCGGCCGCACGACGCTGTGGATCGTCATCGCGGGCAGCATCGGCGTGTTCCTGGTGCGCTACCAGGACTGGCCGCAGCCGCGGGCGCTGGCGATGGCGTCGCTGGCCGGCCTCCACGCCGCGCCGCTCGCCGCGATCCGCGCGGCCTGGCTCGATCGGGTGCTGCGCGGCGTCCGGGCGCGGGTGTTCGTGATCACCCCGCCGGTGCGGATCTTCGCCGACGAGCACTTCCGCCAGCTCCTGCTGGTGTCGATCGGCGCCGCCGCCGGCGCGCTGATCATGCAGTCGGCGTTCCTCTATTACTTCGTGCCGATCTCGTTCGAGCACTACCTCGGCATCGAGACCTACCTGCCGGGGGCGGCCGCGCTGGGCTGGGCCGCGTGGGCCGCGATCGCGCACTGGCAGACCCGGCCGCTGGTGCGCTACCTGGCGGCGGCGTCGGGCGACGGCGGCGACGCCAGCGAGGTCGGCAACGCCACCTCGGTCTACCGCCTGGCCCAGGCCCTCCCGTACCGCCTGGCCGCGGCGTCGCTGACGATCTGGATCGTCATCGCGCTCGTCGTCGGCCTGATCGCGCGCCGCTCGCTGGCGGTCGAGCTCGACGACACGATCGTCGGGATGGTCGCGCTCCTGGTCGTGGCGCTGACCGCGGCGATCTACGAGACGCTCGGGCACCGCGACACGCTGCGGCCGCTGCTCGCGCACCTGTCGACGCGCTACCGGATCCCGGTCCGGGCGGTCGCGACGCCGCTGTCGCTCGGCTCGAAGATGTTGCTGTCGTTCGGCGGCGTCGTCGTGCTCGCGTGCGGCATGGCGCTCCTGTGGGGCTTCGTCCAGTACAAGAACCTCGCGACCGACGCGGTCGGGCGCCAGGCCCGGCTCGGGCTCTACTGGGTCCGGTCCGAGGTCCAGGCCGTGGCGGCGGTCGGCACCGAGCCGCCGACGCCGGAGCTGGTGGCGGCGACCTTGCGCGACATCACCGCCCGCAACCCCGAGGCCTCCGCCGTCGTCTACTACCTCGACGACAGCACCCAGCCGGCGGGCCTGGTCGCGGTCGGGGGCGGGCCGATGGGCGCGCCGGCGCTGCCCTGGTACGTGGCCGGCACGATCGCCAGCGCCCAGAGCACCTGGGTCACGATCGGGCCCGCGAGCCTGGCCGGGCTCGGCGCCCGCCTGACCGTGCGCTGGCACGATCGCGACTTCGACCTGGGGGCCGTGGCGGTGCTGTACCCGACCTACCGCGGCCGCGGCGAGTCGATGGTGCGACCGCTGCAAGAGCTGCTGGTGTTCTTCCTGGTGCTGTTCGCCGCGTGCGCGGGGATCGTGCTGGTGACGGTGTCGCAGTTCGTCACGCCGATCCGGCGCCTCGAGCAGCGCGCCGACGCGATGGCGCGCGGCGAACTGGCCGATCCCGTGACCGCCAACGGCGACGGCGACGAGGTCGGGCGCCTGACGTTCGCGCTCGAGGAGATGCGCCGGGCCCTGCGCGACAAGCTGCGCTCGACCGAGGAGGTCAACCTCGACCTCGAGCGCGCGGTCCAGCGCCGCACCCACGACCTGGCCAAGAAGAACAAGGAGCTGGCCGAGACGCTCGACAAGCTCACGCGCACCCAGGCCCAGTTGGTCCGCGCCGAGAAGATGGCCTCGATCGGGCAGCTCGTCGCCGGCATCGCCCACGAGATCAACAACCCGGTCAACGCGATCGTCAACACGGTCGGGCCGCTCGAGGAGGCGCTCGGGGACTTCGCCAGCGATCCCGCCCACCAGGAGGCCGCCGACGACGTCCGCGACATGGTCCGGGTGATCCAGCGCGGCGCCCAGCGCACCAAGGCCATCGTCACCGCGCTGCACAACTACTCGCGCACCGACGACGAGACCGTCGTCGACTTCGACCTCAACCGCAGCCTCGACGACAGCCTCGAGCTCCTGCGCCACCTGCTCAAGGGCAACGTCACGGTCGTCAAGCACTACGGCGAGGTCGGCAAGATCCGGGGCCACGCCGGCCAGCTCGGCCAGGTCTTCATGAACCTGTTCACCAACGCGATCCAGGCCATGGCCGGCCGCGACGACGCCGCGCTCACGATCTCGACGCGCACGATCGGCGATCAGGTCGAGGTCAAGGTCGGCGACAACGGCCCCGGCATCCCGGCCGAGGTCGTGCCGCGCATCTTCGATCCGTTCTTCACCACCAAGGACGTGGGCGAGGGCACCGGGCTGGGGCTGTCGATCGTGCACGAGCTGGTCGCCCGCCACTCCGGCACGATCGAGGTCGACACCCAGATCGGCGCCGGGACCGAGTTCACGGTCACCTTGCCCCGCGATCAGGACCACCGGCCGCCGCGCGTGACCGCCGCCGGGCTGGGGCCCGCGCCTCGATCGTGACAATCTGGCAAGCCACCTGAGCAGACCTGACAGGCTGGCACGGGCAGGGGCCAGCGACGGGGATCTCATTCGTGGAATATCAAGGCGTTGCCTCTAGTTGTAGATGGCACCAGGCTTGAATTGATCCACCATCCGTCATGCTACATCCTCGCGCGAACTCGCGGTCCTGGCCGACCACCCTGCGGCCCGCGGGCGGCGTGCCCCGCGGGGTCTGGGCCCGCGAGGTCGGGGCGACCGCGATGACCGCCGGGACCCACGAGCCCGGCGCCGAGCCTGACGCCGGCGATCACGGCCGGGTCAGCGGCTGGGATCCGGCGCGGGTGGTGCTGGTCGTCGACGACGAGGTCCCGATCGTCGAGTCGCTCGAGAAGATCTTCCGGCGCGAGGGCTTCACGGTCCTGACCGCGACCAGCGGCGCGGCCGGGCTCGAGCTCCTGCGCCGGCACCGCGTCGGCGTCCTGCTCAGCGACCTGATGATGCCGGGCACCACGGGCATGGATCTGCTGCGCGCGGCCAAGACGGTCGCGCCCGAGACCGAGGTCGTGCTCATGACCGCGTACGGCACGGTCGAGACCGCGGTCGACGCGATGAAGGAGGGCGCCTACGACTTCGTCGCGAAGCCGCTCAAGCGCGCCCACGTCGTGCGGGTCGTCAAGAACGCCCTCGACAAGCAGTCGCTGGTGACCGAGAACCGCGCGCTCAAGGCCCAGCTCACCGAGCGCCGCCGGCGCGCCATCATCGGCACCTCGCTGCCGTGGCGCCGGACCATGGACATCGTCCACCAGGCCGCGCCGTCGGAGGCCACCGTGCTCTTGCTGGGCGAGAGCGGCACCGGCAAGGAGCTGCTGGCGCGGGCGCTGCACGAGAACTCGCACCGGGCCAAGGGCCCGTTCATCGCGATCAACTGCGCCGCGATCCCCGAGTCGATCCTCGAGGGTGAGCTGTTCGGCTACGAGAAGGGCGCGTTCACCGGCGCCACCAGCGCCCGCGACGGCCGGTTCGAGGCCGCCTCGGGTGGCACGCTGTTCCTCGACGAGATCGGCGAGATCTCGCGCCACGTGCAGGTCAAGCTCTTGCGGGTGCTGCAGGAGGGCGAGATCGAGCGCCTCGGCGGCAGCGGCAAGGCCCGGCGCATCGACATCCGCCTGGTCGCGGCGACCAACGTCGATCTGGCCGAGGAGGTCCGGGCCGGCCGGTTCCGCGAGGACCTGTTCTACCGGTTGAACGTCATCCCGGTGCACGTGCCGCCGCTGCGCGATCGGCGCGAGGACGTGCCGATCCTGGCCCAGCACTTCGTCGCGATCTACGCCGAGAAGAACGGCAAGAGCATCTCCGGCTGCACGCCGGGCGCGCTCACCCGCCTGGCCGACTACGGCTGGCCCGGCAACGTGCGCGAGCTCGAGAACGCGATCGAGCGGGCGGTCGTGCTGGCCCGCGCCGGCGCGGTCGACGAGGACGCGCTGCCGGCCGAGGTCCGCCACGCCGCCGCCGCCGGGGCCCCGGGGCTGACGTTCGCGGTCGGCACGCCGCTGGCCGACATCGAGATGCGGGTCATCCGCGAGACGCTGCGGCACACCCGCGGCGACAAGCGCCTGGCCGCGACCCTGCTCGGGATCGCGACCCGCACGATCTATCGCCGGCTCGCCGAGTCGAGCGACCCCGGCGACCGCGCCGCCAGCTCCGACGTCGACGGGCCCGAGCCCAGCGACGACGCCCCGACGATCGGACAGGAGTGACCATGCAGGATCTGCTCCGACGCTACTTCTGGGTGGTCGTGGTGCTGGCGGTGATCGGCGCCGCCACCTTCGCCGCCAAGGCCACCAACCACGTCGTCGAGGGCAAGTTCCTCGCCGATCCCAAGCACGGGCCCAAGGTCAAGCCGCCGGCGCCGGCGCCCAGCGCCTCGGCCGCGGCCCGCAGCAAGGTCGGCCAGCCGCTGGTCGACCGCAACATGTTCTGCGCCGCGTGCCTGCCGCCGGTCGCGCCGACCGCGACCGGGCCCAGCGATCCCAACATGGTCGTCCTGACCGCGCTGCCGCTGTCGCTGATCGCCACCCACGTCGCCGAGCCCAAGGTCCCGACCGACCCCGCCAACTTCGCCACGATCCTCAACACCGGCACCCAGAAGCAGGGCGCGTACTGGGTCGGCAACGACATCCCCGGCGCCGGCAAGGTGGTCGAGGTCCACTACAAGTACGTCGACTTCACCAACGCCGGCAGCGGCCGCAAGGAGCGCATCTCGCTGACCGGCGAGATCCCGGTGGCGCCGGCGCCGCCGGTGGCGGTCGCGTCCGCGCCGACCCCGAGCGACGGCGACGATCTCACCGCGGCCATCGACGCCGGCATCAAGAAGATCGACGACACCACCTACGAGATCGACAAGAGCCTGGTCGAGAAGGTGCTGGCCAACCCGATGGCGCTGTCCAAGGGCGCGCGCGTGATGTTGTCGTCGAAGAACGGCGAGCCCAACGGCTTCAAGATGTACGCGGTCCGGCCCAACTCGGTGTTCTCGAAGCTCGGCTTCTCGAACGGCGACACGATCAACGTCATCAACGGCATGCAGCTCAACTCGATGGATCGGGCCATGGAGGTCTACGCCAAGGTCCGCGACGCCCCGTCGCTCCAGGTCGAGGTCACCCGCCGCGGCAAGCCGGTCACGCTCAACTACACGGTCCGTTGACCGTCGCCCCGATCCCCCGATGCGCCCTCGCCTCCGTGACCGAGCCCCAAGCATGAAGTCGAACATGAAGCACTCCCTCCGCCTCGCTCGTGTCTCTGCCGCGCTCGCGGTGGTCGTCGCCACGCTGACGGCGCTGCCTCCGGCGGCGCTGGCCCAGCCGGCCGGCGACACCTCGCCGGGCGAGGACGCGCAGCTCTACAACTGCGGCAAGGCCGCCAAGTCGTTCGCGGTCACGCTCAAGCCCGAGACCGAGCTGAAGGACCTGCTGACCTGGGCGATGGGGTTCACCTGCAAGAACTTCATCTACGAGTCGAGCATCCTGCAGCGCTCGAAGAAGCTGACCGTCATCGCGCCCAACAAGATGACGCCGCAGCAGGCCTACCGCCTGTTCCTGGTGGGCCTGTCGACGATGGGCCTGACCGTCGTGCCCAAGGGCAACGTGCTGCGCATCGTCGAGGCGGCCAACGCCAAGTCCGAGACGGTGCCGATCTACCGCCACGGCACGCCGGCCAACTCCGACGACGTGTCGCGCCTGATCCTGCGGCCGCAGCACATCGCGCCCGAGGAGCTGTCCAACGCCCTGGCGGTGGTCAAGTCCAACATCGGCATCATCCAGCCGGTGCCGCGGGCCGGCGTGCTGGTCATCACCGACTACTCGAGCGCGATCCGCGACATGGTCACGATGACCAAGGAGCTCGACCGCCCGGCCACGGGCGAGGGCATCTACACGATCGCGGTCAAGTTCGCCGACGCGGTCGCCCTGGCGCAGAAGATCTCCGAGATCCTCGGCACCGGCCAGGCCCCGGGCGCCGGCCCCGGCGGCAAGACCACCACCAACAAGGACGAGGTCGCGGCGGCGGTGCCGTCGAAGATCCTGTCCGACGAGCGCACCAACACGATCATCCTCCTGTCGAGCGAGGCCGGGTACCTGCGGGTCCGCGGCCTGGTCGAGCGGCTCGACGTCGAGGCCGCTGGCGCCGGCAGCGACGCCGGCTCGATCCACGTCTACCGGCTCGAGAACGCCAACGCCGAGGAGATGGCCCAGACGCTCAGCGCCGCGCTCAGCGGCGCCGGCCAGCCCCAGCAGCGGCGCGGCGCCGCGCCGCAGCGCCCGGCCCAGCCCGATTTCGGCAACGTCGGCGGCGCGTCGTTCGAGGGCCAGGTCCGGATCACCCACGACAAGCCGACCAACGCGCTGGTGGTGCTGTCGAGCGGCCGCGACTTCCAGGCCCTCAAGGAGGTCGTGCGCGACCTCGACGTGCCGCGCCGGCAGGTCTTCATCGAGGCGGTGATCCTCGAGCTCAACGTCGGCAACGGCCTCGACCTCGGGTCGAGCTTCCACGGCGGCCTGCCGATCGGCAGCAGCGACGACGGCATCCTGTTCGGCGGCGTGCAGTCGAGCGACCTGAAGTCGCTCGACCTGACCAGCCTGGCCTCGGCCACCGGCCTGATCAGCGGCCTGATCGGTCCGATCCTGCCGCAGTCCCAGGAGCTGCTCGGCACCAGCATCCCGTCGTACGCGGTCCTGTTCCAGGCGCTGGCCAAGTCGTCGAACGTCAACGTGCTGTCGAGCCCGCACATCCTCGCCACCAACAACGAGGAGGCCGAGATCTCGGTCGGCCAGAACATCCCGTACCAGGGCGGCATCAACTTCGGCGGCTTCGGCCAGGTCTCGGGCGGCGCCTCGAGCTTCGGGCAGCTGTCGATCCAGCGCCAGGACATCGAGCTGTCGATGAAGATCACGCCGATCATCAACGCCAGCGACATGGTCCGGCTCAAGATCGAGCAGCAGATCCAGGACGTCGGCGACAAGGATCCGCAGCTCGGGCCGACCTGGACCAAGCGCAAGATCAAGACCACCGTGGTCGTCCGCGATCAGCAGAGCGTCGTGATCGGCGGCCTGATCTCGGACCGGGTCTCGTACACCGAGTCGAAGGTGCCGCTGCTCGGCGACATCCCGATCCTCGGGTACCTGTTCAAGTACACCAAGCGCGACAAGAAGAAGACCAACCTGCTCCTGCTGCTGACCCCGTACGTGGTCCACGACCAGATGGACCTGCAGCGGATCCTCGAGCGCAAGACCCGCGAGCGCAACGAGTTCCTCCGGTCGTTCGGCAACCTCGATCAGAACAAGTACTCGGGCTCGATCGACTACCGCCGCAAGCGCGGCGTGCTCGAGGAGATCAACCGCTCGATCATGACGGTCGAGGCCGACCGCGAGGTCCTCAAGGCGCTCGAGTTCGAGACCAACGCCATGCCGACCGGCCCGGTCGAGTACGTGCTGCCGGGCGCGGGCGACGGCTTCGAGGTCGAGGGCGACGTGGGCGCCCCGGCCCCGAGCACCCCGGCCCCCGACGCCAAGCCGGCCGGCGGAGGCAAGGCGCCGTGACCGACCCCGGCTTCGCCTACGACGCCGCGCCGGCGCCGCTGATCGGCGAGCTGCTCGTCCGCGACTTCGGCGTCAAGCCCGACGCGATCGAGCGCGGCCTCGCCAAGCAGCGCGAGGACGGGGGCCTGCTCGGGCAGATCCTCGTCAACCTGCGGCTGATCGACGAGGACCAGCTCGCGGCGGTGCTCGGCCTCCAGGCCGAGATGCCGGCGCTGCGCGATCTGCCCAAGGCCGAGGACATCCCGGCCGAGCTGTTCGAGGCGCTGCCGATCAACTTCGTCAAGCAGAACCGGGTGCTGCCGATCGGCAAGGACGCCGAGACCGGCCGGGTCCAGGTCGCGATCTGCGATCCGTTCGCGCTCGACGTGCTCGACGACATCGCCGTGCTGCTGGGCGGCGCCGTCGATCCGGTGGTGGCGTCGCCGACCAAGATCGTCGAGCACATCAACAAGGCCTACGGCCGGCTGCGCCAGGGCGCCGAGCTGGCCCACGACCAGAAGAAGGACGAGGGCGAGGACGAGTTCGGGCAGGGCGAGGAGCTGGTCGACATCCTCGACCTCGCCGACGAGGCCCCGATCATCCGCTGGGTCAACTCGCTGATGTTCCAGGCGGTCAAGGAGCGGGCCTCGGACATCCACATCGAGCCGGGCGAGAAGGACGTGGTCGTGCGGTTCCGCATCGACGGCGCCCTGCGCGAGGCCAAGCGCGCGCCCCGCAAGTTCCTGGCGTCGATCCTGGCGCGCGTGAAGATCATGGCCGGCCTCAACATCGCCGAGAAGCGCCTGCCCCAGGACGGCCGCATCCGCCGCAAGATCGGCGGCAAGGACGTCGACATGCGCGTCGCGACCGTGCCGACCGCGACCGGCGAGCGGGTCACGACCCGTCTGCTCGATCGCAGCTCGGTGCTCCTGGGCCTGGCCGACATCGGCATGGCCGAGGACACGCTCGAGCTGATCCGCGGGATCATCCGGCGGCCCTACGGCATCCTCCTGGTCACCGGGCCGACCGGCTCGGGCAAGACCACGACGCTCTACGCGTGCCTGTCCGAGATCAACGCGCCGGACGTCAACATCCTCACGATCGAGGATCCGGTCGAGTACCAGCTCGAGGGCATCAGCCAGACCCAGGTCAACCCCAAGATCGATCTGACGTTCTCGTCGGGCCTGCGCTCGTTCCTGCGCCACGACCCCGACGTGATCATGGTCGGCGAGATCCGCGATCGCGAGACCGCCGAGATCGCGATCACCGCGTCGCTGACCGGCCACTTCGTCTTCTCGACCGTCCACACCAACGACGCCGCCGGCGGCATCACCCGCCTGACCGACATGAACATCGAGCCGTTCTTGATCGCGTCGTCGGTGTGCGGCCTGATGGCCCAGCGCCTGGTGCGGCGGCCGTGCTACGAGTGCGCGCGGCCGGTGCGGCCGTCGGTGGCGCTCCTGACCGAGCTCGGGCTCGAGCCCGATCGGTTCTACGCCGGGGCCTACCAGCTCCCGGGCGTGAAGGGCCAGCGGACGCTGCCGACCGGGCACATCCTCGAGCCGGCCGGCTGCCCGACCTGCGGCGGCATCGGCTACAAGGGCCGCACCGGCATCTACGAGATGCTCGTGGTCAACGAGGCGGTCCGGCACCTGGCGATGACCAAGGCCGACGCCGGCGCGATCCGCAACGCCGCGGTCGCGTCGGGCATGGTCGCGCTGCGGGCCGAGGGCGCGCGCAAGGTCATGCAGGGGATGACCACTGCCGAGGAAGTCCTCCTCGCCACGGCGGACGCCAGCTGATGCGCGGAGCCACCCGATGGTGATGTACGCCTACAAGGGCATCGGCCCGACCGGCAAGGCCGTGACCGGCGTCAAGGACGCCGAGTCGCCCAAGCTGGTGCGCGCGCTCCTGCGCAAGGACGGCGTCGTCGTCACCTCGTGCGAGCTGTCCAAGACCGGGGCCAAGGGCGCGGCCACCGCCGGCTCGGGGCTGTCGAAGGAGGTCGATCTCGGCGCCATCTTCGCCGGCGTCAAGAAGGCCGACGTCGCCGCGTTCACGCGCCAGCTCGCGACCCTGCTCAAGAGCGGCATCGCGCTGGCCGAGTCGCTCAACACGCTGTTCGAGCAGACCGACAACGTCCGGCTCAAGGTGCCGCTGGGCGAGGTCCGGACCGCGGTCAACGAGGGCAGCGCCTTCGCCGACGCGCTGGCCAAGCACCCCAAGATCTTCGACGAGCTGTTCGTGTCGATGGTCCGGGCCGGCGAGGTCGCCGGCAACCTCGACGAGGTGCTCGAGCGCCTGGCCGACTTCCTCGACAGCGCCCAGAAGCTCAAGGGCAAGGTCCAGTCCGCGATGATCTACCCGGTCATCATGCTCATCGTCGGCGCGATCATCATGGCCGTGCTGATGGTGGCCGTGATCCCCGAGGTCACCAAGATGTTCAAGACCCAGGGCAAGACCTTGCCCTGGAACACCCGGCTCCTGATCTGGAGCGCCGACACGCTGCGCAACCACATCGGCCTGATCGTGCTCGGCTGGGTCGGCGCGATCTGGGGCTTCCGGCGCTGGATCAAGAGCGCCGGCGGCCGCCCGCGCTGGCACCGCTTCGTCCTCAAGGTGCCGATGGTCGGCGACCTGACCCGCAAGATCAGCGTGGCCCGGTTCGCGCGCACGCTGTCGACGATGCTGCGCGCGGGCGTGCCGATGCTGCGCGCGCTCGACACCGCCAAGGAGATCCTCGGCAACGTCGTCCTCAAGCGGGCGATCGACGACGCCAAGCAGGCGGTGACCGAGGGCGAGTCGCTGGCGACGACGCTCAAGCGCTCGGGCCAGTTCCCGGCCATGATGACCCACATGACCGCCGTCGGCGAGCGGTCCGGCCAGCTCGAGCAGATGCTCGAGCGGGTCGCCACCACCTACGAGAACGAGGTCGACCTCAAGCTGAGCCGCCTCACCTCGATGCTCGAGCCGCTGATGCTCGTGGCCATGGGCGGCTCGGTCGCGTTCATCGTGTTCTCGATCCTCCAGCCCATCATGTCGATGGGCTCCTTCGGAGGGAAGTAGATGAGTCCCGGCAACGGCAACGGCAACGGCAACGGCAAGGAGACAGTCATGCGCTCGCTCAACCTCACCTCGCTCCTCTCGCGCCGGCAGCGCCGGCGCACCGGCACGATCACCGGCCGCGGCCTGGTCGCGATGACGCTGCTCGAGATCATGATCGTGCTGGCGATCCTCGCGCTGGTCATGGGCCTCCTGGTCGGCCCGCGCGTGTTCCGCGCGCTGTCCTCGTCGAAGGGCGAGGTCGCCAAGAACATGGTCAAGAAGTTCGCCTACGAGGCCTACTCGGAGTGGTCGATGAAGCCGTCGAAGAGCGGCGCGTGCCCGACCTTGCCCGACCTGGCCGAGTTCATGAACAGCAAGGACACCAAGGACCCGTGGGGCGAGGAGTACATCGTCAAGTGCGGCGGCGATCTGCCCCCCGGCGTGACGCCCGGGTCGATCGCGGTCTACTCGAAGGGGCCGGACGGCAAGGACGGCACCGGCGACGACATCAAGAGCTGGGAGTAGCGCCATGGGTCCTCGGGTCCGGTCGATGCCTGCTGACGGAGCCGCCGCGCGCGGCGCCGTCGGCCGCGGCATGACCGTGCTCGAGATCATGATCGTGCTCGCGGTCATCGGCATGCTGTCGTACCTGGCGTACAGCGGCTTCCGGGTGCTGACCGGCCAGGCCCTGGTCGAGGACACCCTCGATCTGGCGTCGATGATGCGGCGGTCGCAGGCGCTCGCGCTCGAGAGCGGCGAGCCGATCCGGCTGGTGATCGATCTCGACAAGCAGGTGTACTGGGTCGAGGCCTGCACCGGGGATCCGACGCTGCGCCGGGTCAAGGAGGAGGTCGCCGTCGACGAGAAGGCGGTGGCCGATCGGCTCGAGGACGCGCAGCGCCGGCTGTCGACCCTGCCGGCCGGGCAGCTCAAGCTCGAGAGCGCCGAGCAGGCGACCCAGCTGGCGATGGCGCTGGCCGGCCAGGACGTCGGCGGTCGCACCTGCTTCCCGCTGCACGAGCTGGCGGCCCGGGGCGAGCGCAGCGACGGGACCGACGCGGTCGGCGCGCTGATCGGCAAGCTCGGCAACCTCGGCACGTTCGACTCGGTCGGGCGCGGCTTCCTGCGCAAGCTCAACACCGATCGCAGCGTCAAGGTGCGCGAGGTCTGGGTCCAGCACCTCGACGACTCGGTGACCGGCGGCCAGGTCAGCATCTCGTTCTTCCCGGCCGGCTGGGCCGAGAAGGCGATCATCACGCTCGGCGATGGCCGCGAGACCTACGCGATCTACCTCTACGGCCTGACCGGCCGGGTCGAGGTCGGCGACGGCGAGCCGCGCGACCCCGACGATCACCTGCTGCGCAACGCCAAGGGCGAGCAGGAGGACGAGCGATGAGGGCGATCCGGCGGGCCGCCTTCACGCTGGTCGAGGTCATGATCGCGCTGGCGATCCTGGGCATGGGCCTGGTGATCCTGGTCAAGAGCGTGGCCGGCAACGTCTCGGCGGCCGCGTCGTCGTTCTACATGGGCGTCGCGACCGACCTGGCCCGCGGCAAGATGTACGATCTCGAGGAGAAGATCCTCGACGAGGGCTTCCAGGACGCCGAGCAGGAGGAGGAGGGCGACTTCAGCGAGGAGGGCTGGCCCAAGATCGCCTGGCAGGCGGTGATCGAGCCGGTCGAGCTGCCGAGCTACGACAAGCTGGTGGCGCTGCAGAGCGGGGCCGGCGGCGGCAGCGGCAGCGGCAGCGACGGCGACGGCGAGGCCGCGACCGACACGTTCCAGTCGAGCGCGCTGGGCGGCATGATGGGCATGTTCGGCGGCGGCGGCGGCGGCGCCGACTCGGCCCAGGGCGCCCAGACCGGCGGCTTCATCCAGGCCCAGTACACGCTCATCCAGGAGGTGCTGAAGGCCTCGATCCGCAAGATCACCCTGACGGTGACCTGGTCGACCGGCATCGCCAACGAGCACATGGACGTGATCCTGTACGTCACCGATCCGGCCGGCATGCAGAAGACCCTCGGGAGCCTGGGCCTGTGACCGCGCGCCGCCTCCGGGGCATGACCCTCATCGAGATCATGATCGCGATCGCGATCCTGGGCCTGATGATGGTGATCGCGTGGACGACGATCAAGTCGGCGTCCGACGCCCGGACGACCTACACCGCGCTCGAGGAGCGCAACCACGAGATCCGGCTGGGCCTGGCCCGCCTGGTCAACGACCTCGAGAGCGCGTACCTGTCGAAGAACGAGGACAAGAACCTCGACAACAAGCGCACGATCTTCGTCGGCAAGGACGACGAGGTCCGGTTCTCGAGCTTCGGCCACCTGACCCTGTGGTCCGACGGCAACGAGTCCGACCAGACCATGATCGCCTACTACCTCGACGACGACCGCGCCGACCCCAGCGTCGACAGCCTGTACCGCAAGGAGCTGCGGCGGCCGTCGAACGAGAACTGGGAGCGCCAGCCCGGCGAGCTCGACATCCTGATCCGCGGGGTCGAGAAGCTCGAGCTCGAGTACTGGAACTGGCAGGACAAGAAGTGGCAGAGCGACTGGGACTCGAGCAAGGCCGACGGCGTCGCCGGGCGGCTGCCGACCCGGGTCCGGATCAAGCTCACCTACAAGAACTCGCGCGGCGACGAGGTCTCGATCACCACCCAGGCCCGGCCGTTGCTCGAGGAGCAGCTCCAGTACTGACCATGACCGCGCCCACGCCGCCCCCATCGACCCCCGCGCCCGGCCGCCCGCCCCGACGGCGGCGTCGCCGCGCCCTGGCCCGGCGCGAGCAGGCCGGCATGGCGATCCTCGCGGTCGTCACCGCCATCGCGATCTGCATGGTGATCGTCAACGACTTCGGGACCCGCACGTCGATCGACATGCTCCAGGCCCGCAACAACCTCGATCAGATGCGGGCCCACTTCCTGGCCCGGTCGTCGCTCAACCTGACCGACCTGGTGCTGCGCCTGCAGAAGCGGGTCGACGGCGTCGAGCAGCTGCGCGGCATCCAGATCACCGACTACGCCGACATGTTCATCGCGGCGTTCGGCGGCGACGCCGAGCAGGTCGAGGGCGCGATCGGCCTGTCGGCGACCGACACCAAGGGCCTCGGGACCTCGATCGGCACGTTCGGGGTCCGGATCACGCCGATCGACGGCAAGATCAACGTCAACTGCGCGGCGGCGCAGGCGCCGGCCCAGCAGAACCTGGTGCGCAAGGCGCTGCAGGCGCTCCTGTACCCGAACGCGTTCGACCCGGTGTTCGAGGAGGAGGACGGCGAGGGCTGGCGCCGCGACCGCGCGACCCAGATCGACGCCATCATCGACTACGTCGATCCCAACCTCGACCGGGGCGAGGCCCGGAGCGGCGCCGAGGACTACGGCTACGAGGGCCTGCGCGATCAGTACAAGGCCAAGAACGGGCCGATCGACTCGGTCGCCGAGCTCAAGCTGGTGCGGGGGGTCGACGATCGGTTCTGGGCGCTGTTCGGCTCGACGTTCCGGGTCGCCGGCGCCTGCAAGATCAACCTGCGCGCGGTCGACGATCCCAAGATCCTGGCCGCGATCATCACGCTGGCGGCCAAGGACAACGATCCGGTGGCCCGCGATCTCAACATGGTCTGGACGATCGCCACCTTGGCGCT
This sequence comes from Myxococcales bacterium, assembly GCA_016717005.1. Classification (NCBI taxonomy): domain Bacteria; kingdom Pseudomonadati; phylum Myxococcota; class Myxococcia; order Myxococcales; species Myxococcales bacterium. The sequence continues at coordinate 451,368 of JADJUF010000001.1, read as the reverse complement.
GAAGATGAAGGAGCTGGGGTCGGGGTTCCAGGACACCGCGTCGTTCGTGCGGTTCGTCAAGGACCCGGCCGCCGAGGTCGCGGCGATGACCGGCGCCGACAGCGCCGACGGCACCACCGGCGCCGCGCCGCCGCCGCTGATCCAGCTGCCGCCCGGCCTGACCGGCATCGAGCTCGACCAGCGTCGGGTCGACGAGATCGCCGCCGCCGGCACCCTGCGGGTCTACGACGTCGAGGTCTACGGCGAGGTCACCCGCGGCGGCGTGCTCAACCCGCTCCGCCGCACGATCCGTGGCACCTGGGACCAGGACACCGTCCTGCAGCAGAGCCGCGTCCGCACCAAGCTTCCGCCCGGCCGCAACAACGGGGCCTGGCTGTACCTGCGCGAGGAGTAGCGCGTGACCGTCGCATCATCGAGGAACCAACCATGAGCCGCGTGTTCGCCGTCGATCTGGGCGCCTGGAGCGTCAAGGTCGCGATCGCCAGCCCCGGCTTCCGGCACGCCACCGTCGGCGAGATCGTCGAGCGGGTCGTGCCGCCGGGCGACGAGCCCTACGAGCAGCGCGCCGGCCGCGTGCTGGCCGCGATCGTGCGCGAGCACAAGCTCGACAAGGACGTCGGCTACCTCGCCGTCGGCGGGGCCCAGGTGTTCGTGCACGTGCTCGAGTTCGGCTTCAAGGCGCTGCGCCGGCCCGATCTCGAGAAGGCGGTCGGGGCCGAGCTCGAGGGCGTGGTCCCGATCGATCTCGAGGACTTGGTCTACGCGTGCGAGCCGCTGCCGGCCCACGTCGGGCCGGCGATCGATCCAGGGGCGCCGGTGCGCGGGCGGATCGCGGCGCCGGCCGAGGGCATGCGGGTCCTGACCTACTCGATGCGGCTGGCCCGCGCCCGGGAGCTGGTGGCGCTGACCGAGGCCGCCGGGGCCGAGGCCCGGGGCCTGGTGCCGGTCGCGGCCCTGGCGCGGCTCGATCGCTCGAGCGACGGCGTCGCGACCGCGGTCGTCGACATCGGCCACGAGCACACCCACGTGGTGATCGCTCGCGGCGGCAGGGCGGTCGGCTCGCGCACGTTCACGCGCGGCGGGCGCCACGTCACCGACGCGATCGTCAAGAACTGGCGCCTGCCGGTCGCCGACGCCGAGCACGCCAAGCACACCGACGGCTTCGTCGCGTCGAGCGGCAACCCGGCCCCGAGCGAGGCCTGGCAGCGCGTGCACGAGGTGCTGGTCAGCGAGCTGCACCCGTGGGTGCGCGAGCTGCGGCAGAGCCTGGCCGCGGCCCGGGCCAAGACCGGGGTCGAGGTCGGGCGCGTGATCGTGTGCGGCGGCGGCAGCCGCCTGCGCGGCCTGACCGGGTTCATCGCCGACGAGCTCAAGCTGCCGGTCGCGACGATCACCGCGGCCGACGCCGCCACCTTCCTGACCCCGCGCCTGGCCGAGGCCGGCGCGGTCGACGGCGGCGCGCTGGCGGTGGCGACCGCGCTCGACGTCGCCGGCGGGCGCGCCAGCTTCGATCTGCGCCAGGGCCCGCTGGCCTTCAAGGTCGACATGACCTTCCTGAAGACCCGGCTCATGCAGATCGGCGCCGCGGCGCTGGTGGTCATGGCGTTCGCGGGCGGCTCGGCCTACGCGTCGATGAAGACCCTGCGCAAGGCCGAGAAGACGCTGACCCAGCGGGTCGCGACCGAGTCGGCCGAGGTGTTCGACGGCCAGCCCAAGACCGTCAAGGCGCTGTTGTCGCTGTCCGGCGGCAGCGGCGGCAACGGCGAGTCGCCGATGCCGAAGATGTCGGCCTACGACCTCCTGCTCGAGATCAACGGCAAGCTGCCGACCCGAGACAAGATCACGCTGAACGTTACGTCGATCGACATCAAGGACAACAAGGTCAACCTCGAGGGGTCGGCCAAGACGCCCGAGGAGATCGACGCGTTGGAGGGCGCGCTCAAGAGCATCACCTGCATCAAGGAGATCTCGCGCGGGCCCTCGAAGAGCGGCAAGGACGGCGAGAAGCTGTTCTCGTTCGCGATGCGCACGGAGTGCATGTAGCCATGGCCGCCTTCGATAAGGTCCGCGACAAGTGGGAGTCGATCAGCCCGCGCGAGCGCCGCATGGTGCTCCTGCTGGGCGTCTCGTTCGTGGTGGTCATGGTGCTGTACGTCGCGCTGGCCATCAAGGACGGGCTCGACGCGCTCGAGCACAAGAACGCCCAGGCCCGGACCGCGCTGCAGCGGCTGACCGCGTACCGGGGCGCGGCCAAGCCCGTGCTCGGCGACAACCCGGCCGCGTCGATCACGACCGAGCCGGTCAAGCTCGAGAGCTACATCTACAAGGCCGGCGAGACCGCGGGCGTCACGATCCCGGGGGTCAACCCGCGCACGCCGACGCCGCGCGGCAAGTTCGTGGTGCACTCGGCCGCGGTCGAGATCCGCGACCTGTCGATCAGCCAGGTGAAGGACTTCCTCCAGGCGATCGAGACCGACTCGCGGGTGGTGGTGGTGACGTCGCTGTCGATCAAGCGCAACTTCCGCGACCAGGAGAAGATGGACCTGTCGGCGGAGATCTCGACCTACGCGCGGGTCGCCGAGACGCCGGGCGGCTCGGGCTCGGGCTCGGGCTCGGGCTCGGGTTCGGGCTCGGCCAAGGCAGGGGGCTGAGATGACCGTGTCACCGCGCGCCCGCGCGATCCTCCGTATCGTCGGCTACGTCGCGCTGGCGCTGGTCACCTTCGTGGTCGCGCTGCACCTGACCTTCCCGTACGACCGCATCCGCGACCGCGCGCTCGAGGCGCTGTCGTCAAAGTACGACGTGACGATCGGGGGCGTCGAGCGCAGCCTGGTGCCGGGGCGGTTCGCCCTGACGGCCGTGACCCTGCGGTCGCGCGCGGCCGTGGCCGGCCAGCCGACCACGACGATGTACTTCAAGCGGGTCGAGATCGATCTGGCGTTCGCGCCGCTCTTGTCGGGCAAGGTCGAGATCGGCCTCGACATCGCGACCGGCACGGGCAGGATCACCGGCACGATCGCGCAGCAGAAGAACGAGACCTCGTTCGCGTTCGCGCTGAGCAAGGTCCCGCTGACCATGATCCCCGGCGTCAGCGACGCGATCGGCCTGCCGATGTCGGGCAACGCCGACGGCAAGGTCCGCCTCAAGCTGGTCAAGAACGACTGGAGCAAGGCCGACGGCGTGTTCGAGCTGGCGTGCACGGTCGGCTGCGCGGTCGGCGACGGCGAGGCCAAGATCTACCCCAGCAGCAAGCGCCCCGGCGACGAGGTCTGGACCAAGGACGGCGTCGTGGTCCCGGCGCTGCGGATCGGGCGCTTCAAGCTGGCGATCGACGTGGTCAAGGGCGAGGCCCGGCGCCGCACCTTCGAGCTGACCTCGGCTGACGGCGAGGCCGACGTCGACGTCACGATCAAGCTGGCGCGGGTGATCACCGACTCGACGATCACCGGCTGCATCAAGTACAAGTGCTCCAAGGAGCTGTACGACCGCGAGGCCAAGTTCCGCAGCACCTGCGACTTCGGCAGCCCGATCATCGACGCCCAGGGCATGCACCACATCAAGCTCATGGGCAAGCTGTCGAACGTGCGCCGCATCGGCGCGCTGTGCGACGGCGCCCGCGACGACACCGGCAGCAGCGGCAGCAGCGGCAGCAGCGGCAACGACCGGCCGCGCATCGAGGCGCCGCCGATCGAGCCGATCCGGATCATCGACGCCGGCGTGCCGGTGCCCGTGCCCGTGCCCGAGGTCGAGGCGCCCGGCCCGTCGCCGACCTTCGATCCGGTGATGGGCCGGCAGATCCACGACGACGTGCCGCCGCCGCCGAAGCCCGAGGAGGGTGGCGGCGTCGGGCCCGGGGTCGCGCCGCCGCCGGCGATGCCACCCCCGCCGGTCGTGGCGCAGCCGCCGGCCCGGGGCGACGGCGTCACCGCGCCGTACCCGAGCGACAGCGCCCGGCCGAACGAGGCCACGCCGCCGTCCGACAATACGCCCTGACCGAGGTGCGCGTCGGCGGGGCGCGGCCCGCGGCCGGGCCGGCGAGCCGCGCCCGCGCGGTCAGGCCTTGATCGAGGTCAGCGTCGGCGCGGGCGCGGGGCCCGGCCCGACGGCAGCCAGCCGAACCGCGCCAACGCGATGGTCCCGCGCTCGCTCACGACGACGCCCTCGTCGGTGAGCAGCCCGCGCTGGACCGCGGCGCCGACGGGATCGTGGATGGCGATGACGCCGAGCCCTCCGCGCTTGCCGACCACGCGCTGCCAGGGCAGGCGATCGGCTGGCGTCGAGGTCTTCATCGCGGCGCCGGCCACGCGCGCGCCGCCCGGGAACCCGGCCAGCTCGGCGATCTGGCCGTAGGTGGCGACCTTGCCGCGCGGGATCCGGCGCGCGACCGCGTGGATCGCGGCTCGGACCGCGCGGCCGTGGGCCGACAGCTCGTCGCTGGACGTCGCCATGGGGGCACGGTACGACAGGGCCACCATGCGGATCCAGGTGCTGTACTTCGCCGTGTTCCGCGAGCGGATCGGACGCGCGGACGACGAGCTCGAGCTGCCCGACGGCGCGACCGTCGGCGACGCGATCGCGGCGCTCGAGGGCCAGCACGCCATCATCGCCGGGCTGCGCGGCCACTACCGGATCGCCGTCAACCAGGCGATGACCGACGCCGCCCAGGTGCTGGTGGCCGGCGACGAGCTGGTGCTGATCCGCCGGTGGCGGGCGGCAACGATCGGATCCACGTCGCGATCCTCGACGCGCCGCTGTCGCTCGATCGCTGCGTCGCCGCGGTCGTGACGCCGGAGACCGGCGGCGTGTGCACGTTCACCGGCCTGGTGCGGCGCCACAGCCGCGGGGTCACGGTCGAGCGGCTCGAGTACGAGGCCTACGCCCAGATGGCCGAGAAGGTGATCCGCGCGCTGGTCGACGAGCTCGAGGCCGAGGTGCCGGGCGCGCGCGTGGCGATCGAGCACCGGGTCGGCGCGCTGGCGATCGGCGACGCCGCCGTCGTCATCGCGGCCGCGGCGCCGCACCGGGCCGAGGCGTTCACCGCGTGCCGGGCGGCGATCGATCGGCTCAAGGACCGCGCGCCGATCTGGAAGAAGGAGTTCGGCGACGACGGCGCGGTCTGGGTCGGCCTCGGGCCGTGACCGCCGTGACCGCGCTCGCTCCAGCGTGACCGGACCCCGCCGCGCGCCTCGACCACCGCCTCGGTGCCGATGCCGGTACCGAGCTACAGCGTGACCAGGCCGCGGCGCACGGCCTCGACCACCGCCTCGGTGCGGGTGCCGGCGCCGAGCTTGGCCATGACGCCGTTGACGTGGAACTTGGCGGTGTGGTCGCTGATGCCCAGGCGATCGGCGACCAGCTTGTTCGACAGGCCCTCGGCCAGGAGCGCCACGACCTGGCGCTCGCGTTCGGTGAGCTGGCCGGTGCCGGGGCGCGACGGCGGGGCCGTCGGCGGGCGGCTCGACACGAAGCTGGCGGCCAGCGGCGCGTCGATCACCGTCAGGCCACGCTCGACCGCCGCCAGGGCCGCGCCCCACTCGGGGCCGATCGAGTCGCGGCGGACCACGCCGCGGGCGCCGGCGGCCAGCACCGGCGCGACGAAGCTGCCGTCGGGCACCACCGCCACCACCGGCATCACCGCGCGCCGCAGCTCGGGCACGCGCGCCAGCGCCCGGGCCGGGTCGGCGCCGAGATCGAGCAGCATCACCTGGGCGTCCGCGGCCGGGACCACGACCACCTCGGGCGCGGTGGCCAGGAGCCGCTGGACCCCGGCGCGCATGAGCGCGTCGTCGGTGGTGATCGCGACCCGGACCGGGACGGCGAACGCCGCCGGCGCCGCGAGGTGCGAGGTCTGGGAGGGCGAGAGGGTGGGGTTGCGCGTCATCGGGGGGCCGCCAGGTGAAAAAAAACGTGAGGTCAACGTGGGTCGCCTCACCCCTGGCGTCAAGGGCAGGTCCGACGACCGCGGCCGGCCGATCGCCCTGACCGATCGGGCAGGGGCCGGCCCGAATGACAGGCGCAGGCCTGACCCAACGGCCGATGGGCGGCGACGACGGCGCGGCCCACGATGGCGTCATGCAACACCACACCGACATCGACGCCTCGCTCGTCGCCCTCGATCGCGCCCTCACCGGCGCGGTCACCGCCGCCGCCGCCAGCGTGGTCCGGGTCGCGCGCCGGCGCGGCGCCGGCTCGGGCCTGGCCTGGACCGACGAGCTGGTGGTCACCTCCAGCTTCCACACCCCCGACGAGCCCACCGTCGCGATCGCCGATGGCGACGACGTGGTCGAGCGCCCGGCCCGCGTGCTCGGCCGCGATCCCGGCACCGACGTCGCGCTGCTCGCGGTCGACGGCGGCGGCCTGGCGCCGATCGCCCAGCGCGAGCTCGACGGCGTCGCCGCGGGCCAGCTCGCGTTCGCGCTGGCGCGACCCGGGCGCGCGATCCGCGCGTCGATGCGCGCGCTCGGCGTGCTCGGCCCGACGGTGCGCACGCCGGCCGGTGGCCGGGTCGACCGCTACCTCGAGACCGACCGCGCGCTGCCGCGCGGGTTCGCCGGCGGGCCGCTGGTCGATCTGGCCGGACGCGCGCTGGGCATGAACACCCGGACGCTCTTCCCCGGCGTCGATCTGTGCGTGCCGATCACGACCCTGGCCCGGGTGGTCGAGGGCCTGCGCGCCCACGGCCGGATCGCCCGGGGCTACCTGGGCGTCGGCGTCCAGCCGGCGGCGATCCCGGCGGCGGTGTCCGACGGCCGCGGCCGCGGCGCGCTGGTGGTGTCGCTCGACGACGACGGCCCGGCCGCGCGCGCCGGCGTCCTGGTCGGCGACGTCGTCATCGCGATCGACGGCGCCCCGGTGACCGGGCCCGACGATCTGCGGCTGGCGGTGTTCGATCGGCCCGACGCCGAGGTGGCGATCGACCTGGTGCGCGGCGGCGTGCGCGCCGCGCTGACCGCGACCGTCGGGGCCCGGCCGTGACGACGGCGGCCGCGCGCGCCGACGACGGCGCCGCGCTCGACGCCTACTCGCAGGCGGTGATCGGCGTGGCCGAGCGCCTGGGGCCGGCGGTGGTCGCGGTCGAGATCCAGCGCGGCCGGCTGCGCGGCGCCGACGGCGCCGGCTCGGCGGTGGTGTGCACGCCCGACGGCTACCTGCTGTCGAACCACCACGTCGTCGACGGCGCGCGCGCGGTCCGGGTGCGCGCGCCGGCCGGCGAGCTCACGCCGGCCCGGGTGGTCGGCACCGATCCGGCCACCGACCTGGCGCTCTTGCACGCCGACCCGGTCGCGCTGGCGGCGCCCGCGCCCGGGCAGCTCGCGACCGAGCCGCTGCGGCCCGGCCAGCTGGTCGTCGCGATCGGCAACCCGCTGGGGTTCTCGTCGACGGTGTCGGCCGGCGTGGTGTCGGCGCTCGGGCGCAGCCTGCGCGGCAAGGACGGCCGGCTGATCGACGGCGTGGTCCAGCACACCGCGCAGCTCAACCCGGGCAACTCGGGCGGGCCGCTGGCCGACAGCCGCGGGCGCATCGTCGGGATCAACACCGCGATCATCGCGCGCTCGCAGGGCCTGGGCTTCGCGGTCGGCGCGGCGACCGCGGCCTGGGTGCTGGCCGAGCTGCTGGCCCGCGGTCGGGTGCGGCGCGCGTACCTCGGCGTCGGCGGCGCCACCCGGCCCCTCGATCGCCGGCTGGCCCGGGCCCACGGCGTGCTCGCGACCTCGGCGGTCGAGGTCATGAGCGTCGAGGCCGGCAGCCCGGCCGCGCGCGCCGGCGTGCGCGACGGCGATCTGATCATCGGGCTGGGCGGCGACGCGGTCACCTCGGTCGACGAGCTGGTGCGCAGCCTGCGGGCGGTCGCGGCCGGCGCCCGCGTGCCGCTGCGGCTGGTCCGGCGCGGCCGGCTGGCCGTGGTCGAGGTCGCGCCGAGCGAGCGCTGACCATCGGGTACAGTGCGCCGTGCCCGAACCCGCGCCCCCGCGCCCGCGCCCGAGCTTCTTCCGCCCCGACGGCACCACCGCGATCGAGCGGCGCGGCATGCCGCGGTCGTGGCGCGAGACGGTCCAGGCCGACGTCTACCACGCGCTCCGCCGGACCACCTGGACGCGGCTGTTCCTGGCGTTCGCGCTCGTGTTCTTCGTCATCAACCTGGGGTTCGCGGCGATCCTGTACGTCGGCGACGCGACGATCATCAACGCGCGCCCGGGCTCGTTCTGGGATCGCTTCTACTTCAGCGTCGAGACCCTCGCGACGATCGGCTACGGCTACATGGCGCCGGGCGACACGCTGGCCCACTGGATCGTCACGGTCGAGAGCCTGTTCGGCATCCTGATCACCGCGGTCATCACCGGGCTGGTGTTCGCCAAGTTCGGCACCACCACCGCCAAGGTGCTGTGGGCCCGGGTCGCGGTCGTCAGCTACGAGAGCGGCGTCCCGGTGCTGCAGTTCCGGATGGCCAACCACCGCTCGTCGGCGATCGTCGAGGCCACGATCAAGGTCGCGCTGTCGTGGACCGAGCGCCTGCCGACCGGCGAGGAGGCGCGGCGCATCTACGACCTGCCGCTGCGCCGGGCCACGTCGCCGATGTTCGCGCTGTCCTGGACCGCGTTCCACGCGATCGACGACGCCAGCCCGCTGGCCGGGGCCACGCCCAAGCTCCTGGCCGAGCGCATGGCGACCTTGCTCGTGACCTTCACCGGCATCGACGACGCGCTCGCCACCACGGTCCACACGCGGCACACCTACGTCTGGACCCAGATCGAGTGGCACCGGCGCTACGTCGACGTCCTCCACGACGACGACGAGGCCGGCGTCCGCTACCCACCTCCCGACTACGCCCCCCCGAGCGCCCCGCCAGTTCCACGACACCGCCGTCAGCCGGGACGACGCGCCGCGCGGGTGCGCCGGCCGGGCCAGGCCCCGACGGGCCGCCGTCCAGATCGCGCCCGACCCCGCCGACTACCGGCCAGGCCTCCACGACACCGCGATCGCCCGACGACGCGCCGCGCGGGTGAGCCGGCGGCCGGACGTCGAACCGCCGCTCAGCTCTTCGCGGGCAGGTTGGCGGCGGGCTGGATGAACAGCTCGTCGAGCTGCTTCTTCGCCACGCCGGTCGGGCACTCGGTCATCAGGTCCGAGCCCTTCTGGGTCTTCGGGAACGCGATCACGTCGCGCAGCGAGTCGGCGCCGGCCATGATCATCGCCAGGCGGTCGAGCCCGAGCGCGATGCCGCCGTGGGGCGGCGGCCCGTACTTGAACGCCTCGAGCAGGAACCCGAACTTCGCCCGGGCGTCGTCGTCGCTGATGCCCAGCGCCTTGAACACCCGCGCCTGCAGGTCCGAGCGGTGGATACGGATCGAGCCGCCGCCGACCTCGACGCCGTTGAGCACGAGGTCGTAGGCCCGGGCCAGCACCTGGCCGGGCGCGGTCTCGAGCAGGCCCTCGTCGGCCACGCGCGGCGACGTGAACGGGTGGTGCGACGCCGCCACCGCGCCGGTCTCGTCGTCGACCTCGAACAGCGGCGGATCGGTCAGCCACATGAACTGGTACTCGCCCTTGCGGGTGAGCCCGAGCAGCTCGCCGATGTGCAGGCGGATCGCGCCCATGCAGGTGTTGGCGACCTTGGCCTTGTCGGCGACGAACAGCAGCAGGTCGCCGGGGCCGGCGCCGGCCAGCTCGTTGAGGCGCGCGCGGGCCGCGTCGGTGACGCTCTTGGCGGGCGCGCCGGCCCAGGTGCCGCCGTCGCCGACGCGCACGAACGCGACGCCCTTGGCCCCGTACGGCTTGGCGAAGTCGGTCAGCTTGTCGAGCTGCGACCGGCTCAGACGATCGCCGTCGGGCACGCGCAGGCACTTGACGATGCCGCCCTTGGCGACGGTGTCGTCGAACACCCGGAAGCCGGTGTCGGGGCAGCCCGCCGACAGATCGCACAGGGTCAGGTCGAGCCGCAGGTCGGGCTTGTCGACGCCGTACTTGTCGATGGCCTCGGCGTAGGTCATCCGCCGCATCGGCAGCGTGACCTCGAGGCCGAGGACGTCCTTCCACAGGGCCGCGATCATCCCCTCGATCGTGGTCTGCAGGATCGCCTCGGTCACGAACGACATCTCGATGTCGATCTGCGTGAACTCGGGCTGGCGGTCGAGCCGGAGATCCTCGTCGCGGAAGCACCGGACGATCTGGAAGTAGCGATCGTAGCCCGCGACCATCAGGAGCTGCTTGAAGATCTGCGGCGACTCGGCCAGCGCGTAGAAGCTGCCGGGGTTGAGCCGCGACGGCACCAGGAAGTTGCGGGCGCCGCCGGGCGTGTACTTCACCATGAACGGCGTCTCGATCTCGAGGAAGCGGTCGTGCCCGAGGTAGTCGCGGACGGTCTTGGTGATCTGCGAGCGCGCGATCAGGTTCTTCTGCAGCTTGGGCCGGCGCAGATCGAGGTAGCGGTACTTGAGCCGCAGCGCCTCGTTGGTGTCGAGCTTGTCCTCGATCGGGAACGGCGGCGTGTCCGAGGTCGAGAACACCTCGAGATCGTCGGCCCACACCTCGATCGCGCCGGTGGCGAGGTTGGGGTTGGTGTTGCCGCCGCGCAGCTTGACCGTGCCGGCGACGCCGACGCAGTGCTCGGTGCGCAGGTCGGCCGCCAGCGCGAGGAGGGCGGGGGACGACTCCGACGGATCGAAGACGATCTGGGTGATGCCCTCGCGGTCGCGGAGGTCGATGAAGACGCAGCCGCCGTGATCGCGGTAGCTGCCGACCCAGCCGGTGAGGACGACCCGGGTGCCGGCGTCGGTTTCGCGGAGCTGTCCGCAGGTATGAGAACGAGCGTTGCGCTCGAGGAACGGGGCCATGGCGGCGCGCACCATATCGCGCGGCGTCATCGGGGATCTCGCGGCGCTCGCAAAAACTTGATCGCGCGGGCTGCTCGTGCGGATCGCGCGTGTGCGATCAGATCGTACATCGCGATCAGATCCCTCTTTCTGGAGTGATCGCATGGGGTTATCGGATCGATCAGATCCCGGGAGCTGTGGATAACTTGATCCCGTGAAATCGCGACTGATAGCATTTTGTTCGTCGGCTGGATCGCCACTCAGCGCCCACCGCCAACCGCTTCGGACACTCGCCGTGGGGCGCTCGGTCACCGAGACCCCCCACCGGTAGTGGGTCCTCCATGGCATCGCCCTGCCATGGCCGGCTACATCGCTATCTGCATATATAATAGAGTCTGCGTTGCGACTTTCCCTTGCCAGCTGTGAAGACTCGGGGCCGGTCCTCGCCTCGGTCGCTCACCCGGAAGTCTCCGCCGCCGACCTGATGCGCACCTCCCCCTGCTCCCACGGACCTGCGATCGCCGACCCCGGCGACGACGCGGTCGCGACCGTGGCGCGGCTGACCGAGGCGCTGCGTCGCGCGCGCCGCGGCAACGCCCCCGCCGAGGCCGTGCTGGCCGACGCCGAGGAGGCGCTGGCCCGGCGGATCCGCGCCCACGTCGCGCGCGGCGAGCTGAAGGTGACGCTGACCGGCAACCGCTACACGATGATCTCGGTGCGGCGGGCGCCGCGGGGCCACGGCCCCCGCAGCTACGACGTGCGCCTGCACTGCATGTTCGCCGACGCCGATCCGGTGATCGTCAAGGCCCTGGCCCAGTACGTCGTCGACAACGATCGCGACGCCTCGCGGGTGCTGGGCGACTTCATCGACGCCAACGCCGACGCCGTCCGGGGGCGCCGGCGCCCGGCCACGCCGGTGCTGATCACGACCGGCGATCACCACGACCTGCGCGCGATCTACGACGAGCTCAACGCGCGCTACTTCGACGACGCCATCGACGCCGCGATCACCTGGGGCGCGCGCACCGGCACGCCGCGCCGCCGCGCCAGCATCAAGATGGGCAGCTACTCGGTCGAGGAGCGCCTGATCCGCCTGCACCGGTCGCTCGACCGCGCGTTCGTGCCCCGGTTCTTCGTCGAGTGGATCGTGTTCCACGAGATGCTGCACCAGGTCCACGACATCAAGGTCCGGAACGGCCGCCGCGAGTTCCACTCGCGCGCGTTCCTCGACGCCGAGGCCCGGTTCGATCGCTACGTCGAGGCTCGCGCCTGGGAGCGCGCCAACCTCGACGCGCTCTTGACCTACTGACCGGCAGGGCGCCGGCTGCTCCCGGTCCAGGCCGAGGCGCTCGAGCCCCGCCGTCCGGCTCCGACCTCGCGCCGGTGCTCGACCGCCCGCGCCGCGCCGCGCCGGCTCACTCGACCGCGGTCACCGTGCCCTTGTGCACGCCGTCGTCCTTGACCGCGAAGGTCACCTTGTAGATCTTGCCCTGGACCAGCTTGGCCATCGTGGCCTCGAGCGCCGGGTCGTAGCGCAGCGCCAGCGATTGCTTGGACGCGTCCTCGAAATGGACGTTGTCGACCAGGTCCTCGCCGGCCAGGCCGCGGTTCTTGCTCCAGAACGACAGGCGCGCCGTCTGGGTCGCGCCGTCCTTGAGCGCGACCACGTCGATCTTGTCGGCGCCGGCGCCGGCCTTCTTGCCGCAGGCGGGCGCGACCGCGAGGCCCAGCGCGAGGACACACATGAGCAGCTTGTTCGTCATGCCCGGGAGTCGGCGGCGCGGGCCCGATGATCCCGAGAATCGACCGGACCCGCGCGACCACGCGGTCGCCCGGGGCTCACCGGGCCGGCAGCGCGACGTCCTGCCACAGCGCGCCCAGCTCGAGCTCGATCGCCTCGAACGGCTCGGCCTTGACCCGGGCGTCGTCGGCCCAGGTGCCACACAGGCTCCAGCGGTCAGCGTCGAGGCGGAGCACCTCGAGGGTCCGGACCAGCGGATCGACCAACCAGACGTGCCCGACCGCCGCGCGCGCGTAGATCGGCAGCTTGTCGACGCGGTCGAGGCGGGCCGTCGACGGCGACAGCACCTCGCAGGCCCAGTCGGGCGCGGCGGTGAAGTAGGCGCCGTCGTCGAGCGATCGCATGCGCTCGCGGCGCCAGCCGGCGAGGTCGGGGACCAGCACGTCGGCGTCCAGGTGCAGCTCGGGCTCGAGCAGGATGATCCAGCCCCCAGGTCCACCGCGTCCGCGCCCGAACGGCCACATCAGCTCGCCGACGAGCGCGGTGGCGGCCGCGGCGTGCGGCTTGGCCGGGCGCGGGCGCAGGTGCAGGTCGCCGTCGACGATCTCGGCCACCTGGTGGCGCGGCGCGGCCAGGATGTCGTCGTAGGTCGCGCGTCGGCGCGCCGGGGCCACCATGAGCGCCAGACTACCAGCTCGGGCTGGGGTCGCCTCAGTCGTCGATCAGGGCCAGGCGCTCGGCCAGCGCCGGCGGCAGGGGGGCGTCGGGGCCGGCGTCGAGCGCGGTCACCAGGTCGCCGGCGATCTCGGGCGTGAGCCCGGTCCACCAGCGCCCCGCCGGGTACTCGACCGCGGTCGGCCCGTCGAAGCACAGCCCCAGGCACTGGCAGCGCGTGATCGCGATCCGACCACCCGCGCCCCGGGCCAGCACCGCCTCGGTCAGCGCCTGGGCGAACGCCCGCCCGCCGCGATCGCCGCACGCCGGCCGTCCACCCTCGGGCCGATGGTTGTCACAGACGAACACGTGCACGCGCGGCATCTGGCCACAGCGTAGCAGCGCCGCCGGTACCACCGGCAACCCCGATCGCAGTAGGATGCGCCGGAGCAATCGGTTCCACCGATTCGATGTAGGAGCGAGGCGACCGCAGATGACCCGAGACGTGGACCCGATGCACGACCCGGCGCTCGACCGGACCGTGTCCGCCGAAGAGGCAGGCGCCGCGCCGCCCGACGCCGGGCCGCGGCTGCGGCCGGGCGGCAAGGTCGGGCGCTACCAGATCGTCGAGTTCCTCGCCGGCGGCGGGATGGGCTGGGTCTACCGCGCCCGCGACGCCGAGCTCGAGCGCGACGTGGCGATCAAGGTCGTCCAGCCGACCGCCATGGGCGCGCAGGGCCGCGAGCGCCTGCTGGCCGAGGCCCGGGCGATGGCGAGGCTGCAGCACCGGGCGGTGGTGCCGGTGTTCGACGTCGGCGAGCACGCGGGCGGCGTGTACGTCGCGATGGCGCTGCTCACCGGCGGCACGCTGCACGACTGGATGCACGCGGCCGCGCGGCCGTGGCGCGAGGTGCTCGCGCGGTTCATCGAGGCGGGGCGGGGCCTGGTCGCGGCTCACGCGGCCGGCCTGGTGCACCGCGACTTCAAGCCGAAGAACGTGCTGATCGGCGACGCGGGCGAGGTCATGGTCGCGGATTTCGGGATCGCGTCGGCCAGCGCGACGGGCTCGGGCGACGGCGGCGCGCACGAGACGTCGACGGTCGCCGGGACCCCGGCGTACATGGCGCCGGAGCAGGCCGAGGGCAAGGCGGTCGACGCGCGCGCCGACCAGTACAGCTTCTGCGTGAGCTTGTGGGAGGGGCTGCACGGGCAGCGGCCGCAGGAGGCCGACACCCGGACCCAGGGGCCCGCGCTCGAGCGCGCCCCGGACGCACCGAAGGCGCGGCGGGCGGTGCCAGCGTGGCTGACCGCGGCCTTGGTGCGCGGGTTCGCGTCCCAGCCCGAGCGGCGGTGGCCGACGATGCAGGCGCTGCTCGACGTGCTCGAGCGCGGGCTCGGACGGCGGCGGCGGATCGCGCTCGGCGCCGCCGGCGTCGGCTGCGTCGCCGCGGTGGCCGCCGCGCTGGTGGCGATGCGCCCGGCGCCGCGCGATCCGTGCCCGACGCCCGACGGCCTGACCTGGAACCCGGTGACCCGCGCGACGATCGCGCTCGCGTTCCGCGCGACCGGCTCGCAGGCCGCGGATGACACGCTGGCGCGGGTGGTCCCTCCGCTCCGGGGCTATGTGCGCGGCTGGCAGGCGCGCATGATCGACTCGTGCCGGGCGACGCATGTCAGCCACACCCAGTCGGCCGAGTTGCTCGATCGACGGGCGGTCTGCCTCGACGGCCGGCGCGCGCACGCCGCGGGCTTGATCGCGACGTTCGCGTCGGCGGACCGCGCGGTGGTCGCCGACGCGATCGGCGCGGTCGCGTCGATGCCCGGCCTCGAGGCCTGTGACCGCGGCGATGTGTTGATCGCCCGCCCGATGCCGTCGCCCGAACAACGTTCTGCGGTCGCGGCGGTCCAGCGGCAGCTGGCGCATGGCCGCGACCTGGGCCTGCGCGGTCGCCACCGGGAGGCCCTGGAGGTCTTCGAGGCCGCGCGCGCCGCGGCGCGCGCCAGCGGCTGGGCCCCGCTGCATGCCGAGGCGCTCGAGGCGGTCGCGCGCACGCGCATCCTCATGTTCCTCCCCAGCGACGATGTCGTCGACGAGCTGGCGGTCGAGGCCGCCAAGGCGAAGGACGACGCCCGCGCGCTGTTCGCGCTGGTCGAGTTGGTCACGAAGGAGCAGCTGCACGGCAACCTCGATCGCGCGGCCGCGCTGGAGCCGGTGCTGAACGCTGCGATCCTTCGCACCGACGGAGAGGACACCCTCAAGGTTCGCGCCGAGCTGGTCATGGCCTGGCGCGCGACCGCGGCGCACGACGATCGCCTGGCCACCGAGCGGATCGCCGCCGCCGAGGCGCACGCGGTGACCCCAGCGCTGCGCGGCGAGGTCCTCGGCCAGCGCGCGCGCGCGCAGCGGGACGCTGCCGCCGCGCTGCCGCTGTTCGAACAGGCGCAGGTCGAGCTGCGGCGCGCGTACGGTGAGTCCGAGCCGCACGTCGGGCGGAGCTACGTCGATATCGCGAACGTCAAGTTCCGCATGGGCGACGTCGACGGGGCCGAGGTCGCCTGGCGCGCCGCCGGTGCGATCTACCAGGGCTCGTTCGGCGACACCGACTCGCCGAGCATGAGTGACTACCTGCAGCTTGGCGGCATGATCGCGGAGGTGCGGGGGCGGATCGACGAAGCGGTGAGCCTGCTGACGCGCGCAGCCAAGGTGTACCGCGACATGGGCATGCCGGAGTCGCACGCGCAGGCCGAGCGCAACCTCGCCAACGTCCTCTCGAACGGCACCGACGACCAGTCCCAGGCCGAGGTCCACTACCGCCGTGCGCTCGAGGTGATGGAACGCGCGCGCGGCAAGTCGTCGGTCGAGTACGCGGACATCGAGGCGACCTTCGGCATGTTCCTGGCCATGGAAGACTGCGCCGCCGGCATGCCCTACCTCGAGCACGCACGGCCGCTGCTGGAAGCGGTCCGGCATCCGACCCTGGCCTCACTGTTCGCGCAGCTCGGCGATTGTGCCGAGGCCCGCGATCCGGACATGGCCGCCCGGCACTATCAGGCCGCCAGGGTCATCTGCACCGACCGAGGCTGTCCGGCCGGGATGCTCGAGCAGCTCGGCCTCGCCCAGGGCAAGCTGCTGGCGCGTGATCCTGCGACGCGGGCCCGCGCGCTCGCGATGCTCGAGGACGCCCAGGCGGGCTTCGCGCGCCTCGGTGACGACGAGGCCGTCGCGGAGGTCAAGACCGAGCTGGCGCGCTGGAAGCGATGATGGACCGTGACCCGGATGACCACGGCCGCGGCGCGGACCGCAGGAGCTGCAGATGGACGTAGACCCGTACGACGACACCCGGACCTCGACCGACGGCAAAGGCGGCGATGCGAGCGCGCGCCTGACCGCCGGCGCGACGATCGGCCGCTACGAGGTGCGCGGGGTGCTGGGCGCGGGCGGGATGGGCGTGGTGTATCGCGCGTTCGACCCGGAGCTGGGGCGCGAGCTGGCGATCAAGGTGGTGACGCCGGGGACGACGAGCGGCAAGGCCCAGGACCGGCTGCTCGACGAGGCGCGGGCGATGGCGAAGCTGCGGCACGCGCACATCGTGCCGGTGTTCGACGTCGGGTCGACGGCGGCGGGGGTGTACATCGTGATGCCGCTCTACAGCGGGGGGACGCTGCACGACTGGCTGCACGGGCAGAAGCGGCCGTGGCGCGAGGTGGTCGAGCGGTTCGTGGCGGCGGGGCAGGGGCTGGTGGCGGCGCACGCGGCCGGGTTGATCCACCGGGACTTCAAGCCCAAGAACGTGTTCCTGGGCGACGCGGGTGAGCCGCTGGTCGGGGACTTCGGCCTGGCCGCGCCGACCGCGTCGCTGCCGGGCGACCCGACGACGTCGGGGACCGCGACCACCTCGACGATCGCCGGGACGCCGGCGTACATGGCGCCGGAGCAGGCGGCGGGCGCAGGCGGTCGACGCGCGCGCCGATCAGTACGCGTACTGCATCTCGTTCTGGGAGGGCCTGTGCGGGCAGCGGCCGACCGAGGCCGAGACCCGGACCGAGGGCCCGCTGGCGTTCGCCCGACCGCTGCTCGATGGGCGCGAGCGCGGGGCGCCCGCCTGGCTGCTCACGGCCGTGGCGCGCGGGTTCGCGGCGATGCCCGAGCGTCGCTGGCCCTCGATCGACGCGCTCCTGACCCACATCGCGCGGCGGCGGCGGCGACGCACGCGGGTGGCGATCGGCGGCGGGGCGACGTTGGCACTCGCGGCGACGGCGGCCCTGTTCATGACCCAGCGCGGCCAGGCGGCGGCGCCGGATCCGTGCGCGCCGCCGACCGCGCGGGTTGCGGAGATCTGGAACCCAGCGCGGCGAAGCCAGCTGGTCGCGACGCTGGTGGGCGAGGATCCGGAGCAGGGCGCGGCCATCGGCGCGCGGGTGTCTGACGCGTTCGATCGGCTCGGCGAGGCCTGGAGCGCCGGGCACGTCGAGGCGTGTCGCGCGACCCGGGTGGAGGGGCGCCAGTCGGATGAGTTGCTCGATCGGCGGATGGCCTGCCTGGATCAGGCCTACGGCGGGTTCGCGGAGAGCGTGCGGGCGTTCGAGGCGGTGACGAGCCCGGCTGTCCTCGACGCGACGATCAAGGTGCTCGATGGGCTTCCCGACGTTGCGGCCTGCGCCGACACGTCGAAGTACGCCGACCAGCCTCCGCCTCCGACCGATCCGGACGCCCGGCGCGAGTACACGGCGCTGCGCGCCGAGGTCGCGGCGATCGACGTCGTCCGGCTCGCCGGGAATCTGAAGGAACATCGCGCCCGATCTGAGGCGGCCGTCGAACGCGCGCGTGCGCTGAGGCATCCCGTGGTCCTGGCCGAACTCCTGGATCAGCTCGCTTCGGCCGCGAGCAACGCCGATGAACCGGAGGAAGCGCTACGCCTACGCAGAGAGGTGATCGCCGCCGCCGCCGCGGCCCCGCGACGATCGCATCGCGGCCCGTGCGTGGACCGAGATCGTCGCCGGCTTGGCCACGGATCTGGCGCGGCCGGACGAGGCCGAGTCACTGATCCTGGCGGCCGAGGCTGCTGTCGCCCGCGCCGGGAGCCCCGTGATCTACCAGGCCGACCTGATCTCGAGCAGGGCGGCGATCGCGACGTCTCGAGGGGACCAGGCCGCGGCCTTGACGCTCTACGAGGAGGAGATCGGGCTGCTCGAGACCTCCGGCGCGCGAACGCCTGGCGCGGCCGAATGGAATCGCTTGTTCATGGCCGTCGGCGAGCGGGCGCAACTCCTGTCGGAGATGCGTCGATCGACGGATGCGATCCCGGCGTTCGAGGACACGATTTCGCTCGTCGTTCGGAAGTACGGGCCGGCGCACCCCTTCCTGGTGTCCTACTACATCAACGCATCTCAGGCGTATTTCAACGCCGGAGACCATTCCAAGGCGATCGAGCGCGCACAGCAAGCTGCCGCGATCGCTGAGGCACGGATGGCAGCGTCACCACTACTTGCGTTGCCCGTCTACAATGTCGCGACGCTACTGGTCGAGGAACAACGCTTCGCGCAGGCGCTGCCGTACCTCGAGCGCACGCTCGCGTTGGCGCGTGCGAGCCCCCGTCCGGATCATTCCTTCATCGCCGACATCATGGGCGACCAGGGCGTCGCGCTGGTTGGGCTCGGTCGGCGTGAGGAAGGTCGTGCCTTGATCGTGGAATCGTTGGCGATGTACGAGAAGAATGCACGCCCGCATCAACTGGGGCCTGACCCTGCAGGCGCTCGGCGATGTGGAGGCGGCGGCGAAACGGTGGCCCGAAGCCATCACCGCGTACGCGCGCGCGCGCACGATGCTGGAAGAGGTGATGGGCAAGAAGGCGGCCTTCGTGGTCGCTGCGCGGCTTGGGCCAGCGGTCGTCCACGCTCGTTGGGGGCACTGGCAGCGCACGCTGGCGATCACGTCCGCGGTGCTGGCCGACCCGTTCGACGAAGAGGCGGCCAGTACCATCCCCCAGGTGCATTTCTGGCACGGCGCGGCGCTGGTCGAACTCGGCCGCGATCGCCGTGCTGGCCTCGCTGAGGCCAGCGCTGCTCGGGGGGAGCTGGCGGAGGGCGACACGATCAAACCCTCGGCGCTGGCCGAGATCGACGCCTGGCTCTTCGCGCACGGCGTGGCCGTCGTGTCCGTTGAGGCGACACGACGCGACGCTGCGCAAGACCCGACAAGTCAGGAGTAGCCATGGCCGTAGACCCATACGACGACACCCGGACCTCGACCGACGGCAAAGGCGGCGATGCGAGCGCGCGCCTGAGCGCCGGCGCGATGATCGGCCGCTACGAGGTGCGCGGCGTGCTGGGGGCGGGCGGGATGGGGGTGGTGTATCGCGCGTTCGACCCAGAGCTGGGGCGCGAGCTGGCGATCAAGGTGGTGACGCCGGGGACCACCAGCGGCAAGGCGCAGGACCGGCTGCTCGACGAGGCGCGGGCGATGGCGAAGCTGCGGCACGCGCACATCGTGCCGGTGTTCGACGTCGGGTCGACGGCGGCGGGGGTGTACATCGTGATGCCGCTCTACAGCGGGGGACGCTGCACGACTGGCTGCACGGGCAGAAGCGGCCGTGGCGCGAGGTGGTCGACCGGTTCGTGGCGGCGGGGCAGGGGCTGGTGGCCGCGCACGCGGCCGGGTTGATCCATCGGGACTTCAAGCCCAAGAACGTGTTCCTGGGCGACGCGGGCGAGCCGCTGGTCGGAGACTTCGGCCTGGCGGCGCCGACCGCGTCGCTGCCCGGCGACACGACCTCATCGGGGACCGCGACCACGTCGACGATCGCCGGGACGCCGGCGTACATGGCACCGGAGCAAGCGCAGGGCGCGGTGCTCGACGCGCGGGCGGATCAGTACGCGTACTGCATCTCGTTCTGGGAGGGCCTGTGCGGACAGCGGCCGACCGAGGCCGAGACCCGGACCGAGGGCCCGCTGGCGTTCGCCCGACCGCTGCTCGATGGGCGCGAGCGCGGGGCGCCCGCGTGGCTGCTCACGGCCGTGGCGCGCGGGTTCGCGGCGATGCCCGAGCGTCGCTGGCCGTCGATCGACGCGCTCCTGACCCACATCGCGCGGCGGCGGCGGCGACGCACGCGGGTGGCGATCGGCGGCGGGGCGACGTTGGCACTCGCGGCGACGGCGGCCCTGTTCGCTGACCCAGCGCGGCCAGGCGGCGGCGCCGGATCCGTGCGCCCGCCGACCGCGCGGGTTGCGGAGATCTGGAACCCAGCGCGGCGAAGCCAGCTGGTCGCGACGCAGGTGGGCGAGGATCCGGAGCAGGGCGCGGCCATCGGCGCGCGGGTGTCTGACGCGTTCGATCGGCTCGGCGAGGCCTGGAGCGCCGGGCACGTCAGGGCGTGTCGCGCGACCCGGGTGGAGGGGCGCCAGTCGGATGAGCTGCTCGATCGCCGGATCGCATGCCTGGATCAGGCCTACGGCGGGTTCGCGGAGAGCGTGCGGGCGTTCGCGGCGGTGACGAGCCCGGCTGTCCTCGACGCGACGATCAAGGTGCTCGATGGGCTTCCCGACGTTGCGGCCTGCGCCGACACGTCGAAGTACGCCGACCAGCCTCCGCCTCCGACGGATCCGGACGCCCGCGCGCGGTACCGGCGCTGCGCGCCGAGGTCGCGGCGATCGACGTCGTCCGGATCGCCGGGAATCTGAAGGAACACCGCGCCCGATCTGAGGCGGCGGTCGAACGTGCGCGTGCGCTGAGGCATCCCGTGGTCCTGGCCGAACTCCTGGATCAGCTCGCTTCGGCCGCGAGCAACGCCGATGAACCGGAGGAAGCGCTACGCCTACGCAGAGAGGTGATCACGACCGCGGCCGCGGCCCGCGACGATCGCATCGCGGCCCGTGCGTGGACCGAGATCGTCGCCGGCTTGGCCACGGATCTGGCGCGGCCGGACGAGGCCGAGTCACTGATCCTGGCGGCCGAGGCTGCTGTCGCCCGCGCCGGGAGCCCCGTCAGCTACCAGGCCGACCTGATCTCGAGCAGGGCGGCGATCGCGACGTCTCGAGGGGACCAGGCCGCGGCCTTGACGCTCTACGAGGAGGAGATCGCGCTGCTCGAGACCTCCGGCGCGCGAACGCCTGGCGCGGCCGAATGGAATCGCTTGTTCATGGCCGTCGGCGCTCGGGCGCAACTCCTCCGTCGGAGATGCGTCGATCGACGGATGCGATCCCGGCGTTCGAGGACACGATTTCGCTCGTCGTTCGGAAGTACGGGCCGGCGCACCCCTTCCTGGT
Organism: Myxococcales bacterium; assembly: GCA_016717005.1. Classification (NCBI taxonomy): domain Bacteria; kingdom Pseudomonadati; phylum Myxococcota; class Myxococcia; order Myxococcales; species Myxococcales bacterium. The sequence goes on along the minus strand of JADJUF010000001.1, from coordinate 429,900 downwards.
GTCCTACTACGGCAACGCATCTCAGGCGTATTACAACGCGGGCGATCATGGCGCTGCGATCGATCGGATGCGGCGCGCCCTGGAGATCGCCGAGGCGCGGACGCCGCAGTCTTCGTTGCTCGCGCAGGTGCTCGCGGGGCTCGGCAACATGCTCGGGGGAGACCAGCGCTTCGCAGAAGCGCTGCCCTACCTCGAGCGTGGGCTGGCCATCGCCCGCTCGACGATTCGCGCCAACCATCCGTTCATCGCGCAGGTGCTTGGCGATACGGGGACGGTCCTGATCGGTCTCGGCCGGCGCGAGGAGGGGCGCGCGCGCATCATGGAGGCGCTGTCGATTTTCGAAGCGAATGCCCGGCCCACCTTGAACTGGGGGGTGACCCTCTTCATGCTCGGCGACGCGGAGGCCGCCCTGAAGCGGTGGCCCGAGGCGATCGACGCATACGGCCGCGCTCGGGCGAGGCTCGAAGCGGTGGTGGGCAAGCAAGCGGCGTACGTGCTCATGGCGCGGCTCGGCCCCGCGGTCGTCCATGCCCGCCAGGGCCACTGGGCGCGAACGCTCGCGATCACCACCGAGCTGCTGGCCGCTCGATTCGACGAGGAGTCGGAGCGAACACTGTCACAAGTGCGCTTCTGGCACGGGGCGGCGTTGGCCGAGCTCGGCCGCGACAAGGCCGCGGGTCTGGCCGAAGCGGCCGCCGCCCGAGCGGCGCTCGCCGGCAGCGAATCGACGGACCCGGCGGTGCTGACCGAGATCGACACCTGGCTGACCGCACATGGTGTGACGGTCGTCGCGCCGCCCAAGCGACAGCCCGCCGACGCGAAGGCCGAGTGATAATGTCGCCTCGACTGCCCAGCGACCATCGTCCAGGCTCCCTTCACGGGCTCGAAGGCTGGCGACGCGGCCGTCAACGAGGCGGACAAGCGGCTGGCGAATCCGCATCGATGGCCAGCCGCGTCTCAGCACGAGCTTCGGATGGACGTAGGGCCGCGACGGACCGCTGGCGAACGGGCGTTGCGCCGTCGACCGAACTGCGACATTCTCACGACGCCATGCCGCTCTTCGACTTCGTCTGCGATACCTGCAAGCACGCATGGGAAGACATGCACCGCTCGGGCGAGCCGATCCCGGCGTGTCCGTCGTGCGGGTCGACCCAGACCGAGAAGCTCCTGACCATCGGCAGCGCGTACGTCCCGATCCAGCTCAAGCCGGGGACCTACGACCTGCCGCGCTTCAAGAAAGAGCGCAAGAAGACCTACAACTTCTAGGTCTCGACCGCATGGCGCGCCGCGTCGAGCGACGTGCGCGACTTTGCCAGCGCGACGAACCCGAAACACGCCGGCGGGGCTTGTGGTCGGTGCGGGGTTTCGCCACGATTCGCCTCGGCTGACGAGTCGCTCGAGGGAGCGCGACTCCGGAGCCGTGGCTGAGCTCCGCTTCGCGACCCAAGTCCGATGTCGAACACCACCCCGCAGCACCACGTCATCAAGGAAACCTCGGACACCCTGACCCGGCTGTTCCAGGACGAGTTCAAGCGCAACGGCTACAAGCGCGTCCACATCGTCGACGGCGCGCCCAAGCCCGACGCCATCGAGGGCAAGCTGCCCGCGGTCTCGGTGTACCTGTACCAGATCGCCCTCGATCCCCAGGGCGCCGAGAACACAGGGGTCCACGAGATCGTCGAGATCCAGCAGCCCGACGGTACCGTGAAGGAGTTCTCGCGCCGGCGCCGGACCTGGGTCCGCCTCGACTACCTGGCCTCGGCCTGGGCCCAGACCCCCGAGGACGAGCAGCTCCTGTGCGGGCTCTTGCTCCGCACGATCATCGACAACGCCGAGATCTCGAAGGACCGCCTCAAGGGTACGACCTTCGAGGAGAGCATGGCCGGCTACGAGTTCACGGGGCTGCCGCTGATCCTGAACACGCGCCTCGACGAGGGCACCCTGGCCCGGTTCTGGGGCAGCCTCAACCAGCCGATCCGCCCCGCGATCCAGTTCTGGACCGCGGTCCCGATCATCCCCGAGAAGATGGAAGAGTTCCAACGGGTGCGCTCGCGCTCGCTGGAGTACCGCAACGTCCACGACCCGCAGGTCAAGGAGCAGGGGCCCAGCCCCAACCCGTTCGCGCGCCGCCTCGATCTGGGTGGCCGCAAGGGTGGAGGCTCCTAGCCCCGCACATCCCAACGGTTCAACCGAGCGGTCCAAGGGCCCCAGGCGCGTCGAGAGGGTCTCGACTTATTGCCGGACGGGCTAACGGCAGACCGCCATCGGAAGAAAAACAGCAGGAGGACTTTCGAACATGGCGACCAGCTATCTCTCTCCAGGCGTGTACGTCGAAGAAGTCGATCGCGGCTCCAAGCCGATCGAGGCCGTGGGCACCAACACCGTCGGCTTCCTCGGCGAGTCGTCCAAGGGCCCGGTCAACGAGGCCGTGCTCATCACCAACTGGTCGCAGTTCGTGAAGACCTTCGGTGACTTCAAGGAGTGCTCGCAGTCGTTCGTCCACGGCGTCTACGGCTTCTTCAACAACGGCGGCTCGCGCTGCTTCGTGGTGAACGTCGGCGCGCCCGCCGACGCCGCCCCGTCCAAGACGGCGGCCAAGGACGACAAGGACGCCAAGACCGCGGCGCCCGCGGCGACCGGCGGCGGGGGCCGTGACGGCCTGTTCATCGGCAAGGACGGCGGCCCCGGCGCCCGCACCGGCCTGAAGTGCTTCGAGGAGATCGACGAGATCGCCATCGTCGCGGTGCCCGGCCAGACCTCGCCGGCGATCCAGGACGCGGTCCTGTCGCACTGCGAGACCCGCAAGGATCGCTTCGCGATCCTCGACTCGCCCGAGACCATCTCGGGCGGCGTCGACAAGCTGCCCAAGCCCCGCGACTCGAAGTACGGCGCCTACTACTTCCCCTGGATCCAGGTCTACGACCCGGAGCAGGGCAACGTGTTCGTGCCCCCGTCGGGCCACATCGCCGGCGTCTACTCGCGCGTCGACTCGGAGCGCGGCGTCCACAAGGCCCCGGCCAACGAGATCGTCCGCGGCGCCCTCGGCCTGAAGTACAACGTGTCCAAGGGCGAGCAGGACCTGCTCAACCCCAAGGGCATCAACGCGATCCGCTTCATGAACGGCGCGATCCGCATCTGGGGCGCCCGCACGCTGTCGACCGACCCGAGCTGGCGCTACATCAACGTCCGCCGCCTGTTCATCATGGTCGAGTCGTCGATCGAGCGCGCCACCCAGTGGGTGGTGTTCGAGCCCAACGACCACCGCCTGTGGAAGCGGGTCCAGCGGACCATCTCGTCGTTCCTGACCCTGATGTGGCGCACCGGCGCGCTCATGGGCACGGCCCCGGAGCAGGCGTTCTACGTCAAGTGCGACGCCGAGACCAACCCGCCCGAGGTCATCGACGCCGGCCAGCTGGTCTGCGAGATCGGCCTCGCCCCGGTCAAGCCCGCGGAATTCGTCATCTTCCGCATCGGCCAGATGGCCGCGGGCGGCGGCGTCGAGGAGTGATCTGATCCCCACGGGGGAGCGGGGAAGATTTCTTCCTCCTTCTCCGTACTAGTTCGCGATTCCAGGCATCACCGCTCTGAACACAGGGGGGGTGCCGGGAGTTCTCGGGCCGAATGCTCGGCGCGAGGCCTCTCGGCAGTTTCCGTGAGGTAGAGCCCAACCAACTCACGAGGATCTCATGGCGCTCAACAAAACGTTTCCCCCGGCAATTTCTACTGCATGGTCAACGGCCAGGCTGGTGGCTACCTCGAGTCCTTCACCCCGCCCAGCCTCGAGGTCGAGAAGATCTCGGCTTCGCTCGGTCCGGACCTCGTCCAGAAGTTCGCCGGCGGCCGGGTGAAGTTCGGCAAGTGCAAGCTCGTGACCAACATCTCCGAGGCCAACGCGCTCTGGGAGTTGATCGAGTAGGTCATGAAGAAGAACTGCCAGGAGTTCGAGTGCGTCTTCGGCATCGCCGACCAGAACTACAAGTCGATCCGTGAGATCGAGATGACCGAGTGCTTGATGGAATCCGTCTCGGCGAAGTCGCTCGACGCCAAGGACGGCAAGTCGATGCAGCAGATCACCTGCGAGTTCGCGGTCGGGGACGTCAAGTACGTCAACGGCAGCGGCTCGGTCATCAAGGGCAACCTGTCCAACAAGGCCAAGAGCTGGCAGACCTCGTACTGGGATGTCCTGGGGCTCTACAACATCCCCGCGGAGTCGATCACCAAGATCGATCTGCCCAAGCACACGGTGAAGATGGTCGAGGAGCACACTAGCATGCGCCGCCTCCCGACCAAGACCTCGGGCGCCTACACCTGTGAGGGCCTGAAGGTCTCGGGCAGCGCCGCCCACAACGGCTACGAGGCCGCGCGCGACCTGTGCATCAAGCTGATGTACGACGGCGTGCTGACCGAGAACGAGTTCCAGGACTGGTCGGTCAACGTCAAGGATCCGAGCCACAAGAAGGTCCTGGGCGAGATCCTGTTCATCCAGTCGGCTCCGTTCAAGTTCACGACCGGCGCCGAGGCCAAGGTCGGCGACGCGCCGCTGCAGTGGGAGATGGAGATGTTCTGCGAGCAGTCCTTCTGGAAGATCGCTGAGAAGGCCATGTAGTCACTGATCTCGGAGCGACTGTGATACTTTCGGCCCATCCCTCCGCGGGTGGGCCGTGTTCGTTTCGGGGGCGAGACACGGCCGCGAGCGCATGCCCCCAGTCCCTCATCCCTGTGGTTTTTCCCATGGCCATGCAGACCGAGTTCAAGTTCCGCCTGCCGCGCGGCTTCGTCGACGAGGACGGCAACGTGCAGCGCGACGGCGTCATGCGCCTCGCGACCGCGCGCGACGAGATCGTCCCGCTGCAGGACTACCGCGTCCAGTCCAACCGCGCCTACCTGGTGATCGTGCTGCTGTCGCGCGTCGTCACCAAGCTGGGCTCCCTCGATCGCATCAACGTCGACACGATCGAGAACCTGTTCTCGACGGACCTCGCGTACCTGCAGGAGTTCTACCGCAAGATCAACGAGGAGCAGGGGACGCCGAAGCACCACGTGACCTGCGCGAAGTGCGCCCACGAGTTCGACATCGACATGGCGACCGGCGCGCTGATCACCGAGGGAAGCGAGGGCCGGCCCCCGGGGTAGTCTGGGCGGCGGTCGCCACCTATCCCCGGGAGCAGCTCTACCAGGAGATCGCGTACATCGCGTACCATTTCCACTGGTCCATGGACGCCATCCTCGACATGGAACACGAGGAGCGCCACACCTGGCTCAAGGAGATCGCGCGGATCAACCGCGAGATCAACGAAGCCAGGCACCAGTAGCGAGCCCTCCCAGACCGTCGCCCACGTCACGTTCCGCTCGTCAGTCGTCTCTAGCTCGTAGCGCCACCGCGGTCGCCCGGTCGCCCTCGGGACCGCACCCGCATCGAGGAGCCCATGCGTTCTGCCGCCGACTTTCGTGCCCCAGGGGTCTACGCCACGTTCGCCGAGCCGGTTCGGCCCGACCTGGCGATCGCCGACACGCGCGTCACCGGGTTCACCGGCCTGACGCAGAAGGGCCCGCTCAACGAGCCGGTCCGCGTCGCCAACTGGGACGAGTTCCTGGAGGTCTACGGCTACACCGAGCAGTTCTACCTGTCGGACTCGGTGTTCGCCCACTTCCGGAACGGCGGCGGGCCGTGCTGGATCGTCCGCGCCGCCCACGCGGTGCCCCGCGATGGCACCCGCGACGCCACCCACGCCGACTGCGCGGCCCACATCCAGATCGACGACTGGAACAAGCCGTCGCTCAAGATCCGCGCGCTCAACGAGGGCGTGTGGGGCAACAACATCTGGGTCAAGTGCGAGCACACCGTCGGGGCCTCGACGCTGCTCACGCGTGACCTCGACGTCGGCGCCGGCGAGGCCCACGTCAAGTCGACCCGCGGCTTCGAGGTCGGGGCCCTGGTCCGGCTCTTCGACCGCGAGAACTCCGACTACGTCGTGCTCACCGAGATCGGCGACCGCCTCATCCGCTGGGGCAACGAGACGCCGGTCAACCGGCGCCACCGCGCCGCCGCGCCGACCCACCTCGAGGTGCTCGAGTTCGACCTGCACGTCACGCTCAAGGACCGCAAGGAGGTCTTCCGGCACCTGCAGATGTCGCCGCTGTCGCGGCACTACGCGCCGCGCGCGGTCGAGCAGAGCTCGCGCATCGTGCGGCTCGAGGATCTGTTCACGCGGTCGCCGGTGCCTCACAACCTGCCCGAGCCGCTGCCGCTGACCCGCCTGGGCGGCGGCAACGACGGCACCGAGGCGCTCACGCCCGAGGACATGGTCGGGATCGACATGGGCCCCGAGGAGCGCCGCGGCATGCTGGCGCTGGCCGCCCTCGACGAGGTCGCGATCATGGCGTGCCCCGACGCGATGGTGTTCTACCAGCGCGAGCCCGGGCCCGCCGGCGAGCTCAAGGCCCAGCGCATCCAGGATCAGATGGTGATCCTGTGCGAGAACCTGAAGGACCGGTTCGCGGTGCTCGACATCCCGCACCCGCTACCCAAGCAGGTGCCCCCGTCGCAGATCGTCGAGTGGGCGCGGACCTGGCGCCGGCGCACCGACTCGTCGTACTGCGCGTACTACTGGCCCTGGGTCAAGGGGGTCAACCACGCCGGCACCTCGCGGGCGCTGCCGCCGTCGGGCTACCTGACCGGCGTGCTCGGCCAGCGCGACTCGTCCCAGGGCGTCCACGTGGCCGCGGCCAACGTGGAGCTGGCGGGCGCGGAGGACCTGTCGATCCGGGTGTCCGAGGATGACGTCGGCCTGCTCAACCACGATGCTGTCAATACGTTCAGGATCCAGCGCGGGGTGCGACCCTGGGGTGCACGCACTGCGTCATCGGACCCGGACTGGCGCTACGTGACCGTCCGACGCCTGTTCATCATGCTCCGACGCAGCCTAGAGTCCGGATTTGCTTGGATTACGTTCGAGCCGAACGACCACAAGACCTGGGAGTTCATCGAGCGCACCGTCCGGCTGTTCCTCGGGGATCTGTTCAAGCGTGGGATGTTCGCAGGAGGGAAGGAGGACGAGGCCTTCTTCGTAAAATGCGATGGAGAGACGAACTCCCAGGACCACATCGACGCCGGCCGGTTGATCTGCGACATCGGCGTCGCGCCCATCTCGCCGACCGAGTTCATCATGGTTTCGCTCGTCCAGGACATGAACAGCCCCGCAGGCGGCTGAGCGCGCGAAGGAGACACAGATGACCACCAACAGCCCCCCCCGCCGTGACCCCTGGCTCGCGTTCTGCTTCAAGGTGACGATCACCGAAGCCAACCTCGACGCCGCGACGGGTCTGTTCAAGAGCGTCAGCGGCCTCGAGATCGAGTCCGAGGTGGTCGACTTCAAGGAGGGCGGCGAGAACGAGCGCACCCACAAGCTGGTCGGCGGCACGAAGTTCAAGAACATCGTGCTCAAGCGCGGGTTCTCGGGCAAGGAGTTCACCGACTGGCGCAAGAACTGGGAGAAGAGCAAGCAGCGCGTCTCCGGCACCATCGAGCAGCTCGACACCAAGGGCGGGACGATGGCCAAGTGGCAGTTCACGGGCGGCTGGCCGTGCAAGTGGAGCATGTCCGAGTTCGACGCCTCGAAGAGCGAGGTCTCGATCGAGACGATCGAGATCGCCCACCAGGGCATCACGCGCGTTTCCTGATCCGCAGCCTGTACACGGAGAATCCGCATGACCGAGACCCGCGCTCTCACCGCCGCCCTGTCGGGCCCCGTCTTCGACGGGGCCGCGTCGCGCTCGGCGCTGCACACGAGCGAGCGGCACGCGGAGCGCTGGGCGCCCGAGGGCGACAGCGCCCGGCGGGCCAGCGGCATGCGGTCGTTGGCGTTCGCCGACCGCGTCGCCTCGCCGTGGATGCAGGCGTCGAGCGGGCCGCGCATGTCGCACCTGTTCGGGGCGTACGCAGGCACGGCCAGCGAGCGCTCGGCCCCGCACGTATCGTGGCTGTTCCCGCGGCCGTGGTTCCAGGACGAGCTCGACTGGATGGCGGCCGCGCGGCAGGGGCTCGAGGCCACGCCGCGGCGCGGCGCGATGACCACGCGCGGGACGTTCGTCACCCCGACCGGTGAGTCCGGCTGGGCCGGGATCGCGATGCCGGTCCTGTCGGCCGACGCCATGGCGGCGGTCGCGCCGTCGATGAGCGGCGGGGATCCTGCGGTGGGCCTCCGGGCGTGGTCGCCGATGGTGGACTTCGCGACGGCGTCCGCCGCCGAGGTCATGGCCGGCGCGATGCAGTCGGTCACCAGCGCCGGGCTGCCGGGGATCGCCGAGCGCTCGCCGATCTGGTCGGGGCTGTCGATGGTGACGCCGCGCGGGCTGGCGTCGGGCGAGGCGTTCTCGCCGTCCGCCGCCGCGGCCGCGCGCTCGAGCTTCATGGCGCCGGCGATGGGCGTCGCCCCGACCGCCGTCGAGGCCGCGCGCCAGTCGATCGCGCGCATCGAGTCGCGCGTCGATGATCTGCGCGCGCCGGTCGCGGATGGGTCCCCCGCCGGGGCCCCGGCCACGTTCACCGCGACCGCGGCCAGCGCGGACGCGCCTCGCGCGGACGCGAGCTCCCCGGCGAGCTCCTCGTCGGAGTCGTTCGCCTCGACCGACGCGTCGTCGCAGTCCACGGGCGCGTCGTCGCTGTCCACGAGCGCGTCGTCGCTGTCCACGAGCGAGGAGCGCCTCGCGGGCGCGGCGCATTCGTCGCCGGCCGCGTCGAGCGCGCTGCGCACCGTCGAGCTGCTCCTCGGCGCCCTCGCGGCCCGACAGGACCAGCGCGCGACGTCGTCGGCCGCCGCTGCCACCACGGCTCCCTCGGTGGGCGCGCCGTCGGTCGCCAGCGCCGATGGCGTGAGCTCCTCGACCGAGTCCTCGGCCTCGCCGGGCGCCGCCGCGGCGACCTTCGCGTCGAGCGCGAACTTCGCGCCGATCGCTGGTCCCCGGGTGGCGATGCCGGCTGGCCTCGGCGGCCTGGTGCAGTCGCTCGCCGCCGTCCAGTCGGTGGCGCGGCCGATGGCGCAGGTTCGAGACGGCGGCGCCGACGCGGCGCTGGCGTCGCCGCGCGACCCGGCCCATGGCTTCGTCCCGGGCGCTTCGTCGCCTGGCGCCACGGGCGCCACCGCGATGACGCCGCCTTCGTTCACGCCGGTGTGGGCGTCGCCGTCGGTCGGCGCGCTCGCGTCGGTGGCGGCCTCGCCCGCGCGCGCCATCGACCACCTGTCGTGGAGCGATCGCTGGCTCGCGCGGTTCTCCGGCGCCTCGCCGCTGGCGATGTCGGCGTTCGAGAGCGCCACCGAGTTCGGCGCCCCGACGCTGCGGCAGCTCGCCGTCGGCTCGCCCGAGGTGGTCTACGTCCACCCGCAGCTCGCGTCGTCGTCGATCGCGGCGACGGTCCAGCGCGCTCAGGTCGCGCACGCCACGCAGTTCGCGCCGCTCGCCGATCGTGCGCCGTCCATGGCGCCGGTGGCGCCGTCGACGCGGCCTGACGGTCGCCCCGCGCCGCTGCGCATCGACGACGGCGAGGCCGTGCCCGACGCGATCTTCGCCGCGATCGCCGCGGCGGGCGCGACGCCCACGCGCCGCGATGTCGCGACGCCCGCTGGCGCTCGCGCCGCCGAGGTCCGCGCCGCCGAGGTCCGCGCCGCCGAGGCGCGCGCCGCCGAGCTGGGCACGACCGCCGCGGCCGCGCAGGCGGCGGCGAGCTTCGCGTCGCCGTCGGTGTCCGCGCCGGTCGACATGCTGCTGTCCGCTGGGCGGCGTGCGTCGGTGGCCGATCTGGTCGCCGTGTCGGCGCCGAGCGCGCCCGACGCCGGCCTGGCGCCGGGGCTCGCCTCGTCGCCGATGGCGCCCGCGCTGGCCGCGGTGCTGCCGCTGCCGTCCGCCCCCATCTTCGATCCGCGCGCGCTCCAGGGCGGCGGGCTCGCGGGGGCCTACCTCGGCGGCCTGGTGGCCCGGTCGGCCGCGCCCGTCGGCGTCCTCGCGACGGCGCCCAGCCTCGCGGCGCTGTCGCGAGCCGGCGCCGAGGCGCCGACCTCCGCCGCCATGTCGTCGTGGACCCTGCGCGATCTCGCGCTCGCGCCCCAGGCGCTCCGGCTCGCTGGCGCTGCGCCGTCGACCCCGTTCGTCACCTCCCTCGAGCCCCGCGGTCGCGCCCGGCACGAGGTCGCGGCTCAGGCTGCGATCGCTGGTTCGCCGGCCCGCGCCGCTGCGCCGCTCGACCCGCCGCTCTCCCCAGCGCCGCTCGGCTCGGCGACCCTCGACCCGGCGACGCTCGCGGCGCTGCCTGCGGACGTGGTCGCGGCGATCGCCGCCGGCGCGAGCCCCGCGGCCGCGCTGGCTGCGTTCACGGCGGCGTCGGCCCCTGGCACGTCGTCGGCGGAGGTCGCTGCCTCGGCCGGTTCGGCGTCGTCCCCGCGCGTGCTCGAGGCCGAGCTGGTCGCGCTGCGCTCGGCGATGCTGGCCGCCCCGACGTCGTCGTCGGTGCCGCTCGCCAGCGCGGCGCACGCGCCGCTCATCTCGGGCAGCGTCGCGGTCCCGGCCCACGGGCCCAGCCAGCTCGCGACCCTCGGCGGCGTGGCCACCGGCATCCCGGCGCCGTTCGCGACCGCCCAGGCGCGCAGCTCGGCGGCGACCTTCGCCGACGGCGCGCCGTACACCTACGCGGCCGGCGCCGCTGCCGGCGCTGCGCCGCACGGCGCGTCGATCGCGTCGGCGGGTGGTCGGCCGGGCAGCCTGGCCGAGGCCGCCCTCGCGTGGTCGGTCAACGAAGAGCGCACCGCCGCCAACCTGGCGTTCGACTTCGTCACGCCCGAGCTGATCCTGGCCGCGAAGGTCTACGGCCTGTCGGCCGGCGCCGCGGCCGAGGCCATGCGCCTCGCCTCCGCGGGGCCGACGTCGATGGCGGCGATGGCGACGCACCTCGATCTCACGCTCCTGCGCGCGTTCCAGGCCGCCCCCGCGGCCACGCGCGCGGGCGCCGCTGGCACCGCGCGCGCCCAGCGCTCCGTCGGTCAGGAACCGGGTGCGCCGGCTCCCGGGACGCCCGGGCCCTTCGTCACCGGCGCGGCGCCGTCGCCGGCTACCAGCCCCGAACTCCAGTCGGCGGCTGCGATGACGCCCGATGTCGCCGCCGTCGCGTCGCCGACGGCCGTCGCTCAGGGCACGGCCGCGGAACGCGCCGCGGCGGATCGCGCCGCCGCGCTCGATCCCTGGACCGCCGCCATGGCGCCGTTCGGTGCGGCGATGCCTGCGGGGCCCTCGCGCCTCCCGCGTGGCGCGTTCCTGTGGCCGCCCGGCGCGATCGCCGCCCTCGGGCTGCGGGCGTTGTCGCCCGACGGCGCCGCTGGCCTCCCCGTCGTCGCGCTCGAGCTGCTGGCCGCGCAGGCCGTGGCCGAGCTCGGCACCTGGGTCACCGCGTTCCCCGGCGCCGCGCGGGGCGCGGATCGCGACGACGACGCGGCCCTGCCGATGGCGGGCGGTCGCGCCGGCGCGATGACCAACGTCCTCCAGGGGCCGCTCGGCGCCGCGAGCTTCGTCACCCAGGCCGGCAGCCCGGTCGGCGTTCCGACCGGGGACGCCGGGCGCGTCGACCCCGCGCGGGTCGCTGATGACGCCGTCGAGGCGTCGGCCGCCATGGCCGTGCCCGCCTCGATCCGTCAGCGCTTCGAGTCGGTCTACATCGCGCTGGCGCGGTCGGCCGAGGGGCAGTCGCTGTCGCCGGCCGCGCGCGCCGCGCGCGCGATGTCGCTGTTCGCAGGCTCGAGCGCGGGGCTGTCGACGCGCGAGGCCGCCGCGGCCACGTGGTCGATGCTGCCCGACGTCTATCGCGGTGACCTCGACCTGGTCTCGCCGGTCGCCGGGCGCGACGCCGGGAGCGACGTCTTCGCCGCCGACGCGCGGCCCGGGCTGGCCGGCCTGGCGGCGCGCGCCGGGGAGGCGCTCGGCTCGTTCGTGTCCCCGTCGATGGCCGAGGTCCGGGCGGTGGGGCGCCACGGCGACGCGCCGGCCGCGCCCGAGTCCGCCGCGGCGGCCCGCGGCGCCGCGGCCGCGCCGGTCTACGTCGACACCGCCGCGGCCCCAGCGGCGCGGCCGGCCCCTGGCTTCGCCGGCGTTCGTCCCGGTCGCACGTTCACCCAGTACGGCGGCGGTGAGCCCGAGATCCCGGGGTGGTTCGAGTCGGCCGCCCAGAAGATGTTCAGCAGCGGCGGGGACGATCGCGGGGGCATGAGCCTCGCGCAGATGGTGCTCGTCACGGCGATGCCGCAGCAGCAGGTCGCGGCCGCCACCCGGGGTGCTTCGTCGAGCGGCGGCAGCGCCGCGCCCGGCGGGGCCGGCGGCAAGCAAGGTGCGGTCGACAAGCCCGACGTCGACAAGCTCGCCCTCGAGGTCTTCCACGAAGTGATGCACCTCCTCGACATCGCTCGCCAGCGCAGCGGAGATTCCCAATGAGCCAAACACTCCAGAAGCTCTCGATCATCGGTCTCGACCTCGGGGGCGTGGTCAAGGCCCAGTACAACCCCAAGGAACTTGGGATCGACAAGTCGGTGCCCTGGCAGAAGTCGCCGACCTCGTCGGGTGATCAGCCGGAGCTGCAGTTCACCTCGGCCGAGGGCCGCTCGATGTCCTTCGAGCTGTTCTTCGACGAGTTCGAGACCGGCGGCAACGTCCACACCAAGTACGTCGAGCAGCTCCTCGACTTCGCCAAGGTCATGGAGCCCACGGGCGCTGAGGACCGGCGCCGCCCGACCCGGGTCAAGGTCATCTGGGGCGCGGGCCTGCCGGCGTTCGAGGGCGTGATCGAGTCGGTGTCGACCAAGTACACGATGTTCCTCCCCAACGGGGTGCCGTGCCGGTGCACCTGCTCGGTCAAGTTCAAGGAGGCGTCGCGCGCGACCGCACCCAAGAAGAAGGCCGCCGGCGGCACGAGCGCGGGTGGTACCGGGGGCGCGACGTGACCAACACGTCGAACGCCGTCAACTTCGAGGTCTCGATCAGCGGCACCAAGCTCGAGGCGACCGACGTGATGACCATCACCGTCGACGACGACCTCTGGCAGCCCAGCATGTGCCTGGTGACGCTGAAGAACCCGACCAACAAGTTCAACGAGAAGTTCAAGCCGGGCGACACGATCGAGGTGAAGATCGGCGGCGGCACGCGCCGGAGCGACGACGGGTCAGGCGACGGCGGGCCGGCGACGATCTTCAAGGGCGAGGTCGTCGGCGTCGAGGCCAGCTACAAGCAGGGCGGCGAGCCCAAGCTCTCGGTCCGCGGCTTCAACAAGCTCCACCGGCTGCTGCGCGGCCGCAAGTCCAAGACGTACCAGGACCAGTCCGATCAGGACATCGCCAGCGCGATCGCCGGCCAGCACGGACTGTCGGCCCAGTGCGGCTCGACGCCGAAGATCACGCACAAGCACGTCTACCAGCACAACCAGACCGACCTCGAGTTCCTGCGGGTGCGCGCGGCGCGCCTGGGCTTCGCGATCTGGGTCGAAGACACGAAGATGTTCTTCGACGCGCCCAAGCTCGACGCCGACTCGGGGCTCGAGTTCGCCCACGAGCAACAGCCCAAGTCGGGCGAGGGCGACAAGCTCAAGTCGTTCCACGGCCGGCTGTCGAACGCCCAGGTGGTCAAGAAGGTCACCGTGCGCGGCTGGGACCCGGAGAAGAAGGAGGAGATCGTCGGCGAGGAGAGCGCCGCCAGCTCGCCGCTCGGGAGCAAGAACGCGGCGTCGTCGCTGAGCGACTTCGGCGAGGTGGTCACCTTCTGCGTCGACTACCCGATCGCGTCGGTCGAGGAGGCCAAGGCCATCGCCAAGGCCAAGCTCAAGGAGGCGTCGCTGAGTTACCTGACGGCCGAGGCGGTGTGCATGGGCAACAACAAGGTCAAGGCCGGCATCGTCGTCAAGATCAAGGTCAACGCGGACAAGGCCGACGATCGGTTCAACGGCAAGTACCTGGTCAACGGCGTCACCCATCGCTACAGCGCCGACAACAAGGGCAGCGAGGGCGGCTACGAGAGCATCATGCGGCTGGCGCGCGACGCGGAGAAGGGCAGCTAGCCATGCGCGCCGGCCTCGATCGCGCCTGGGCGAGCGACATGACCCTGACCGGGGTCTACTTCGGCATCGTCTGTCAGAACAAGGACGACGAGCTCAAGCTCGGGCGCATCAAGGTCCGCTTCCCCTGGCTCGATCACGGCGATCAAGATCAGGCCCACTGGGCCCAGATCGCGACGCCGATGTGCGGCAACAAGTTCGGCTGGTGGATGATCCCCGACGTCGACGACGTCGTCGCGGTGATGTTCGTCGCCGGCGACGTCCGCCAGCCGGTCGTGCTCGGCGGCATCTGGAGCAAGACCGACACGCCGCCCGAGCCGGTCACCGACGGCAAGAACGAGTTCCGCGGCTACAAGAGCCGGTGCGGCCACCGGATGCTGCTCGACGACAGCGACAAGCCCAAGGTCACGTTCCGCGACAAGACCGACGCGCTGCAGCTGTCGGTCGGCAACTTCGCCAAGGGCGGCGGCGGCCCCAACGGCCACGACATGCCCAAGCCTCAGGGGGCGGGCGACAAGGGCGTCGCGGCCGGCTCGATGACCGGCAACCTGAAGATCTTGTGTCCCTCGGGCAAGCTGACCATCGAGGGGATCAACGTCGAGATCTCGGCCGACGACAAGCTCGACATCAACTCGGCCACGACCCTGGATCTGAAGGGCGCGTCCGTCACGTCTGCCTCGTCGGGCGCCAGCAAGTACGAAGGCGCGACCGTCAACATCGGATGAGCGTGCGACCGTGATCAAGCCCGACCGACCCTCCAACGCTGCCGAGCGCGCCGACAAGCTTCGGGGCGTCTACCTCGCCGTCGTCGTCGACAACAAGGACGACGGCCAGCCGTTCCGGGTCAAGGTCAAGTACCCGTGGCTGCCCGGCGACGAGAAGACCTACTGGGCGCGGATCGCGGTGCCGATGGCGGGCCCCGATCGGGGCACGTACTTCCTGCCCGAGAAGGACGACCAGGTCCTGATCGTGTTCGAGCACGGCGACGTCGAGCGGCCGATCGTGATCGGCTCGCTGTGGAACAAGAACGAGCCCCCGCCCGAGACCAACGCCAACGGCAAGAACGAGGTCAAGGTCATCAAGTCGAAGTCGGGGCACCGGATCATCTTCGACGACACCGAGGGTGCCGAGAAGGTCACGGTGGTCGACTCGACCAAGAAGAACAAGGTCGTCCTCGACACCAAGGAGAAGACGGTCTCGATCGAGTCGTCCAAGGACATCACGATCAAGTCCTCGTCGGGGAACATCGTCATCCACGGCAAGAACGTCAAGATGACGTCCAAGACCGGCGGGATCAAAGCCGAGGCCACGGGCGTGATGACGGTCGCGACCAGCGGCGCGATCAACATGAAGGCCGACGCGACGATGACGATCGGCTCGAAGGTCACGATGCAGATGGCCGGCGCCTCGGCGAAGGGCGGCCTCGGCGGCTCGGCGGGGTCGGGTCAGAGCGGCAACCAGGCCAAGGATCAGGTCAAGAGCCAGGGCGGTGGCGGTGGCGGCGGCGGTTCGGGCGGCGCCGGCGGCAGCGGCGGTTCGGGCGGCGCCGGCGGCAGCGGCGGTTCGGGCGGCGCCGGCGGCAGCGGCGGCGCGGGCAGCGGCGGCGCGGGCGGCAGCCCCGAGAGCGGCGGGGCTAGCAGCGGCTCGGGCGCTGCCACGTCAGGCACGCCTGGTCAGCGCAGCGACGCGAGCGAGAGCGCTGGGGCGCCCTCGGCTGGCACCGCGGGACCGACGGACGCCAGCACGGCGCAGCCGGCGTCGGCTGGCTCTCCGGCTGGCCGCGATCAGGCCGCGCAGAATCCCTCGGGCCCTGGCTCGACCCCGTCGAGCCAGGCCGCAGATCCGTCGCAGCCGATGGGCGCATCGGGTAGCGGTTCGGCATCGGCTGGCGGCAGCGCTGGCGGTTCGGCATCGGCTGGCGGCTGGCGGTTCGGCATCGGCTGGCGCTGGCGGTTCGGCATCGGCTGGCGGTAGCGCTGGCGGTTCGGCATCGGCAGGCGGTAGCGCTGGCGGTTCGGCATCGGCTGGCGGTAGCGCCGCTGGCGGCGCGAGCGGCGGTGCCGGCGGTTCGGCATCTGCTGGCGGTAGCGCCGCGGGTGGCGCGAGCGGCGGTGCCGGCGGTTCGGCATCTGCTGGCGGTAGCGCCGCGGGTGGCGCGAGCGGCGGTGCCGGCGGTTCGGCATCTGCTGGTGGTAGCGCCGCGGGTGGCGCGAGCGGCGGTGCCGGCGGTTCGGCATCTGCTGGCGGTAGCGCCGCGGGTGGCGCGAGCGGCGGTGCCGGCGGTTCGGCATCTGCTGGCGGTAGCGCCGCGGGTGGCGCGAGCGGCGGTGCCGGCGGTTCGGCATCGGCTGGCGGTAGCGCAGCCGGCGGCGCGAGCGGCGGTGCCGGCGGTTCGGCATCTGCTGGTGGTAGCGCGAGCGGCGGTGCCGGCGGTTCGGCATCCGCTGGCGGTAGCGCAGCGGGTGGCGCGAGCGGCGGTGCCGGCGGTTCTGCTGGCGGTAGCGCAGCGGGTGGCGCGAGCGGCGGTGCCGGCGGTTCGGCATCTGCTGGCGGTAGCGCAGCCGGCGGCGCGAGCGGCGGTGCCGGCGGTTCGGCTGGCGGTAGCGCGAGCGGTGGTGCCGGCGGTTCGGCATCTGCTGGCGGGAGCGCAGCGGGTGGCGCGAGCGGCGGTGCCGGCGGTAGCGCAGCCGGTGGCGCGAGCGGCGGTGCCGGCGGTTCGGCTGGCGGTAGCGCGAGCGGCGGTGCCGGCGGTTCGGCTGGCGGTAGCGCGAGCGGTGGTGCCGGCGGTTCGGCATCGGCTGGCGGTAGCGCAGCAGGTGGCGCGAGCGGCGGTGCCGGCGGTAGCGCAGCCGGTGGCGCGAGCGGCGGTGCCGGCGGTTCGGCATCGGCTGGCGGTAGCGCTTCTGGCGGAGCGGCCGGCGGCGCGAGCGGTGGCGCGAGCGGCGGAGCGGCCGGTGGCGCGAGCGGCGGAGCGGCCGGTGGCGCGAGCGGCGGTGCGGCCGGCGGCGCGAGCGGCGGTGCGGCCGGTGGCGCGAGCGCCTCGACGAGCAGCGGCGGCGCGGCGACGACGGCCGGTGGCAGCGCGTCGCCCGCGACGTCGGGCGCGGGCGCTTCGGCTGGCGGTAGCGCAGGCGCATCGACCTCGAATACTCCTGCGGCCGGCGCCCCAGCCTCGGGTCGCGAGCCCGGCAAGGGCGAGACCTCGGTGTCGGGGAGCATGGGCGCGTCGTCGGGCGCCTCGGGCGCGGGCTCCGCGGGCGCGGGCGGCGCGGGCTCCGCGGGCGCCAGCAGCGGCTCGTCGATCGACACCAGCCAGGCCCAGGCCGCGGCCTCGGGTGATGTGTCCGGGGCCGCCGGCGGCGGCACCGCTGGGCGCGTCGCTAGTGGCGACGCCAGCGTGGCGTCGTCGACGGTCGACGGTGCTCCAGACGCGACCGCCGCGCAGAACGCGCGCACGACCGCCGAGGCCACGGGCCGCGGCGCGACGGGCATCGACGACGCCGCCGCGACACGCGACGCCGCGACCGGCCGGGTCCAGTCCGAGACCGACAGCGCCGAGGGGGCCGCCCGGTCGGCCACTGACGTCCAGGGGCACGCCGAGGCGCAGGCCGCCCCGATGACGTCCGCGGCGGCGGATACCGAGGCCAGCGTCCGCGCGCAGGCCAAGCCGGTCGACGACGCTCAGGCGCGCGTCGACGACGGCCGTGCCCGCGTCGAGGGCGGCAAGGCCGAGGTCAACGCCGGCGTCTCGGCGGCGGAGGGCGCGCAGGCGCGGCCGGCCGCGACCGGCGCGGCGGTGGTCGCCGACTCGAACGAGTCCACGCGCGGCATCCGGAGCCAGCAGGACGCGACCGATCGGGCGACCGACGCCGCGGTCGAGCGGGCTGGCGGCGCGACCGACGTCCAGGGCACGGTCGACGCCGAGGTCAGCGTCACCGATCCGACGGCGCTCGGCGACGACATCAAGCCCAGCTGACGCGCGCCCCACGCGTTCGCTCGGCCGCCGCCGCCCGGGGGCTGGTGCTGCTGCGATCGCGCATGACGCGGCGCGCAAACCCGTCACGGGTGTGGCGGGGGCGTGGCAGCGCCGTTGCCATGTTCTTCCGCCTGGTTCCGACCGCAAAAGACCGGCGCATGCGTTGACCGTGCGCGCCGCCACTACATAGGATGTGTCTCGCGATCGGAGCTGTTCGGATCGTGAAAGGAACCCCGGTGGACGAGGAAGACCTGATCCTGTGGCAGGACGTGCTCGACATGATCGTGGCTGGGCGCCCGAACGATCTGTCGTGCCCGTACTGCCACCACCGCCCGCTCCTGGTCGAGGAGATCGACTTCACGACCAAGATCTCGTGCAGCAAGTGCGGCAAGTACTTGCAGGGCCGCTTCGCGCCCCAGTAGCTCCGAATCCTCCTCGAGCCGGCCGCGCGGGGGACGCAAGGCCACGCTCGCTCACCAACCAAACATGGCCGGGGCCTGGCCTCGCTGAGGGAACCTGATGTCCGACGATCGCTCGTTTCTCGGGAAGGGGTGGCGCTTTCCGGTCGCCATCAACTTGACCGGCGGCATCGCGTCGTCGTCGCTCGACGAGAACGTCCGCGAGTCGATCTTCATCATCCTCGGCACCGCGCCCGGCGAGCGCGTGCAGCGCAAGGACTTCGGCTGCCGCATCCACGACCTGATGTTCGAGCCGAACAACTACGTCACCTCGGCGCGCGCCGAGTACTTCTGCGAGGAAGCCCTCTACAAGTACGAGCCGCGCATCGAGGAGCTGACCGTCAAGGCCGAGCCCAACGCGGCCGAGCCCAACCGGCTCGACATCCGAATCAACTACCTGATCATCGGGCAGACCCACGCCAAGAACCTGGTCTACCCGTTCTATCTGCGGAAGCCCGACGAGGCGAAGCCATGATCCCGCGTGGTGTTGCCGTCGGCCCGTCGAACCCCTGCGAGCGCGTCCCATGATCCCAAGCCCCAAGCTCGACGACCGCAAGTTCAAGGACATCGTCGATGAGGCGGTGAGCCTCATCCCGCGCTACGCGCCCGAGTGGACCAACCACAACGCCGCCGATCCGGGCATCACGCTCATCGAGCTGGCGGCGTGGATGACCGATCTGCTCATCCATCGCCTGAACCAGGTCCCCGAGAAGAACTACGTCGCGTTCTTGAACCTGCTCGGCATCAAGCTGCGCGCGCCGCGCGCGGCCAAGGCGCTGCTCCAGTTCAAGCTCACCGACGGCACGGCGCTGCAGCGCGTGCCGGTGGCGACGCAGGTCTCGACCCCGCAGGCGGGCGACGACTCGACCGTCACGTTCGAGACCGCCAGCGACGTCGTGATCACGTCGGTCGCGCTCGACCGGTGCTTCTCGTACTTCGACGACACCTACGCCGACAACACCCGCTACGTCGATCAAGCCGGCGACGGCTCGTTCGAGGTGTTCGCCGGCGCGCAGCGGATCGACCGCTACCTGTACCTGTCCGATCCGCGGTTCGCGGGAGTCGGCGAGTCGGCGGTGTTGCGGGTGTACCTGGGCTGCCCCGAGCGCGGCGGCCGCGACCTCGCGCGCATGCTCGAGTGGCAGTACTGGAACGGCGAGCGCTGGAAGGAGATGACCCAGGCGCCGATCGAGGTCGATCGCGGCGAGGTCGCGTTCTTCGGGCCGCTGGCGTTCGTCCCCGTCCCGGTCAACGACGTCGAGGGGCTGTGGATCCGCGGCCGCCTGGCCGAGGTCCCCGAGGACCCGGGCGAGACCGAGGTCGACACGATCCGGACCCGGGTCGAGGTGTCGGGGGAGGGCGTGCTGCCCGAGAAGGCCTTCGCCAACCTCGACAACGGCGCGTTCATCCCGCTCGATCTCGGCAAGAACACCTTCCCGTTCGGCAAGGAGCCCAAGCCCGACTGCGTCCTGTACCTGGGCTGCGACGAGCTGGTCCAGACCCCCGACGCGTACATCTCGGTCGATCTGCAGCTCGCCGATCAAGGCGCCTTCCCGCGGCCCAACCCCAGCGATCAGCTGGTCCTGGCCTGGGAGTTCTGGGACGGCAAGCGCTGGCGCTTCCTGGGCCGCTCGAGCCCGCGCGGCATCCTGCCCGGCGCCGGCGACGAGTACGGCTACCACGACGACACCCGCGCGTTGTCGCAGTCGGGCACCGTCAGCTTCCGGCGCCCGAAGGACATGGACTTCGCCGAGGTGAACGGCGAGCTCAAGCGCTGGATCCGGTGTCGCATCGAGAAGGGCGACTTCGGGCAGGCGCCCGAGTACGCGCTCGAGGGCGACAAGTGGATCACCAAGGACGAGCGCCCGCTGCGGCCGCCGGCCCTGCGCGGGATGACGCTCAAGTACCGCGAGGACTATCGCGACGTGAAGTTCGCGATGACCTACAACGACTTCGCGTTCGCCGACGTCACCGAGGTCGCCCGCACCGAGTACACGATCTTCCAGCCGTTCACGCCCAAGAGCGACGAGTCGCCGGCGCTGTACCTCGGCTTCGCCGACAAGCTGCCCAACGAGCTGGTCGGGCTGTACTTCCAGATGGACGAGGAGCTCGGCCTCGGCTCGCTGCCCTCGGACGAGGCCGACGTCGTCACGCCCGAGCTCACGCAGTACGAGACGATGAAGAAGCTGCAGTGGGAGTCGGAGCAGCGGGTGGTCTGGGAGTACTTCGGCGCCAAGAACTGGGAGCCGCTGCCGGTCACCGACGACACCTCGAGCTTCACCGGCTCGGGCTTCGTGCAGTTCATCGCCCCCGACAACTTGAACAAGATGCTCAAGTTCACCGAGGAGCGGTACTGGATCCGGGCGCGCCTCGAGATGGGCGGGTACGTCAAGTTCCCCCGCATCCGCCGCATCCTCTCGAACGTGGTCGAGGCCTACCACCACCAGACCGTCAAGGACGAGATCCTGGGCAACGGCGACGGCAGCCCGCTGCAGCAGTTCAAGCTGCTCCACGGCCCGGTGCTCGAGGGCGAGGTCGTCGAGGTCCGCGAGCGCCAGGTCCCGAAGGAGGAGGACCTCGCCGACCTCGGCCCGAACCCGACCCGCAAGGTCGAGCCTGACAACCCCGACTCGAACGAGGTCTGGGTGCGGTGGAAGCGCGTCGACAGCTTCTTCGAGTCGCGCCCGACCAGCCGCCACTACACGCTCGACTACCTGACCGGCACGATCGGGTTCGGCGACGGCCGCCGCGGCCAGGCCCCGCCCGAGGGCCGCAACGGCGTCGTCGTCCGCTCGTACCTGATCGGCGGCGGCGCGGCCGGCAACGTCAACGCTGGCACCGTGACCTCGCTGGTGCGCGCGCTGTCGTACATCGACACCGTCACCAACCCGATGCCCGCGTCCGGCGGCGCCGACCGCGAGACCGTCGAGGAGGCCAAGACCCGGGCCCCGTACACGATCAAGAGCCGCGACCGCGCGGTGACCGCCGAGGACTTCGAGATGCTGGCGCTGCGCGCGTCGACGTCGCTGGCCCGCGCCAAGTGCGTGCCCGATCGCTCGAACCGCGGCGAGATCACGCTGGTGCTGATCCCGAAGGCCGAGACCCGCGGCGGCGACATGACCAGCCGGCTGCTGCCCTCGCACGAGATCATGCGCTACATCAAGCGCTACCTCGACGAGCGGCGCCTGGTCGGCACCGTCGTCAACGTGATCAAGCCCAACTACAAGGACCTGTCGCTGAAGATCACGCTCCTGCGGCGCACGGTCGGGACCTCCGATCGCCTGCGGCGCGAGATCGAGATCAAGGTCCGGAAGTTCCTGCACCCGCTGATGGGCGGGAAGCAGGGCACCGGCTGGGAGTTCGGGCGGCCGATCCTCAAGAGCGATCTGGTGCACCACATCGAGGAGATCCCCGGCGTCGATGGCGTCGACTCGATCGACATGCGCGACGAGCTGAAGGACGTGACCGTCGAGCACATGCGGATCGACGACGATGAGCTCCCGTTCCTGATCAACGTCCACATCGCGGAGAAGGTCCGCGACGACATCCGTTAGCCATGGCCACCGACCTCATCAATCGCAAGGTCGTGCGGGTCCCCGAAGTCGGGGGGCTCGTGCTCGGCAAGGCCCAGATCATCCTCGAGGACGCCGGCCTCAAGCAGGTCGCGATCCTCTACCGCGAGGGCTACGAGGATCACGACACGGTCGTCGACCAGCGTCCGGCCCGCGGCCAGATGGTCTACGAGACCACCGAGGTGACGCTGTGGGTCGCCCGCCGCGGCTACCTGCAGCACCTGCCGGCGCTGTACCGCCGCTCGGACGCGGTCGGGCACAACGTCGTCCGCGACCTGTGCTTCATCTTCGAGCACATGTTCGGGGCGATCGAGCAGAAGATCGACGCCAACCACCTCTACTACGACCCGCACACGACGCCGCCGGAGTTCCTGACCTGGCTGGCGTCGTGGATGGCCTTCACCGTCGACCTCGACTGGCCCGACGAGCGCAAGCGCGCCCTGATCAAGCGGGCGGTCGACCTCTACCGGATCCGCGGCACCAAGCGGGCGCTGGCGCTGTTCCTCAAGCTGTTCACCGGCTACGAGCCCACCATCGACGAGAACGTCTGGCCCTTCAAGGGCTTCCGGGTCGAGAGCGAGGCCCGCATCGGCATCGACTCGGTGATCCTGCCGCCGGTCAACCTGGCCCACTGCTACGTCATCACCGTGCCGGTGGCGTTCGACAAGGTGACCCCGGAGCTGGTGCTGCGCATCCACCAGATCGTGTCGATGGAGAAGCCGTCACACACGCACTACTACCTGAAGTTCCTCGAGGAAGATGGTGACGTCGAGCTCCGCGAGTTCTTCGTCATCGGCGCCCGCTCGGGCATCGGCATCGGCGCCGAGGTCGTCCAGGCCTTGCCCGACGACGACGCCGCCGACGCCTAGTTCTCGCCACCGCCGCCTACGCCCAGCTGGAGACCGTCCATGAGCGATCAGAAAGAAACCGGCTACAAGCGCATCAACTTCTTCAAGGGGTTCCTCACCACCGAGAGGGACTGGAACGACGCGGAGAAGTACCACATCGACAAGCGGATGCTGCACAACCGCCTGTTCCACTCGCCGGGCGTGGCGATGGGCTACGGCGGCGATCTGCGCGTCGCCGCGCGCGCGCGGGGCGATCTGTCGGTCGAGGTCCAGCCGGGCTACGGCATCGACGGCGTCGGCCACGATCTGATGCTGTTCGACGCGACGATCAAGAACATCAACCCGGAGGAGTTCCGGCTGCCGCAGACGGTCTACATCGTCCTGCGCTTCTACGAGGAGATGAGCGACTTCATCGCCTACAAGGAGAACCTCGAGTACAAGGGCCACCGGCGCGTCCTCGAGACGTGCAAGATCGAGGTCAGCCAGACCGAGCCCGACATCACCCGCGAGGTCGAGCTGGGCCGCATCTACCTGGAGAAGGGCGCCAACCGCATCCGCGACGCGCGCGATCCGGCCGATCCCCGCGCCAACGAGATCGACATGCGGTTCGTGCCGAAGGCCGGCCGGGCCGGCTCGTTCATGCCGCCGGCCCAGCGGCTGCGCCTCCAGAACCTGCTGTGGCAGATCCGCAAGGGCGGCCTCGAGTACAGCCGCCGCGGCATCCACTCGGCCAACAACGTCATCCAGTGCTGCAACACGGCGCTCATGCTCGACGCGTCGAACATGGTCGACCTGCGCAACATCTTCGACATCTTCTACCTGCTGATCGAGAGCGAGGGGGAGATGGCGCTCGACATCGACGCCCACCACCCGGCGATCGCGCAGAAGAAGGAGTTCTCCGAGTACCGCCGCCACGTCGAGATCCTCCGCGGCCTGATCGCCGAGGGGAAGTTCAACATGGACGCCTTCCAGAACATGCTGGCCTACCAGGGCAAGCTCAACGAGATCGCCAACCAGGCGATCGCCGGCGAGAAGCTCCTGGTCGAGGTCAAGGAGGAGCCCAAGGAGGACAAGCCCAAGGTCGCCGACCTCAAGGACTGGGAGGGCGTGAAGGTCATGCCGTACCCGAAGGAGTCGATGGACCTCGAGGGCCTGACCTGGGTGCTGGTCGACGAGATCAAGATCCTCGACAACGACTCCGAGGGGAAGCACGCCTTCAACATCAAGGAGGCCAAGGACTCCTACCGGTCGCGCCAGAAGCTCAAGTACCCCGACGGGACCGTGATCGAGGGCGTCGGCCGCGCCCACGTCGGCGGCTTCGCCGAGTTCAAGATCAACGTCACCGCCGGGCGCCCGGTCGTGGTGCTGCGCCGCATGGACTACGTCTACGGCGACTACGAGCTCGAGATGCAGGTCAACAACAAGGCCATCGGCGTCGTCGCCTGCACCGGCACCGACCGCGTCCACCGCTGGCGCAACTGGCCCGCGATGATCGGCGCCGAGCACGTCACCGACTCGACCTTGACCATCAAGCAGGTCGCGCTCACCGCCGGCCGCGACGTGAACATGTTCCACATCTGGGTCTACCAGCCGAAGTGACCCGTCGTCCCTGAGGGCCGCTCGGCCCGCGCTGGCGTCTCGCTGGTGTCGTTATCGCGGGATCGGCCCCGCGGTTCTTGTTTCCAGCGCCAGCGCCGGTGCTAGAATCTGCAACGGGAATTCCGGGGCCTATCCCGGCGCGGAGTCGCACGCCCCATGTTCTTCGAGAAAGTCTTCGGTCCGATCCTGGCCCCGTTCCGCGCGATGCGGAACAAGTGGGTCGGGGTCAAGAGCATCAAGGGCTCGGTCCAGTCGGACATGTCCCGGGCCAAGAACCTCAATAGCCAGGTGAAGGGCTACGGCGCGAACGCCGCGAAGCTCGCGGGGCAGGGGCAGGCGGCCGCGGCCGGCGCGCAACAGCAAGTGCAAGGAGCACAAGGGTACATGCAACAAGGAATGCCGGGCGCACCCGGCGCGCCCGGTGCGGCGCCGCCGATGAATCCCAACCCCCCGATCCGTACCGCTGGCTTCTGGCTCTGGAAGAAGAAGTTCTGCAGCCAGTGCGAGCAGCAGCTCGACAAGACCTGGGACAGCTGCCCCAGCTGCGCCCAAGCGGCGGCCGCGGCCAACGCGCCCAAGCCGGCGATGAAGACCCAGGCCATCGCGCTCAACCAGGGCTCCTCGGCCAACCCGTTCTCGGGGCTGCAGATGATCGGCTGGCTGGTGCCGCTGCAGGGGCCTCAGCGCGGTGAGCTGTTCACGCTCGGCTCGCAGACGCTCGTCCGCACGGACCCGTCGGCGTGCGCGCTGGTGCTCCAGGACAGCTTCATGCCCTCGAAGCACGCCGAGATCAAGATCGAGGCCGGCGTGTGGATCCTCAAGGACATGGGGTCTACCAACGGCACCTACGTCAACGATAAGCGGGTCGACAAGGCGGAGCTGGTCGACAACGACTTCATCAAGTTCGGCCAGTTCCAGGTGAAGTTCAAGAGCCTATGACGAACCATCGGCTTGCGCTGACGTCGCTCATCCTGGTCGCGCTGGCCGGGACCGCTATCGCCGACATCTCCAAGTGGGTGCCCGAGGTGATCGACGGCGAGCCCACCGAGAAGGTGAAGAACCCGCCGCCGTCGATCCGCGTGAAGATGTACGGCGACACCCTGCCGGCTCAGGACGTGTGGAGCACATACATGCTCGCCCACGCCCGGGACGACATGAAGAAGCCGCCGCCGGGCGTCAAGCCGACGAAGGCCATCCCGTACCACAAGTCCAACGAGACCCTCGGCCTCGTCATTCTGGTCGAGGGCCACGAGTACTACTTCGGCAACGACACCTACAAGCAGGCGCAGGACTGCAAGGACCCGGCGCTGCTCACCAGCGGTCAGGCCTGCCGCATCGTCAAGCCCGCCGCGGGTGTGTACACGGTCATCCGCGGGGCGCTCGAGGCGCCCGGCGGCTCGGGCGACGACATCCCGGTCACGATCTCGCGGGCCGGCCCGCCGGGCTCGAAGGGCGCGCTGCTGGTCTATAGCGCTGGCACCGAGCAGAAGTTCCAGGGCGACCTCAAGGACCTCACCGCCGAGAAGCTCGGCGATCAGCGGGCCCAGGAGGGCAAGACCTCGCGCGAGCTGGTCGACGGGCTCAACGCCGCGCAGCTGGCGCTGAACAAGATCGGCACCAACCGCAAGGCGCTGTTCGTGTTCTCCGACGGCTTCGACGCCGGCGAGGCCACCGAGATCCAGGCCATCAAGAAGAAGCTCGACGCCGACAAGGTCGAGGTCTTCACGTTCTACCTGGAGTCGTCGACCGACTTCATCCCCGACGACGCCGAGACCGTCAAGCGCTCCAAGACCAAGCTGGAGATCCTCGCGTCCAACGGCGGCATCGCCGCCAAGGCCAAGGATCAGGACGCCCTCAAGATCGCGATCACCTCGGCCGTGCAGCAGCTCAACAGCCGCTACCTGCTGGTGTTCCCGGGCTCGATCGTCGACCCCAAGACCAAGCGCAAGGCCGGCTTCAACTGGGACGGCAACGAGCACACGCTGACGCTCAAGCTGGGCGACGGCGACGACATCATGAACACCAACAGCCAGGGTGAGGACATCCCGACGACGCTGGTGCTGGCGCCCAAGTGGGGCCAGTCGAAGGGCGGGAGCCTGTGGTGGCTGTGGATCGTCATCCCCGGCGGCGTGCTCCTGCTCGGCATCATCATCGCGTCGCTCGGCGGCAAGAAGCAGCCCGCGCCAGCGCCGGTGATGGTCGCGGCGCCGGTCGCGCCGCCGCCGCCGATGTCCGCGCCGTCCAACCCGGCCAAGACGATGATGGTCAACATCTCGACCGGCGACGGCCTGCCGGTGGTCGGCTGGATCGTCCCGACCACGGGCGAGAAGCAGTTCCAGACCTTCAAGCTGCAGTACGGCGAGACCCGCATCGGCACCACGTCGAACTCGCACGTCGTGCTCAACGACGGGTTCATGAGCACCGATCACGCGAAGATCGTGATGTCGCCGACCGGGTTCACGCTGGTCGACAACAACTCGACCAACGGCACGTTCGCGAACGAGCGCCGCATCCAGCGCCACGAGCTGGTCGACAACGACATGATCATGTTCGGCAAGACCGTCTGCAAGTTCAAGACGATCCTCGGCACGTGAGGGCGCGCACTGGCCCATCGTGTCCACTCCGATCCTCCTCGTCGTCATCTTCGGCTCGATCCTGGGCGTGGGGCTGCTCGTGTTCGCGCTCGCGCGCGGGCGCGGCGGCGGGGCCGCCGGCGGCGGGCTGTGCCCGGGCTGCCAGCGGGCGATGCGGCCCGAGTGGCCCCGCTGCATGTTCTGCGGCTGGGCACCGGTCGCGCGCCTCGAGTTCGTGCTCGGCCCGCTGACCGGTCAGGTCATCGAGCTGCGCGACGCCGTGACCACGGTCGGCTCCGTGGTCGGCAACTCGATCGTCCTGGCCGACCCCGCGGTCTCGCGCAAGCACGCCGGCATCCGTCGCCTCGACGGCACCTACGAGCTGGCCGACCTCGGCTCCACCAACGGCATCTACGTCAATGGCCACCGCCTCCCGAAGAAGAACCTCGCCCCCGGCGACGTGATCCGCGTCGGCAACAGCGAGGCGGTGTTCCGTCCCCAGTAGCCCCACCGTCGCGCCGGGCGGTCGCCGAGCCAGCCCACCGTCCCGACGGCGCTCCACCCGAGACGAGAGTCGCATGCACCTGCCACGGTCCCTGTTCCGCCACCCGCTCACGGTGATCGTCGCGCTCGTCGCGGCGGTCGCGGTCGCGCGCGCCGACATCCGCCTCGAGGCCACGGTGCTCGAGCCCGACCCCGCGGTCAAGGACGCGGCGCCGACCCTGCAGCTCACGGTCTTCGGCGCCAGCCCGCAGGCGCTGAACTCGTACACGATCCGCCAGCAGGGCCGGCGGGTCGTCAAGGCGTCGAAGCTCATCCCGTTCCTCGAGGGCCCCGAGCCGGTCGGCCTCGTGGTGGTCGTCCTCACCGACGGCAACTACCTCGACAACAGCGGGAAGACCGAGATCCTCGACGGCGTGCAGCAGGCGTTCGCCAGCCTGGCCGCCGCCGGGCCGCCGGGCTCGCAGGTCAGCGTCGTCAGCTACGCCGCCGAGGCGACGGTGTTGAAGTCGGCGGCGCCGCTGGCCGACCTGGCCACCCTGACGCTGACGGCGGGGCCGAAGGGGCCGCTGGCGGCGCGGAACCTGCTCGCGGGCCTCAAGCTCGGCGTCGCCGAGCTCGACAAGGTCGGGGGCGCGCGCAAGGCCCTGGTGGTGATCGGCGACTTCATCGACGGCGAGGGCTCGACCTCGGCGTCCGCGCCGATCCGCGATCTGGGCCGGCAGCTGACCGAGCGCAAGATCCTGACCGCGGCGATCATCTACCAGCAGCGCGGGGCCGAGTTCGGGCAGCCGGCGAGCCCGCTCAAGCTCGATCCAGTGACCAAGCAGATGGTCCCCGACGACGACGCCGGGGCGCTGCTCGAGCGGACCTGGCGCCAGACCCGCAAGCAGGCCGTCGAGGACGCCAAGTTCTTCAGCGCCAACCACGCCAACGAGCTCTCGTCGCGGACCGGGTTCGGGATGGCGGCCGAGGGGGTCGCCGGCGAGCTCGCGGACCGCTTCTACTTGCAGTTCCCGGGCTACGACAAGGTCAGCAAGGCCGGGCTGACCTGGGACGGCAAGAGCCACACGGTGATCCTGCGCGTCGACGGCAACGAGTTCGCCAAGGTCGACGTCGAGCTGTCGCCGAAGTGGAGCCCACCCGGCGGCGGCACGGCGTGGTGGATCTTCCTCGTGATCCCGGTCGGGCTCATCGCCGTCGGCCTCGTGATCGCGAAGGTCGTGCGCAAGCCCAAGGCGGCGCCGGGCCCGGGCGTCGGCGCGCCGGTCCCCGGCATGGTCGGTGGGCCTGGGGGCCCCCCGGGGCCCGGTGGTCCGGGCGGTCCGGGCGGTCCAGGCCCCGCTGGCCCGGGTGGCCCGGGCGCGCCCCCGCCCGGCAAGCCGATGAAGACCCAGTTCATCAACGTCGCCGGCGACGACGTGTTCCCGATCGTCGGCTGGATGGTGTTCCTCAACGGGCCCCAGAAGTTCAAGACCCACAAGCTGTCGGCGGGCGTCACCAAGGTCGGCACCGGCAAGGAGTCGGACATTGTCATCGACGACGGCTACATGAGCACCAACCACGCGCTGGTGGTGACGACGCCCGACGGCTTCACGCTCCAGGACAACAGCTCCACCAACGGCACCTTCGTCAACAACGCGCGCGTGGCCAAGCACGAGCTCTACGACGGCGACGTGGTCACGTTCGGCCGGACCCAGCTCAAGTTCAAGGCCACCATTTGACCTCGCCCCACCACTATGTCGTCGGCCTGATGGCGGTGGGCGCAGGGGTCGGGTAGGATCGCACTCACCCATGGGCGGAAGGCTTCTGTTCCGCGACGCGTCCGGTCGCGAAGGCGCCGTCGATCTCGATCCGAACGTGACCCTGTTCATCGGCCGCGGCCTCGAGTGCGCGGTGCGGACAGACGACGGCATGGTCTCGCGCCGCCACTCGTCCGTCCGGATGGAGAACGGGCGCTTCCTGATCGAAGATCTGCAGTCGGCAAACGGCACGGTCATCAACAACCAGCGCATCCAGCGCTACGTGCTCAACCACAACGACGTGGTCCAGTGCGGCTCGATCGTGCTGCGGTACATCGAGGACGGTCCGCTGATCCCGCCGCACCAGGCGCGGCCGCCGATCGCGGGTGGCGATCCGCCGCCCAAGGCCAACCGCACCATGGCCCTCGATCAGGGCAATATCCCTGGCCACCCCGGCGCTGGTGGCGGCCAACCCGGCTACGGCGGCGGCGGTGGCGGTGGTGGCGGCCCGCCCGGCTACGGCGGCGCTGCCGGTGGTCCCCCTGGCTACGGCGGCGGTCAACCCGGGTACCCCGCCCCCGGTGGGCCTCCTGGCTACGGCCCGCCGCCCGGCGGGACCTTCGGTGGCTCGTCCGGAGGTTTCGGCGGCAGCGCGGCCGGCGCGGCCCGTCCCGGCGTGGGCGGCCCGCCTGGCATGGGCGGCCCGCCTGGCACGGGCGGCCCGCCCGGCATGGGCGCACCTGGGATGCCCGGCGGCATGGGCGGCGCGCCCGGAATGCCTGGCGGCATGGGCGGCGCGCCCGGGATGCCTGGCGGCATGGGCGGTCCTCCGGGGATGCCCGGCGGCGGCATGGGTGGTCCTCCGGGGATGCCCGGCGGCGGCATGGGCCACGCGCCCGGGATGCCTGGCGGCGCTGGTGGCGCCCCTCCATTTGCGGCTCATGGCCCGCCGGCGATGCCGGGCGCCGGGGGCATCTTCGGTGGCGGCGCGCCTGCGATCGGTGGCGGTCCGCCTGGGATGCCTGGCGGCGGTCCGCCGGGGATGCCGGGCGCCGGTGGTCCTCCGGGCATGCCGGGCGCCGGCGGTCCGCCGGCGATGCCGGGCGCGGGCGGCGGCCGTGAGCCGTCGATCGTCGTCGACATGGACGGGGTCGGCAACGACGGCGGCAAGGCCGCCGCCGAGCTGAAGAAGATCCGCGGCGAGCTCGAGGCGGTCCAGCAGAGCTACGACCGCGAGGTCGCCGACGGCAAGCGCATGCGCGCCGAGGCCGCGACCCTGCGCGAGGCTATCGAGAACCTGCGCGCGACCGTCCGCGATCGCGAGGAGCAGGTCGCGGCCCACGGCCGGGTGGCCGACGAGCTGCGCGAGGAGATCAACCAGCTGCGCGAGGAGCTGGCCACCGTCCGGGCCCAGATGACCCAGATGGCGGAGACGATGGCCACGCGCGAGCGCCAGCTCACGCGCGCCCAGGACGACGTCACCAAGCTCAAGGACGAGGTCGACGACGTCTCGAAGCAGCTGATCGACGTCTCGAAGACCAAGGACGAGGGCTGGAAGAAGCTCAACGATCAGCTGTCCGAGATCGAGCACCTGCGCGAGGTCATCAACGAGCAGGAGCGCATGCTCGAGGAGCGGCGCGTCGGCCTGATCTCGCAAGAGGAGGTCATCAAGGAGCTGCGGACCGAGCGCGAGAAGTACCAGCGCCAGGTCGCCAGCCTCAAGGCCGAGCGCGACGAGGCGACGACCAACGCGACCCGGCGCGAGGCCCACGGCCAGGCGCTCGAGGAGGAGAACCGGCGCCTGGGCCGCATGATGGTCGAGCAGCAGACCGCCGGCGGCGGCGGCGGCGGCGACAGCGTGCTGCGCCTCAACGGCGAGCTCAAGGAGCTGCGGGTCGAGCACCGCAAGGTCGAGGCCGATCGCGATCGCCTGCAGGAGCGCTACGACTCGGCCGCGCGCGATCTCGATCGGATCGAGGGCCGCCTGGCCCAGGTCGAGGTCGAGCTCCAGGAGGTCAGCCACGCGAAGATGGCGGCCGAGAGCGCGCGCGCGGTGGCCGAGGACGCGCTGGCCAAGGCCGAGGTCGCGCGGCACAAGGCCGCCGAGCAGGCGCTGGTCGCGGCCCGCGAGCGCGACACCCAGGCCACCGGCGACGCCGCGGCCCAGCGCGAGCTCGACAAGCTGCGCAAGAAGCTCGGGGAGCTCGAGACCCGGACCGCCGCGGCGGTCTCGGCGGCCGACATGACGGCGCTCGCGGCGGATCTCGAGACCGGGCGCGCCAAGCTGGCCGAGGCCGAGGGCCGGGCGTCGGTCGCCGAGCGCGCGGTCAAGGGCCTCGAGGCCGAGCTCGACGCCCTGCGGGTCGAGGTCAAGGCCGCCAAGGGGGACACCGAGCGGGCCAAGGCGCCGGCGGCCGAGGCCAGCGCTGGCGCCGGCACCGACGAGATCGTCCAGGCCGCGCGCGAGGTCTACGATCAGATCAACGACGTCCTGTCGGAGCTGCGCAACAACATCAACCTCGTGAAGGGTGAGCTGCCCAACCTCGGCGGCGCCAACGCCGACAGCCTGTCGATCGTGTCCGACACGATCGAGACGCTGGTCGGCCAGGCCGAGGACGCCAAGGGCTCGCTCCGAGGCCTCCGCGATCTCGCCGGCGGCTGACGTCGGACGCCCACCGCCGAAAGAACCACGATGACCACCGAGACCATCCGTCGAAGCTCTCGCGGCGAGATCGAGGACCTGATCCGCGCTCGCTACTCGCTCATCTGGGTGACCTCGCCCGAGGAGACCCGGGTCGAGGAGTCGCTCAAGAAGCTGTGCGTCGAGCGCGAGATGCGGCTCGAGGTGTGGTCGATCACCGAGGGCTTCAAGGTCCTCGCGAACGGCCAGGGCACGCGCGACGTCAAGGACCCGATGAAGGCCATCGACCACGTCATCCGTGGCGAGGGCCGGGCGCTGTACGTGCTGCGCGACTTCCACCCGTTCCTCAAGGAGCCGGCGGTGGTGCGGCGCCTGCGCGACGCCGCGACCGAGCTGCGCAAGACCAAGAAGAGCCTGATCGTCCTGTCGCCGCTGACCAAGTTCCCGCCCGAGCTCGAGAAGTCGATCTCGGCGATCGTCGACTGGGAGCTGCCCAACCGCCAGGAGGTCGAGGCGATCGCGCGCCGGCTCCTGCCCAACGCGCCGCCGGCGACCCAGCAGCTGGTCGAGAGCGATCCGACCTACCTCGAGCGCGTGGTCGAGGCGGCCCTGGGCCTGACCGCGGTCGAGGCCGAGAACGTCTTCGCCAAGGCGATGGTCCGGACCCACACCTTCGACCTCGAGACGATCCTCGAGGAGAAGAAGCAGATCATCCGCAAGAGCGGCCTGCTCGAGTACTACGAGCACCGCGAGGAGTTCACCGACGTCGGCGGCATGGACACGCTCAAGGACTGGCTGGTCAAGCGCCGCAACGCGTTCTCGAGCCGCGCCCGCGACTTCGGCCTGCCGCTGCCCAAGGGCATCCTGCTCATCGGCGTGCCCGGCACCGGCAAGTCGCTGACCGCCAAGGCGGTCGGCGCGCTGTGGGGCATGCCGCTGCTCCGCCTCGACGTCGGCAAGATCTTCGGCGGCCTGGTCGGCAGCTCCGAGGAGAACATCCGCACCGTGATCAAGACCGCCGAGGCGGTCGCGCCCGCGGTGCTCTGGATCGACGAGCTCGAGAAGGGCTTCTCCGGCACCGGCAGCTCGGGGCAGACCGACGGCGGCACGACCTCGCGCGTGTTCGCGTCGTTCATCACCTGGCTCCAGGAGAAGACGACGCCGGTGTTCGTGATCGCGACCGCCAACAACGTCCACCAGCTGCCGCCCGAGCTGCTGCGCAAGGGCCGCTTCGACGAGATCTTCTTCTGCGATCTGCCCGATCGCGAGGATCGCCGGTCGATCATCGACATCCACATCCGCAAGAAGAAGCGGGACCCGGGCCAGTTCGATCTCGATCGCCTGGTCGACATCACCGCCGACTTCTCGGGCGCCGAGATCGAGCAGGCGGTGGTGGCGTCCTTGTACGACGCGTTCGACACCGGCGCCGATCTCAACAGCGAGCTGCTCATGCACACGCTCAAGGAGACCGTGCCCCTGGCGATCACCATGCGCGAGCAGATCGAGAACATGCGCGAGTGGGCGCGGACCCGCGCGCGGCTGGCGTCGTCGCGGGGGCGGTCCCAGGCCAAGGCCGGCGGCGGCTGGATGGCCAAGTACGGCGCCGCCCGCGGCGGCCTCGGCGACAAGCCGGGCGAGAACACCGGCGACGACGGCGATCGCAAGCTAGAGTTGTAGGCCGGGCCCGCCCGGTCGCCAGGAGGCACCATGTCCCACTTCACGAAGTGCGAACTCAAGATGACCAACCTGGCGGCGATCAAGGCCGCCCTCGCCGATCTGAAGCTGAACTTCACCGAGGCCGAGCAGGGCCAGGCGGTCGTCGTCCGCGGCTACCGGGGCGACACGCTCAAGGCCGCGATGTCGATCGACATGGGCCGGTACGACATCGGCGTGGTCGCCAGCGAGCAGGGCACCTACGACATCACCGCCGACTGGTGGGGCGTCGAGACCACCAAGGGCGTGTCCGAGGAAGAGTTCAAGAACCAGCTGTCGCAGCGCTACCAGTACCACAACGTCAAGATGGCCTGCGAGGAGAAGGGGTACGCGCTCGAGGAGGAGGAGAACGAGGAGGACGGCTCGATCCGCCTCGTCGTCCGCAAGTGGAGCGCGGAGTAGCAGCACCCGCGGCCGCCGCGGCGCCCCCGCGCAGGTTCGGCCAACGCACGACAGGAGCACGACGATGAGGAAGCAGGACATCGAGATCGTCATCAGCCCGACCGGCGAGGTCACCTTCACCGCCAAGGGCATCAAGGGTTCCAGTTGCATGGACGAGACCAAGTTCCTCGAGCAAGCGCTCGGGGGCGGGGTGATCGACCAGCAGAAGACCGGCGAATACTACGAACAATCAGAGGGTTACGTGTCCACCTGGGCCGGGGGCGAGGGCAAGGACGACTGATCGGGGAAGGTCGCCCCCTCCGGCGGCGTACTATGGACGCACGCACCTGCATCCTCCTCACCCGCGCGGAGCCCCGTGGCCAACGAACCTGACGATCCCGAACTCGAAGAGCTCTCCGGTCTCGCGCCCGAGCAGCTCTCGGACGAGCTGGCGCGGGACATCGCCAAGCGCTGGGATCCCGAGCGGCTGCTGAAGCTGGTCGCCGCCCGCGCCGGCAAGGGCGAGCAGCTCGATCACTCGCTGCGCCAGCGCTACGAGGCTCGCCTCGGCGTCGACCTCGGCCACGTGCGCGTGTTCAGCGGCACCTTCGCCGAGGAGTTCAACCGGCAGCGCAACGCCGACGCCGTCACGATCGGCGGCACCGGCATGATCCTCATGGGCAACTCGACCGACCGGTCGATGGCCGGGGCGTCCGGGCACGCGCTCCTCGCCCACGAGCTGACCCACGTCGCGCAGGCCGAGAAGGGCCTGCACCGCGCCGGCCACGGCAGCGACCCGGCCCTCGGTAGCGAGGAGCACGAGGCCGAGGCCGAGGAGGCCGAGCACGCGGAGGCCCAGTCGCAGCGGTCCGGCGGCGCGGCCCACGAGGACGACAGCGGCCGCGGCAAGAAAGAGCGGAGCGAGAAGCTCAAGCAGGACATCAAGGACAAGGTCCTCGACATGCTCGGCGAGTACGGACGGGTCGAGCGGATGCGCTCGGGGCCGCCGATGCGGCGGCCGTAAGGCGTTGCGGCGGCGCGGGGCGTTGCGGCGGCGCGCGCGCGGGGCGCGCTCGTCACCGTGCAGCACAGCGACGGCGGGTGCGCGGCCGCGGGGCTCGCGATGGGTGGCGATTCGCGCTACCGTCGCCTCGATGTCCATCAGCCGCGCGGGTGCGCCTTGACCGACAGCTCCGCCGACGCCGGCGTGGTGCAGTCGCGGTTCCAGCTCGAACGCCTGGTCGCCGACGACGAGCTCGCCGGGCGCCAGATCGTCGGGTTCGCCGCCCGCGGCGCGCTGCTGCGCGGGCTCGATCTCGACGGCGTCACGATCGAGCGCCTCGACCTGCAGGAGGCGATCGGCGACGACGCGCGCCTCGAGCGGGCCACGCTCACGATGTGCGACGCGCGGCGCTCGCGCTGGACCGGGGCGCTGTGGAACCGGGTCCACGTCACCGAGTGCGACCTCACCGAGATCCACTTCGAGGGCGCGCAGCTGATCCGGTGCGAGCTGGGGCCGGTGCGCCTGGCCCGCGCCAACTTCCACAAGGCGCGCCTGCTGACCACGACGTTCAAGCAGTCGGAGCTGTATTCGGCGGACTTCTCGGGCGCGGTGCTGACCAAGGTGGTCTTCGACGGCTACGACGGCTCGACCGTGTCGCTGTCGCGCACCGACTGGACCGGCGCGACCTTGTGCGAGGTCGACTTCCGGCGCGCGAACCTGTACGGGGCGGTGTTCCGCCAGGCCGTGCTGCTCAAGTGCGACCTGCGCGGCGTCGGCCTGTCGAGCGCCGATCTGCGCGGGGCCCGGCTGGTCGGGTGCCAGACCGCCGGCGCCGATCTCGACGGTGCCACCATCTGATCTGTGCAAGCTGTAGGGAGCCCGCATGCCGACCCGACCCGATCTCCGCGACATCACCACCGGCGTCAAGGACGCGCTCGCCGACTGCGATCGCGACACGCTCCTCGACATCCTCACGTTCGTCGTCAAGGAGTACGTCGTCGACGGGCCGCCGCCGATGCTCATGCACCAGACCGAGTCGATCGCCGATCTGGGGCGGCTCAGCTTCGCGCAGCTGATGGTGGCGCTGCAGACCCGGCTCGAGCTGCCGGAGCTGGGGCTGTTCGCGGTCGACGGCGAGCAGGTCTCGGTGCGCATCGGCGGCGTGATGCAGCCGCTGGCGCGCGGGGCCGCGGCGACCGCGGCGGCGAGCGCGGCCGAGCTGCCCCGGCCCTCGGCCGGGGTGCGCGTGGTCGAGACCGCGACCCGTCCGGCGCCGTCGGCCGCGCCGGTCGCGCCGATGGCGAGCACGGTCACCGAGCGCGCGGCGCCGCCGCCGGCCCGTGGGCTGTCGCTGCGCGGGCGCCCGGCCGGCGCCATGATCGGCGACCCGAACGACGCGCCCCCGGCGACGCCGCCGGCGCCCGCGACCCCGGCGCCCGCCGCCACGCCCGAGCGGCGGGAGGACACGCCCGGCAGCGGCGACGACGCGTCGGCGCGGTTCTCGCTGCTGGAGCTCGACTGATGTCGCAGGTCGCTCGTCGCTACTACGCGCGCGGCGTCCAGGCGATCGCGTCGAACGAGCTGACCGTCGCGGTCGAGCAGCTGCAGGCGGCGGTCGATCTGGCGCCGACCTTCGGCGACGCGCGGATCGCCTTCGCGGTGGCGCTGGCGAAGTTCGGCGACGCGCCCCGCGCCGCCAACGTGCTGCGGGCCGGGCTCGGGCGCGCGCCGTCGCCGGTGTCGACCGCCGCGCTGTGGGCCACGCTCGGCGACGTGCTGACCTTGTCCGGCGACTTCCTCGGCGCCGAGGACGCGCTGCGGCAGGCCGGCGACCACCCCGACTTCGCCGTGCGCGCCGCCTCGGGCCTGGCCCGGGTCTACGCCAAGCTGGGCCGGTTCCCCGACGCGGTGGTCCAGCTCCGCCGCGCCGCCGCCGGTTCGTCGAACTAGCGTCGGCCACCCGGGGGCGCGGCGGTGACGCGGCCCGCGCTGGCCGCGCGGCGCGGCCGGTCGCGCCCAGGTCCGCGCGGCGTCGCGGCTGCCCCCGGCTCGCCGACGCTCAGTACGCTTGCTGGTAGCCGTAGTGCTGCTGCGGCGCGGACCACAGCGTGTCGAAGAACGCCTGGGTCAGCACGACGGTGATGTTGTCCGTGCCGCCGTTGTTGTTGGCGGCGCGCACGAGGTTCTCGGCGGTCACCTCGAGCGGATCGCCGGCGGTCATGATCTCGCGGATCATCCAGTCGTCGACGAGATCCGACAGGCCGTCGCAGCACAGCAGGAACACGTCCCCGTGCTCGATCTGCAGCATGTTGTGCTCGATCTCGACCGCCGCATCGAGCCCGACGGCGCGGATGATCACGTTCGAGGTCGCGGGGCCGAGCTGGCCCACCAGATCGGGGCGATCCTGGTACAGGTTGCGCAGCGAGTGGTCGCGGGTGATCGGATGGAACTGACCCTGCCGCAGCAGGTAGCCGCGCGAGTCGCCGCAGTGCGCGATGTGGGCGGTCGCGCCCTCGATCCGCATCCCGACCGCGGTCGTGCCCATGCCGTGGCAGGTCGGGTCGATCTGGGCCCGCTGGAACACCGCCGCGTTGGCCGCCTTCATCGCCGCGACCAGCGGGTCCTGGCCCGGCGCCGGGCGCGGGTCGTTGGTCTTGAGCGAGTGGACGATGGTGCGGATCGCGAGATCCGACGCGACCTGGCCCGAGGCGTGGCCGCCCATGCCGTCGCAGACGAGGTAGACCCCGAGGAAGTCGTCGAAGTACATCGCGTCCTCGTTCTGCGTGCGCTGCACACCTACATCGGTGCGGCCGACGCCCTGCATCACGAACGGTTCGATGGGAACGATCTTCGGGTCGGAGCTCATGAACGCCTCGGCGGCACGCCGCTAGCCTGCTGCCCCATTGTACGGTTCGGCGCCGCCGGATCTCCCCCGGTCGGCGTCGTTCGGCTGACTCTCACTTACCGGCCCGCTGCGCGGCGCGCACCGCCTTCGCTTCCTCGACCAGCTCGGCCCACGGCGGCGCCGTGGCCTCGCGGAACGCGGTGCGGGCCTCCCGGACCACGTCGGCCACTGACACCAGCTCGGGCTGCTCTGGCCGGAACGCCAGCGCGACCAGCACCTCGGCGTGAGCGTCGGTGGGTTGATCGTCCTGGTAGTCGCTCGTGAACTCGATCGTGAACTCGCTGACCGGGCGGTACAGATCGCGCAAGACCGCCTGGGGCGCCGACTCGTCGAGCGCCTGGTCGATGTCGCGGGACCGGACGTAGTCGCGCGGTTCCCCGATCGTCGCCAGCTCCTCCTCGGACGGGACCCGGAGCCGCGCGATCGACGGGTCGAGCACGGCCGGCGGCGGCACGAGCTCGCGGAACGTGCGGGCGTAGCGGTCGTGGCGCTCGAGCCGATCGTAGAACCATGGCTCGATGACCGCCGCCAGCGCCGCCACGCGGGCGCGGCGCTGGGCCGCCTGCTCCTCGAGCACGGCGTCGATGTCACCGCCGAAAGCCTCGAGGCCCGCGACCGACGCCGTGGCCGCGACCCGCTCCTGGACGACCTCGACGCTCGGTCGGGCGAACCAGCTCGCCAGCTCGGCGCGGGCGATCGGATCGAGCGCGGCCTCGATCGCCTCGATCTCCTCGCTCGAGCGCGCGAGCACGTCGCGCCCACGCAGGTCGCTCGTCGCGCCGGCCGGCGCCGGCTCGGTCGGCTCGCTCAGCGCGTCCGGCGCGCGCGTCGCGGCGGCGTCGTCGTCCGGGGGCATGGACTCGGCGGTCACGAGGTGATGGTCAGAGCTGCAGAACGATCACGTAGGCGAGCGCGCCGACGACGGCGCCCACGAGGATGCTGCCGATCCAGAACCCGGTCGTCGCGCCGCCGCCATCGCTGGCCGCGCCCGGCGCCGCCGCGGCGGGGCCGCCAGCGAACGACACCACGCCCTCGGTGTTCTGGAGCATCATGGTCTTCTGCGGGCCACCGCCGGGCGGCGCGCCAGGGTAAGACGCCGCGCCGGGCTGCGTCCCCATCGGGCCCATGCCCGGCGGCGCGCCCATCGGGCCCATGCCCGGCGGCGCGCCCATCGGACCCATGCCCGGCGGCGCCATCCCGCCCTGGCCGCCCGGCGGCATCATCACCGGCGACAGGCCGGCGATCATGGTCTTCTGGGCGTGACCGGTGGGCTGGTAGCCGCCCGGCGGACCGGCGGGCGGCGGCTGCGGGGCGCCCGGGTAGCCAGGCTGCGGACCACCGGGACCGCCGGGATAGCCAGGGGCGGGCATCCCCGCGATCATCGTCTTCTGCGCCGCCCCAGCGGGGCTCCACCCCGGCGCACCCGGCGGCGCCGCTGGCGGGGCCATGCCCTGCGGGTTCCAGCCCGGCGCGCCCGGCGGTGGACCCTGGTGCGGGGCCATCTGCTGGGGCATCTGGGGGCCGCCCGGCATGCCCGGGGGCGGCGCCATCCCGGGCAGGTTCGGACCGGTCGCGATCATCGTCTTGGGCGCGCCGCCACCGCCGATGTTGATGCCGACGCCGCCCGCCAGCTCGGCGAACGCCTGCTGGCACGCCTGCATCATCTCGCCGGCCGACTGGAAGCGCCGGCCGGGCTCCTTGTCGAGCGCCTTGCGCACGATGTTCTGGACGTTCATCGGGATGTTCTGCGGCAGCGGCGGCACCTCGCTGCGCAGGTGCATCTGCAGGACGGTCATCGGGTTGTCGTCGTTGAACGGCACCCGACCCGACAGCATCTCGTAGCCGAGGATGCCGAGCGCGTAGAGATCCGAGCGCGCGTCGAGCGGCAGCCCGCGGC
The DNA here is from genome assembly GCA_016717005.1 of Myxococcales bacterium. NCBI lineage: Bacteria > Pseudomonadati > Myxococcota > Myxococcia > Myxococcales > Myxococcales bacterium. The sequence goes on along the minus strand of JADJUF010000001.1, from coordinate 390,014 downwards.
CCTGCTCCGGCGACATGTACTGCGGCGTGCCGAACACCACGCCCGCCTGGGTCTTCATCCCGCCGCCCTCTTGCAGCAGCTTGGCCACCGAGAAGTCGAGCAGCTTCACGAAGTCGGGCGAGCCCGCCATGTTCAGCAAGAAGACGTTGTCGGGCTTGATGTCGCGGTGGATGATCCCGATCGAGTGGGCCTCGGCCAGCGACGCGCAGCACTGGATGAGGATCTTCATCACCCGGTTGGGCGCCATCGGCTGGCCGTTGATGGCCCCGCGCAGGACGGTGCCCTCGAGGAACTCCATCGTCATGAAGAACCGGCCGTCCGAGGTCTGGCCGAAGTCGAACATGCGGATGGTGTTGGGGTGCTGCAGCCGCGAGCAGGCCTTCGCCTCGTTGGAGAAGCGCTGCACCCAGCTCGGGTCCGACGCCATCTGCGGGTTCAGGACCTTGATCGCGATGGTGCGATCGATCGAGACCTGCCGGGCCTTGTAGACGACGCCCATCCCGCCCTCGCCGATGCGGGCCAGGAGCTCGTAGCGTCCGTCGAAGGTCTTGCCGACTAGAGGGTCATGCACGTCGGTTTGCTACCAGGGTATGCGGGTTGTGAGGGTCGCGCGAGAACGGAGTCCGGGCACGCGGCGCGGCGGTCGAGACGGCCCACGTCACGGCGCCGAGAGGCGCACCGGGTTGTTCGGGATCAGCTTCGACGCGTCGAGCTTGACCTTGGCGATCGAGGCCTTCTTGGTGACCTTCGACAGCTTGAAGTCCGAGCCGCGGATCGGCTTGTCGTTCGCGTCGAGCAGCACGCCCTTCCAGCCCTTGTCGACGCCGTCGTCGGTGCCGACGTTGATCGTGATCTGGACGCCGGAGCTGATGGTCTGGACGTCGGTGACCTCGCCGACGCGATCGGGCGGCTTGTAGCCGTCGCAGTTCGGGTTGTTCGGATCGAGCTTCGTCGGATCGCACGGGGGCCAGTTCGACGGCTTGCACTGCGCGAACTTGCGCTCGGGCGGGTTCGGGCACGGCATCGACTTCAGACACGCGGGGATGTTCGGGTCCGGCGGGGTCGGGCACTGGCCTGCGCAGGCCGGCCAGGCCGGATCCATCGGGATCGGACAGACCGACAGGCACGCCGGGTTCTTCTTGTCGAACGTGGTCGGATCGCACGGCTTCTCGGGCTCGGGCACCGCCGGCAGCTTGGGCGGGTCGAGGACCTCGATCGCGAGCCAGTCGAAGGTCTCGACGTTGAGCTCCTTCCACTCGGCGGTCAGCGTGTACTTGCCGGCGTCGCCGCGCTCCGACGCGTAGATCTGGATGTACAGCTTGCCGTGGGCGTTCTCGATGGTGAGGTTCTTCGTGGTCTTGCGCGACCGCTTGCGCTTGTTGGGCTTGGCCGAGGCGAGCACCCGGTTGTACTCGTTGGAGACCTCGAACGAGAGATCGAGTCCGGGCCGGGGCGGCGTCCACTTGAGCCGCAGGCTCAGGGTGCCGACCTTGTCCTTGGGCAGGTCGAGGACCAGCCAGTCGACGCGATCGCCGCCGGGGTACGTCACGATGCCCCGGGCGCGGGCCTCGTTGTTCTCGATCTTCATCTCCTTGGCGCCCTTGGTGCGCCCGTCCTCGCCGGTCTTGGAGTCCTGGGGGACGTTCTTGGAGCACCCGGCCGCGCCCACGAGGAGCGCGAGCACCATGGCAATGACAAGGCGATGCCGCCTGGAATCCCGAACCATGACGCGATCCTGCGACCAAACGCCGAGTTTGCGCAAGCCCCGTCTACGACTATCGGGTCACCAGGTGGCGGCCGGCGGCGACGCTGTCGGCCGCGCTACTTGCAGGTGGGCGGGCGCGCGCCGGGCGGCGGCGTCAGGCGCACGGGGGCGCCGCCCGGGAGATCGGTCGCCTTGACCCGCGCGACCGAGGCGTTCTTGCCGATCGTGGTCAGCTTGAAGGCGCCGTTTGCGACCGGGTTGCCGTTGGGGTCGAGGACCGCGCCGGTCCAGGTCTTGTCGAGCCCATCGACCAGGCCGAGGTTGATCGTGATCTGGGTGCCGTCGGCCAGCGTCTTGAGATCGGTGATCTCACCGTCGCGTGGCTGCCGCTCGACGCCCGCGCACTTCGGGTTGGTGTAGTCGGGCTTGGCGAGATCGCACTCGGGGTAGTACTGCCGGCAATCGGCGAGGCAGGGATCGAGCGCGTCCTTGTTGCACAGCTTGCAGGCCTTGATCTCGGGCTTGGGCGGGTTCGGGCACACGCCCGCGCAGCCCGGCCAGGTCTCGTCGTACGCGACCGGGCACTTGTTCGTGCAGTCGGGGTTGGCCTTGTCGAAGGCGAGCAGGTCGCAGGCCTTGATGGGCTCGGGCACCGCCGGCAGCTTGGGCGGATCGGAGATCGGCACGTCGGGCCAGCTGATGTCGTCATCGATCGGGTTCGGGGTCCACGCGGCGGTCAGCGTGTACGTGCCGGCGTCGCCGCGGTCCGACGCGTAGATCTGCACGTACAGCTTGCCCTTGGCGTTGGAGATGGACAGCGACTTGGTGGTCTTGCGCGACCGCTTGCGGGTGTTCGGCTTGGCCGAGTCGAGCATGCGGTAGTACTCGTTGTAGACCTCGAACGACAGGTCGAGCCCCGGTCGCGGCGGGACCCAGCGCAGCTTGAACTCGACGGTGCCGACCTGATCCTTCGGCAGCGTGATCATCTTCCAGTCGACGCGATCGCCGCCGGGGTAGGTCACGATGCCGCGCGCGCGCGCCTCGTTGTTCTCGATCTTGAGCTCGCGCGCCCCCTTGGTGCGGCCGTCCTCGCCGGTCTTGAGATCCTGCGGGACGTTCTTCGTGCAGGCGACCGTCGCGAGGATCGCCAGGCCCACCCAGATGCCATTGCGCATGCCCGGATGGTGTGATGCGGGCGCGGAGTTGTCGAGCCCAAAGCCGGCCCGTGGGCACTGCCGACCGCGACCCGATCGTGGTACCCGACCGCCATGCGCTGGATCGTCCTGCTCGCCCTCGCCGCGACCGCGTGTGACCGCCAGGTGGCCGGCGGCTCCACCGACGGCGCCAAGGTGTTCGCGGCCGCGTGCGCGCGGTGTCATGGCGCCACCGGCAAGCCGCCGCAGCAGATGACCGATCAGCTGGGCGTGCGCGATCTGACCGCCGACGAGTTCCGCGGCCGGCGCAGCCGCGACCTGATCGAGACCCAGATCCGGCGCGGGGCCGCGAGCGGGCGCATGCCGGCCTTCACCGGCGCGCTGACCGACGCGCAGATCGTCGCGGTCGCGGCCTACGTCATGACGCTGGGCGAGTGAGCCCGGCGCCCGGGGGGCCGGCCAGGCGCGCGCAGGCGTCGCGGAGCTCCGCCCGCGTGTCGGGATCGGTCTCGACGGCCGCGGCGGCGGTCAGCGCGGCGGCCGCGGTCGCGGCGACGCTCGGCACCGCGGTGGCCAGCTCCGCGGCGCCCCACGCCGCGTGGCCACGCACCAGCGCCGACGGGTTGGCCAGGAGCGCGACCAGGGCCGGCAGCGCCCGGCCGTCGGCGCTGTTGCCGAGCGCGACGGCGACGTTGCGCAGCAGCCGCGGCCGATCGATCCGGCGCAGCGCGGTGCGCCGGACGAACCGCCGCAGCTGGTTGGCGCCGATCGTCGCGAGCCGCGCCAGGTCGGGCGCGGCGTGGTCGAGATCGCGCGGTGTCAGCTCGACGGCGGCGCTGGTCCGCTCGGGCGCGGCGGCGTTCCACGGGCACACCTCCTGGCAGACGTCGCAGCCGAAGATGCGCGTGCCGATCGCGGCCCGCAGCTCGGTCGGGATCGGCCCGTCGTGCTCGATCGTCAGGTACGAGATGCAGCGCCGGGCGTCGAGCACGAACGCGTCGACGAACGCGCCGGTCGGGCAGGCGTCGAGGCACGCGCGGCAGGCGCCGCAGCGCGTGCGGACCGGCTCGACCTCGGTCGCGGCCAGGTCGACCGCGAGCAACAGCTCGCCGAGCACGACGTACGACCCGAGCCCGGGCGCGATGACCATCGTGTTCTTGGCGGTGAAGCCCAGGCCGGCGCGCTCGGCCAGCTCGCGCTCGGCCACCGGCGCCGCGTCGACGCACACCCGCCACGCCAGCGGACCGGCCGCGGCCTCGAGCGCGGCGGCGACCTCGCGCAGCCGGTCGCGGACGACCAGGTGGTAGTCGGTGCCGCGGGCGTAGCGCGCGATCGCCCCGCGCACCGGCACCAGGTCGCCCGGCGGCGCCGGCGCGTCGCCGCCGTAGGCCAGCGCCACGACGATCGCGGTGCGCGCGCCGGGCAGCAGCGCGCGGACGTCGGCGCGGCCGGCGACGTGCTCGGGCGTGGCCAGGTAGCTCATCTCGCCGTGGTGGCCGGCGGCCAGCCACGCGCGGTAGCCGTCGGCCCGCGCCGACGGCGCCAGCGGCACGATGCCCACGCGGTGGAAGCCCGCGGCCTTGCACGCGGCGAGCGCGACGTCGCGCAGCGCCGCCGGATCGAGCGTCACGGCAGCTCGGCGCCGCCTCGACCGCGCCCTCGCGATCGTCGTCGTCGGGCTGCCCGGCGAAGAACACGTCGTCGTAGGGCACGGTGCAGTCGCGCTCGCGCGGCTCGGGGTAGTCGACGAGCTGGCCGCGGTAGGTGCGCACGACGACGCGATCGGGGTGCCGCTCGACGATGTAGTCGGGGCCGATCGGCAGCTTGCCGCCGCCGCCGGGCGCGTCGATCACCAGGTGCGGGATGCACATGCCGCTCATCCAGCCCCGCAGCGAGCCGTACAGCTCGATCGCCGCGTCGACCGGCGTGCGCAGGTGATCGGTGCCGATGACCGTGTCGCCCTGGAACAGGTAGTACGGCCGCACCCGCGATCGCAGGAGGCCGCGGAACAGCGCCCGCAGGCTCTTCGTCGACGAGTTGACGCCGCGCAGGAGCACCGCCTGGTTGCCGACCGGGACGCCGTGATCGATCAGCCGCTCGCACGCGGCCCGGGCCTCGGGGGTCAGCTCCTTGGCGTGGTTGAAGTGGGTGTTGATGAACACCGGCGCGTGCGCGCGCAGCGCCCGGCACAGCTCGTCGTCGACGCGCATCGGGCACACCACCGGGATGCGCGTGCCGATGCGGATGGTCTCGAGGTGCGGGATCGCGCGCAGCCGGCCGACGATGCCGGCCAGCTTCTCGGTGGTCATGAGCAGCGGATCGCCGCCCGAGATCAGCACGTCGCGGATGCGCCGCGTCCGCGCCAGGTACGCGATGCCGGCGTCGAGATCGTCGGTCGTCGGCGGCGCGTCGCCGCCCACCAGGCGCCGGCGGTTGCAGTGGCGGCAGTAGATCGCGCAGCGATCGACCACCAGCAAGAGCGCGCGGTCGGGGTACTTGTGGATCACGCACGGCGCCGGGTGGTGGCTGTCCTCGCCCAGCGGATCGCGCAGCTCCTCGGCGCGGATGTCGAGCTCGGCCGCCCGCGGGATCGCCTGCATGCGCACCGGGCAGGTGGGATCGCGCGGATCCATCAGGCTGGCGTAGTAGGGCGTGATGCCGACCCGGAACAGGTGCCTCGACGCGGCCAGGCCCTCGAGCTCGGCCGGCGCGAGGTCGATCACCTCGGCCAGCTCGTCGGCGCTGGTGATCATGTTCCGGAGCTGCCAGCGCCAGGAGAGCCAGTCGCGCTCGGCCACGTCGGCGCGACGGCGCGCGAGGCGGGGCGCGGGGGTGGTGACGACCGGCAGCATCGGCGTCCGTTACCGCGGGTGGCGCGGCTTGGCAACCGTCATGACGCCGCGACCATCGCCCGGGCCTGCGCGAGCACACCCGCGAGCCCGTCGGTGAGCGGCAGCTCGAGCAGGTCGGCGGCGGTGACGAAGCGGGCGGCCCGCGCGTCGTCGCCCGGGGCCAGCGCGCCGACCCCGGTCGGCGTCGCGAGGTAATCGAGGATGACGTAGTGGTAGGCGCCGCCGTCGACCGGGATCACGCGCTCGATCACCGCGACCAGCGGGCCGGGCCGCACCTCGAGCCCGGTCTCCTCGCGGACCTCGCGGGCGACCGCGGCGGCCAGCGCCTCGCCGTGGTGGACCTTGCCGCCGGGCACGGTCCAGAGGCCGACCCCGGGCGGGCGGCCGCGCTCGATCAGCAGCACCCGGCCGCTCTCGTCGAACACGATCGCGGCGACCGCGACCACCGGGTGCGCCGCCGCGGCGGTCACCGCGCGCGACCTGGCCTCGGCTTCGCCCGCGCGGGCGTTGGCTGCGCCGACGCGGTCGACCTCGACGCGGTGACCTTCGCGGCGGTGACCTTCGCGGCGGTGACCTTCGCGGCGGTGACCTTCGCGGCGGTGACCTTCGCGGCGGTGACCTTCGCGGCGGTGACAGCCTTCGCGGCGGGCGTGGCCTTGGCGGCGGGCCTGGCCGTCGTGGCGGGTGTGGCCTTGACGGGCGTGGCCTTCGCGGCGGGCCTGGGCGTCGCGGGCGTGGCCTTGACGGGCCTGGCCTTCGCGGCGGGCTTCGGCGCCGCGGTCGCGGCCTCGGTCTCGGCGCCCCGGCCCGGCACCGAGGCCGACGGGCACAGCGGCGCCAGCGCGCAGCGCTCGCACTGCGGCCGGCGGGCGAAGCACACCCGGCGGCCGTGCCAGATCACGCGATCGGCGAAGGTCTTCCACGCGGTCCGCGGCAGCGCTGCCATCAGGTCGCGCTCGATCTTGACCGGATCGGTCTCGCGCGTGAGCCCGAGCAGGTGCGCGATCCGCGTGACGTGGGTGTCGACGACGACGCCGACGGTGACGCCCAGCGCGGTCGACAGCACCACGTTGGCGGTCTTGCGCGCGACGCCGGGCAGCGCCACGAGCGCGTCGAGATCGGCCGGGACCTGGCCGCCGTGGCGCTCGACCAGCGCCCGGGCCATGCCGACCAGGCTGCGGGCCTTGGCCCGGAAGAACCCCGACTTGTAGATCAGCGGCTCGACCTCGGTCGGCTCGGCCGCGGCCAGCGCGTGCGCGTCGGGGTACTTTGCGAACAGCGCCGGCGTGAGCGTGTTGATCATCTTGTCGGTCGACTGCGCCGCCAGGATGGTCGCGCACAGGAGCTGGTAGGCGTCCTGGTGATCGAGCTCGCAGGTGGCGTCGGGCCAGGTCGCGGCGAGCGCGGCGAGCATCGCTGGCACGTCCGGACCCGTCGCCGGCGTGGGGGACGTGGTAGACCGAGGTCGGTGACCCATGAAGCTCACGCACGGTAACATCGCCCGGGCGATCCCGCTGGCGCTGGCCGCGATCGTCTGCGGCTGTATGTCCACGGCCGAGGTCAAGCACGCGCGCACCTCGGTCTACGACACCGAGTTCGCCAACGTCTACTCGGCGGCGGTCGAGTCGGTGCGCCGGCTGTACCCGACCTTCGAGGAGAACCCCGACACCGGGGTGATCAAGACCGCCTGGCACCAGGTGAAGTTCTCCGATCCCGGCGCCGACGATCCCAAGTCGTCCCAGGTCGCCGACCGCGCCGCCGGCGTCGGGGCCGCGTCGCCCAACGCCGCGTCGCTGGGCTACAACCCGTCGTTCGCGCGGCGGCTGTACTTCATCCGCTTCAACGTGACGGTCGCCGGCGTGCGGCCGTGGCGGGTGCGGGTGGTCGGCGTCGCGTCCGAGCTGCGGCCCGGCGACGCGCTGCCGACCGAGCTCAAGGGCGAGGCCATCCCGCACTGGCTGGCCGGCCGCACCGACGCCTTGCAGGTCGAGATCTACCGCAAGCTCAAGCCCTACGCGATCAAGATGCCCGAGGACGCCCCGCCGCCGCCCGACGAGATCGAGCAGATCGACGTGGCCGGCGACATCCCGGCCGGCGCGCAGACGGTCGCGGCCGACGTGGTCCGGGCGCTGCACAAGCGCGACTACGCGGCGCTGCGGGCGCACGTGGCCGACGACGTGCTGTGGAGCCGCGGCGCGGCGCCGGGCGTCGACGTCGCGCTGGCGATGTGGCAGGCGGACCCGACGGTGCTGACCGCGCTCGAGGCGGCGATCACCGCCGGCTGCGGCGCCGACGCCAGCGAGGTGGCGTGCCCGGCCGCGGCCGGGGCCACGGCCCGCGCGCGGTTCGGGCAGCGCGGCGGCGTCTGGAAGCTGGTGGCGTTCGTCAGCGACGCGCCGTGAGCGCGCGCTGATCGCCCGGCCGCGGCGCTACTCGCAGCGCGGGCCGCCGGCGAGCTCGACCACCGCCTCGAGGATGCGCGCGGTCGCGCCCCAGATCCGGTGGCCGGCGTAGGGGTACGCGCGCATCGTCCAGGCGCGGCCGCGCCAGGCCCGCGTGCCGAGGACCTCGACGTCGGTGCGCTCGAAGAACCGCGCCAGCGGCACCCAGAACCAGCTGGCCACCTCGCGCGGGTTGGGCGCGAACGCCTGCGCGCCGTCGAGCTCGGCCACGACCGGCGTGATCGCGTAGCCGCTCGGCGTCGGCACGTCGTCGAGCATGCCCAGCACGCGCGGCGCGGCCCGCGGGACGCCCAGCTCCTCCTCGGCCTCGCGCTGCGCGGTGGCGATCAGGTCGAGGTCGCTGGGGTCGTGGCCGCCGCCGGGCAGGGCGATCTGGCCCGAGTGGGTCGGCGCGTCGGCGCCGCGCTCGATCAGCGGCACCCAGGTCGCGCCGGCGCGCTCGACCAGCAGCACCGCCACCGCCGAGCGCCGCAGCTCGTGATCGGCGAGGCGCAGCCCCGGGCGATCGCGCAGCGCCTCGGTCATGCGGGCGATCAGCTCGGCGTGGGTCATCGCGCGGTCCTGGGATGCCCGGTCGCGGTCACTCGCTGCACGCCGGTCGCCGCGCCGGGATCAGCTTGCCGGGGTTGAGCAGGTCGAGCGGATCCCACATCGCCTTCCAGCGCCGCTGCCACTCGAGCACGCGCTCGCCCTGCTCGAGGTGCATGTACGGCCGCTTGATGAGGCCGATGCCGTGCTCGCCCGACAGCGTGCCGCGCAGGTCGACGGCCGCGGCGAAGATCTGCGCGCACGCGTGGTCGACCTTGGCCCAGCTGGCCGGGTCGGCGGGATCCTCGTCGGACACGACGTTGACGTGCAGGTTGCCGTCGCCGGCGTGGCCGAACACCGCGATCGGCAGGCCGACGTCGGCGGCGATGCGATCGGTCCGGGCCAGCATCTCGACGATCGCCGAGCGCGGCACGCACACGTCCTCGCCGATCTTGATCGCGTGGGCCTCCTTGAGCGACGGCGAGATCTGGCGCCGCGCCTCCCACAGCGCGCGGCGCTCGGCCGGATCGTTGGCGGCGAACACGTCGAGCGCGCCGGCGGCGTCGCAGTCCTCGCCGAGGCGCTCGAGCTGGCCGTCGAGCGTGTCGGCGTCGCCGTCGACCTCGATCAGCGCGATCGCGCCGGCCGCGGCCGGGAACGCGTAGCGCGAGCGGCCGCGCACGTGATCGATCGACGTGCGATCGGCGAACTCGATCACCCGGGGCCGGACGCCGCGCCCGATCAGCGCGGTGATCGCGCCGGCGGCGGCGGCGACGTCCTGGAACACCGCGAGCAGCGTCGCGACCGCGGGCGGCTTGGGCAAGAGGCGCAGGGTCAGCTCGGTGATCACGCCGAACGTGCCCTCGCTGCCGACGAAGCCGGCGGTCAGGTCGTAGCCGGTCACGCCCTTGGTCGTACGCCGGCCGACCCGCAGCACCTCGCCGCCCATGAGCCCGACCTCGAGGCCGAGCACGTACTCGCGGGTGACGCCGTAGCGGAACGCGCGCGGGCCGCCGGCGTTGTTGGCGGCGTTGCCGCCGATCGAGCAGTACTCGAGGCTGGCCGGGTCGGGCGGGTAGAACAGGCCCTGGGCCTCGACCTGGGCCTGGAGCTCGCCGGTGACGACGCCGGGCTCGACCACCGCGACCATGTCATCCGCGCTGATCTCCTTGATCTGGCGCATGTCCTCGACCGACAGCACCACGCCGCCGCGGACGGGCAGGCACCCGCCGGTCAGGCCGCTGCCGGCGCCGCGCGGCGTGCACGGGACCCCGTGCTCGGCGCACAGCCGGAGCACGATCGCGACCTCCTCGGTCGAGCGGCACCGCACCGCGACGTCGGCCGGGAACGGCCCGGCGTGGCTCTCGTCCCGGCCGTAGTCGGCCAGACGATCGTCACCGGGCACGATGACGGTGGCGGGGTCGAGCTCCCGCGCCAGGAGCGCGCCGATGTCGACGCGCGACGGAGACAGGCCGGCGGTCACGGCCCGACTCTAGCGCCTCAGACCGAGAACGACGAGCCGCAGCCGCAGGTGGACTTGACGTTCGGGTTGTTGAACTTGAAGCCCGCGCCCGACAGCCCCTCGACGTAGTCGATCTCGGTCCCGACCAGGTACATCAGGCTCATCTCGTCGACGACGACCTTGACGCCGGCGACCATCGAACTGCTGGTCGACCTCGGTCGGGCCGTCGAAGTACAGGTCGTACGAGAAGCCGGCGCAGCCGCCGCCGACGACGCGCAGGCGCAGGCCCATCTCGGCCTCGATCTGCTCGTCGTTGCGGATCTCGTTGACCTTGGTCGCGGCGATCGGGGTCAGCTTGACCAGGGTGTCGAGCCCGACCGGCTCGTCCGTGGCCGGCGGCGGCGCCGCCGTGGTGGGAGTCTCGCGAAACAGGTTGGCCATCGGTGTCTCCAAGCCGGCGGCGGCCGCCAGCGAACGTGTGATCTCGCGCCAGCGTACCGCCGGCGATTCTCAGGTGTACCTAGCCGGCGCCCGGTTGGCAACCGGATCGCACGCCGCTACCCTGGCCCGGTGCCGAGCTACGCCGAGTTCCTGGCCGCCGCGCTGGCCGCGATCCGCGAGGTCCTCCCGGCCGAGGCGCTGGCCGGCGCGCCGGTGGTCATCGACGTGCGCGAGGCCGACGAGCGGGCCGAGGGGACGATCCCGGGCGCGCGCGCGATCCCGCGGGGCTCTCTCGAGAGCCGCATCGAGGCCGAGGTGCCCGACCGCGCGACCGCGGTGGTCGTGTACTGCGCCGCCGGCCACCGGTCGGCCCTGGCGGCCCGGACCCTGGGCGAGCTCGGCTACGGCGACGTGCGCTCGCTGGCCGGCGGCTTCAGCGCGTGGCGCGCGGCGGGCCTGCCGGTGGCCCGGGCCGACGCCGACGACCTGACGCCGGCGCAGCGGGCCCGCTACGCCCGGCACCTGATCCTGCCCGAGGTCGGCGAGGCCGGGCAGCGCGCGCTGCTCGCGGCGCGGGTCGCGGTGATCGGCGCCGGGGGCCTGGGCTCGCCGGTGGCGCTGTACCTGGCCGCGGCCGGGGTCGGCACGCTGACGATCATCGACGACGACCTGGTCGACGCGTCGAACCTGCAGCGCCAGGTCCTGCACACCACCGAGCGGGTCGGCCAGCCCAAGGTCGACAGCGCGGCGCGCACGATCGCCGCGCTCAACCCCGACGTGACCGTGCGCGGGCATCAGGTCCGGCTCAGCAGCGCCAATGCGCTCGAGCTGCTGGCCGACCACCAGGTGATCGTCGACGGCACCGACAACTTCGCGACCCGCTACCTCGTCAACGACGCGGCGCTGCGCCTGGGCGTGCCGGTGGTGCACGCGTCGATCTGGCGGTTCGAGGGCCAGCTGACGGTGTTCGGCGCTGGCGGCCAGCCCTGCTACCGGTGCCTGTACCCCGCGCCGCCGCCGCCGGGCGCCGCGCCGAGCTGCGCCGAGGCCGGGGTGCTGGGCGTGCTGCCCGGGGTGCTGGGCGTGCTCCAGGCCACCGAGGCGATCAAGCTGGTGCTGGGCCTGCCGACCGTGGCTGGGCGCCTGCTGGTCTACGACGCCTTGCGCGCCAAGCTGCGCGACCTGGCGCTGCGCCGCGATCCGGCCTGCGCCACCTGCGGCGACGGCGTCGACCGCACCACCATCCCGCTCATCGACTACGCCGCGTTCTGCGCCGGCCCATGACCGTCACAGCGCGGCGCTGAGGCCGAAGACCAGGGTCTTGGCGTCGATGTCGTCGCCGCCGCTGGTGAACGGCAGCACCAGCGCGACGTCGGCCGTGACCCCGCCCAGGTCGTACTGGCCGCCGAGCGCGAGCGCGTGGTACTTGTCATCGTCGTCGCTGTCGGTGGTGCCGATCGTGGTCAGCTCGACGGTCGCGGCGCCGTGGCCCTGCTGGAAGCCGGCCGCCAGGTCGACGTGGTACAGCGGGTCGGGGTTGTCGCGGTCCTCCGCGTCGACGAACACGTCGAGGCCGACGTCGGCGCGGGCGTAGAAGCCGCCGTCGTGGTAGCTCGGCGACACCGACAGCCGCAGCAGCGTCGAGTCGACGGCGGCCAGGGCGAGATCCGACGGGCGCCGCGCCAGCTCGCTGATGATCGGGACGAGCGCGTCGAACCCGTCGCTCGCGTCGGGGCCGGTCGGGACGATCAGGCCGCCGCGGAACGTCACCGCGCTGCTGCGTTGCTTGATGCGGTAGAGGCCGCCCAGCTCGAGGTTGGTCAGGGCCTGGACGTCATCGAGCGACGCGAACCCCATCCGCGCGTAGCCGCCAACGCCCTGGGCGCCCACGAGCTGGGCGTCGAGGTGGCCCCCGTACAGGTTCTGGTCCGCGGCGTCGTCGTCGGGGATCGTGACGCTGAACTCGGCGTTGATCTCCGAGCGCGCCCCGTCCGGCGCCAGCGTGGTGAAGCGGACCGGGGCGGCCTCGGGGACGGCGGCGTCGTCGGCGGTCGCGACGCCGGTGAGCGCCAGGAGCGTGGAGGCGATGAAGGCGCGACGGAAGCGAGGGCAGTTGGACATAGGGGGCGCTCTGAGCAAACGGCCGGCCACATGGTCGGTCCAGTGGGTTCGCGGGCCTGCGCCGGGCGGCGTGTCCCGCAGGTCACGGCCGGTGGGCGACCGCGGTGGCCGCGCCGACACACTGTCAAGAGTTCGACAGCCGGCGGGAGGTCAACTTGACCCACCCGGAGCGCCACGGGACACTGCCAACCTGTGGCGATCGCTCCGGGCCAGCTCATCGGCAACTACCGGGTGCTCTCGCGCCTCGGCGTCGGTGGCATGGGGGTGGTGTACCTGGCCGAGCACCCGATCATCGGCAAGAAGGTCGCGCTCAAGGTCATCCACCGCGAGCTCGCGGCCAACCGCGAGGTGATCGGCCGCTTCTACCAGGAGGCGCGGGCGGTCAACCTGATCGGCAACGAGCACATCGTCGAGGTCCACGACTTCGGGCAGTCGGCCGAGGGCGATCACTTCTTCATCATGGAGTACCTGGACGGCAAGACGCTGGCCCAGGTGCTGACCCGCGAGCGCCTGCTCGACGTCGGCCGCGCCCTGCACGTCAGCGCGCAGATCGCGCAGGCGCTGCAGGCCGCGCACACCGCCGGCATCATCCACCGCGATCTCAAGCCCGACAACGTCATGCTGTGCGAGCGCGGCGGCGACCCCGACTTCGTCAAGCTGCTCGACTTCGGGCTGGCCAAGATGGCGGCCGAGGGCGGCCTCAAGAACCTGACCGCCGCCGGCGTCATCCTCGGCACGCCCCAGTACATGTCGCCCGAGGCGTGCGAGAGCAAGAAGGTCGATCACCGCACCGACATCTACGCGCTCGGCGTGCTGCTGTTCCAGATGCTGTGCGGCCAGGTGCCGTTCGACGCCGACACGATGGGCGGCGTGCTGATCAAGCAGGTCACCCAGCCGCCGCCGGCGCCGCGGGGCCTGTCCTCGATGATCCCGCCGGCGGTCGAGCAGATCATCCTGCGCTGCCTGGCCAAGTCCCCCGACGCTCGGTTCCAGACGATGCAGGAGCTGTACGCGGCCCTGTGCGATCCGGATCGCTACCTGGGCGGGGCGCCGGCGTCGATGCCGGCGGCGCAGCCGAGCGCGGCGGCCCAGGCCAAGACCAGCTTCGCCGTCGGGACCAACGCCGCGATGGGCTACGCCGCCACCGCCGGCTTCCCGGCCTACGAGACCCAGTCGCGGAACCGCGACGCGGTCGCCGCCGCCCTGGCCGCGCAGCAGCAGGCCGCTGGGCCGCGGATCACCGGCGCCGGTCAGGCCCAGCAGGCGACCGCGATCATCGAGCAACCCGGGGGGCAGGGGGCGACCTTGATCGGGGTGCTGGCCGCGGCCGCGCCGCCGACCGCGCCGCGCCGGTCCACGTCGGTGCCGATCGCGGTGCCGCAGAACCAGACCTTGGTCATCGCGACGCCGCCCGGGCACTCGCGGCACCCGCCGCGGCGCGGGCTGGGGGTCGCGCTCGGCGTCGCCGCTGCCGTCATCGCCGCGGTCGTGATCGCGGTCGTGGTCCTCGGCGGTGGCGGCGACGGCGCCGGCGGTGACTCGCCCGCCGCGGCGCCGATCGACGCGGCGCCCGCGGTCGCGGTGGTCGAGCCCGACGCTGCCCCGGCGATCGACGCGGCGCCGGCGCCGGTCGCGATGGCCGAGGTCACGATCACCAGCGAGCCCAGCGACGCCACGATCTACGACGCCGACGGCACCCCGCTCGGCATCACGCCGGCGACGCTGACCTTGCCGGCCGACGGCGTCGCGCGCACGTTCACGCTGCGCCGCGCCGGGCGCAAGCCGCGCGAGAAGGTCATCGCGGTGACCGGCGACATGGTGGTCACGGTGCTGCTCGACGTCGACACCGGCGGTGGCAGCGGGCACAAGCCCGACAAGCGGTCCGGCGACAACGACCCGGCCGGCAGCGGCAGCGGCAGCGAGCGCAACGACATCATGGAGCCGACGCTGCGCTGATCCGCCGGGTGGCGGTCGCGGTCGCCGAGGAACACGATCAGGCGCCTGCCGATCGTCGGGACGCCCAGCATCTGGCCGTCGCGCACCACCGCGCGGTGGGACCTGCCGGCGGCGCGGTCCAGGCTCGCGATGCGACAGCTGATCAGGTGGGCCATGGTCAGGCCCATCGCAAACCGCGCGCCAGCGGCCGCGCGCCACGACGCGTCCGCCCTGCGCAGGTCGTCCATCATCTGCGAACGCGCCGCCGGTCCCGTCACGGCCGCCGTCGTCGTCGCGATGCCCCGGCCGCGGCCGCCGTTGCGCCGGGGCGACGGATCGGCGACGCTGGCGTCGTGCTCGTGCCGCTGCTCGCCCTCGCGCTCGCCGTCGCCGCCGCCGCCGTGACCTTCGTGGCCACGCGCCGGCGCCAGACCGCCGCGGCCCGGCTCGCGGTCGAGCGCGCCCGCGTCGAGATCGCGGCGGTGGTGTCCTCGGCCCGGGTCGAGGCCGCGACCGTGCGCCAGGCCGCCGAGTCGGCGGGGCGGGTCGAGGCCCTGGCGCTGCGCGAGACCGTCGACACCGAGCTCGAGGCCGCCCACGAGCGCCTGGCCGCGCGCGAGGGCGCGATCGCCGGGGCCGCGGCCGACCTCGGCGGCGTCAGCGACGAGCTCGAGCAGCGCGAGGCGGTCCTGGCCGCCGACGAGCAGGACCGCCGCGCCAAGAGCGATCGCGCCCGCGGCCTCGAGGGCGACAGCGCCAAGCGTGCGCGAGGCCCGCGCGCTGATCGAGAGCCGGGCCGGCGTCGGCGCCGAGCGGGTCGTCGCCGAGCTGGTCGAGGCCTGGACCGAGACCGCCCGGGCCGAGGCCGCCGCGCAGGTCCGCGCCGCCGGCGAGGCCGCGACCGATCCGGCGTCGGACCGCGAGGCCAAGCGGGTGATGGAGATCGCCAGCGGCCGCTACCACAACCACTTCCTGACCGAGCGCAACCTGTCGACCCTGCGGCTCGAGCCGGCGGTGATGGAGACGGTCCTGGCCCAGGACGGCATCTTCCACAACGCGCTCGAGGAGGTCGGCGGCGTCAAGGTGCTGGTGGCCGAGGATCAGACCTCGGTCCGGCTCGACGGGCAGGACAGCCTCGGCCGCGAGATCGTCCGGCGCGCGCTGGCCAAGCTGGCCAAGCGCCCCGAGACCACCAAGGACGCGCTGGCGACGCCGGCCGAGTTCGTCACCAAGGTGAAGGAGCAGCTCGACGGCGAGGTGAAGACGCTCGGCAAGAAGGCGTTCCAGACCCTCGGCGTGCCGCGCGCGCACCCCGAGATCGTCTGGCTGGTCGGCGCGCTCAACTGGCGCACGAGCTACACCCAGAACCAGTGGATGCACGCGGTCGAGGCGTCGTTCCTGGCCGGCATGATGGCGGCCGAGCTCGGCCTCGACGAGAAGCTCGCGCGGCGCGCGACCTTGATGCACGACATCGGCAAGGCGCTGACCCACAAGATCGAGGGCAGCCACGCGGTGATCGGCGCCGACATCGCGCGGCGGCTCGGCGAGCCCGAGCTGGTCGCCAACGCGATCGGCTCGCACCACGCCGACGAGCCCGCCAACTCGGTCTACGCCTATCTGGTCGCCGCCGCCGACGCGATGAGCGGCGCCCGGCCCGGCGCGCGGCGCGAGCAGACCGAGGGCTTCTCGACCAAGATCGAGGACCTCGAGCGCATCGGCGTGCGCCACCGCGGCGTCGACTACGCCCACGCGGTCCACGGCGGCCGCGAGCTGCGCGTCTACGTGCGCGAGCGCGACGTCGACGACGCCGGCGTCGTCGAGCTGTCGAGCGAGATCGCGACCCAGGTGTCGGACGAGCTGGTGTTCCCGGGCCAGATCAAGGTCACGGTCATCCGCGCGTTCGAGGCGGTCGCGACGGCGAACTGATCTCGGGCGCCCGGGCGCCGAGGTCGCGGCCGCGCGGCGGCGTCGACGGCGACGCCGAGATCGCGCGCATCGGCCTGCGCAGCGGGCTGCACAGGGGGTAATATCGGGGAATGGGGGAGCCGCCGCAGCCAGCGGGCAAGCGCAAGGTCCGGACCGGGCGACGGACCACACGCGGGCCGCGCGGGCGGGCCCGGGTCGAGATCCAGCTGACGACCGCCGATGAGGTCGGGCGGTGCTGGCGCGATCACCTGTCGCGCGGCGGGGTGATCGGCCCCGATCTCGACGTCGAGCTGGTGCGCCTGGTCCTGCGCGGTCCGCGGGGGGCGCCGCTGGAGCTCGACGGCCGGGCGGTGCACAAGCTCCCGACCGGCGCTGGCTACGAGGTCACCGACTTCCGCGCCCGCCACCTCGAGATCGAGGCCTGGGTCGACGCGTGCTGCGCCGAGGCGGGCGACGAGGCGCGCACCATCGCGACCCCGCGGCTGCGCCCGCCGTCGCGCGCGCCGCGCCCCGGCGACACCGTGCGCACGCCGCCGATGTTCATCGATGAGCTGACCGCGCCCTCGGTGATCCCCGCGGTGGCGGTGCCCCCGCCCGCGTCACCGCCGCCGGCGGTCGCGGTGCCGCGGCCGGCGGTCGCGGCGGCCGAGCCGAGCGTGCCGCTGGCCAAGAACGCCCTCGAGCGGGTCCGGCGGCTGGCGCTGCCCGATCAGCTCCGTCTGGCGCGCACCGGCGAGCGCGACGACCGGATCGCGGTCGAGCGGATCCTGGGCAAGGCGGCGTGGGAGGGCCTCTTGCGCAACCCGCGGATCACGCCGCCCGAGGTCGCTGCGATCGCGCGCATGGGCATGTTGCCGGGGCCGCTGCTCGAGCTCATCGTCGCGAACCAGGCGTGGCTGCGCACGCCCGAGGTCCGGCGCGCGCTCCTGACCAACCCACGGCTCAGCGGCGACCAGGTCGGTCGCGTGCTGCGCGCCATGCCCAAGCCCGAGCTCAAGCTGGTGGCGACCCAGGCGATCTACCCGGCGTCGGTGCGCGACGTCGCGCGCCGGCTGCTGCCGGGCGAGTGACCCGCCGCGCGGCGCTCACGCCGACAGCCACGGGCGCAGCGCCGGGCCGAGCCGCGCCACGTCATCGGGCGCGCACCCGAGCGCGGTCGCGAACGCGATCAACGTCATCGCCTGGCGCTCGGTGATGTGCCCCTTGGCGAGCACGACCGCGAGGCCATCCGCGACCAGCATCGACGCCAGCGTGCGCGGATGCACCCCAGGATCCCGGAACGGCCCGGGACCGTGATCCAGCGCCGCCGCCAGCGCCGCCGGCTCGAGCGCGGCGGCCAGCATCAACTCGTCGACCGCTACGCGCGGACCGATCCGGCGGGTCAGTCGATCGTGGAGCCGCAGGCCCTCCTCGAGCCCGAACTCGCCGTCGGCCCGGACCACCGCCATCAGCGCGCGCCCATACAGGGCGGCGGTCGCGAGGTCGCGGATCGGGCCGAGGCGCGCCACGGCTGAGTGTAGGCCAGGTCCGCGCGAGTAAGATCAACGGAGTAGGGCGCGGCTGGCACCCGGATCCAGCGGCCTCACGAAGATGGGTGGGTCCAAGCGCCAAATCGTACCTGGACGTTAGGGTGAGTCTTGACAGAGGCAGGCGAGGTCGCCATAGTCCGCTCACAGGCGCAAACCCTTACGTGAAGGTCAGGTTGTTGCGCCCTCAAGACACCGCAATCATGGAAAAGCCAGCAGTCAAACTCCTACGTGTCGGCGAGCTCGCCAAGGTGGTCGGGAAGACCGTCCGGGCGATGCACCTGTACGAGGAGCTCGGGCTGCTGGAGCCGGCTGGTCGCTCGGAGGGCGGGTTCCGCCTGTACGGCCCGGCCGCGGTCGACCGCATCCACTGGATCGTCAAGCTCCAGGCGATCGGCTTCACGCTGGCCGAGATCCAGGGCTTCGTCTCCGACTTCCGGGACGCCGGCACTGGCAAGGACGCGACCGATCGCGTGCGGTCGGTGTTCGCCGGCAAGCTCGACCAGATCCGCGCCCAGATGACCCAGCTGCGGGTGATCGAGAACGATCTGCACGAGGCGCTGGCGTACCTCGACTCGTGCACGTCGTGCTCGACCGAGTTCACGCCGCACGAGTGCGGCGCCTGCGGCCACAACGGCCACGAGCGCGAGAAGGCCCCGCGGTTGTTCGCGGGCCTGTCGCGACGGCGCCTGCCGATGCACGGCCGCCCGGCGCGCGAGTTCGACGTCGCCGCCACCGAGCTGATCAAGGATTCCGACGCGCGCGATCCCAATCGCCCGCGCAACTAGAGGCCCGCACATGTCCACGACCGTCACGCCCCCCGCCGCAACGCCCACGCCGACCTCGCTCGGCCGCCTGGTCGCGCCCTCGGCCGCCGTCAAGCTGCCCATCTTCATGGACAACCACTCGACGACGCCGGTCGATCCGCGCGTGCTCGAGACGATGCTGCCGTTCTTCACCGAGCACTTCGGCAACGCCGCGAGCCGCAACCACGTGTTCGGCTGGACCGCCGAGGCCGCGGTCGACGCCGCCCGCGGCCAGATCGCCGCGCTGATCGGCGGCGACGCCAAGGAGATCGTCATCACCTCGGGCGCGACCGAGGCGATCAACCTGGCGATCAAGGGCGTCGCCTCGTACTACGGCAAGACCAACAAGCACATCATCACCGTCGAGACCGAGCACAAGGCGACGCTCGACACCTGCAAGCGCCTCGAGCGCGACGGCTTCACGGTCACCTACCTGACCCCGGCCCCCGACGGGCTGGTCACGCCCGCCCAGGTCGCGGCGGCGGTCACCGACCAGACCATCCTGGTGAGCATCATGCTCGCCAACAACGAGATCGGCGTCGTCCAGCCGATGGCCGACATCACCCGCGCGGTGAAGGCCAAGAACCCCAAGACGCTGGTCCACTCCGACGTGGTGCAGGCGGCCGGCAAGGTCGACTGCGACGTCGAGGCGATGAAGCTCGACCTGGCGTCGCTCAGCTCGCACAAGATGTACGGCCCCAAGGGCGTCGGCGCGCTGTGGGTGCGCCGCAAGCCGCGGGTGCGCATCGACCCGATCATCGACGGCGGCGGCCACGAGCGCGGCATGCGCTCGGGCACCCTGCCGGTGCCGCTGATCGTCGGGTTCGGCAAGGCCGCCGAGCTGGCGCGGCTCGAGCGCGTCGACGAGGCCGAGCGCCTGCTGCGCCTGCGCACCCGCCTCCACGAGGGCATCGTGGCCCGGCTGCCCGAGTGCTACGTCAACGGCTCGCTCGAGCACCGGCTGCCCGGCAACCTCAACATCTCGTTCGCGTTCGTCGAGGGCGAGAGCCTGCTGATGGCGCTCAAGGACATCGCGGTGTCGTCGGGCTCGGCCTGCACCTCGGCGTCGCTCGAGCCCAGCTACGTGCTGCGCGCGCTCGGCATCGGCGAGGAGCTGGCCCACACCTCGATCCGCTTCGGCATCGGCCGCTTCAACACCGAGGCCGAGATCGACTACACGATCGACGTGGTCGTCACCGCGGTCGAGCGGCTGCGCGAGCTGTCGCCGCTGTGGGAGATGCACCAGGACGGCATCGACATCAAGTCGATCGCCTGGACCGGGCATTGACCGATGAGGGTTTTTCGAAAACCCTCCCCGGCGCGCCGGGCCCCCCCCCGAGCCAGCGCCTGGGACGCGCCGACTGCTGAGACTGCTTTCCCGCCCTCGAGGGGCGGTCACCGAAGGGAATCCACCATGGCGTACTCCGACAAGGTCATCGATCACTACGAGAACCCGCGCAACGTGGGCTCGCTGGGCAAGGACGACGACGACGTCGGCACGGGGCTGGTGGGCGCGCCGGCGTGCGGCGACGTCATGAAGCTGCAGATCAAGGTCAAGGACGGCGTCATCGCGGACGCGCGGTTCAAGACCTTCGGCTGCGGCTCGGCGATCGCGTCGTCGTCGCTGGCGACCGAGATGATCAAGGGCATGACCCTCGATCAGGCGGCCGAGATCAAGAACACCCAGATCGTGACCGAGCTGAACCTGCCGCCGGTCAAGATCCACTGCTCGGTGCTCGCCGAGGACGCGATCAAGGCGGCCATCGACGACTACAAGAAGAAGCAGGCCGCGAAGGCCTGAGCGAAGGGCGCCCCATGATGTCCACGGCTACCTCTCCCAGCCCTGCGCCCGCGCCACCCCCGGTGACCGGCATCGAGATCACCGCGGCCGCCGCGGGCGAGATCGAGCGCCAGCGCACCAAGCGCGGCACCCCCGACGCCACCATCCGGGTCGGCATCCGCGGCGGCGGCTGCACCGGCTTCACGTACGTCTTCGAGTGGGCCGAGGAGCCGCGCCCGACCGACAAGCTGTTCGAGGCCCACGGCGTCAAGGTCGTGACCGACCCCAAGAGCCTGGTCTACCTGCGCGGCATGACCCTCGACTTCGTGCGCGGCATGATGGGCCACGGGTTCAAGTTCCAGAACCCCAACGCCAAGGGCGCGTGCGGGTGCGGCGAGTCCGTCCAGTTCTGAATCGATGGAGCGTCTGAGCAAGAGCCTCGAGCGAGCAACCGCAACGAATGAGGTCGCGCCCGCGACGGCGCCGATCGCAGCCACGACCATGCAGTCCCAGACCTCCTCCCCAGATCCGTTCGCCGCGCTCGGCCTCGAGCCGCGGTTCGATCTGGACCCGCGCGCCCTCGAGGATCGGTTCCGCGAGCGCAGCCGCGAGATCCACCCCGATCGGTTCGTCGGCGCGCCGGCGGCCGAGCGGGCCCAGGCGCTGATCCGCACCCGCGCGCTCAACGACGCCTACCAGGTGCTGCGCCGGCCCCAGCGCCGGGCCGAGGTGCTGCTGGCCCAGGCCGGGGTCGCGATCGGCGACCGCGAGGTCCTGGCGCCGGCGTTCCTGATGGAGATCCTCGAGCTGCGCGAGGAGCTGGCCGACGCCCGCGCGGCCGACGACGCCCCGACGGTGACCCGGCTCGAGGCGTCGATGCGGGCCCGCCAGCGCGGGCTGCTCGACGGCCTGGTGCCGCTGTTCGCACAACTCGGTGGCGCGGACGACGCGGCGATCCTCGCCGCGATCAAGCGCGACCTCATCACGCTCCGCTACGTCGATCGCTACCTCGACGAGTGCGACGCGGCGCTCGACGAGTAGGCCCATGCTCCTGCAGATCTCCGAACCGGGCGCCTCGACGCCCAAGGCCGCGTGCAAGGAGCGCGTGGTCGGCATCGATCTCGGCACCACCAACTCGCTGGTCGCCGTCGTCGCCGACGGCTCGCCGGTGGTGATCGCCGGCCCCGACGGCGCGATCGTCCCGTCGGTGGTCAGCTACGGCGACGGCGACGCGCTGGTCGGCCACGCCGCGGTCGCCCGCGGCGACGCCCACCCCAGCGACACCGTGGCCAGCGTCAAGCGCCTGATGGGCCGGGCCCTGGCCGACGTCGGCGCGGTCGCGGCGATGTCGCCCAACCGCCTCGTCGACGACGACGGCCGCACGATCAAGCTCCTGTTCGGCGACGGCCGCGAGCGGTCGCCGGTGCAGATCTCCGCGACGATCCTGGGCGAGCTGCGGCGCCGGGCCGAGGCCGACCTGGGCGGGCCCCTGGGCGGCGCGGTCATCACCGTGCCGGCGTACTTCGACGACGCCCAGCGCCAGGCCACCCGCGACGCCGGCCGCCTGGCCGGGCTCGAGGTGCTGCGGCTGCTGGCCGAGCCGACCGCGGCCGCGCTGGCCTACGGCCTCGACCGCGGCACCCGCGGCACCTACGCCATCTACGATCTCGGCGGCGGCACCTTCGACATCTCGATCCTGACCCTGGTCGACGGGGTGTTCGAGGTCCGCGCCACCGGCGGCGACTCGGCCCTGGGCGGCGACGATCTCGATCGCGCGATCGCGGCGGCGCTGCTCGGCGACCAGCCGGTCGCGGCCGACGATCGCTCGGCCATGCGCGCGGTGGTCGCGGCCGCGCGCGCCGCCAAGGAGCGCCTGACCGACGCCGACACGACGCTGGTCCAGCTGGACCTCGGCCCGCGCCGGATCGAGCGGACCCTGACCCGGGCCGAGCTGGCGACGATCGCCGCGCCGCTGCTCGAGCGCACCGGCAAGGCCTGCCGGCGCGCGCTCAAGGACGCCGGGTTCACCGCCGCCGAGCTCGACGGCGTGGTCCTGGTCGGCGGCTCGACCCGGTCGCCGGTCGTGCGCGACTACGTCGCGGCGCAGTTCGGGCGCGAGCCGCTGTGCGAGCTCGATCCCGAGCAGGTCGTGGCCCTGGGCGCCGCGGTCCAGGCCGACGTGCTGGCCGGCGGGCAGCACGACGTCGTGCTGCTCGACGTCGTGCCGCTGTCGCTCGGGCTGGAGACGATGGGCGGCGTCGTCGAGAAGCTGATCGTCCGCAACTCGACGATCCCGTGCGGGGCCACCCAGACCTTCACGACCTACGCCGATCAGCAGACCGGGTTCGATCTGCACGTGGTCCAGGGCGAGCGCGAGACCGTCGAGGCCTGCCGCTCGCTCGCGAGGTTCCAGCTGCGCGGCGTGCCGCCGATGGTCGCCGGCGCCGCCCGGGTCGAGATCACGTTCCAGGTCGACGCCGACGGGATCCTCCACGTCGCGGCCCACGAGCTGACCTCGGGCATCTCGGCCTCGATCGACGTCACGCCCTCGTACGGCCTGACCGACGAGGAGGTCGAGCGCATGCTGCTCGAGTCGTTCGAGCACGCCGAGGACGACCTCGCCGCGCGCAACCTGCGCGTCGAGCGGGTCGAGGCCGAGCGCATCCTGGCGGCGACCCGCGCGGCGATGGTGACCGACGCCCACCTGCTGACCGACGACGTGCGCGCCGCCACCGACGCGGCGATCGTCGTGCTCGAGGCCGCTCACGCCGGCACCGACTACCTGGCGATCCGGGCCGCGGTCGAGGCGCTCGATCGCGCGTCCAAGCCGTTCGCCGAGATCCGCATGAACCTCGCGATCACCGCGGCGATGGCCGGCAAGTCGCTGGCGACCGTCGAGGAGGAGCTGGGCCGATGACGCGCGTCACGTTCACGAACCCGGGCGGCAAGGGCACCCCCGCGATCACCGTCGAGGCCACGCCCGGCCGCTCGCTGCTCGAGGTCGCCGAGGGCTGCGACGCCCGGGTCGGCCACGCCTGCGGCGGCAACCTGGCGTGCTCGACGTGCCACGTCTACGTCGAGCGCGGCGCCGCGTCGCTGGGCGAGATCAGCGACAAGGAGAACGACATCATGGACAAGGCGTGGGCGGTGCAGCCGGAGTCGCGGCTCGCGTGCCAGGCCTGCGTCGCCGACGAGGAGCTGGTGGTGACCATCAGCGACGAGAGCTTGAAGTCGTGGCTCGACGAGCACCCCGAGCTGCGCGCGGCGTCGCAGGCGTCGTGACCCCGGGCGCGGCGGTCGGCGCGCCCGCCGCAGGGGCGACCGCTGCGGCGCGCGGCACCCGTCGCGGCCGCGCGCACGCCCGCGGGCGTCGACCCAGGCCGGGCAGGGCGCTGGCGCGGCGGTCGGACGCCTCGACCGGCGCCGCGCGAGCGGGTAGGGTGCGGCGTGGCGTTCGAGTGCTCATTGCCGATCCGCTTCGCCGACGTCGACCACGCCGGCATCGTCTACTACCCGCGGTTCTTCCACTACTTCCACCTGGCGTTCGAGGAGCTGTTCCGCGCGCGCCTGGGCGCGCGCGCCTATGTCGAGCTGCTCGATCGCGACCGGGTCGGGTTCCCGGCGGTCCACGCCGAGGCCGACTACCACGCCCCGCTCCGGTTCGGCGACACGGCGACGATCGCCCTGTCGGTGGTCAAGCTGGGCGAGTCGTCGATCACCTTCCGCTACCGGGTCCGGCGGGACGAGGTGGCCTGCGCCACCGGCACGGTCGTGTGCGCCGTGGTCGACCTCGACCGGTTCCGGGCCTGCCCCATTCCACCGAAGATCCGCGCGCTGGTCGCCGATCTCGTCGAGTCCTGATAGAAACCGCCCATGGGTTCGTCTGATCCCCGGCTCGCTCGCCTCCACGAGCTCCTCGCGGCCTTGACCGAGCAGCGCTTCGCCGCGTCGCTGGCCGAGGTCGAGCACGCACTCGCCGGCTGGCGCGCCGGCCAGGTCGAGACCGTGGCCGCCCACGAGGCGGTGGTCCGGCACGTCGAGCGCGCCGACGCCATCATGCGCGACGCGATGACCTCGGCGACGCGGCCCGACGAGCTGGTCGCCGCCGCGGTCGCGGCCGGGCTGATCGAGGAGGCCGAGCGGATCGAGCTGACCCGCGAGCCCTTGCCCAGCCTGGCCGAGCAGGACGTCCCGTCGGTGACGGCGCCCCGCCCGGGCAAGCGCGCGGTCGCCGAGGCGCTGCTCGACAAGGGGCCGGTGCTGATCCACCTCGACGCGCGCCGGCCCGGGGTCGCGGTGCCCGATCGCTTCGCCCGCGAGGCCAAGCTGGTGCTGCGGTTCGGCTACGGCCTGACGCCGCCGATCTCGGACCTCGAGGTCGACGAGGTCGGCGTCGCCGGCACGCTCGTGTTCAGCGGGATGCCGTTCCGGTGCGTGCTGCCGTGGACCGCGATCTTCGCGCTGATCCTCGATGGTGAATCGCGCGGCATGGTGTGGCCGGAGGACGCCCCGGCCGAGTCGGTGGAGGCGGCGCCCGACCCCGAGCCCGAGCCTGACCCCGAGCCCCCGCGGCGGGCCCGGCGCCCGAGCCACCTCCGCCTCGTGGATTGACCGATCGCGGTCGTGCCACGATGGGGCATGCCTCGCGCCCCGTCCGCGCCCGACGACTCCGCCGCCACGCTGACCCTGTCCGGCGCGGCCCCGGCGCCGATCCCTACCGCCGACACGCTGCGCGACCCGCGGTCGACCTCGGCGACGATCGAGCTGGCCGCGGCGGCGCCGATCCCGACCACCGACGATCGCTACGCGCTGCGCGAGCTGATCGGCAAGGGCGGCATGGGCGAGGTCTGGCTCGCCGACGATCGCCAGGTCGGCCGCGAGGTCGCGGTCAAGGTCGCGCGCGCCGGCGTCGACAGCGACGGGCTCGCCCGGTTCCTGCGCGAGGCCCGGATCCAGGGGCAGCTCGATCACCCGGCGGTGGTGCCGGTCCACGAGCTGGGGTCCCACGACGGCACCACGTTCTTCTCGATGAAGCGCGTGCGCGGCGAGACCCTGGCGGCCTTGTGCAGCAAGCTCGCCGACGGTGACGCCGAGGTCCGGCGGCGGGCGACGCCGCGCCGGCTCCTGACCGCGTTCGTCAGCGCCTGCCACGCGGTCGAGCTGGCCCACGCCCGCGGGGTCCTCCACCGCGATCTCAAGCCGGCGAACTTCATGCTCGGCGATCACGGCGAGGTCTACGTGCTCGACTGGGGCCTGGCCAAGCCCGCCGGCGCCGCCGACGCGCCGTCGTCGCTGCCCAGCCTGCCGCCGGGGCTCGACGGCGCGCTGACCGAGGCCGGCCAGTACCTGGGCACCCCGGGCTACATGGCGCCGGAGCAGGCCCGGGGCGAGCCGCTCGACGAGCGCGCCGACGTGTTCGCGCTGGGGGCGACGCTGTTCGAGCTGCTGACCTTCCGACCGCTGATCCCGCGCGGGCCGGCCTCGGCGGTGATCGCCGCGACCCTGGCCGGGGTCGACGCCCGGGCGTCGCTGCGCGCCGCCGATCCGATCGCGCCGGAGCTCGAGGAGGTGTGCATCCGTGCCACCGCGCTGCGCCCGGTCGACCGGTTCCGCACCGTCGGCGCGATGCGCGAGGCGATCGAGCGGTACCTCGACGGCGATCGCGACCTCGAGCGCCGGCGGGCCCTGGCCGAGGACGCCACCGGCGCCGCCCGCGCGGTCCACGGCGCGGCCCTGGCCGGCGACGCCCGCGCCCGGGCCGCGGCCCTGAGCGAGCTCGGCCAGGCGCTGGTCCTCGATCCCGGCCACGCCGGGGCCCAGGCCATGCTCATGGAGCTGCTGGTGGCGCCGCCGGCGACGACGCCGCCCGAGGTCGAGCGCGCGCTGGTCGCCGCCGAGGACGCGACCTACGCGACCCTGGCCGGCGCCGGCGCGTGGATCTACGTGCTGTGGCTGCCCCTGGCGCTGTTCCTGGCGTGGACCGGCATCAAGAACGTCGATCCGCTGCTGGGCTGGGTCGGCTTCACCGTCGCCACCGCCATGGCCATGCTGACCGCGCGCGCGCGCGGGCGGCTCGACGCACCGACGTTCTTCCTGGGCCTGGTGCTGTCGTCGACGGCGATCGCGATCGCCAGCCGGGTGTTCGGCACGATGATCCTGACGCCGACGCTGTTCACGATGAACGCGGTCGGGTTCGCGGCCGCGGCCCGGCGCGCGTGGCTGGTGCCGACGATCCTCATCTCGGTCGTCGCGCTGATCGCGCCGGCGGTGCTCGAGGCCGCGGGCTGGCTCGCGACCACGACCACGACCGCCGACGGCGCGATCCACGTGACCTCGGCGGTGGTGACCTTCCACGAGCCCCAGGCCACGGTGATCGCGCTCGGCGCCGCGGCGCTGTTCTTGATCATGGTGACGGTCGCGGCCGGGCGCATCCGCGCGCGCATGATGGCCCAGACCCGCCGGGCCGAGCTGGCCTCGTGGCAGCTGCGCCAGCTGGTGCCGCGCATCGAGCGCTGACGGGTGATCAGTTCACCGGCGCGGTCGGTGCGGTCGCCGCGGCCGGCACGCGGCAGGTGCCGTCGGGCGCGCACCGGCCGGTCCAGCGCAGGCGGTTGCGCGCGAACACGTGGTAGCCGAGCCGGCACAGGTGCGAGACGCCGGGCACGCGCGTGACCGCGACCAGCCAGCCGAACCCGATCGCGGTGTACAGGCGCCGGAACACCTCGACGCCCTCGATCCAGGTGCCGTCGGGCAGGCGCCCGTGGATCCGCGCCATCAGCGTGGCGTGATCGACCCCGAGCGCGGCCGGGTCGAAGCCCGGCGCCGCGATGTCGGTGAACGCGATGCGGCCGTGGCGGTCCTTGCGCCGCAGCATGCGGATCTCGCGCACGCACAGCGGGCAGTCGCCATCGAAGAACACCTCGACCTCCGTGCCAGCGGGGAGCGTCATGGGGCTTGGACGCGGGCGACGCTGGCGGGTTACCGCGCCGGGTTACCGCGCCGGCGGGCGGCTCAGAGCTTGTAACTTCTTCGGTCGAGCACCGAGCCGCGCGCCGGGGAGTCTGCGGGGTGGTCGGGTGGGGGCCCTGTCGGGGCTTGCCCCCGACGGGGGAGGGCCTGGCGACCTGGCGACAGGCCCTCTGGAACTCAGCTGGCGCGGTGCAGGCGCACGCCGCACGCCGCCGGGACCCCGGGGCAGGGCGGGGCCAGCTTCTCGAGGGTGATCGTGACCGCCGCGCCGGGGTACGCGGCGACGATCGCGTCGGCCATGGCCCCGGCCAGGGCCTCGATCAGCTTGAACGTCGACTGGGTGCCGAGGCGCACGACGATGTCGCAGACCTTGGCGTAGTCGACGGTCTCGCTCAGGCGGTCCGATTGGCTCGGCGCCGCGAGGTCGCGCTCGATCGTCAGGTCGACCCGGAACCGGCGGGTGCCCCGGCGCTCGGCCGCGGTGTGGCCGTGGTTGCCCTCGAACTCGAGCCCGCGGACGAAGACGGCGTCGGTCGACATCAGACGTCGGCGTCGTGGTCGTCGCGCTTGGCCAGCTTGCGCTTGATCATCTGGCGCTTGAGCGGGCCGACGAAGTCGACCAAGAGCTTGCCGGTCAGGTGATCGTTCTCGTGCAGGAGGCACCGGGCCAGGAGGCCCTCGCCCGACGCCTCGAACCAGTTGCCGTCGAGGTCCTGGGCCCGGACCGTGGTGCGCATCGGCCGCTCGACCTGGACGTAGATGTGCGGGAACGACAGGCAGCCCTCGTCGGACTTCTGCTGCTCCGGGCTCTCGTAGGTGACCTCGGGGTTGATGAACGCCACCGGCGGGTCGTCCTTGGCCCGGCCGGCCAGCTCGGGCTCGACGATGAACATCCGGGTCGGGTCGCCGAGCTGGAGCGCGGCGATGCCCAGGCCGCGCTCGGCGTACATGGTGTCGACCAGATCCTGGTACAGCGACCGCAAGGCCGGTCCGAAGTCGGTGACGGGCACCGACGGCTGTCGAAGCCGGGGATCTGGCCAGACGACGACGTCTCGGAGCGCCATGTGCGCACCCTACGAGGGCCCCGGCGGGCTGTCAAACCCGGTCGTCGTCGGGGCGCGCCGTTGACAAGGCCGGCCCCGGGTGCCAAGGATCCGGCCGCATGGACGTGGTCCGCTTCGCCTCGAGCCGCCTGCCGACGCCCCACGGCGAGTTCCGCCTGGTGGTGTACCGGACCGGGGCCGCGTTGGGCGCCGGCGGCACCGCGGTCGGCGGCGGCTCCGGTGAGGCCGCCGAGGAGCACGTGGCGATGGTCATGGGCGAGGTCGCGGGCGACGCGGTCCTGGCCCGGGTCCACTCGTCGTGCTTCACCGGCGAGGTCCTGGGCAGCCAGCGCTGCGACTGCCGGGTCCAGCTCGACGCCGCGCTCGCGCGGGTGGCCGAGCTCGGCCGCGGCGTGGTCGTCTACCTGGTCCAGGAGGGCCGGGGCATCGGCCTCGGCAACAAGATCCGCGCCTACGCGCTCCAGGACGCCGGCGCCGACACCGTCGAGGCCAACCTCCAGCTCGGCTTCGACGCCGACCTGCGCAGCTACGATCTCGCGGCCGCGATCCTGCGCGACCTCGGGGTCACCTCGGTCCGGCTGATGACCAACAACCCCGACAAGATCGCGGGGCTGGTGGCGGCCGGCCTGCCGGCCACGCACGAGTCGCACTGGATCGACGCGGGCGCCGAGAGCCACGACTACCTCACCGTCAAGAAAGCCAAGATGGGTCACCTCGCATGAGCACGCTCACCGAAGCCAAGGTCAAGGAGGTCCTCTCGACCGTCATCGATCCGGCGATCGACGCCGACATCGTCAGCCACCGGATCTACGCCAGCTGCGAGCTCGACGGGCCCGACGTGCTGGTCAAGGTCGAGCTGCCGACGCACGCCTACCCGCAGGCCCAGCGGCGCGAGCTGGCGACGCGGATCGAGACCGCGCTGCGCGGCGCCGGCGCCCGCCGGGTCACGGTCGTGCCCGAGGTCGTGACCGCGTTCTCGGCCGCGCCCAGCGACAAGGCCCTGCTCAAGGGGCCCAAGAACGTCATCGCGGTCGCCGCCGGCAAGGGCGGCGTCGGCAAGTCGACGGTCGCGACCAACCTGGCGCTGGCCCTGGCCCGGCACGGCGCCAAGGTCGGGCTCCTCGACGCCGACGTGTTCGGCCCGTCGATCCCGACCATGCTGGGGCCGCCCGAGCGCCCGCCCGGCACCGCCGGCGAGAACAAGATCATCCCGGCGATCCACCACGGCATCAAGGTCATCTCGGTCGGCTTCTTCGTCGACAAGGGCGAGGCCGTGGTCTGGCGCGGGCCGATGGTCCACCGGCTCTTGCAGCAGTTCCTCGGCGACGTCGAGTGGGGCGATCTCGACTACCTGGTGTGCGATCTGCCGCCCGGGACCGGCGACGTGCAGCTGTCGCTGTCGCAGCTCATCCCGATCGCCGGCTCGGTGATGGTGACGACGCCGCAGGAGGTGTCGATCGTCGACGTGGTCAAGGGCATCGCGATGTTCGAGAAGGTCGAGATCCCGATCCTCGGCATCGTCGAGAACATGAGCCACTACACCTGCCCGGCGTGCGGCCACCGCGACGAGATCTTCAGCCACGGCGGCGGCAAGCGCCTGGCGCAGGAGGTCGGCACCGCGTTCCTGGGCGAGATCCCGATCGACGCGCGGATCCGCTTCGGCGGCGACGCCGGCGTGCCGATCGTGATCGCCAACCCCGACTCGGCGATCGGCCAGGGCTTCATGACCCTGGCCTCGACCGTGGCCCTCAAGCTCGCGGCCGCGGTGCTGGCCAAGCCCAAGCGCACCTCGCGCCTGGCCGTCATCAAGTAGCGCGCCGGCCGCGCGGTCACGGGGCGAAGCGCGGCGCCCGGCGCGTCGTCACGCCGCGCGCGTCGTCACGCCGCGCGCGTCATCACGCCGCGCGCGCTCAGTTCGAGTGCGACGAGCAGGGCATCAGCTCGCACAGCAGCTTGCCGACGTGATCGGCGACGCGCTCGAGGCGGTCGGCGGGGTCGAGCCGCTCGAGCAGCGCCTGACGCTCGTCGTGATCGAACACCAGCGCCGCGGCGATCGCGTCGGCGCACGCGCCCGGGCACGAGCACGACGCCAAGAGCGCGCGCAGCTGATCGCCGCCGCGATCGAGGGCCTGGCTCAGGCGCTCGCACAGGGCCAGCAGCTGGCCGTGGGCGCGGGCGAGCACGT
The DNA here is from genome assembly GCA_016717005.1 of Myxococcales bacterium. Taxonomy (NCBI): domain Bacteria; kingdom Pseudomonadati; phylum Myxococcota; class Myxococcia; order Myxococcales; species Myxococcales bacterium. Next base: position 359,098 of record JADJUF010000001.1, on the reverse strand, counting down.
CGGCGCCGGCCGGCGCGTCGGGCAGGAGGCGCGCCTCGACCTCGCGGTAGGCGCGGACCGGGGGCAGCTCGCGCGCGAGCGCGACCCGCGCCAGGCCGCGCACGACGATCATGTAGCGGCCGTCGGCGGCCTCCTCGGACGCGATGATGCGGCCGACCCCGGCGTGCTCGAGCACCGGCGGCCGGCCGTCGTAGTCGCGCTGGTAGCCGGGCCGCAGGCGCGCGATCGCCAGGAGCCCGCTGCCGGCGAGCGCGTCGCGCACGAGATCGCGGTAGCGCGGCTCGAACACGTGCAGCGGCATCAGCCCGCCGGGCAAGAGCACGGCGTTGGGCAGCGGGAAGATCGGCAGGCGCGCGAGCTCGCCCGGCGCGATCGCGTCGTCGGCGCAGAGGTCGTGGAGCTCGGGCGCGCTCATCCGAACACGTCCAGGCACGAGCCGGTCATCGCCGCCGGCGCGTCGGCGGCCAGGAACAGCGCGGTCGCGGCGACGTCGTCGACGGTCATGGCCGGAGCGGCGCCAGGCATCCCATGGCGTAGCATGTCGGTGTCGACCGAGCCCGGGCAGATCGCGTTGACCGCGACCTCGCCGCGCCACTCCTCGGCCAGGGCCCGGGTCAGGCCGACCAGCCCGTGCTTGCCGGCGCAGTACGACGCCAGGAGCGCGGTGCCCTGGCGCCCGGCGATCGACGCGATGTTGATCAGCCGGCCGCGCGCGGCGCGCAGGTCGCGGGCGAAGGCGCGCGCGACGTAGAACGGCCCGTCGAGGTTGACCGCCATCATCGCGCGCCACTCGGCGTCGGTGATCTCGGCGGTGGCCTTGCGCAGGACGATGCCGGCGTTGTTGACGACGGTGTCGATCGGCCCGAGCGCGGCGCGCAGCGCGACCGCGGCGCGCTCGACCTCGGCGGCGACGCCGACGTCGGCGGTGGCGATCGCGACCTCGCCGCCGGCGCGGCGCAGCTCCGCGGCCAGGCGCTCGAGGTCCGCGGTGGTGCGGGCCACCAGCCCGACGTGGGCGCCGGCGGCCGCGAACCGACGGGCGATGCCGGCGCCGATGCCGCGGCTGGCGCCGGTGATCACGCAGCGGCGGCCGCGCAGCGGCGCGCCCCGATCGAGGGTCGTGGCGGTCACGGGTCGTCGTCGCCGCGGGTCGTGGGGGTCGTGCGGTCGGCGTGCTCGGCCGCGATCAGATCGAGCTGGTCGACGAGGATGTGGTACGGGAACGGCAGCGCGCCGCCGTGCTGGCACGCGAAGGTGCCGGTGCCGTTCCAGTCGGTGACGTCGAAGTTGTAGATCGGATCGCCGTCGGCGCCGGTGCCGTCGCAGTCCTTCAGGTAGCGCCAGCCCGAGCCGTCGATCTTGTCCCAGACCCGCTCGAACTCGGTGACCGTGAGCGAGTGGGTCTGCTCGTCGCGGGTCCCGGACTCGTCGACGGTCCAGCGCACGACCCGCGGGCCGGCGTCGCGGCAGTCCATCATCACGCCCAGCTCGGCCCCGGCCAGCCCGCCGACGACCAGGTAGCTCGCGGTGCGGTCGTTGCAGTCGAAGGCGCGGTTGCGCTCGAGCTCGGACTTGTACGGGTTGCCGCAGGCGGCGACGACCACGACCGCCCCGACGACCGCCGCCTTCACAGACCGTAGTCTCCGGCCAGCGACGCGCGGAAGGCGTCGGGCGCGACCAGGCGGTGCTGGTAGTTCGGGTGATCGATCGTCAGCGCCACCGGCGTGCCGCCGATCGCCAGCGCCGCCCGGGCCTCGGGCGTGAGCGGGAACCGCAGGTACTGGACCGCCGAGATCCGATCGGTGTCGGCGCGGCCCGGCTCGAACTCGGCCGGCAGGACGTGCGCGCCGATGGTCAGCGCGACGTGCTCGTCGAGGCCGACCAGCCGGCCCAGCTCGGCGCGGGCGTCGGCGTCGGCCGGGAGCTCGACGAACAGGGTCGCCGACAGCGAGGTCTCGGTCGGCATCAGCGCGTTGTAGACCTCGATCTCGGCCTCGATCTGCGGATCCGCGGTCAGCTGCTCGGCCCGGCACATCTCCTCGATCTGCAGGGTCAGCGTGTGCCGGTTCTCGAACACGAGGCAGACGCGATCGCCGACCAGCAGCCGGCGCGGGCGCTTCCACTCCATCACGCGGCGGCGGTAGTCGTCGCGGATCGGCGCATACAGCGCCGGGCCCTTGATGTCCTTGCGGGTGATGGGGCGCACGAGGCTGAGCGAAGTCACGATGTTCGTGTAGCACCGCTCGCCAGGCGCGGGAGCCGGCTTGACATGTGACACGTCGTGACACATGATGTATCACGTTGTGACACGAACCCAGCGACCCAGCGAGCCCGACCCGATGAAGGACGACGACAAGAAGGAGCGCGTGCTCCACACCCGCGTGCCGGAGCGGCTCGAGACCGAGCTCAAGGAGCGCGCCGCCGATCTCGGCGTGTCGGTCTCGAATCTGGTGCGCAACGTGCTGACGCACGCGTTCGGGCTGGTCGGGGACATCGTCGCCGATGGCGCCCAGGTCGCGCGCTCCGCCAGCGGCGGGCGCCGCGCCGCGGCCGAGCCGCCACCGCCGCCGCGCGCGGCCGAGGTGCTGGGCTGGCAGCCGCTGGTGCTGAACAGGAACGCGGTCTGCGCCGCGTGCAACGACGTGCTCGTGCGCGGCGCCGACGGCGCCGTCGCCATCACCGACGGCAGCGGCCCGCGAGCGATCGTGTGCCCGCGCTGTCTCGAGGAGATCCGCCATGGTCGAGACCCCTTCGTCCCCGCGCCCTGACGCGCGCGCCAATCCGCCGCCGTCGTTCGTGACCGCGGTCGCCGATCTGCTCGCCCGCACCGGCGCTCACCTCGATCGCCTGTCGATCGAGCTGGCCCGGGATCTGGGCGAGGTCGCCCGCGGCTCGGTCGCGGTCGCCGACGCCGCGCGCGCCGAGTGGCAGGAGGTCGCCGACACGTTCGAGGCGGCCTGGACCCAGGCCCGCGCGCAGTCGCGCGGCGTGCCGCGGGTGACCCGCGTGGTGCGCGCTGGCCTCGGGCTGGCGGCCACCGCGCGCTGGTACCGGCTGCGGGCCGCCGCGGCGGGACGCGCCGGGCTGTCCGACGACGATCACCGCGCGCTGGCCGCGCGCACCCGCGACGCGTGCATCGAGCTGCGCGGCGGCGTGCTCAAGCTCGGGCAGGTGGCGTCGTGCCGGCCCGATCTGATCGGGCCGGTGTGGGCGGCCGAGCTGGCCGAGCTCCAGGATCGGGTGCCGGCCATCGACGGCGCCGCGATCGCGGCGCGGGTCGAGGCCGAGCTGGGCGCGCCGATCGCCCTACGGTTCGCCGGGTTCGCGACTGACGCCCTGGCCGCCGCGTCGCTGGCCCAGGTCCACGCCGCCCGCCTCGCCGACGGCCGCGCGGTCGCGGTCAAGGTCCAGGTGCCGGGCATCGACGAGGTGGTCCGGGCCGACGTGGCCGCGCTGACGATCCTCGCGGGCGCGCTCGGCGATCTGATCCCCGGCGACCTCGGCGCGATCGCCGGCGAGCTGGGGCGAGCGCTGACCGGCGAGCTCGACTACGTGGCCGAGGCCGCGGCCGGCGCCGAGGTGGCGCCGATCCTGGCCGGCACCGAGCTGTTCGTGCCGGCGGTGATCGCGTCACACTCGACGCCGCGGGTGCTGACCACCGATCGCGTCGACGGCCGCCGGCTGACCGAGGCCCTCGACGCCGCCGATCGCGCGGAGCGCACCCGCATCCTGCGCGCGCTCGTCGACGGCATCGCCCGCCAGATCTTCCGCGGCGGCGTGGTCCACGCCGATCCGCACCCCGGCAACTTCCTGGTCACCGACGACGGCCGGATCGCGGTGCTCGACTGGGGCTGCGTGCTGCGGCTCGCGCCCGAGGAGCGGGCCGGCTACGCGCGGCTGCTGGTGGCGCTGGGCGGCGGCGACGGCGCCGCGGCCGAGCGCGAGCTGCGCGGCCTCGGCTTCGGCGGCGACGGCCCGGCGCTGGCGGACATCGCGCGGTCGATCACCGCGGCGATGCACCCGGGCGTGTCGGCGGCCGACGTCGACTGGGACGCCCAGGGCCGGGCCTTCGTCGCCGACGTGAGCGTCCGGGCCAAGGCCGCGGGCGTCACCGTGCCGCGCTCGTTCGTGCTGCTCGGGCGCGTGCTCGGCACCCTGGCGGGGCTGGTCGCGGTCTACAAGCCCGCGCTCGAGCTGGCCGCGGTGATCGGCCCGCACCTGGCCGCGGCGCTGGTGCCAGCGGTCCCGGCGGTCACAGGGTCTGCGCCGCCCGCGTCGCCGGCGCCGCCCGCGGCAGCAGCCTCGTCCGTCGCGTCGGTCGCGCCGTCCGCGGCGTCAACCGCGCCTACGCCCGCGCCCGCGCCCGACGCGCCGTCGTCCGCGGCGTCAACCGCGCCGGCGCCCGCGTCCGCGGCGCCGTCGTCCGCGGTGCCAGCCGCCGCGGCGCCCGCGTCCGCCGAGCTGGCGTCCGCGGCGTCACCCGCCGGGGACGCGCCCCCGCCCGACGATCAGTCGTAGTACTCGGCGCCGAGGTGGGTGATCAGGTCGTCACCCTTGAGGTAGCGCAGCGTGTTCTTCAGCTTCATCAGCTGGATGAAGAGGTCGTGCTCCGGGTACACGCCGGTCGGGGCCTGCGGGCTCTTCCAGTAGAACGACAGCCACTCCTGGATGCCGTGCAGGCCGGCGCGCTTGGCGAAGTCCATGAACAGCACCAGATCGTGGACGATCGGCGCCGCGAGGATCGAGTCGCGGCACAGGAAGTTCACCTTGATCTGCATCGGGTAGCCCATCCACCCGAAGATGTCGATGTTGTCCCAGCCCTCCTTGTTGTCGCCGCGGGGCGGGTAGTAGTTGATGCGGACCACGTGCGAGATGTTCCCGTACAGCGCCGGGTACTTCTCGGGCTGGAGGATCTGGTCGATCACGCCCAGCTTGGTGACCTCCTTGGACTTGAACGACTCGGGATCGTCGAGGACCTCGCCGTCGCGGTTGCCCAGGATGTTGGTCGAGTACCAGCCCTGGAGCCCGAGCATGCGGGCCTTGAAGCCCGGCGCCAGGATCGTCTTCATCAGCGTCTGGCCGGTCTTGAAGTCCTTGCCGGCGATCGGCACGTGGTTCTCGCGCGCCAGCTCCATCAGCGCCTCGGTGTCGACCGCCAGGTTGGGCGCGCCGTTGGCGTAGGGGATGCCCAGCTTGAGCGCGGCGTAGGCGTAGATCTGCGACGGCGCGATGTCATCGCTGCTGTCGCGCAGGCCCGCCTCGAACTTGGCCAGCGACGAGTGGACGTCGCTGGGCTTGCGGTAGACCTCGGTCGAGCCGCACCAGATCAGCACCATCCGGTCGCACCCGTGCTTGGCCTGGAACGTCCTGATGTCGTCCATGACCTGCTCGGCCAGGTGCATCTTCGAGGTGCCGGTCTTCTTGTTGGGCCCGTCGAGGCGCTTGACCCACTGCTGGTCGAACACCGCCGGCATCGGCTTGATCGCCGACAGCTCGTCCTTGATCGGATCGAGGTGCTTGGTCTCGAGCACGCCGGCGCGGAGCGCGGCCTCGTAGGCGTTGTCGGGGAACGGATCCCAGCCGCCGAAGACCAGATCGGACATCTGCGCCAGCGGCACGTAGTCGCGGATCTTGGGGGTGTTGTCGTCGGAGCGCTTGCCCAGGCGGATCGTGCCGAGCTCGCACAGCGAGCCGACCGGCGGGGTCAGGCCCTTGCGGATGGAGAGGTTGCCGGCGAAGTACGTGGTCGCGACCGCGCCCATCCCCGGGGTGAGCACGCCGAGCTTGCCGGTGGCCGGCTTGATCTCGACACCTTTCTTGAGCGCCATGGACGAGTCTCCTGCAGTGAGGTCTACGCGCATCCGCCGGGCGAACGGAAGACCCGCCCGATCAGGTGCGCTGGTGTCTTACCTCAGAACGACGCCTGGTGGCGCTATTGTGGTCCGACGATCTGTTCGGGGGCCGGCGCCGCCGCGAGCGCCGCGCGCTCGCGGTCGAACGCCAGGTTGTGCCCGGCGCGCCACACGGTCGAGATCAGCACCTGCAGGCCCTGGCTCACCGCCAGCGCCCAGATCACCCACTCGAGCCGGTCGAGCACCAGCGCCAGGCCGACCCAGAAGAACAGGTCGACCTCCTCGAACAGCACGATCCGCGACAGCCGCGACAGGATGAACCGCGCCCACTCCTTGGGCGTGCGCTCGGGCGGCAGGCTCGGCGCCGGCGGCTTGGTCTCGCGCGCCACCGCGGCCGCGGGGTCGGCCTTGGCGCGGCGCCACTTGAGCCGGGCCTCCTCGATCGCGGTGAGCCACTTCATGTAGCCGGTGGCGTACTGGCCCAGCGCCGACAGCGACGCCATGAGCAGCAGGTCGACGCGGCCGGTGCGCTCGTACATGACCCAGCCGATCGCCGTGGTGATCGCCAGCCAGGTGTACAGGTCGGAGACCTTGTCGAAGAAGCTGCCGAACGACGAGCCGGTGCCGCGGTAGCGCGCGAGGGTGCCGTCGAGGTGATCGAGCAGCAGGCCGAGCTGCAAGAGCGCCGCGGCCCACACGAAGTGATCGGTCACGATCGTCGCGACCGCGCCGAGCTTGGCCAGCGTGGCCAGCGCGGTCAGGCGGTTGGGCGTGACCCAGCGCCAGTCGGCGATGACCAGCATCACGACGATCGCGATCGGCCGCACGACCAGCGCGGCGTAGAACTCGGAGCTCTGCCAGTTGCGGACGCGCTGGAGGCGCTCGGCGAAGGGGACATGGGCGGCCACGGGCGGCGGACTATACGTCAACGCGCCCGGCCCGCGACCCGCATTGACAGCCACGCGCCGCGCGTCGAGACTGCACGGCGATGGCCGAGACCGCCGTGATCCTCGCCGCCGGGATGGGCAGCCGCCTGGCGCCCAGCGGCACCTCCGAACAGTTCTCGAAGCCGCTGATGGCGGTCGGGGGCAAGACGCTGCTCGAGCGCACGATCGGCTGCTGCCGCGCCGCCGGCGCCCGGCGCGTCGTCGTCGTCACCGGCTTCCGGCACGAGCTGGTCGAGGCCGAGGTCGCGCGCCTGACCGAGGGCGACGTCGAGACCGTCCACAACCCCGACTGGACCAAGTCCAACGGGGTCTCGGTCTACGCGTGCCGCGAGCTCCTGGCCGAGCCGTTCGCGCTGATGATGAGCGACCACGTGTTCGACCCGTCGATCCTGACCGACCTGCTGGCGCTGACGCCGCCCGACGGCTCGGTCACGCTCGCGGTCGATCACAAGATCGGCGAGATCTTCGACCTCGACGACGCGACCAAGGTCGTGGTCGACAACGGCGCGATCGTCGCGATCTCGAAGTCGCTGCCCAGCTACAACGCGATCGACTGCGGGTTGTTCCTGTGCACGCCGGCGATCTTCGCCGCGCTCGGCGAGGTGGTCGCGAAGAAGGGCGACACGACCCTGTCCGAGGGCATGGCGATCATCGGCGGCCGCGGCCAGTTCCTGCCGTTCGACATCGGCGACCGCTGGTGGCAGGACGTCGACACGCCCGAGATGCTCGCGCAGGCCGCGTCCGAGCTGGCCCGGCGCGGCTACCTCGACCGCTGACCGCGCACGGTCGGTCGGCGGCGGCCGCGCGGCGGCCACGCGGCGGCCACGCGGCGGCCGAAACGGCGCGAGGCCGGAGCCCGTGCTGGGATCCGGCCTCGGCGGCGACCGTGCGGGCGCGATCGCAGGGCCCGATCAGGCCTTGCTGGTCAGCGAGTCGAGGCCCTTCTGGAACCGGCCGGCGTGCGAGCGCTCGGCGCGGGCCAGGGTCTCGAACCACTCGGCGATCTCCTCGAAGCCTTCCTCGCGCGCGGTCTTGGCGAAGCCCGGGTACATCTGGGTGTACTCGTAGGTCTCGCCGGCGATCGACGCCTTGAGGTTGAGCTCGCTCGAGCCGATCGGCTCGCCGGTCGCCGGGTCGCCGACGCGCTTGAGGTAGTCGAGGTGGCCGTGAGCGTGGCCGGTCTCGCCCTCGGCGGTGTCGCGGAACAGGCCCGCGATGTCGGGCTGGCCCTCGACGTCGGCGACCTTCGCGAAGTAGAGGTAGCGGCGGTTCGCCTGCGACTCGCCCGCGAAGGCGTCCTTGAGGTTGGCGTGCGTCTTCGTGCCCTTCAGATCAGCCATGGTCGTCTCCTGGAGGTCTCAGCGACGGCGCAGCGGCCGTCGCGATCGTGGTGTGCCCAGCGTGGTAGCACGCTCCGCGGCGCGGCGGCAATCGGCCGCGGGCCGGGCCGGAGCGTCAGCGCGACGCGTACGCGAGCGCGGCGGTGGCGATCGCGTCCTGGAGCTGGCGCGCGACCGGCCGCGTGCCCGCCGGGAGGGCGTCGATGAGCACGACGAACGCCAGCGGGTGCAGCCCGTCGGCGCCGGCCAGCCCGGCCAGGCTCGACACCGCCGCGAGCGTGCCGGTCTTGCCGCGGACGCGGCCGCGCACCTCGGGGCCGGTGAAGCGGCGCCGCAGCGTGCCGTCGACGCCGCCGATCGCCAGCGCGCTGGCCAGCTCGGGGCCGACCCGGAAGTCGCGCCAGCCGGCGACCAGCACCTTGGCCACGGCGCTGGCCGAGACGCTCGACGCGTCGTACAGGCCCGAGCCGTTCTCGACCCGGAAGCCGCCGGCCGGCGCGCCGGCGTCGACGAGGAGCTGGTGGACGACCGCGAGGCCGTCGGCCCACGTCGCCGGCCCGCCGCCGGCCGCCGCCCGGGCCTCGGCGCCGATCGTCTTCAGCACGGTCTCGGCCAGGAAGTTGTCGCTGGCCTTGGCCATCGCGCGGACCACGTCGGCCAGCGCCGCGCTCTCGTGCTCGGCCAGGATCGTGACCTTGGCGGTCGGCGCCAGCGCGCGCCGGACCAGGCGCTTGCCGCGGACGCGGATGCCGGCGTCGGCCAGGGCGATCCGCAGGGCCTCGCCGAACTGCGCCGTCGGATCGTCGATCCGGCGCCGGCCGAACCAGACCGCGTCGGCCGCGGCGATCTGGCCGCTGACCCGGAGCTCGAGGTGATCGCGCTTGACCGTCGTGCCGACCGAGATGCGCGTGCGCCCGGTGGCCACGGTCACGACGCCGTCCTCGATCAGGCGCACGTGATCGCCGCCGGGCGGATCGAGCGACACCCGGGCCAGGCCGAGCCCGACCCGATCGGCGACCACGACCACCGTGACCGCGTTGCGCTCGAGCGAGGCCGCGGCGATCGGCGCGCGGTAGCCGGCCCGCTCCTTGGGCTGGTCGGCGTAGCGGGGCGGCTCGTCGACGTCGTCGAAGTAGCTGCCGTCGAAGACCAGGTCGCCGGTGACCGTCTCGACGCCGCGCCAGCGCAGGTCGCGGGCCATCACCGCCAGGTCGCGGCTGCCGAACGTCGGATCGCCGCGGCCGCGCACGATCAGGTCACCGTCGACGACGCCGGTCGCGGGATCGAACTGCTCGCCGTAGATGGTCGTGCGCCAGCGGAAGCTGGGCCCGAGCGCGCGCAGGGCCGCGGTCGTGGTCAGGACCTTCTGCACCGACGCCAGCGGCTGCGGTCGGTCGGCGTCGTGGCCCCACAGCACCTCGCCGGTGGTGACGTCGACGACGACCGCGCCGATCGCGGCCCGCGCCAGGGCCGGCGCCGCGGCGACCGCGCCGTCGAGCTGCTGGGTCAGCCAGGCGCGCCGGGCCGCGGGATCGGCGGGCGCGGGCGGCAGCGCCACGCCGCCGTCGTCGCCCTGGTCGTCCTCGTCGGACTCGGGCGCCGGCGCCGCGACCCCGGCGTCGCCGTCGACCGGCGGGGGATCGGCGGCTTGCGAGCGCGCGCGGGGCGTGACGATACTCGCGCCTACGAGCGCGAGCACGGCGGTGACGACCGCACGGCCGCGACGGCCCGATGAACTCACCCGTCCAGGTTATCACGGCGATCGCGTTGGCGACGGCCGCGGCGTGCACGCCGCGCACGCACCGCACCCCCGACGACACCCTGGTCGTGCTGATCGAGAGCCCGCCGCGGACCTCGGATCCGCGCGTGACCGTGAGCTCGATGGATCAGAAGCTGTCGCGGCTGGTGTGCCCGGGGCTGGTGGTCATGGACGCGCCCGACTCGGAGCCGCGCCTGGGCCTGGCCGAGCGGATCGAGCAGATCGACGCGCTGACCTGGGAGGCGACCGTGCGCGCCGACGTGCGGTTCTCCGACGGCACGCCGGTGACCGCCGACGACGTCGCCTGGACCTACGAGTCGACGATCGCCGGCGGCTCGAAGACCATGGGCGAGCGGTTCGTGTCGTTCGAGCGGCGCGATGATCGGCGCGTGCGCTTCCACCTGCGGCTGCCGCTGGCGACGTTCATGACCGACGTCGATCTCGGCGTCGCCGCCCGCCACGGCGCCGACGCCAAGGACAAGTTCCCCGGTGGCATCGCGCTGTGCGCCGGGCCGTACCGGGTCGACGCGCTCGGCAACGATCGGGTGCGGCTGTCGCGCAACCCGTACTTCGCGGGCCCGGCGCCGGCGGTCCCCAAGATCGACATCCGGGTCGTGCGCGACGCCGCCGCGCGCATCGTCATGCTGGCCGGCGGCTCGGCCGACCTGGTCCAGAACGCGATCCGCCCCGATCTGATCGACGACGTGCTGGCGCGGCCGCGCCTGGCCGAGCTGCGCGGCCCGTCCACCGTGCTGTCGTACCTGATGTTCAACACCCGCGATCCGCTGCTGGCCGACGTGCGGGTGCGGCGGGCGCTGGCGCTGGCGCTCGATCGGCCGACGATCGTCGCGCGCAAGTTCGCGGGCCGGGCGGTGCTGGCGACCGGGCTGTTGCCGCCGGATCACTGGGCCTACCGCGCGCCGGCGCAGCCGCTGGTGCGCGATCTGGCCGAGGCCGGGCGCCTGCTCGACGCCGCCGGCTACCCCGATCCCGACGGCCCCGGTGGCGCGCCGCGCCTGGCGCTGGTCTACAAGACCTCGAGCGATCAGTTCCGGGTCGCGATCGCGCGGGTGATCGCGGCGCAGCTGGCCGAGCTCGACGTCGAGGTCGAGGTGCGGCCGTTCGAGTTCGGCACGTTCTTCGCCGACGTGAAGAAGGGCAGCTATCAGCTGGCGTCGATGCAGACCGCCGAGATCACCGAGCCCGACATGTACTATCCGTACTTCCACTCGTCGCGCATCCCCGACGTCGGCCACCCCGACGACACCAACCGCTGGCGCTACGTCAACCCCGAGGTCGACCGCCTGCTCGAGGCCGGGCGCCAGGAGGGCGATCGGGCCCGGCGCGTCGAGCTGTACGCCCAGGCCCAGGCGCTGCTGTCGCGCGATCTCCCGATCGTGCCGCTGTGGCACGAGGACAACGTCGCGATCGTCAACCGCGCGGTCACCGGCTACCACGTCCTGCCCAACGCGCGGTGGTCGGCGTTCGCCGAGGTGGTCAAGCAGTGACCGCGTTCGTCATCGACGAGCACATCCGGCCCGACAGCACGGTCGAGCGCACCGCGCTGGCCGCGCGCGGCGGCGAGCTGGCGCTGGTGATCGACCTGGTCGAGCGCGGCCGGGTCACCGAGCTGGCGCTGGTCGTGGTGCTGCGGCGCTACGGCCGGCCGCTCGACCGTGCGGTCGCGGCCGAGCTGGCGGCGGCGCCGCGGCTGGCCCTGTCCGGCGGCCGGGCGCTGGCGCGGCTGCACTGGCGGGCCGCGGTCGACGCCGGCGCCCGCGACTGGCTGGTGCTGTGCGAGCCCGGGGCCGAGCCGCTGGCGGCGCTGTCGCCGACGATCGGCGCGGCGCTGCGCCACCTGGCCGGCGTCAAGGCTGGGTGACCGGCGCGGCCGGATCGGCGGCCGGCTCGTCGGGGGGCGGCTCGTCGACCGCGTCGGGATCGTCGACGATCGGCTCGGTCCGGCACAGCGGCGCCGCGGTCGGCGCCAGCGTGGCCAGCGCCAGGCCGGCGCGCTCGCCGAGCTTGGCCAGCTCGCGGCCGGCGGCGGCGTCGTAGAGCCGCAGGCCGCCGCTGCCGTCCTCGTAGATCAGCCGATCGTCGTCGAGCCACTGGGCCCGGAACCGGCTGTCGGCGGTGAGCACGTGCTTGTAGGCGCCGGTCGCGGCGTCGCCGATGTAGATCGACGGCTTGGCGGCGCTGTCGCCGGTGGCGCACGGATCGGTGGCGCTGGCGAAGGCGATGCGGGTGCGGCCCGGCGACCACGCGACCGCGGCCAGGCGCGGGTTGCCGCGCTCATCGACGTCGACCGCGGCCGCGAGCTTGTCGGCCACCGCCGGCGGCAGCTCGGGCGGGAACCCGCCGGCGTCCTCGATCACGACGTCGTCGAGGGTCATCAGCACCGCCGGGCCCGCCGGCTTGGCGCCGGGGTTCTTGGTGAGCTTGCCGGTGCTGCGATCGACGACGTAGGTGGTGATCGTGCCGGGGGCCCAGCGCCCGACGGCCGGCGCGGTGCGCACGACGATCTGCTCGCCGGGCCCGTAGCCGGCCCAGACGAAGCGGGCCTTGCCGACGGCGGCCTTGGCGCTGGTCTCGGTGAAGTCGGTCGGGCTCCACGCGCTCACCCACGAGCGCGTGAGCAGCGGCGCCGCGGTCCTGGGCGCCGTGGCGGGGTTGGGCACCTCGGCCTGGCTGAAGCCGGCCAGCAACAGCTCGCCCGACGGCGCGCGCAGGTAGCCCGCGAGCGAGTGATCGGTGTGCGTGACCCGCAGGTAGCGCTTGCTCGCGACGTCGTAGGCGTAGAGCTCGCCGCGGGTGGCGGCGTAGCCGGTGCCGGGCTTGGGCGACTTCCAGCCCGAGCGCCGCGCCAGCACCAGCGGCTGGGTCGTCACGATCGTCGTGACCGCGGCGCGCAGCTTGCCCGACAGCTCGGCGAGGGCCTGGCCCTCGGGGGTCGCCAGGTAGCCGGTGAGGTCGGGATCCTGCGCCAGGCCGGGGCCCCAGCGCAGCCAGTCGCCCGCGAGCGCCGCCGCGAGCGCGGGCGTGGCGCCGGCGGCGTCGCCGGTGTTGGCGAGCGCCTCGCCCAGGGCCCAGCGCGCGTCGAGGTGATCGGCGTCCTTGGCCAGCGTGGCCTCGGCCGCGGCCTTGATCGCGGCCCAGTCGCGGGCCTTGGCCTTGTACGCCGCGGTGACCTTCTCGTAGTCCTTGGCGCCGGGGCCGTAGACGTAGTTCATGCGCTTGACCGCGTCGACGCCCAGCGGCGGCGCCGCGAGCGCGGTCGGCGTCGGCGTGGCGGTGCCGGCGCTGCCGCCGGTGCCGGCGCCGGGCGCGTCCTTCTTGCCGCCGCCGCACGCGGCGAGCGCGGCCGCGAGCACGATCGTTCCCAGGCTGTTGCGGATGTTCACCAGTGCCTCCGAGCGCGACTCTAACGTCGCGTGCGGGTGCAACGCGCGCGCGGCCGGGACGATTCGCGGCTGGCCGTGTCGTGGCCTTTGCGGACCGGCCGACCCCGGGTAGGCTTCGCGCATGCGGATCTCCTCGCTCGCGCTGACGCTCGCTCTCGCTCTCGGTGCCACCGTCACCGCGGGCTGCTCCAAGGACTCGGCCAAGCCGGCCGCCAAGGCCGCGCCGGCCGAGGTCTCGGTCGACGACCTCGCCAAGCAGCTCGCGGCCAAGGCCGCGCGCCCGGTCGACGCCAACGGCACCAAGACCCGCAAGGACGTCGGCTTCATCCCCGGCGCGGTGCTCTTGACCGACTACGAGACCTACGCCGCCAGCGAGCTGCCCGCCGACAAGGCCGAGCCGCTGGTGTTCTACTGCGCCAACACCCAGTGCGGCGCGTCGCACGAGGCCGCGGCCAAGGCCGTGGCCATGGGCTACAAGGACGTCAAGGTGCTCCCGGCCGGCATCATGGGCTGGACCGAGGCCGGGCAGCGCGTCGAGAAGCTGTGAACCTGCTGCTCCTCGACGAGCCCGAGCTCGTCGACGGGCGGGTGCGGCTGACCGATCGGCGCGCGGCGCACCTGCGCGCGGTCCTGGGCGTGACGGTGGGGCAGGCGGTGCGCGCGGGGGTCGTCGGCGGCGGGCTCGGCGTGGCGATCGTGACCACGATCGACGCCGCGGCGGTCGAGCTGACGCTCGACGTGACCACGCTGACGCCGGCGGCGCCGCCGGCGCCGATCGCGCTGGTGCTGGCGGTGCCGCGGCCCAAGGTGCTGGCGCGCACGCTCGAGATCGCCGCGGCGTTCGGCGTCGCGCGCATCGAGCTGGTCAACGCGTGGCGGGTCGACAAGGCGTACCTCGGCTCGCCGCGGCTGGCGCCGGCCGAGCTGGCCGCGCACGTGCGCCTCGGCGCCGAGCAGGGCGTCTCGACCCACCTGCCGCCGGTGCAGGTGCACCCGCGGCTGATGGGCTTCCTCGACGGCGCGGCGCCGATCGCCTCGGGCGGCCGCGGCCTGTGCGCGCACGCGCGCGGCGGCGTCGTGATCGAGCGCGCGCCCGGCGCCGCGACCCTGCCGACCACACTGGCGATCGGCCCCGAGGGCGGCTGGATCGAGCGCGAGGTCGAGACCTTCGCCGCGCGCGGCTTCACGATCGTGTCGCTCGGCGACGCGGTCCTGCGGGTCGAGGCCGCGGTCGCCGGCGCGCTGGCGCAGCTCGCGCTGCTCGCGCGGCTGGCGACGTGACCGCCGCGCGCCGAGGTGAGCGCGCGCGTCGGCGTGATCGCGTGCGGCTGGCGCGGCTCGCGGCGTGACCGTCGCGGGCACGCGGTGAGCGCGCGCGCGTCGGCGTGATCGCGTGCGGCTGGCGACGCCATCGCCGCGCGCACGCGGTGAGCGCGCGCGTCGGCGTGATCGCGTGCGGCCGGCGGCGGGGGCGGCGGGCGCGCCGCCGCTACGCGCGTCGGCGTGATCGCGTGCGGCTGGTGCGGCTGGCGGCGTGACGGTCGCGCTCACGCGGTGAGCGCGCGGGCGTCGGCGTGATCGTCGCCGTCGTCGATCAGATCGACGCCGTGGCGCGCGAACCGCCGGGTCGCGGCCGCGACGAAGCCGGCGGCGGCGTGGCCGGCGTCCTGGCACCACTGCGCGTGGGCGGCCAGGTAGGTCAGCTCGAGCGCGCGGCCCAAGGTCAGGGCCACGCGGCGGGCGCCGGCCTCGAGCGCGTCGGGCCGCGCCATCGTCGCGGCCAGCCAGCGCTGCGCGTGCGCGAGCGCGGCCGCGGCGGTCGCCACCGCCGGCGTCAGGCCGGGATCGGTGACGGTGCGCGCGTGGGCGGCGGCGTCGCCGGTCAGGGTCTCGAGCGCGCCGCCCTTGCCGAGCGCGCGCAGGGTGTCGAGCGACAGCACGTTGGTGGTGCCCTCCCAGATCGGCAGCACCTGGGCGTCGGCCAGGAGCCGCGGCAGGCCGGTGTCCTCGACGTAGCCGGCGCCGCCGCAGCTCTCGATCGCCTCGGACGCGATCGCCACGGCCTGCTTGGCGGTGGTGAGCTTGGCGATCGGCGTCAGCGCGCGCAGCAGCTGCTGGCTGGCGTCGTCACCGCCGTGCTCGCACGCGCCCAGCACCGTGACCGCGCGGAACGCGAGCATGAACGCGGCCGCGGCCTCGGCCTCGAGCCCCGCCAGGGTGTCGACGTGGAGCGGCTTGGCGCTGAGCAGCGCGCCGAACGCGCGCCGGCGGGTCGCGAAGTCGCGGGCCAGATCGAGCGCGCGGCGCATGCCCGACACCGACGACACCGCGTTCCAGGTGCGGGTCAACGACAGCATCGGCGTGATCGCGCGGACGCCGCCCGAGGGCGCGCCGACCAGGATCGCGACGCAGCCGTCGAGCGTGAGCTCGGCGGTCGGCACCTTGCGGGTGCCGAGCTTGTCCTTCAACCGGTTGACCGTGATGCCCGGCGCCAGGCGCCCGGCCGCGTCCTTGACCTGCACGTAGTAGAGCGCGAGGCCGGCCGAGCCGGCGGGGTTGCCCTCGGGGCGGCCCAGGGTCAGCGCCATCTCGGCGGTGGTCGCCGAGGTGAACCACTTGGTGCCGGTCAGGCGCCAGGTGCCGTCGGCGTCCTGACGCGCGACGGTCTCCGACAGCCCGACGTCGGAGCCGCCGGTGCGCTCGGTCATCCACTGGCCCGAGGTCCACGCGGTCGTGGGATCGGTCGAGGTGAGGCGGGGCAGGGCGCGCTCGATCAGCGCGGCGTTGCCGCTGTCGAGCAGCGTGCGCGCCGCGCCGTCGGTCATGGCCAGGGGGCAGCTGTAGACGTCGAGCGACGGGCCGATCACATGGACCCGGGCGAACTGCTCGAGCCGGGCCCGGGCGCCCCGGGCGCGGTCGTACCCGGCGGCCACGAGGCCGCGCTCGGCGGCGAGGCCCGCGGCCTCGCGCCACAGCGGCGACACCTCGATGTGATCGATCCGGTTGCCCCAGGCGTCCCAGGGCGTGTGCACCGGCTCGTTGGTGCGATCGGCCAGGGCCAGCCGGTAGAAGTGACCGCCGGCCAGCTCGCCGAGCTGCTGCAGCGGGCCGGTGACCGCGGCGCGCTCGGCCGGCTCGAAGCTGCGATCGATGAACGACGCGAGCATGCGATCGCTCGCGAAGGTGTTGCCGAGCTGCGGCGGGTCCTGGATGAACGCCATGGCCCGAACGTACCCGACCGCCGGGCGGCCGGCGGCCGACATCGTCTGCCTCCGGCTCCGGCTGCCGGGCCTGGGCTGCCGGGGCTGGCTGCCGGGCCTCACCTGATCGTGAGATGGCCCGGGCGGGCGGGCCTCCCCCGATCGTCGGACGCGGGTCCCTTCATGCCCAGCGGCACCATGAGCGCGCTGATCGCCGCGCGCCGACGCGGTGGTCGCGCGGACGGCGGTCACGCCAGCAGGCGCGCGCAGCCGGCGATCAACGCGTCGACGCCGAGCGCCAGCTCGCGATCGGGATCCCAGCGCGCGATCGCGCGCTCGAGCGTGTCGGCGCGCGCGCGCGCGGCGGGCCGACGACGTCGACGACGCCGACCTCGGACGTCCACATCGCGTGGCCGACCACGAGCTGGGCCAGGAGCTGGATCACCGACAGGGCGTCGACCGGCGCGAAGCCGGCCTCGACCAGCACGGCCAGATAGCGCTCGAGGCGCGCGGTCGCCGCCGGCGTCGCGGCCGGGCGGGTCGCGAACAGCGGGACCGCGTGGGGATGGGCCCGCAGCGCCGCGTGCAGCGCGTGGGCCTGGTGGCGGGCGAAGGCCTGCCAGGTCCGCGCGCGCGGCGGCGGCGGCAGCGCCAGCAAGATCCGCTCGTGGATGCCGTCGAGCAGCGCGGCCTTGCTGGGGACGTGGTGGTACAGCGACATGGCCTCGACCCCGAGCGCGGCGCCGAGTCGGCGCATCGACAGGCCGGGCAGGCCGTCCTGGTCGAGCAGCGCGACGGCGGCGTCGAGGATGGCCTCGCGGGTGAGCGGCGGGCGCGGCATGGCTTGACAGACTTACATCATAAGCTTACGGTGTAAGTCCAATGCAAGCCCGCGCGCGCGCCCTGGTCGAGCAGCTGTGCAGCCCCGCCTGCGCCGGGCGGCGCCCCGGCACCCCCGGCGGCGACGCGGCCCGGGCGATCGTGCTGGCGGCCCTGCGCGCGGCCGGGCTCGATCCGGGCGAGCAGCCGGTGCCAGGCTGCGGCGGCGCCAACGTGCTGGCGACGATCCCCGGCGACGTCGATCGCTACGTGCTGGTCGGCGCGCACTTCGACCACCTGGGCACGATCGGCCGCGACGTCTACCACGGCGCCGACGACAACGCCGCCGCGGTCGCGGTGCTGGTCGAGGTCGCGCGGGCGCTGGCCACCGAGCGCGCGGGCCGCGGCGTCATCATCGCCGCGTTCGACGGCGAGGAGCCGCCGCACTTCCTGACCGGGGGGATGGGCTCGCGCGCGTTCGTGGACGCGAACCGCGCCGTGATCGACTTCATGGTCTGCATGGATCTGGTCGGGCACCGGTTCGGCCCGGCCGAGGTGCCGGACGAGGTCGGGGCGTCGCTGTTCGCGCTGGGCGCCGAGCGCAGCGTCGGCACCTGCGACCTGGTGGCGTCGCTCAAGCGCGCCGAGCCCGGCGTGATCGTGCGCCCGGCCGACGCCGAGATCGTGCCGCCGCTGTCGGACTACGAGCCGTTCTGGGCCCGGCGCATCCCGTTCCTGTTCCTGACCGCCGGGAGGTCGCGCGTGTACCACACGCCCGAGGACACCCCGGCGTTGCTCGACGACGGCAAGATCGCGGCGACCGCGCGCTGGCTGACCCGGTTCGTCCGCGCGACCCGCACCCGGGCCGCGCCCCGGTTCGTCGACGGCCGGCTCCACCAGGGCACGCTCGACGAGGTCGACGAGCTGGTCGGCGCGCTGGCCGCGGTCGCGCCCGAGGCCGCGCTGGCGCGGGCCCACATCGCGCAGCTGCGGGCCACCTGTGACCGCGACGGCAACCTGCCGGCCGCGCGGCAGGGCGACCTCGGCGCGTTGATCGCGATGCTCGAGGCCCGCCTGCAGTGAGCCGGCCGCGGCGCGGTCAGGGCGTGGCGGCCGCGGCGCGGACGTGGGCCCAGTCGGCGAGGTAGGCGGCGAAGACCGCGTCGTCCTCGATCGTCAGCAGCGTCTCGTCGTTGATCGCGCGCGCGGCGTCGGTCCAGTTGTGCGAGCCGGTGTAGACCCGGCGGTGGTGGGCCGGGCCGCCGGCTTCCGCCGCGTCGATCAGCAGGTACTTCGAGTGCAGGGACCAGCCGCTGCGCGCGGGGTAGCGCGTGAGCTCGACGCCGGCGTTGGTCAGGGTCGACGCCGCGATCGTACCGAGCGGGATCTCGGCGTCGCCGGCGACCACGCGCACGTCGCAGCCGTCACGCGCGCGCGCGGCCAGCTCGCCGGCGACCGCGCGCCGGCCGTCGGTGAAGTAGGCCATCGCGACCCGGATCTGGGCGCTGCCGTCGCAGGTCACCGCCGCCAGCGCCTCGACCACCGGATCGCCGGTGGGCCGCGGGAAGAACTGCACGTGGGTCGGGCCGTCGCCGTCGGCGCGGCGGTCGTAGGTCGGGATCTCGACGTCGGCGAACAGGTCGTCCCAGGTGGCGCGGTAGGCCGCGTAGAGCGCGGCGTCGCCGGCGACGATGACCGCGTTGTTGTGCATCGTGAGCTGGGTGGTGGTCAGGTTGTGCGACGCCTGCGCCACGACGTCGGTGCGGCCGTCGGTCAGCGCCGAGAACAGGAAGGTCTTGTGGTGCATGATCCCCGAGCCGACGCACGCGGTGCCAGGCGCGTCGCACAGGTGGACGTTGGCGGCCCCGAGGCCCGCGATCAGCGTCGCGACCTCGGACCCGACCCCGTCGGCGCCGCCGTCGAGCACGATCGCCACGTCGACGCCCCGCGCCGCCGCGCGCACCAGCGCCGCCGACGGCGGCGAGCGGGTGAAGGTGTAGAGCGCGACCCGGATCTCGGCGCCGGCCGGGGTGGCGTCGATCAGGCCGACCAGCGCGTCCTCGATCGCGGTGTCGCGCCCGTTGGCGGCGTCGCGGTGCGAGAACACGGTCGTGAAGGTCGGGGCCGCGGGCGGCGCGTCGCGGCCGCTGTCGCCGGGCGCCACGGCGTCGCCGTCGGCGCCGCTGTCCACCGCCGCGGCGTCGGGATCGATCGCGGGCCCGCCGCCGCCGCCACAGCCGAGCACGAGGCCCCCGGTGAGCGCGGCCGCGACGAGCGAGCGAGCGAGCATGGCCGACCCTCGCACGACGCGCGCGGCGTCGACAAGCCGGCCCCGGCGCGCCGGACCGGGCCGTCCGGCCGGCGCGAGCACGGTTCAGCGCGCCGAGCCTCGGGAAGTTCCCCGGTGGGTGGTGTAGGCCGACTCCCGGGACGTGTCCGCTTCCCGGACAGTACCCGCAGGTCCGCGGGCGTGAGCTGCCCGACGAAATCCGGACCCCGTTGATCGTTGCGTCCGGAACGCGCACAACGGTGATCGTGGTCAGCTCCCGGTGCGCGATCGTCGTGGACACAGTGGCCGGGGGGCCGGCGTGACCGTCGAGGGCACCGCGGCGCGGGTGCGGCCGCGCAAGCCGACGCTCGAGATGGTGCCGGCCGGGACCCGGCTCGGGCGCTACGAGCTGCTCCGTCGGTTCGCCGCCGGCGGCATGGCCGAGCTGTACCTGGCGCGGGTCGCCGGCTCGGGCGGGTTCGAGAAGATCTGCGTGGTCAAGCGCATCCTGCCGCAGTACGCGAGCGACCCCGAGTTCGTGCGGATGTTCCTCGACGAGGCCCGGCTCACCGCCGCGATCCGCCACGGCAACGTCGCGCAGGTGTTCGACATGGGCGAGTGCGACGACGGGCTGTACTTCGCGATGGAGTACGTCCACGGCGTCGATCTGCGGCTGGTCTTGCACACGCTGGCGAGCCGCGACGAGCGCCTGGCGCTCGAGCACGTGCTGACGATCGGGATCGGCGCGGCGGCCGGGCTGCACGCGGCCCACGAGCGCAAGGACAGGGACGGGCGGCCCCTCGGGATCGTCCACCGCGACGTGACGCCGTCGAACCTGCTCCTGGCGTTCGACGGCGGCGTGAAGCTGATCGACTTCGGGATCGCCAAGGCGACCCGGCGCGTGACCGAGACCCGCGCGGGCACGCTGAAGGGCAAGATCGCGTACATGTCGCCGGAGCAGTGTCAGGGCGAGCCGCTCGACGGCCGCTCCGACGTGTTCTCGCTGGGCATCGTGCTGTTCGAGGCGTCGACCGGCACCCGCCTGTTCGCGAACGACAACGAGTACGCGGCGATGCGGCAGATCGTCGATCGCGACGCGCCGCCGCCGTCGAGCCGTCGGCCCGACTATCCGCCGGCGCTCGAGGCGATCGTGCGCAAGGCGCTGGCCCGGGATCGCACGCGGCGGTACCCGTCGGCGCTGGCGCTGCAGCTCGATCTCGAGGACTTCGCGGCGTCGGCCGGGCTCACCACGTCGAACGCGCGGCTGGGACGGGCGCTGCGCGCGCTGCTGCCGGCGCGGTCGGCCGAGTCGGTCGACGAGCTGACGGTGGGCCTCGACGCGCCGCGGGCGCCGGTGCTGGCGCGCGGCACCGACGAGCAGACCGCGCTGCCGCTGCCGGCGCCGGAGCCGACCGGGTCGATGCAGATCTCGATCTCGGAGGGCGCTCCGGCGGTGTCGGCGGTGTCGGCGGTGTCGGCGGTGTCGGCGGAGGTCGCGCAGCTGATGGCCCAGCACCGCCGGCGACAGCTGATGTGGGTGGCGGTGGTCGCCGCGATCATGTCGGCGGCGATCGCCGTGGCGCTGGTGTTGCTGTTGCGTCCGCAGGCTCAGCGATCGGCTCCGGCTCCGGCTCCGGCTCCGGCTCCGGCTCCGGCTCCGGCTGCGGCTCCGGCTCCGGCTCCGGCTCCGGCTCCGGCTGCGGCTCCGGCTGCGGTTCCGGCTCCGGTTCCGGTTCCGGATCCGGATCCGGCTGCGGCTGCGGTTCCGGATCTAGTTCCGGTTCCGGATCCGGATCCCGCTGCGGCTGCGGTTCCGGATCCCGCTGCGGCTGTGGTTCCGGATCCCGCTGCGGCTGTGGTTCCGGATCCCGCTGCGGCTGCGGCTGCGGCCCCGGCTCCGGCTTCGGCGCCCGCTGCGACGTTCACCGCGCCCGCGTCGCGCCATCGCTCGTCGACACGCCGCACGTCGCGCAAGGCCGCGCCGGTGTGGAACCCCGACTCGGCGCTGCCCCCACGTTGATCGAGGAGACCCCTTGCCCATCCGCCACTGCTTCGCCCGTGCGTCCGTCGTCGTGCTGACCGCGCAGCTCGCGTCGGTGGCGCTCGCCCAGCCGACGGACCCCGACGCGGCTGCCAACAACTGGCTGCGGCTGGGGCTCGAGCGCTACGAGCACGGCAACCTGGTCGGTGCGATCGAGGCGTTCACCCAGGGCAACCGGCTCGATCCGCGCCCCGAGTTCTTGTTCGCGCTGGGCCAGGCGCACCGTCGCCGCGGCGACTGCGCGCGCGCCGCGCAGTACTTCGATGAGTTCCTGGCCACCAAGCCGAGCGCCAGCCAGGCCGAGGCCGCGCGGACCCAGCAGTCGCGCTGCGAGCCGGCGCCACCGCCGCCGCCAGCCCCGGTCGCGGTCGCGCCGCCGCCACCACCCCGACCGATCGACGTCGCCGCGTTGCCGGCGCCGCGGCGCGATCGCATCGCGTGGATCGCCGGGGGCGCTGGGATCGCGCTCGCGGGCACCGGCGTCGCGCTGGTGTGGATGGCCCACGATCGCGCCGCCGAGGCCGACGCGGCGACGTCGTACGATGTCCACCACGCCCTGGCCGCGCGCGCGCGCAGCCTCGAGCTCGGCGGCGCGGTCGCGCTGTCGGCGGCGGCGGTGGCGGGCGGCGTGGTGGCGTGGCGCCTGGTCCGCGGCGACGAGCGGGCGGCGCCGCCGGTCAGCCTCACGGTCGCGCGCCACGGCTACGGCCTCGCGGTCCGGGGGACGTTCTGATGCGCGCGCCGGCCTCGGTGGTGCTGGCGCTGCTGGCGCTCGGCGCTTGCGTCAAGACCGAGCCGTTCGTGTGCGCGACCGACGACCAGTGCGGCGCCGGCCGCTGCGAGGCCGACGGCGCGTGCAGCTTCGCCGATCGGTCGTGCCACGGCGCGTGGCGCTACGGCGACGACGGCGAGCCCGCGGTCGCGGGCACCTGTGTCGGCGACCGCTCGGGGCCGATCGCCGCGCTGGCCGCGGGCAGCGATCACGCGTGCGCGCGCGCCGACGACGGGCGCGTGTGGTGCTGGGGCGACAACCCGCGCGGCGCGCTGGCCCGCGACGACGTCGCCCGCACCGCCATGCCGAAGGTCGTGGCCGAGCTCGCCGGCGTGACCGATCTCGACGGCGGCGAGTACACGACCTGCGCGATCGCCGACGGCGCGGTGACGTGCTGGGGCCAGGGCGACTCGGGCGAGCTCGGCGACGGCGAGGCCGCCGATCGGCCACACCCGAGGTCGCTCGCCGACCTGACCGCGATGGTCGAGGTCGATCTCGGCGAGCACCACGCGTGCGCGCGCGACGTCGCCGGCACCGTCTGGTGCTGGGGCGGCAACGCCGATCGCGAGACCGGGGCGCCGGGCGCGCCGACGATCAAGCGCCCGCGGGTGGTCGACGGCATCCCGCCCGCCGAGTCGCTGGCCGCCGGCGGCCAGGTCACGTGCACCACCTCGGCCGGCCGCGCCTGGTGCTGGGGCAAGAACACCAACGGCCAGCTCGGCGTCGGCGATCTCGACGGCCACCAGCGCCCGGTCGAGGTCGCGGGCTTCGCGGGCGCGATCGCCGTCGCGCCCGGCGGCGAGCACACCTGCGCGATCGTCGACGGCGGCCGCGTGGTCTGCGCCGGCGCCAACAGCCGTGGTCAGCTCGGTGACGGCACGACCACCCGCCGGCCGGCGCCGGTCGAGGTCGTCGGGCTCGTCGACGCGGTCGAGGTGGTGGCGCTCGACTGGTCGACGTGCGCGCGGGACGGCGCCGGCGCGGTGCGCTGCTGGGGCGCCGGCGATCGCGGGCAGCTCGGCGTCGGCATGGTCGACACCACGGCGCCGGCGGCGCCGGTGCCGCTGCCGCTGCCGGCGATCGCGCTCACCGCCGGCGAGACCCACGCCTGCGCGCTCACCGCCGACGGCTGCGCGTGGTGCTGGGGCGACGATCGCAAGGGCCAGCTGGGCGACGGCCGGATCGCCACGTCCGACGCGGTGGTCGGGGTGGCGCCGGTGCTGCTGTCGTGCTGGTGAGCGCGGCCGCGATCGCCTCGTCGCTTCGCCTCGCCGAAAACGACGCGGCCGCCGTGTCAGCGGCGGCCGGCGCATCGCGGAGCCCGAACGGCTCCAACGCTGGGACGATCAGTCAGGAACGATCAGTCAGGAACGATCAGCTCACATCGGCGGCTGGCCCGGCGGCGGCGCCGTCGGGTTGATCGCCGGGCCGGTCGGCGCGACCTGGCCGCACATGTAGCGGACGCGCTGCTCGACCGCCTGGCGCTCGGACACGACGCCCTGGGAGTTGGCGCCGCCGCGGGTGCTGGACGCGCCCACGGTGTTCGAGTTGTTGCTGTCGTAGCTCGACGCGGACCCGGCGACGGTGTCCTCGCCGTACTGCGTGTTCTGGTTCGAGAAGGTGTCCTTGCCGATCACCTCCTCGCCGCGCTGGGTGATCGTGTAGTTGTTGGGCCCGCAGTGGGCCGCCATCTTCTTCTGGGCATCGTCGAACGCCTTGCCCTGATCCCCGACGAGGCGGATGATGCCGCCGGTCTGGGTCTGGGTGACGTACTCCGCGTGGCCGCATGCGGCGACCAGCGCCGCGCAAAGGAGTCCAAGGACAGTCGTGCGAAGCATCTCTCGTGTTCCTTCCCTGACGGTGACGGCCGTCGACCCGGACACTAATACAGGTGCCCGCCGCCGGCAACCATCAGGGGCTTGACCGACGTCACACCCCGGGCGAGCCTGGCCGCGATGATCGCCACCCGTATCGATCGCGTCGTGGTCCACCCCGGCGGGGCGGTGGTCACCCGGGTGGCCGAGGTCGAGGTCGCCGCCCCAGGGGAGGTGGTGCTGGCTGGGCTGCCGTGGGGGCTCGACGACGACAGCGTCCAGATCGCGGTCGCGGGCCCCGCCTTGGCCGCCACGGTGAGGATCGCCGTCGACGTGGTCGCGGCCGAGGACGGCACGGCGGCGGACGACGAGCTGCGCGCCGCGGCCGCGACCCTGGCGGCGCTGGTCGGCGAGCGGACCGCGATCAAGGCCAGCCTGGCCGCGCTGGCCGGGCTGGCGCCGGTCGCGCCGGCCGGGGGGCGCGAGACCCGGCCGGACTGGGGCGAGGTGGTGGCGGCGCGGCGAGCGGTCGCGCAGGTGGCGGCCGCGCGGGCCGCCGCGCTGCGGGCCGAGCACGCCGAGCTCGAGCGCCAGGTCGACGCGGCCCAGCAGGCCGTGACCGCGGCTGAGGAGCGTCGGGCGAGGCGGTCGTCGGCCGAGCGGGTCGCGGGCGCGCTCACCAAGGCGGTGGTCGCGAGCGTCGTGCCCGTCGGCGCCGGCGGCGTCTGTGCGATCGCGTGCACGTACCGCGTGCCGGGCGCGCGCTGGGCGCCGACCTACGTCGCGCGGCTGATCGACGGCGAGGTCCGGCTCGAGCTGCGCGCGGTCGTGGCCCAGGCCACGGGCGAGGACTGGGCCGACGTCGCGCTCGAGCTGTCGACCGCGACCGCCGGGCGGCAGGTCGAGCTGCCCGAGCTGCCGGCGATCCGGATCGGGCGCGCCCAGCCGACCCCGGCCCGCGCGGGCTGGCGGGCGCCGCCGGTCGGCGTCGAGGACCTGTACCGAGACTGGGATCGCGGGTTCAGCGACCGCGCGCCGCCGGCTCCGCCGGCCCCGCCGCCGCCGCCGGTCGACGGGTTCGCCGACGACGAGGGCGGGTTTCTCGAGGAGTCGACCGACGAGGTCGCCATGGATCTCGACCGCGTGAACGTGGCCCCGTCCGCGCCGCCCAAGGTGAGCGCGCCGCCCTCGGCGGGCGCGGCGGCGCCCGCGGCGATGATGGCGCCGCTGGCCAAGAAGTCGGCGCTGGGTGGCATGATCGGTCGTGGCGGCGGCGGCGCCCAGGACCAGCGCAAGCGCCGCGCGATGGCGCCGGCGGCCAAGCCCGTGGCCGCCGCTGCGGAGGCCAGCGAGATCTCCGCGCGCGACGATCTGCTCGAGTTCGGCGCGCTGTACATGCCCGGGCCCGGGGCCGCCGACCGCGGGCGGCTGCGGCGCGTCGCCGACGAGCGACGGTGGAAGGTGTCCGCGGCCGCGGCCGTCGCCGCCGGCGATCGGGTGCTCGAGCGGGTGCGTGGCCTGATCGATCGCGCGGTCCCGCCGGGCTGCCGCGAGCCGAGCTCCGGCCAGTACGACTACGCGTTCGCGACCAGCGGGCGGGTCGACGTCGGCGGTGACGGCGCCTGGCACGCGATCGCGGTCGCGGCCCACGCCGCGCCGGCGGCGGTCGTGCACGTCGTGACCCCGGCGGTCGCGCCCGAGGTCTACCGGGTCGCGACCGTGACCAACCCGCTGCCGGCGCCGCTGCTGACCGGGCCGGTCGACGTCTACGAGGGCGACGAGCTGGTCCTGACCGCGGCCCTGGCGGAGACGCCCCCGGGCGGCGTCATCACGATCGGGCTCGGCGTCGACGCCGAGGTCAAGGTCGCGCGCAACGTGCGCTACCGCGAGGAGGCCGCGGGCGTGCTGCGCGGCTCGCTGCGGCTCCTGCACGACGTGACGATCGACGTCGATCACCTGGGGCGCGCGCCGATCGAGCTCGAGGTGCGCGAGCGCGTCCCGATCCCCGCGCCCGACGTCGACGACGTCGAGGTCGCGATCGACGAGGTCGTGCCGATCTGGGAGCCGTGGCGGCCCGAGCCGGCGCCGGGCCACGCGCCGCTGCGCGGCGGCCACCGCTGGCGCGTGCGCCTGGCCTCGGGCGAGCGGCGGGCGCTGCGCCTGGCGTACGCGATCAAGATCGCCGGCAAGCACGAGCTGGTCGGCGGCAACCGGAGGGACGCATGACCGCGCTCGAGCTGCCGATCACGTCGGTGCTGGTGCTCGAGGATCGCGCGCGGGTCGAGCGGCGCGGCGCGGTCGAGCTGCCGGCCGGCGCCAGCCGCCTGGTCGTCGCCGGCGTCGCGCCGGTCGTGGCCGACAAGACCGTGGTCGCGCGCGGGCCCGGGCTCGAGATCGTCGACGTGCGCGTCCGCCGGCAGGTGGCGCCGTGGCGCGAGGGCGGCGACGACGGCCGCGCGCTGGCCGCGACGATCACCGCGCAGCGGGCCGCGCGCGCGCGCGCCGAGCACGACCGCGCCGCGCACACCGCCCGGGCCGAGGGCGAGCGCGACGCCGCGGGCGCGATCGACGCGGTCAGCGCCCGGGCGCACCTCGAGCTGGCCGCGGCGGCGGCCTGGGGCGCGCGCGCCGACGACGCCGACGCCCGGCTCGCGGCGCTGACGACCGAGGCCCGCGCCCGCCATCGGGCCGCGGCCGAGGCCCGCCACGCCGCGGCCGAGGCGGCGGCGCTGGTGGCGCGGCTCGATCACCAGCTGGCCGAGCTCGAGCGCGGCGCGATCCGCCACACCGCGACGATCGAGATCGACGTCGTGGCGGCGACCGCCGGCGCCGCGACGCTCGAGCTCGCGTACGTCGTGCCGGGCGCGTGCTGGCGCCCTACCACGTCGCCACGTGGCGCGGCGACACGCTCGAGCTCGCCACCGACGCGTGCGTGTGGCAAGCCACCGGTGAGGACTGGCGCGACGTCGCGCTGACGTGCTCGACGGCGCGGCCGTCGCTGGGCGCGACCCCGCCGATGCCGGTCGACGATCTGCTGCGGGTCCAGGCCAAGGGCGCGCTGGTGGCGGCGGTCCGCGAGGAGACGATCGCGACCACCGGCCTGGGCGCGGCCCGCGCGCTCGATCAGGTCCCGGGCGTCGACGACGGCGGGCGGGTCCAGGCGCTCGCGGCGCCCGCGCCGGCGACGATCGTCGCCGACGGCCGCCCGCACCGCATCCGGCTGGGCGCGTGGTCGAGCCCGGTCGAGGCCGCGCACGTCGCGTTCCCGGAGCTGGCGCCCGCGGTGATCGTGCGGACCCGCGCGGTCCACGCCGGCGCGGCGCCGCTGCTGGCCGGGCCGGTCGATCTGATCCGCGACGGCGGCTACACCGGGCGCACGACGATCCTGTACGTGGCGCCGGGCGAGCGGTTCGAGCTGGGCTGGGGCGCCGATCCCGCGCTGCGCGTGCACCGCACCCACCGCGAGAAGCGCGACGAGGCCGGGCTGCTCGGCAGCTGGGATCAGATCCGCCACCGGGTCGCGATCCGGCTGTCGAACCTGGGCGCGGCCGCGCGCACGATCACCGTCACCGAGCGCGTCCCGGTGTCGGAGCTGCCCGACAAGGTCGAGGTCGTGCTCAAGGCCGCCGACGCGTGGCAGCTCGAGGACGACGACGGCGCGATCCGCGATCGCACGCCCCGGATCACCGCGCGCACGGTCGGCGATCACGGCATGGTGAGCTGGACGGTCGAGCTGCCCGGGCGCCAGCGCCGCGCGATCGCCCACGAGTACGTGGTCAAGGTGCACGGCTCGGTGCAGGGGCTGTGACCGCGCTCGCCGACGGCGCCCGCGCCGCCCAGATGCTCGGCGACCGCCTGGCCAAGAACCGGCGCCACCTGAGCAAGTGGGCCAAGCGCGACGGCGTGAGCTGCTGGCGCTGGTACGACCGCGACATCCCCGACGTGCCGGTGACGATCGACGAGTACGAGGGCGCGCTGGTCGTGGCCGACTGTCGCCGGGCCGGCGCCGACGAGGTGCTCGACCCGGCCTGGTTCGACGCGGTGCTGGCGGCGATCGCCGCGGCCGCGCCCGCGGCCGAGGTCCACGCCCGCGCGCGCCGGCGCATGACCGATCGGCGCGAGACCGGCGTGCAGTACCAGCGCCAGGCCGACGCCGGCGTGTGGCGCGAGGTCGGGGAGGGCGGGCGCCGGTTCCACGTCAACCTGAGCGACTACCTCGACACCGGCCTGTTCCTCGACCACCGCGCCAGCCGCGGCCAGGTCGGCGCCGCCGCGGCCGGGCGCCGGGTGCTCAACCTGTTCTGCTACACCGGCGCGTTCACGGTCTACGCGGCCACCGGCGGCGCCGCCGCGACGGTGTCGGTCGATCTGTCGAACACCTACCTCGACTGGGCCGCCGACAACCTGGCGCGCAACCGGGTCGACCTGCAGCACCACGCGCTCGAGCGCGCCGACGTGGCGGCGTGGCTGGCCGCGTACCGCGGGCCCAGGTTCGACCTGATCGTGTGCGATCCACCGACGTTCTCGAACTCGAAGAAGATGCACGGCACGTTCGACGTGCTGCGGGATCACGTCGGGCTCCTGGCGTCGGTGGCGCGGGTCGCGGCGCCGGGCGCCGAGCTGTGGTTCTCGACCAACCACCGCTCGTTCCGGCTCGAGGACCGCGCGCTGCCGGGCTGGGAGGCGCGCGAGACCACGCGCACGACCGTGCCGCCGGACTTCGGCTACTCGCGCCCGCACCGGTCGTGGCGGTTCAGCGCGCCGCCGGCGTCCGGGCCTGCGCCATCGCCGCGCGCACCTGGGTGAGCACCGTCGGCGCCGCCGCGGCCACCCGCGCGACCAGCTCGTCGAGCGCCAGGGCGATCGGGCCGTGCTCGGCGGCGGTCGGCGCCAGCAGCGGCCGCCCGGCGAGGATGCGGATGAGGCGTCGCGCCACGCCGCCGCCGCTGCCGAGATCGGTGGGCGGGGCGTGGTCGCGCAGGCGCGCGCGCAGCGCGACGAACCGATCCGCGCCCTCGGGGTCGTGCCACGCCACCGCGCCGTCGTGGTCGAGCCCGGCCCGGAACGCGCGCTGGTAGGCCGGCTCGGGCAGGAGCACGCCGTCGAGCAAGAGCTCGACGCCGACGTGGGCGCACGCGCGGGTCGGCCCGCGGCGCACGCCGCGCGCGGTCAGCCGGGCCTCGGCCTCGCGGAACAGCCCCACCACCACCGGCGCGCGATGGAACGCGGCGTCGGTGGCGTGGTGCAGGTCGACGCCGGCGGCGATCGCGGCGTCGTCCTGTGGGCCCAGGCGCGCGCCGCACATGGTCGCGAAGTCCGGCAGCATCGCGCCGAGCGCGACGCCGGGCTCGGCCGAGTGCCACGACGCCACCGCCGCGTGTCCGAAGAAGTTCACCGAGGACTGGTAGCATGGGCCGTGGCCTACGTCGTCGGGCTCGATCTCGGCACCCAGAGCGCCAAGGCGATCGTCTACGACGACGCCCTGGCGGCGATCGGCGGCGGTCGCGCGCCGATCGTCACGACCTACCCGCGGCCGGGCTGGGCCGAGCAGGATCCGCGGGCGTGGGAGGCGGCGATCGGCGCGGCGATCGCGGCGGCGTTGCGCGACGGCGGCGTCGCGGCGTCGGCGATCACCGCGCTCGGCGTCACCGGTCAGCTCGACGGCCTGGTCGCGGTCGCCGCCGACGGGGCGCCGCTGGGGCCGTGCCTGCCGTGGCTCGATCGCCGGGCGGCGCTGCCGGCCCTCGACGACGATCGCCTGCTGGCGGTCGCGGGCCAGGTCGCCGACCCTGGCCACCTCGCGGCCAAGGCCCGCCACTGGGATCGTCACGGCGGCGGGCCGCGCGCGGCGTGCTTCCACGCGCCGGTGTCGTACCTGGTCGAGCGCGTCACCGGCGCGCGGGTGATCGATCCCGGTCAGGCGTCGACGACGATGCTCTACGACCTCGCGGCCGGCGCGTGGTCGGCCGAGCTGGCCGCGGTGTTCGAGCTCGACCTGGCGCGGCTGCCGACGGTGGCGCCGGCCGCGGCCCGGGCCGGCGTGCTCCACGCCGCCGGCGCGGCGCTGACCGGCCTGGCGATCGGCACGCCGGTGGCGGTCGGGACCGGCGACGACTTCGCGACGCCGCTCGGCGTCGGGCTGGCCGAGCGCACGCTCCTGTGCGCGGTCGGCACCGCCGAGGTCGTCGGCGCGCGCGGCCCGCTCGCGACCCGCGATCCCGCGCGCCTGATCGAGACCCACCCGTACGCGCTGGGCGGCGGCTTCGTCGAGAACCCCGGCTGGGCCGCCGGCGGCGCGATGACGTGGCTGGCGTCGCTGACCGGACGCGACGTCGCGGCGCTCGACGAGGCCGCCGCCGGCGTCGCCCCGGGCGCCGACGGCGTGGCGTTCGTGCCGGCGCTCGGCGGGGCGATGGTGCCGCGCTGGGATCCGCGGGCGCGGGCCGCCTTCGTCGGGCTCGGGCCCGGCCACGACGTCGGTCACCTGGCGCGCGCGATCTACGAGGCGTGCGCGGTGGCGATGACGGTGGTGCGCGATCGCCTGGCCGCGTGCGGCGTCGCCACCGATGGGATCGCGCTGGTCGGCGGCGGCGCCCGCGCCGACACCTGGGCCCAGATCCGCGCCGACGTCGCCGGCGCGCCGGTGGCGCGCTACGCCGACGCGGACGCCTGCCCGCGCGGCGCGGCGATGCTGGCCCTGGCGGCGCGCGACGGCGAGGCCGCGCTGCTGGCGATCGTCGGCCGGGCGCCGGGGCTCGATCACTGGCGGCACCCGCGGCCCGCGCTGGTCGACCGCTACCGCGCGGTGCGGGCCCAGGTGCTCGACGCGGGCGCCGCGCTGGCGCCGATCGATCACGCGGTCGCGGCGCGGCCGTGACCGCGCGAGCGCACGGCCTGGGCCCCGCGCTGGCGCCGATCGATCACGCGGTTGCGACGTGGTCGTGATCGCGGGAGCTCGCGGCCTGGGCGCGGGCCCCGCGCGGGCGCCGATCGATCACGCCGTGACCGCGCGAGCTCGCGGCGTGGGGGCGGGCGCCGCGCTGGCGCCGATCGATCACGCCGTGACCGCGCGAGCTCACGGCCTGGGCGCGGGCGCCGGCACGGGCTTCGCGGGCGGCGTCGTCGGGGCCGCGGTCGTCGTCGCGGTCGGCACCGACGCGGCGCACCGGAACCCGAAGTGGTGGTACGGCTTGTTGCCGGGCAGGTGGGCGCGGCGCCAGCTGCCGGCCGAGTACTCCCAGGTCCACCACCACGAGCCGCCCCGGACGCTGCGGTGGCGATATCCCGGGCACTCGTCGGCGCCGTCGCACGGGCCCTTGGGATCGCGGCCGGTGCAGGCGTCACCGCACGCGGCGTAGCTCTTGCTGTACCAGTCGGCCACCCACTCCCAGGAGTTGCCGGCCATGTCGTACAGACCGTAGGCGCCGGGGTCGCGGGTGCCGACGTCGGCGGTGGCCCACTTGGGCGGGCCGCCCAGGCCGCAGCCCTTCTTGCCGTTCTCCATGATGATCGCGCGCTTGCACGTCGGCTTCTCGTTGCCCCAGGAGTACAGGTTGCCGTCGGGGCCGCGCGCCGCCTTCTCCCACTCGGCCTCGGTCGGCAGCCGCTTGCCGGCCCACGCGCAATAGTCGCGCGCGTCGAACCACTTCACGCCCACGACCGGCTGGTTGGGGCCCGAGAACCCGACCTTGTAGGCCGGCGCGTGGCGGCGGCAAGCGCCGGCCTTCATGCACTTCTTGTAGTCGGTGTTGGTGACCTCGTAGGTGTCCATGTAGAAGGTCGACACCCAGATCGTCGCCTGCGGCCGCTGGTCCTTCTCGCTCACGTCGGAGCCGCGGATGAAGTCGCCCTCGGGGACGCACTTCATGTCGGCGGGCGCCTGGGCGCACGCCGCGGGCAGGTCGGCCCGGGCCGGGGCCGCGAGCGCGGCCGCGAGCGCCGCGGCGCCGAGGAGTGTGAGCGAGAGTCCGTGCATATCTTTTGCCCTCCGGTGGGAATGTGCGAGGCTCGAACTGTGCGGTTCTACCTCGCCGTCAGCCAGATCGCATGGGCGATCGCGCTCGCCGCGCCAGCGGCGGCGCAGCCCGCGTCGAGCCGGGATCCCTTCCACGACGTCGCCAGCCTCAACGCCCGCCTGCGCCAGCTCCAGGCGGCGCACCCGACGACCACCCGGATCGTGACCGTGGCCACGGTCGCCGCGGGCGACGTCCTCGCGCTCGAGGTCGATCCCACCGGCGCGTTCGTCGCGACCACGCCCAGCCTGCTGGTCCAGGGCGGCATCCACGGCAACGAGTGGATCTCGACCGAGGTGGTGCTGCGCCTGGCCGAGCTGACGGTCGATCCCGACGATCCGAGCTGGCGCGGGTTGACCTATCGCTTCATCCCCGCGATCAACGTCGACGGCTTCGCCCACGGGTCGCGCAAGGCGGTCGACGTCGACGGCACGCAGTACGACGCCAACCGCGAGTTCCCGGTCCCGGGCCAGCCCGATCACGCGTCGCGGCCGCTGGTCGCGGCGCTGCGCGACTACGCCCGCACCGGCAGGGTCGTCGCCGTGCTCGACTACCACTCGGCCGCGGAGTGCATGCTGTGGCCGTTCGCGTACTCGCCCGCGGCGGCGCCGCCCGACCGCAAGGCGATCGCCGCGATCACCACGGCGATGGCGACCTCGGTCGGCTTCTGCAGCGGCCAGGTCGCCAAGGTCATCAGCTACAAGCACGAGGGCACGGCCTCGGACTGGTACCAGGACGCGCTGGGCGCGCCGGCGATCCTGGTCGAGCTGGGCGCGGTCAACGAGCCCGGCAGCCAGACCGTCGAGCAGATCCTGATCGATCAGGAGCGCCCGTACCGCCTGTTCCTCGACTGGCTCGGCGCCCGCGGCCTCCGGCCGACCGAGCCGCCGCCGCCGACCGTCGCTGGCTGCACGACCACGACCGTCGCGGTCGGCGCGGGCCCGCTCGGCTACCAGGCCACCGGGCCGGTGTGCGACGGCCAGCGCCACGGCGCGTGGACCTTCCGCTTCGCCGGCGGCGGGGTCCTGCGCGAGGGCACCTACGAGCGCGGCCGCGAGCACGGATCGTGGCGGTCGTTCCACGCCACCGGCGAGCCCCAGGACGTCGGCGCGTACGCCGCGGGCAAGCCCGAGGGGGCGTGGAAGCGCTACGCCGTCGGCGGCGGCCTCATCGAGGAGCGGACCTTCGTCGAGGGCTCGCGCGAGGGCGAGCTCCAGCGCTGGCTGGCCGACGGCACGCTCTGGCAGGTGCGCGGCTGCGAGCACGGCATGTGCGTGACCCAGTGCAAGGGCACGACCGGCCGGCGCAGCTGCGCGCTGCTCGCGACCACCGACGCGCCGGCCCCCGATCGCCACGCCAAGCGCAGCCCGACGCCGCGGGCCAAGGCCACCAAGACCGCGAAGGCGACCAGGGCGATCAAGGCCGCGCCGACGGTGAAGCGCACGCCGCCGCCCAAGCGCCCGCGCCGGCGGTGAGCGCGTGACGGCGGCCACGGCGACGTCCCCGCGGCGCCGGTCGGGCTACACTGCGACGCCGATGCTGGTCCGTACTTGTGCCGTCGCGCTCGCCCTCGCGGGCGCGGCCTGCGGCGACGATCCGCAGCTGGTCTGCGTGACCGTCGACCTCACCTGCGCCCCGCTGTACGCGCCGACCTGGGCCAACGTCTACGGCACCACCGTCACGCCCAAGTGCGCGGCCTCGGGCTGCCACACCACCGCCGCCGCCAAGGGCGGCCTGGTGCTCGACGACCCCGCGACCGCCCACGCCGCGCTGACCAGCTACGTGATCCCCGGCGACGTCGGCTGCAGCGAGCTGGTCGAGCGGATCTACGCCACGGCCGAGGCGCTGCGCATGCCGCGCGGCAGCCAGCTGTCGACCGCCGAGGCCTGCGCGCTGGCGCGGTGGGTCGCGGCCGGCGCGCCGGGGCCGACCACCACGCTGGAGGCCCCATGATGCGGTTCGTCGTCCCGGTGCTCGTGCTGGTCGTGGCCTGCGGCGGCGACGACGTCCTGCCGGTGGCCGAGCTGATGGACCCGGCGACATGCGCGTCGTGCCACCCCAAGCACCACCGCGAGTGGGCGTCGAGCATGCACGCCTACGCCGCCGACGATCCGGTGTTCCTGGCCATGAACAAGCTGGGCCAGGAGGAGACCGGCGGCGCGCTCGGCGACTTCTGCGTCCGCTGCCACGCGCCGGTGGCGCTGGCCCAGGGCCTGACCACCGACGGCACCAACCTGCCCGACGTGCCGCAGTGGGCCAAGGGCGTCACCTGCTACTTCTGTCACAACGCGGTCGAGGTCACCGGCGAGCACAACGCGCCGATCCGCCTGGCCGACGATCAGACGATGCGCGCCGGCCTGCGCGACGCGATCGCGAGCCCGGCCCACCACACCGGCTACTCGAACCTGCTCGACGCCACCAAGGCCACCTCGGCCAGCCTGTGCGGCTCGTGCCACGACATCGTCTCGCCCGCCGGCGTCCACCTCGAGCGCACGTTCGCCGAGTGGAAGACGACGATCTTCGCGTCGGAGGATCCGCGCAAGCAGCTGTCGTGCGCGACCTGCCACATGGTGGCCACCACCGACGTGATCGCCGAGGGCCCGGGCTTCACCGCGCCGCTGCGCGAGTTCGGGCGGCGCGAGCACACCTTCGCCGGCATCGACAAGGCGCTGACCCCGTGGCCCGACGTGGCCCTGCAGCAGGCGGCGATCGATCGCGATCTGCGCGCGGTCCTGGTCGGGCGCCTGTGCGTCCTGCCGGTCGACGGCGGCCGCATCGACTACCGGCTCGACAACGTCGGCGGCGGCCACATGTTCCCGTCGGGGGCCACCGCCGATCGTCGGGCCTGGATCGAGATCGTCGCCTACGACGCCGCCGGCGCGGTCGTGTTCGCGAGCGGCCTGGTGCCGGCCGCGACGCCCCAGCTCGACCCCGAGGACCTCGGCGATCCCAACCTGTGGCGGCTCGACACCGACGCCCGCGACGCGTCCGGCAACCGGACCGAGAAGTTCTGGAGCATCGCGACGATCGATCACCCCGGCAGCCTGTTGCCGCCGGCGGTCACCACCGACCCGTCGGACCCGCGCTTCTACCACGCGGTCGAGCGGTCGTTCCCGGTGCCCGGGCTGATCGCCCAGATCACGCGGGTGACCGCGCGGGTGCGGATCCGGCCGATCCCGATGGCGCTGGCCGGCGAGCTGTTCGACAGCGGCCACCTCGCCGTCGACGTCCGCCCGATGATCCCGACCCACGAGGTCGGCAGCTCGGTGCTCGAGTGGAACCTCGGCGGCAGCGACTGCGTGCAGTAGCGCCGGCTCAGCCGGTCAGGCAGAACGTGAACACGACCGGATCGCGGGTGCCGCCGGTGGGCGTCGCCTCGAAGGTCAGCTCCCAGACGCCGGGCATCCACAGGTTGATCGGGCCGACCGAGAACCGGCCGGGCACCGTCGGGTCGGGGGTCCAGATCGGCTTGACCCCGGTGCCGTGGCGGTGGTCGGGCATGAACGGCGTGAGCTTGAGCTCGCCGTCCGCCGCGGCCACCGGCGCGCCGCCGACGTCGACGTCGATGACCCAGGTGTTGTCGCCGCGGATGGGCAGGGCCGGCTCGGCCGAGACGATCGTGAAGCGCGTGCCGCCGGCCCCGGTGCGGGCCAGGTTGATCGTGAACGGCTCGTCCCGATCGTCGGCCTCGCAGTTGTAGGTGGTGTCGTCGGCCGGCGCGTCGTCGGCGCAGCCGGCGATCAGCGCCGCGGCCAGGAGGGCACCGAGGCAGCGGAGCATGGCGAACCTACGCATGGCGATGGCTCCAGGTTACGCCGGTGCACCGCGACCGCAAGGCCCGCGCCGGTCGGGCCGGCCTCGTCGCTCGGATCGCTCACACCGGCCGCTCAGGTCGCTCAATGCATCGGCGGCGCGACCAGGATCGCGGCGTCGCGATCGGCGCCGACGCCGATCGGCGTGCCGCAGAACGTGACGATCACCACGGCGCCGGCGTCGCCGGGCAGGGCCCAGGTCTGGCGCAGCGTGGCGCGCGGGCGCAGGTACGCGGTGACCACCTGGCGGCCGACGCCGACGGGGATGCCGCCGACGTGCTGGCGCACGCCGACCGCGAGCGCGAACTTGCGGATCGGCGACGCGTCGCTGGAGATCCGCAGGCCGCGCCGCTGGATCACCCGGGTCGTCAGCTCGAAGCCGGCCGACGCGACCGGGATCAGCGGCGTCAGCTCGACCCGCATGCGCGGCAGCGCGTCGGGCGCCAGGGCCATCGGCGTGCCAGTGTGCTCGCCCCGGGTCGCGATGACCACCAGGCTGGTCACGCGATCGCCGATCCGCTCGCGCGCGAACACCCGCTGGCCGGCGTGGTCGTAGCCGAGCACCTCGAGGGTCTGCGGCGCCGGCGCGCTGGCGCGGTCGTCGCCGGTGATCGTGGTCGACGTGAGGAAGGACAGCGATGCGCGCATGGTCATGCTCCGGCGAGGGCGGCCCGACATGGCCACCGGGCGTCCCCGGGAGACGCTACGAGCGGGCTCGTCATTCGGATCGGCGGGCTGCGGTGAGAGGTGCGTGAGGCGGGCGTGGCGGGCCATACGTGGGGTAGAACGCTCGATGCCCCGTCGGAGTTGCACCGAATCGACGCGGGAATAACGTTGTCCCACCGCCGGTTTCAGGCGTCGGCGCTCACGGCGTAGGGTCGGGCGCGCCGTGGTCGACGCGGACCTCGCCAGCGCTGGTGTGGGTCGTCCACTCCCCGACCCGGTGACCGCCCTGGTGCTGCCCGCGCACCCGCACGGTCCCGTCCGGGGCGAGCTCCTGCCAGGGGCCGTCGAGCAGCCCGGCGCGGAACGTGGCGACCAGCGCCACCGAGCCGTCGCGGCGGTAGGTGGTCCAGGCCCCGTCCTTGCGGTCGTCGACGTACGCGCCGGCCAGCGCCGGCGTGCCGTCGGCGAAGGCCTCGCGGTAGGGGCCCGCGCGGCGGCCGGCGACGTAGGTCGCCTCGCGCACCAGCGCGCCGGCCCGCCAGCGGCGGCTGACCCCGTCGAGCGCGCCCGCGAGGAAGTGGTCCTCGTCGGTCAGCGCGCCATGGCGGTCGCGGCGCTGCCACGCGCCGACGCGGGCCCCGTCGCGGTGCTGGCCCGACTCGATCACCTGGCCGCGCGGCGCGAGCGCGCGGTACGGCCCGTGCGGCTGACCGCGCACGAGCGTGGTCTCGGTGGCGACGGCGCCGTCGGGGTGGAACGTGCGCGCGACCCCGGTGCCGCCGGGCAGCGCGTCCTTGCCGACCTCGCGGCCGCGGGCGTCGTAGCGCACGAGCTCGCCGTCGAGGTGGCCGCGCCGGTAGCGCGCGGTCGACGCGATCACCCCGTCGCGCCACTCGGTCCACAGCCCGTCCTTGCGGCCGCCGACGTAGCTGCCGGCGCGCTCGGGCCGGCCGCGGCCGTCGGTCCAGGTCCACGGGCCGGTGCGCTCGCCGGCGCGGTAGCGGCCGGCCTCGCGCGCGACCCGGGTGCCGCGGTACGCCGCCCAGTCGCCGTCGAGGCGGCCGGCCGCGTCGTAGCGCTCGACCAGGGCGCGGCCGCCGTGGCGCCAGACGGTGCGCGCGCCGACGAGGTGGCCGTCGCGCCAGGTCTCGCGCAGCTCGATCGTGGTCCGGGCGCCGAGCGCGCGGCCGCCGGCGCGGACGCCCGCGACCCAGCCGGCCCGGCCCAGCTCGGTCCCGTCGGGCTCGAAGATCACCGCGTCGCCGGCGCGGACGCCGGCGCGCCAGCTCGTGGTCGCGGCCACCGTGCCGTCGGCGCGCCAGCGCGTGAGCGCGCCGGTGCCGTCGGCCAGCGCGCTGGCGCCGAGCGCGCGGCCGTCGGCCCACTGCTGCCAGGTGCCGTCGGGCGCCCCGGCGCGGTAGGCGCCGTCGGCGATGAGCGCGCCGTCGGGCGCCAGCGCCTGCCACCGACCGTCGGCGACGTCGTCGACGAACTCGCGCCGGGTGGCGACCGCGCCGTCGGGGTAGAGCTCGACCGACGGCCCCTGGCGGCGGCCACGACCGTCGACGCACGCGCGCCCGCGCTGGGGCCAGGGCAGGCGCACCGCGCGGGCGTCGGCGGCGCAGGTCACCAGCGGCGGGGGCGGGGACGGGGCGGCGGCGGGCGGCGCGGGCGCCGCGGCGCCGTGCACCGGCGCGACCGGCGGCAGCGGCGGCGGCGGGCTCGACGCCGGCGCGCCGCACGCCACCGTCGGGATCACCGCGATCACCGCGAGCCGCGCGCGCATCGCGCGATCATGCCACGCCCGGCGGCGCGCCGCGCCCGCGGTGTAGAGTGCCGCCATGATGATCGCTCGCCCCCTGGGAGTCGCGCTGACCACGATGCTCGCGCTCGGCGTCGCCGCCGAGTCCGCGACCGCGCGCCCGCGCCCGCGCCGGGCCAAGCACTTCGAGGCCAACAAGGGCTTCGGCCTCGGCATCATGCTCGGCGCGCCTACCGGCCTGTCCGGCAAGTACTACTACGCCAGCGACAAGGCGTTCGACTTCGGCGTCGGCGCCTTCCGCTACTACCGGCAGCGCGACGGCCTGCAGATCCACGTCGATCACCTGTGGCACCCGGTCAGCCTGGTGTCGAACGCCGACTTCGAGATGCCGCTGTACCTGGGCGTGGGCTTCCGGCTGTTCGACTTCAACGACGACGTCAACCACGACGGCACCGCGATCGGCCTGCGCGCGCCGATCGGCGTCGCGTTCGATCTCAACCGCACGCCGATCGACATCTTCGTCGAGCTGGCCCTGGTCGTCGATCTGTTCGTCGGCTACGACGATCGCTACGGCGCGGACCTCAACGGGGCGGTCGGCTTCCGCTTCTACTTCAACTGATGCGCGTCCCCGCGATCCGCTTCCGCGGCGCCGGCGGCGTCGAGGTCATCGAGGTCGGCGAGACCGAGGTCCGCGAGCCCGGCTGGGGCGAGGTCGTGGTCGAGGTGGTCGCGGCCGGCGTCAACCGGGCCGATCTGCTGCAGCGCCGCGGCCTGTACCCGGCGCCGCCGGGCGCGCCGCCCGACGTGCCCGGCCTCGAGTTCGCCGGGCGCGTGGCCGCGCGTGGCCCCGGCGCGACGATGTGGCCCGAGGGCGCACCGGTGATGGCGATCACCGCCGGCGGCGGCATGGCCCGGCGGATCGTCGTCCATGAGCGCGAGCTCATGCCGGTGCCGGCCGGGCTCGATCTGGTCACCGCCGCGGCGATCCCCGAGGTGTTCCTGACCGCGTGGGACGCGCTGGTCGGGCAGGCGCGGCTCGCGGCCGGCGAGGACGTGCTGATCCACGCGGTCGCGAGCGGCGTCGGCACCGCGGCGGTGCAGCTGGCGCGGGCGATCGGCGCGCGGCCGCTGGGCACGTCGCGCACCGCGGCGAAGCTGCCGCGGCTGGTCGAGCTGGGGCTCGCGCCCGACGACGCGATCGTGCCCGAGGCCGGGCGGTTCGCGGCCGCGGTCGCCGGCCGCACCGGCGGCGCCGGCGCGGCGGTCATCCTCGACTGCGTCGGCGCGGCCTACTTCGAGGAGAACCTCCGGGCGCTGGCGACGCGCGGGCGGCTGGTGCTCCTGGGCCTGATGGGCGGCGCCACCGGCGCGGCGCCGCTGGGCCTGTTGCTGGGCAAGCGCGCGACCGTGATCGGCACGGTCCTGCGCGCGCGGCCCCTCGAGGAGAAGATCGCGATCGCGCGGGGCGCGACCGCGCACCTGGTGCCGCTGTTCGAGCGCGGCCTGCTGGTCCCAGTGATCGACGCGGTGCTGCCGATGACCGCGTGCGCCGAGGCCCACGCCCGGGTCGAGCGCGACGAGACCGTCGGCAAGGTCGTGCTGGCGTGGGACCCGGCCGCGCGCTGAGCTCGCCGCGACGTCGCCGAGCGTCGGCCTGGCCCGGCGCGCTGAGCTCGCCGCCGCGCTACTGATCGTCGACCTGGAGCCACAGCGGCACGACCACGGTCTCGCCGCCGACGACGTCGACGTTGTTGCGCCGCACCTCGAGCTGGCCGCGCCGGACGACCGTGTAGTAGGCGCTGACGTCGTACGAGCCAGGCGCCAGACCGGCGACCCGGTAGCGGCCCTGCTCGTCGGTGATGACCGGGACCGTGTCGAGGCCGCCGGTCGAGCTGATCGTCACGACCGCGCCGCGCAGGCGCTGGTGGCTGAGGGCCTCCGCGACGGTGCCCTCGATCGTGCCGACGGCGGGATCCGCGCCGGGCGGGTGGAAGCGCCACAGGTCCGGCGCGCCGGGCGCGTTGAGATCGGGGCCGACGACGTCGGCGGCCGGCACGGTGAAGTCGACCCCGACCAGCTCACCGGCGCGGACCTCGACGTCGCGCTCGCCGATCGCGCGCTGGTGCAGGTACGCGGCCACGCGGTACTGCCCCGGCGGCAGCGCCGGGATCATGAACGCGCCGTCGTCGTTGGAGCGATCCTGGAGCGGGGCGATCTCGCCGGGGCGGCGCAGCACGATCACCGCGTCGCCCACGCCGACGCCGGACAGGGCGTCGCGCACGATCCCGGCGATCATGCCCTCGGCCGGCGCGGCGCCGCGGCCGCCGTGAGTGCAGGCGACCGCGGTGGTGGCGACGAGGGCGACGAGCCAGGTTCGCATCGGTGGCGGGACTCTACCCTCCGACGCGCACAGGGCGAACGCGATCGGTCATAGACCGGCGCGGGGCCTCCGCGCGTAGTATCCCTAGTCATGCGCACCGCCACCGTCACCGCCCTGGCCCTGGCCCTGGCCCTGGCCCTGTCGTCGGTCGTCGCCTGCGGCGGCGGCAAGGGCGATGGCGCCGCCGCGGTCGCGGTCACCGGCGCGCCGGCCGGCACGGTGGTCGAGGTCGACGGGGCCGTCACCGCGACCCGCGCCGGCGCGGCGCGGCCGCTCGCCGTCGGCGATCGGGTCCACGACGACGACGTGATCGCGACCGGCACCGGCCGGGTCGCGATCCAGCTCGATCGCAACCACGTGGTCTGGCGCCTCGGCCCGCGGCTGCAGCAGCAGGTCGCGCAGTCGTCGGCGTGGTCGGCGCCGATGGCGTCGGCCGACCTGGTCGCAGCCACCGACGAGCACAGCGCCGCCGCCGGCCGTCACGCCGAGCGCGAGGCCGCGGACACCGCGACCTCCGCGGTCGAGGATCGCGCGGCGCCGGTGCCCGCGGCGGCCGCGGCGCCGCTCGCACAGGTGGCGCCACCCGCGATGCCGGCGCCCGATCCGGAGCCCGAGGCCGCGCCGGTGCCGGGCGCGGCGGGTGGGCACACGCGCAGCCGCGGCGGCGCCGGCGGCGGGGGGGCCGCCAAGGACATGGCCGACGACCTCGCGGCCGGGGCACCCGCGCCGCCGCCACCGCCGCCCTCGCCCGAGCCGCCGCCGCCGCCGCCGCTCGACGAGCTGGTGACCGGGGGCGAGCGCGACGTCAGGGTCGCGACCCTGAGCGCCACCGCCGATCTGAAGACCAGCGACGGCGACGACGGCGCACCCGATCCGACGATCGACAAGAAGTCGACGTCGAGCGCGACCGGCGGCGGCGCCAGCACGGCGGCCAAGGTCGCGCCCAAGCCCCCGGCGTCGGGGGGGAGCCTGACCCTCGGCAAGGTGGTCGTGCGCGGGCCGCTCAGCCGCGCCACGGTCGAGTCGCGCCTGGCCGCGCGCGCGCGGGTGCTCGCGGCGTGCGGCACGCCCGAGCCCAGCGGCACGGTGCTCTTGACGTTCACGGTCACGCCCGCGGGCACGGTCGACGCGGTCGGGGGCGCGCGGGCCTCGGCCGAGCTGAGGGCCTGCGTGGCGGCGCGGGCTGCGCGGCCTGACCTTCGGGGCCGCGCCCGCGGCGACCAAGGTCACCGTCTCGATGACGATCAAGTAGCGGGCGGCAGCGCCGGCGGCTTGACGTCGAGCTCGGCGCACACCGCCGCCAGGAGCGCTGGCTGCGGGCCGCGCCAGGCCAGCGTGTCGAGGTCGCAGGCGATCGGCGCGTCGCGGCGCAAGGTCGCCAGCCGACGGTAGAGCAGCGCGTCCTCGAACCCGGCCGCGAGCGTGCTCGCCAGGGTCGCGGCGCCGCGCACGGGCACGTCCCAGCGACCGTCGCGCGGGATGTCCTCGAGGTGCGGGTAGCGGGTCAGCACGGCCGCCGCCGAGCGCGCGCCCCACCGCGGCAGCCCGGGGATGCCGTCGGCGTCGTCGCCGACCAGCGCCAGCAGATCCGGCACCGACGC
This sequence comes from Myxococcales bacterium, assembly GCA_016717005.1. Classification (NCBI taxonomy): domain Bacteria; kingdom Pseudomonadati; phylum Myxococcota; class Myxococcia; order Myxococcales; species Myxococcales bacterium. The sequence goes on along the minus strand of JADJUF010000001.1, from coordinate 316,648 downwards.
CGGCGCCACGCCCAGGCGCGCGCGCACGCCGTCCTCGTCGAACCAGCGATCGCGCAGGCGATCCCAGCTGACGACGCGGGTGCCGACGACGCACTGGCACAGGTCCTTGTCGGGGCTGGCGATGACCACCCGCTCGACCCGCGGATCGGCGGCGGCCACCGCGGCCGCGGTCGCGAGCGCGTCGTCGGCCTCGAACTCGATCATCGGCCACACCGCGAAGCCGAGCGCGGCCGCGACCCGCTCGGCCAGCGGGAACTGCGCCCACAGCGTCGGCTCGATGCCGTCGCCGGTCTTGTAGCCGGCGAAGAGCTCATTGCGGAACGACTCGATCACGTGATCGAACGCGACGCCGACGTGGGTGACGCCGCCGGCGCGGACCCAGGCCGCGAGGCTGCGCAGGAGGCCACGGGCCGCGCCGACCTCGCGTCCGCCGACCAGCGCCGACGGCGCGCCGAAGAACGCGCGGAACAGCTCGTAGGTGCCATCGACCAGGTGGACCTGCACCGATCGTCGGTACCACGATCTCGCCGCGGCGGCGCGGGCTGGCGCGGCGCCGCCGCGCGGCTACACTCGCGCGATGATCCGTGCCGTCGCCGCCGCGCTGACCCTCTGCCTGGGCGCGACCGCGTGCGGGCCCGCGGCGATGGCGCCGCCGCCGACGCCCGGGCCGCGTGGGCCGACGCTGGCGGTGGTCGAGGCCGCGCTCGATCTCGACGGCGCGGTCGTCGGGCCGCCGGCCGCGGCCGAGGTCGCGACCGTCGCGATCGTGTTCGCGTCGTGGTGCGTGCACTGCCGCGAGGAGATGCCGGTGCTGGCCGAGCTGCACGCGCGTCGCCCCGACGTGCGCATCCTCGGCATCAACTACCGCGCGCACGAGGAGTACGACGGCCGCGGCGACGCGGTCGCGGTGCGGCAGTTCGTGGCCGAGCGGGCGCCGTGGCTGCGGGTGGTGCCGGCCGACGAGCGGGTCTGGCGCAGCGTCGGCCGCCCGCCGAAGGTGCCGACGGTGCTGGTGTTCGATCGGGCCGGCGCGCTGGTGCGCGCGTTCGACCGCCGCAGCGAGGCGGTGCCGGACCTGGCCGCGCTCGAGGCGGTGGTCCCGACGCCGTAGTACCTCGCCACAGGGGAGATGATTGGTTGCGGGCGCCGAGGCGCGCCGAGCGCAAGGCGCAACGACGACGGGCTCCTCGTTGGAACTCGAGGAGTTGCAACGCAGCGATCGGCGATGGATCGGCGTCCCCAACCGATCAGATTCCCTGTGGCGAGGTACTAGCCGAGGCTGAGCCCGACCCGCCGGCGCGCGGTCAGGCAGTGGTCCGTGCCGAGCGTGAACTCGCGGCACGTGCGCGGGCGGTCGTCGTAGATCACGCACCGCACCCGGGTCGTGGTCAGGCCGTCGCCGGCGGCGATCAGCGCGCCGCCGACCAGCGCGGCGCACCGCTCGACGGTCGACTCCGGCGTCGGACCGGGGTGCGGCGCCCGGCGCAGCTGGTAGCGCTCGCGCGGCGCCAGCGGCGGGGCGTCGGGCTCGGCCGCGCGGTCGACGACGTAGCTGGGCGCGCGCTGCCGGACCGGATCGCGCGGGCCGACCGCGACCGCGTGGTAGGCCTCGCGGCAGCACGCGCCGCAGGTCTGGCAGTCGAGCGCCGGCTCCCAGCGCTCGCACCCGGGCCAGGCGTCGTCGACGGGGCGCGCGGCCTGGAGGCAGCGCCCGCGCGTCGATCGCCACGCGCAGCCGCCGCAGCGCCGCGCGTCGTCGACGGCGCCCGCCGGCAGCCCGGTCGGGTGGGGCGCGGGCGCGACCTGGCCCGCCGCCAGCGAGTCGGGCGCGGCGTACGGCGCCGCGGCGCCGACGATCGCCGCGCTCGCGGCCAGCGCGCGCTCCAGGTGCGGCGCCCACGGCGCGCGCGCGACCCGGGCCAGCGCCGCGATCGCGGCCACGACCGTCGGGTCGGCGCGGTCGGCCAGCGGATCGGCCGGCAGCGCGTCCCAGAACGCGCGGTAGTCCGTGGTCGGCGCGAACATCCGCGTCAGGCCGTGGCGGGCCGCGAGCGTGCGCTGGACCCGCAGGGTCGCGTGCTCGCGCCACGCGTGCTGCGCGGTCTGGTTGTCGAGGCCCCAGTCGGGCTGCGCGAACGCCGCCTCGCCCTGCACCAGCGCGTGGCACAGCTCGTGGAAGATCATCTGCGCCAGCGAGTCGTCGGCGTCGAGCGTCTCGTCGGTGCCGATCACCAGCGTGCCGCGGCCATCGGTCGCGGCGTAGGCGTCGGGCTGGCGCACGACCGTCAGGCCGATGCGCGTCGCGGCCGCCAGCCACACCTCGGCCAGCGGATCGACGTAGCGCGCGCCGACGGTGCGGGTGAACGTCACCCGCGACAGGTGCCACAGCCGGCCCGCGCCGGCAAGCGGTCAGCGCGCGTCACCCTTGGTCGAGCGGTCCGCGCAGGAGTCGTGCGCCTCGGGCGGTCTCGGGTGGCCTGTCGCTGAACCTCAGCGCCCGCGGTAGACCGGCGGGCGCTTGCCGGCGAACGCCGCCATCGCCTCGCCCAGATCGTCGGACGCCAGGAACGCCGCGTTCCACGCCGCCACGTACTCGAGGCCGTCGGCCACGCTCTTGCCGGCCGAGTAGTCGAGCACCTGCTTGACGCCGCGGACCACCAGCGGCGCGTTGGCGGCGATCGCGCGCGCGGCGGCGTCGGCCGCGGCCCAGGCGCCGGCGCGGTCGGCCGCGACCTCGGTGACCAGGCCCAGCGCCAGGGCCCGGGCCGCGTCGATGTCCTTGCCGGTCAGCGCCAGCTCGCGGGTCGCGGCCGGGCCGATCACGTGGGGCAGGCGCTGCAGCGAGCCGAGGTCGGCGACGATCGCGACCCGGGTCTCGCGCACCGAGAACACGCTGTCGGCGCTGCACACGCGCAGGTCGCACGCGCTGATCAGATCGACGCCGCCGCCGATGCACTTGCCGTGGATCGCCGCGATGACCGGCATCGGGCACGCGGCGATCGCGGTGAACGAGCGCTGGAGCTGGCGCACCAGCGCGCGCAGCGCGGTGCGGTTGCCGGCCAGGCCGCCGCCGGCCATGACCGGGCCCCAGACCGCCATCGCCGCCGGCAGGTCGAGGCCGAACGAGAACGACGGCGCGGTCGAGCGCACGACCACGGCGCGCACGCTGGCGTCGTCGGCGACCTCCGTGAACGCGCGCTCGCACGCGGCGAAGAACGGCGGCGCCATCGTCGGCGCGGTGAGCGTGAGGGTGACGATGTCGTCGACGCGGGCCTGCTCGATGAGCTCCATGGCGGCACGGTACCGCGCGCGCGGGCCGAAAACTTGCGGCCGGGCCCGACTCCGCCGAGGGTGGAGCCATGAGGGGCGACATCGTTCTTCACGGCTTCGTCCTCACCGCCGAGGAGTGGGTGGCCATGGACGCGACCGCGCGCGCGCAGCTGCTGCGCGTGGCGCTGCGGCGCGACGAGCCGTGGCTGGCGGCGGCGCCGCCGGCGCCGGCCCCGCGGCCCCGGCGCGAGCTGACCGACGACGACATCTACGAGGCCTACGAGCTCAGCGCGGTGCCGGCGTGAGCGCCGCCGCCGCCGCGGCCTGCGCCGTCCCCTGATCGAGGTGGCCGCGGGCGACCAGGAGCCCGAGCACGCGATCGCGCCGCTGGCGCAGCGCCTCGGGGTGGACGTAGGGATCGTACGCGCGCGGCGCCCGTGGCAGGCACGCCAGCATCACCGCCTCGCCGGTCGTCAGCGCGGCCACCGGCTTGCCGAAGTACGTGGCCGCGGCGGCGCGCAGGCCGATCGCGCCGTTGCCGAAGTCGGCCCGGTTCCACCACTGCTCGAGCAGCTCGCGCTTGTCGAGCGCGCGCTCGAGCCGCAGCGCCAGCACCGCCTCGCGCACCTTGCGCGCGACCGAGCGCGGCTCGGTGTGGGTGTAGCGCAGCCGCGCCACCTGCATCGACAGCGTCGACCCACCGAACGCGACCCGCCCGGCCCGGGCGTCGAGCCAGGCCGCCCGGGCCAGGCCGCGCAGCTCGACGCAGCGGTGATCACAGAAGCCGTCGTCCTCGGCCTCGATCACCGCGGCCTGGGCGATCGACGGGACCTCGTCGAGGTGCACCCAGCGGGCGTCGTCGCCGGCGGGCACCAGCTCGGCGCGATCGATCGGCCACGCCAGCACCGCGACGATCGTGATCTCGAGCGCGACCACCAGCGTCAGCAACAGCGCCGCGATCGGCACCCGCGCGACCCGCCAGACCCGGCCGAGGCTGGGGCCGAGGCTGGGCCCGAGGCCGGGCCCGAGGCGCGGCGCCGCGGCCAGGGCGAGCGCGGTCGAGGTCATGGGGCGAGGGCCGCGGTGGTGGGACCGGCCGGTTGGCCGCGGTCGGCGGCGGCCTGGGCCAGCAGCACGAGGGCGGTGACGGCGAGGGCGACGGCGGCGCGGCGCAGGCGGGGCGCGAGGCGGGGCGGGGCGGGGCGGTGGCGGCGCATGCCCGGACGAATTGCAGCGGCGATGCCAGGTGCGCGCCCCCATGGTGGCGGGGACTTGCGCGGCGGCGCGGGCGCGCGGACACGCTGGCCGTGGTCGCTGGTGACGCGTTCCAGACCAGGCCGCGGGGCGGTGCGTATATGGTCCCAGGATGGGCATGCGGCTCGCGGTCCTGGTGTGCCTGGCGGTCGCGCTGTTCCCCGCGCGGGCGGGCGCGACCGCGACCGGCGCCGGGCTGTTCGTGCAGGCCCAGCCGGTGCCGGTGGTCGAGTCGTCGATCGAGATCGACGTGCACCTGGGCGTGGCCCGCGGGGTCGTGCGCCAGCGCTTCCACAACGATCGCGCGGTCGCGGTCGAGGGGGTCTACGTGTTCCCGCTGCCGCCGGGCGCCGCGGTCGAGGCGATGGAGGCGACGGTCGGCGGCACCAAGGTCCGCGGGGTGATCGCGCGCCGGGCCGAGGCCGCGGCGGCGTACCAGGACGCCGTGGCGGCCGGCCGCGCCGCGGCCCTGACCGAGGTCGAGCGACCGGGCATGTTCACGCAGTCGCTGGCGCCCATCCCGGCCGGCGGCGACGTGGTCGTGACGTTGCGCTGGCAGGCGGTGCTGCCCCGGCATGACGGCATCTGGGAGCTGGCGCACCCGCTGGTGGTCGGCCCGCGGTTCGTGCCGGGCACGGCCACCGGTCAGCCGACCCACGGCAGCGGCACCGCGGTCGACACCGACCGCGCGCCCGACGGATCGCGGGTCACGCCGCCGACCGGCGCCGGCGCCGCCACCCCATTCCACGTGCGGCTCGCGCTCGACGACGCCGCCGACGTGGTGTCGCCGACCCACCCGATCGCGGTCGCCGCCGCCGGCAGTGGCGCCGCGGTCACCGTCGACGACACCCGCGGCGATCGCGAGCTGATCGTGCGCTGGCGCAGCCACCAGGCCGAGCAGGTGCGCGCGTTCGTCGAGCCCGCCGGCGGCGGCGCCTACGTCGCGGTGCTGATCGAGCCGGCCGCCGACGCCGCACCGCCCGTGCGCGCGACCCGGCGCTGGGTCGTCGTCGTCGATCGCTCGCGCTCGCTCGACGGCGCCGCCGCCGCGGCCGCCCGCGCGGTCGGGCGGACCCTGATCGACGCGCTGCCCGCCGGCGACACCGTCGCGATCGCCGGCCTCGGCCAGGCGCCGGCGCGGGCCACGCTCGATCGGGCCGAGGCGCGGCGCGTGCTCGCCGCGTTGCCGACCGGCACCAGCGATCTGACCCGGGCGCTGGCGGTCACGCTGGCCCGGCTGCCGCGCGATCCGGCCCTGCAGGTCGTGCTCATCACCGACGGGCTGGTCGCCGACGACGCCGCGGCGATCGAGCGCGCGGCCGCCGGCGGGCTGCCGATCCACACGATCGGCGTGGGCGCCGCGCCCAACCGCTGGCTGCTCGCGGCGATCGCCGCCCGCACCGGCGCGACCGTGGGCGTGCTCGGCTCGCTCGACGACGCCGCCGCGGTGGTCGCGACGATCCTCGCGAGCGACCGGGCCGCGCCGGTCACCGTCGACTGGCGCACGCCGGCGGTGGTCGACACCGAGGCCAGCACCACCCGGGTCGGCCCCGGCCAGGCCGCGCTCCTGGTCGCGGTCGATCCCGCCGGCGTGCCGTCGGGCGAGATCGAGATCTCGATCGGGCCGCGCAAGCTGCGCGCGAAGCTCGAGCGCGGCTCCAGCGCGATCTTGCCGTCGACGTGGGCGGCCCTGCGGGTCGCGCGCCTGTACGCCGCGGGTGATCGCGACGCCGCGACGCTCCTGGCCCTCGAGCGCGGCATCGTCGCGCCGACCACCGCGTTGATCGCCTCGACGACCCGCGCCGACGAGCCGGTGCGCTCGGTGATCGCGGTCCCGGTGCCGGCCCCGGCCGGCACCCGGCGGGACGCGCTGCGCGAGGAGCAGCGCGAGCGCACGTTCGAGGACGTGGTCGACGCGCGCCGCCCGACCCCGGCGACCGCGCCGCAGCCGCCACCGCGGCCGGATCTCTCGCTCGACTCGGACTCGACCACGGTCAGCGGCGGCGACAGCGGCGGCGGGGTCGCGACCGCGGGCATCGCCGACGACGAGGCCGAGGCGCAGGCCCCGGAGGCGCAGCGCGCCTACGCCAGCGACGTGGGGGCGTCGGAGTCGGTGCTCCGCCGCGCGCTCGACCGCCACTTCCTCGTCGCCAGCCTCGGGTTCGGCGTGCGCGTCGACGCGCGGGTGCCGGCCGCGCACCTGTCGTTGGGCTCGTACTGGCGCCTGCCGCGGTTCTACGCGCTCGGCGTCCGCCTGGAGCTGACCGGCGCGCCGGTCGACGACACCGCGCTCGGCGCAGCGGCGCTGGTGAGCCTCACCACGACCGCGCGCCTGCCGGTGCGCCTCGACGCTGGCGTCGGCGTGGGCTGGAGCGACGCCGCGGCGGCGGCCTACGACGTCGGCCTGCTGATCGGGCGCCAGGGCATCGGCCTGGCGCTGCGCTTGACCGGGCTCGCGGGTCCAGGGACGAACACGGTCACCGTCAGCGCCGGCGTCGAAGCGGCGTTCTGAGGCCGGTCGCCCGGTCCCGGCTCCGGCTCCGGTTCCGACACCGGTTCCGGCTCCGGTTCCGGCACCGGTCCGGCTCCGGCTCCGGTTCCGGTTCCGGACCCCGGCTCGCCGCGCTTGAAAAGCCCGCGTCTGTACGGGAGCATGGTCGCGGGGGACCCATGCCGCACTCGTCGTACGTCCGCGCCGCGCTCGCCGTGGCCATGATCTGGTTCGGGGCCTGCGCCAGCTCGCGCCCGAGCGCCCCCGACGGCGACGCCGGCAGCGACGCCGCCGCGATCCCCGACGGGCCGACCGGCGCGGCCTTCGGCGAGGCCTGCGTCGACGACCTCGACTGCGCCAGCCGGGTCTGCCACGACGACGGGACCGGCACCCGCACCTGCACGCGCACCTGCGACTTCGACTGCCCCGACGGCTACGCCTGCCACACCGTGTCGCACGACGGCGGCGACCTGCGGGTGTGCGTGCTGGCGCCGCCCAACCTGTGCGACACCTGCGCCACCGACGAGGACTGCGGCGACGACGGCGATCTGTGCGTCCAGCTCACCGCCGGCAAGTTCTGCGCGGTCGACTGCACCGCCGATCCGACCGTGTGCGCGACCGGGTTCACGTGCCAGATGGTGACCTCGGTCGATGAGCGGCCGCGCCGGCAGTGCATGCCGCTCAACGGCGTGTGCTGCATCGACGCCGACGGCGATCGCCACGGCGTCGGCGACGGCTGCCTCGACGCCGATTGCGACGACGCCGATCCCGAGTCGTACAACGGCGGGCGCGAGACCTGCGACGGCCGCGACAACGACTGCCTCGGCGGCGTCGACGACAACCCGCTCGACTGCGACGCGCCGATGTGTGAGCTCGGCGCGCTGGGCTACTTCGAGCGGGCCGGCGACGTGTGCGCCGGCGTCACCGGCTGCCAGCAGCAGCCGGCGGTGCTGTGCGGGCTGTACACCTGCGCCGACGGCGGCGAGGACGGCGCCACCTGCGCCACGGCGTGCGACGGCGAGGGCGATCTCAAGTGCATCCCGTCGGCGCACTGCGACGCGTCGGTGTGCCTCGACGATCTCCCCGGCGGCGGGGTCTGCGACGAGAGCTCCGACTGCGAGAGCGGCCACTGCCAGAACGGCTTCTGCTGCGGCGACGGCGACTGCTGCCAGCAGGCGATGGACTGCCCGACCTTCGGCACGTTCATGCCGGTGTGCGACACGCCCGCGAGCTGCCAGGGCACCCGCGGCGCCGCGGTCTGCAACACCAACTTCGAGTGCACGACCCAGAACGGCGTCGCCGATGACAGCGCCTGCTCGGCGACGACCGTCGCCAACGACTGCGGCTTCTGGCTGCCGATCAGCTGCTCGGGCGCCGCCAACCAGACCGCGCCGCTGTGCCCGACCTCGTGCACCTCGAGCGCGCAGTGCGACGCCGACGCCTGGTGCGACCCCGCGAGCCAGACCTGCCGCGAGGATCTCGACGACGGCCTCGCCTGCGGCGTCGACGACGGGCGCTGCAAGAGCGACCATTGTCAGAACGGCTTCTGCTGCGCCGGCGGCGACTGCTGCAACGCCGCCGCCGCCTGCCCGGTGGCGTACCACTCGGCGCCGGTGTGCACGTCGCCCAGCGCGTGCGACGGCGAGGCCGACGTCGCGACCTGCGTCGCGTCGATCTGCGGCACCGCGGCCGGCGTCGACGACGACTCGGCCTGCACCGGCACCACCCCGGCCAGCGACTGCGGCCCGTACCGGCCGGTGTTCTGCACCGGCAGCGCGACCCAGACCGCGCCGCTGTGCCCGACGTCGTGCACCGGCGACGCCGACTGCGACGCCAACGCCTACTGCAACGCCGGTGGCCAGTGCGTCCCCGACCAGCCCAGCGGCGGCACCTGCGACGACGCCGGCGAGTGCCAGAGCGGCCACTGCGGCAACGGCTTCTGCTGCGCGACCGGCGACTGCTGCGCCGCCGACAACGACTGCGGCGCCTACGGGCAGGCGTCGGTGTGCGGCGCGCCGAGCACCTGCCAGGGCACCCGCGTCGACGGCGTCTGCAGCGCCGCGAACCAGTGCACGACCGCGACCCGCGACGACGACAGCGGCTGCGGCGGCATCGAGGCCAGCGCCTGCGGGCCGTACCCGGCGGTGGTGTGCACGAGCGCTCCGGCCCAGACCCCGCCGACCTGCTCGACCTCGTGCACCGGCGACGCCGGCTGCGACGCCTCGGCCCACTGCACCGGCGGCACGTGCGTCCCCGACGCCGGCCCCGGCGGGTTCTGCACCGCGACCAACGAGTGCGCCGGCGGGCTCCAGTGCGTCGACAACGTCTGCTGCACCAGCGCCTGCACCGGCTCGTGCGAGGCCTGCGACCTGCCCGGCTCGCTCGGCACGTGCGCGGCGGTGCCGTCGGGTCAGGATCCCGACAACGAGTGCGGCGCGGTGTCGTGCGTCGGCTTCTTCCACTCGTGGCTGGGCGACAGCTGCCGGCGCAAGGCCGACGTGCCCGCCAACGTCGCCGCCTGCAACGGCGCGCGCGCGTGCCGGACCCAGGCCCAGGAGTGCGGCGCCACGACCACGGCCGGGCCGGTGACCTTGACCTGCAACGCGACCTGCCAGGATCCGACCGCGTCGACCTGCACCGGCACCGTCGCCGGCGCCTGCACCAACGTCAACCCCGGCACCCAGACCTGCGGCACCGGCGCGTGCGTCCGGACCGCGCCCCAGTGCACCAACGGCGCGCCCGCGACCTGCACGCCCGGCACCCCCACCACCGAGACCTGCAACAACATCGACGACAACTGCGACGGCACGGTCGACAACGGCACCTTCAGCGACGCCTACGAGCCCAACCCCGACTGCGGCTCGGTGCGCACGCTCGGCGGCGTCGGCAGCGATCAGTCGAACACCTACACGAGCATGACCATCTACGGCAGCGGCGACGGCGACTACTACGCGATCCCGCTGACCGAGACCGACGGCAGCTGCGGCTGCGGCAGCTTCTCGTTCGACGAGGACTACCAGGTGTCGGTGACGCTGACCGTGCCCGCCGGCGCTGGCAGCTACGAGCTGTGCTTGAACACCGACTCGTGCGGCTGGCCCGCCGGCTACTGCTACGAGGCCGCGGCCGGCACGACCCTGACGCTGAGCCAGTACCTCGACGGCGCGTGCGGGCCGGGCCAGACCGACCGGTACACGTCCTACGTGCGGATCCGCGGCGCCAACTCGCCGGGCTTCGAGTGCAGCCCGTACACGCTGTCGTACTTCTTCGACGCGGGGCTGTGTCGATGAGCGACGACGACGCGCACCGCCCGCCGCCCGGCCCGCCGCCGGAGCCCCCGCTCGAGCTCGAGCTGGCCATCGAGCCGCGGCGGCGGGCGCCCCTGACCACGCCGCCCGAGGACGTCGAGGTCGTCCACACCCCGGGCGCCAGCCGCCACCCGCCGCTCGGCGGCGGCACCGCGATGGGCGAGGGCGTGGCCCCGGCGCCGCGGTTCGGGGCGATCCACGGCGCGATGGTGCTGGTCGCGGTCGGCGTGATCGCGCTGGTGGTGATCATCTACCAGCGGGCCAACCGCCCCAACGTCAAGGCGATCAAGTCGCCGTACCGCTCGTACGTCGGCATGACCGTCGCGCTGCCGCCCGGCGGCGGCTGGAAGACCGATCGCCGGCTGCGCAGGAGCCAGACCCGCGGCAGTCAGTGGGTGCGGTTCGAGGCGATGTTCCGCGGCGCCAGCGTGATGGATCCTGACGATCTGCTGCTCGCGTTCCGGGTCCACTCGGAGGGCGCGTTCCTGGCCCAGGTCGATCTCGAGCAGCTGCGCCGGCAGGCCCAGCAGATCAGCGATCAGGTCAAGGGCAGCGCCGCGTTGCTCGGCGGTGATCTCGAGTGCGTGGCCGATCAGGCGCTGCGCGAGGATCCGGCGGCGCTGTGCCGCGGCCACGCGGTCATGAACGGCCTGGCCGTCACGCTCGGCGTCTACGTGTGGCAGCCGACCACCGACGACATGCTCGGCCTGTTCTACGCCTCGGTCGCGCCCGACGCCGCGGAGTTCGAGGCGGTGGTCCGCTCGGCCGAGTGACTTCGCGGCGGCCGCCGCGGTAGAACACGCCATGGCTGACAGCACACGGGCCGGGCGCGTCGCCGGCAAGGTCGCGCTCATCACCGGCGGCGCCTCGGGCATCGGCCGCGCCGCCGCCCACCGCCTCGCCGCCGAGGGCGCGACCGTGGTCGTGACCGATCGCGACGCCGAGGGCGCCGCCGCGGTGGCCGCCGCGCTGGGCGCGCCGCACTGGGCCGCGGCCCTCGACGTGATCGACGAGGCGCGCTGGGCGGTGGTCGTGGCCGAGGTGCTGGCCCGGGCCGGTCGGCTCGACGTCCTGGTCAACTCGGCCGGCATCGGCCGCCACGGCGACATCGAGACCGCGACGCTGGCCGACTTCCGGCTGATGTACCAGGTCAACGTCGAGGGCACGTTCCTGGGCTGCCGGGCCGCGGTCGGGGCGATGAAGGCCCACGGCGGATCGATCATCAACCTGTCGAGCGTGGCCGGCCTGATCGGCGTGCCCGATCTCGCCGGCTACTGCGCGTCGAAGGGCGCGGTCCGGCTGCTGACCAAGTCGGTGGCGCTGCACTGCGGCGCGCGCCGGCTACGGCATCCGCTGCAACTCGCTGCACCCGTCGTTCATCGACACGCCGATGGTCGACGCGATGGCCGCGGCGCTGGGCGAGCCGAGCGCCGCCAAGGCCCAGCTCGCGAAGGCCGCGCCGCTGGGACGGCTCGGCCACGTCGACGACGTCACCGCGGCGATCCTGTACCTCGCGAGCGACGAGGGCGCGTTCGTGACCGGCGCCGAGCTGGCCATCGACGGCGGCCTGACCGCGCGCTGAGCGGCCCGGCGCGGCGTCGGTCGGTCGGTCGGTGCGACCGCGTGGCCGGCCCTGGGCCCGCCGCCGCGCGGACCGGATCGTGTATGGTCCGGCGCGCATGACCGAGTCCGAGACCATCGCCATCGATCGCGACGGCCCGCTGGCCATCGTGACCATCCGCCGCGAGGCCGCGCTCAACGCGCTGTCGTCGCAGGTCATCCGCGAGCTGACCGCGGCCGCGGCCGCGCTGGCCGCCGACGCCGCGGTCCGCGTGGTCGTCGTCACCGGCGCCGGCGCCAAGGCCTTCGTCGCCGGCGCCGACATCGCCGAGATGCAGGCGCTGGGGCCGGCCGAGGCCCAGGGCTTCGCCGAGGCCGGCGGCCGCCTGGGCGCGGCCATCGAGGGCGCGCCCCAGGTCTGGATCGCCGCGGTCAACGGCTTCGCGCTCGGCGGCGGCTGCGAGCTGGCGCTGGCGTGCGACTTCATCTACGCGGTCGAGCGGGCCAAGTTCGGCCAGCCCGAGGTCAAGCTCGGCGTCATCCCCGGCTTCGGCGGCACCCAGCGCCTGGCCCGGCGGGTCGGCGTCGCGAAGGCCAAGGAGCTGTGCGTCACCGGCGATCAGATCAACGCCGCCGAGGCCCTGCGCATCGGCCTGGTCGACGCGGTCTTCGCCGACGCCCAGGGCGCCGACGGCGCGGTGGCGACGCCCGCCGCCGCCGCGATGATGACCGCGGTCCGGGCCCTGGCCGGGCGCATCGCCGCCAACGGCCCGCTGGCCGTGGCCGCGGCCAAGCGCTGCATCCACCTCGGCCAGTCGATGACGCTCCCCGACGCGCTCGCGCTCGAGCAGCGCGAGTTCGGCGCCCTGTTCGCGACCGCGGATCAGCGGGAGGGCATGACCGCCTTCCTCGGCAAGCGCGCGGCCCAGTTCACCGGATCCTGATCGCCAAGGAGCCCGTCATGCAGTTCGCCCTGACCGAAGAGCAGCTCGCCGTCCAGAAGACCGCCCGCGACTTCGCCACCAACGAGGTGCTGCCGAAGGCGGCCGAGATCGATCGCGAGCACCGCCACCCCAAGGAGCTGGTCGCCGCGATGGCCGAGCTCGGCTTCCTGGGCATCGCCATCCCCGAGCAGTGGGGCGGGTCGGGCTTCGACCACGTCAGCTACGTGCTGGCGATGGAGGAGGTGTCCCGGGCGTGCGCGTCCACCGGCGTGATCATGAGCGTCAACAACTCGCTCGTGTGCGATCCGATCTACCGGTTCGGCACCGACCCGCAGCGCGAGCGCTGGTTGAAGCCGCTGGCCAGCGGCAAGCTGCTCGGCTGCTTCGCGCTGTCCGAGCCCGAGGCCGGCTCCGACGCCGCGGCCCAGCGCACCACCGCGACCCGCGACGGCGACGACTTCGTCATCGAGGGCGTCAAGAACTGGATCACCAACGGCCCGGTCGCCGACGTGTGCGTGCTGTTCACGATGAACGACCGCGCCGCGGGTCACAAGGGCATCACCGCGTTCATCCTGCCGATGGACACCAAGGGCGTGCGGTGCGGCGCGCCCGACGACAAGCTCGGCATCCGCGGCTCGAAGTCGTGCCAGATCTTCCTCGACGACGTCCGCCTGCCGGCCAGCCACGTGCTGGGCGAGGTCGGCGGCGGCTTCAAGGTCGCGATGTCGACGCTCGACGGCGGCCGGATCGGCATCGCCGCCCAGGCGGTCGGCATCGCCCGGGCCGCGCTCGAGGACTCGCTCGCGTACGCCCAGACCCGCAAGACCTTCGGCAAGCCGATCGGCCAGCACCAGGCCATCCAGTGGAAGCTGGCCGACATGGCCACCGAGATCGACGCCTCGCGCCTGCTGACCCTGCGCGCCGCCTACCTCAAGGACGCCAAGCAGCCGTTCGGCAAGGAGGCGGCCATGGCCAAGCTGATGACGTCGGACGTCGCCAACAAGGCGGCGCGCGACGCCATCCAGATCTTCGGCGGCAACGGCTACGTGACCGAGTACCCGGTCGAGCGCCACTTCCGCGACGCCAAGATCACCGAGATCTACGAGGGCACCAGCGAGATCCAGCGCCTGGTCATCGCCAGCTACCTCGCCAAGGGCGCGTAAGCGCGCCGTCGCTGTCACGTTGTCGGACCACCGTCGTCGATCGAACCTGGGAGGATCCATGCGCATCGCCGCTGTCGTGCTCATCGCCGCGCTCGCCGCCTGTGGCGGCAAGTCCAAGTCCGCCGACACCACGCCCGCGGGCGGGGATGACGACTCGGGCGACGTCGCCGACGACTCGGGCGGCGACCTGGTGCCGCCCGAGCGCATGGACGAGATCACCGCGATCCTCGAGCGCAAGCGCACGGCGGCGGCCCGGTGCCTGGCCGACGCGGTCAACTCGGGCAAGGCCGACAAGAACGCCCGCGGCCACGTCGCGGTGTCGTTCACGATCAGCGCCGGCGGCCAGGCCCAGGGCACCCACGTGACCGAGACCAGCCTCGACAACGACGAGGTCGAGGCCTGCGTCGTGCGCAAGATCGAGGAGATCGACTTCGGCCGGCTGCCCAAGGCGCTCGAGTGGTCGTACGCGTTCGCGTTCGAGTCGATGTGATGCGCGCGCAGGACCTCGCGCTCATCGCGCTCATCGCGCCCGCCGCGTGCGGCGGCTCGAGCAAGCCGGCCCCGGTCGATCCGACGCCGCCGGTCGACGCCCGCCCGATCGATCACGACGACGTCGACGACGCCGGCGAGGACGACGGCCTCGAGCTGGTCAGCGACCGCGGCAAGTTCGATCCCGAGGTCGCGGCCGCGAAGGTCGCGCCCCACGCGGCCGCGCTCAACGCCTGCTACACCGAGCGCCTCGCGCGGCGGCGCTGGCTGGGCGGCGCGGTCGATCTGACCTGGTCGGTCGCGGCCGACGGCACGCTCACGAGCGTCCTCCTGACCCACAGCGATCTCGGGGCGTGGCCGATCGAGCAGTGCCTGCTCGAGGTCGCGCGCCAGGTCGAGTTCGGCCGGCCCCAGGGCCATGGCAAGGCCGAGGTCACGTTCCCGGTGATCTTCGCCGGCGGCTCGACCGCGGTGGCGTGGGACGAGGACAAGGCCGTGCGCGCGGTCGGTGGCAAGCCGGTCGAGCTGGCGGCGTGCGCCAAGCCCGGCGGCGGCGATCCCGCCAACGTCGCGGTGACCGTCTACGTCGGCACCCGCGGCAAGGTCGAGTCGGTCGGGTTCGCGGCGCCGCAGCCGCTGGCCCCGGCCTGGGCCGACTGCGCCGCCGCCAAGGTCGCCGCCTGGACGCTGACCGATCCGCGCGGCAAGGTGGCCAAGCTGGCGTTCGTGTACCACCCGGTCGCGATCGCCGATCCCGATGACAGCGAGGACTGACCCGTGCAACTCGAGCCGACCGAAGAGCAACGCCTGATCCAGCGCACCGCGCGCGAGTTCGCGGAGCGGCGCCTGGCCCCGGGCGCGGCCGCGCGCGATCGCGACGGCACGTTCCCGCTGGCCGAGCTGCGCGAGCTGGGGCAGCTCGGCCTGCTCGGGGTCAACGTGCCCGAGGCGCTCGGCGGCGCCGCCGCCGGGACGATCGCGTACGTGCTGGCGCTGCAGGAGCTGGCGCGGGTCGACGCCTCGGTCGCGGTCGCGGTGTCGGTCACGAACATGGTGGCCGAGCTGATCGCCGCGGTCGGCACGCCGGCGCAGCGCCAGGCCTACGTGCCGGGCGTGGTCAGCGGCGCGTCGGTGTGCGGCGCGTTCGCGCTGTCCGAGCCCCAGGCGGGCTCGGATCCGTCGGCGATGCGCACCGTCGCCGAGCGCGTCGACGGCGGCTACCGCCTGCGCGGCACCAAGCAGTGGATCACCAGCGGCGATCACGCCGGCGTGCTGGTGGTCTGGGCGATGACCGACCTGAGCGCCGGCCACAAGGGCATCACCGCGTTCCTGGTCCGCGGCGGCGCGCCCGGGCTCGTGGTCGGGCGGCTCGAGGACAAGATGGGCCTGCACGGCTCGTCGACCGCGCAGCTCGTGCTCGACGGGGTCGAGGTCAGCGACGCCGACGTGCTCGGCGGGGTCGGCGGCGGCTTCCGGCTGGCGATGATGGCGCTCGACGGCGGCCGCATCGGCATCGCCAGCCAGGCGGTCGGCATCGCGCGGGGCGCGCTCGAGGCCGCGTGCCGCTACGCCGGCGAGCGCGAGCAGTTCGGCGTGACCCTGTGGAAGCACCAGGCCATCGGCAACATGCTGGCCGACGCGGCGACCTGGCTCGACGCGGCCCACCTGCTGATCCTGCGGGCGGCCTCGGCCAAGGAGGCCGGGCTGCCGTTCTCGGACCACGCCGCGATGGCCAAGCTCTACGCGACCGAGCAGGCCGGCAAGATCTGCGACATCGCGCTGCAGGTCCACGGCGGCTACGGCTACACCACCGACTTCCCGGTCGAGCGCGCCTACCGCGACGTCCGGGTCACGCGCATCTACGAGGGCACCAGCGAGATCCAGCGCCTGGTGATCGCCCGCGGCCTGCTCGGCCGCGCCAGCAAGTAAGGACCGACCATGACCACCCCCCGCAAGCTCCGCATCCTCGTCGCCAAGCCCGGCCTCGACGGGCACGATCGCGGCGCCAAGGTCGTCGCCCGGGCCCTGGCCGACGCCGGCTACGAGGTCGTCTACACCGGCCTGCACCAGACCCCCGAGATGATCGCGGCGGCCGCGGTCCAGGAGGCGGTCGACGCGGTCGGTCTGTCGATCATGTCGGGCGCGCACATGACGCTGTTCCCGGCGGTGCTCGCCGCGCTGCGCGGGCGCGGCGCCGGCGACGTGCTGGTGTTCGGCGGCGGCATCGTGCCCAAGGACGACATGGTCAAGCTGGCCGAGCTCGGCGTCGCCAAGATCTTCACGCCCGGCACCGCGACCACCGAGATCGTCGCGTGGGTCGAGGCGGTGGTGCGCCCTCGGATCGAGGCGGCCTGATGCGGCGCGCCGGCGCGGTCGGCCTGGCGCTGGCGCTCCTCGCCTGTCACGACGGTCGCCCGACGACGCCGCAGCCGCCGCCGGCGCCCGACGCTGGCGTCGACGCCGACCCGCTGGGCCTGGGCTCCGAGGGCGGCGACCCCGACGAGGCGCCCGCCGAGGAGCGCATCGCCGCGGTCGAGCACGCGATGAACGAGCTGGCGCCGGTGGCCAACCAGTGCTGGGCGGTGGCCGCCACCGACGACTTCCACCTGGCCGGCACGATCCGCGCGCTGGTGATGATCGGCGAGGGCGGGGCCCGGATCGAGCTGGTCGAGGACGGCCCGCGCGATCCGATCCTGGCCGAGTGCCTGAGCCGCGTGCTCGAGGCCTACCCGTGGGCGTCGCCGCTGCGCGGCCAGGCCATCGAGCTGCCGTTCCGGTTCACCGCGCCGACGATGCAGAACCTGATCGATCGGCGCATGGTCGCGCACCACGCGCAGGCCGGCCTCGACGTCGCGGTGCTGCTCGACGAGCGGAACACCGGCAACCCGGCGCTGGCGCTGCTCGACGTGCGGGCCGAGGCCAGCCGCGGGATCGGCCCGCGCCGACCCGAGCGCGACGAGCTGTGGCGCCTGCGCGGCCCGGCGACCGTGGTGATCGACGCGACCCGGACCGCGGTCGCGGCCGGCGACGTGGTGCTGGCGCCGCGGGGCGCGCGCCTCGAGCTGACGGCGCGCGACGGCCAGGCGATCGAGGCCACCGTCGCGCTGGCGCCCGGCGGCGCGATGGGCGTGGCCCGGGCCGGCGCGCTGCCCGAGCTGTTGTCGAGCCAGGTGCCGGCGCGCCCGCCCGTGGTCAAGGTCGTCCTCGCCAGCGCCGCGCGGCGCTACGTGCGCGCGGGCGGCGCCACGACGCTGGTGATCGAGCAGGGCGCCGCGTCGGTCGGCGTGATCGAGGTCGACGCCGGCGTCGCGGTCCCGACCCACGTCCACGCCAAGGAGACCGAGGTGATCTACGTCGAGGCCGGCGGCGGCACGATGATCGTCGGCGGGGTCGCGATCGCGGTCGACGCCAACGCGGTCATCCAGATCCCGCCCGGCGTCGAGCACAGCTTCACCGCCACCTCCGCCACCCGCGCGCTCCAGCTCTACCGCCCGCCGGGCCCCGAGCAGCGCTGGAAGACGATGAAATGACCACCGCCGCCGACCCCGCCGCCGTTTCGCCCGCCACCGCCGCCACCGTCGCGCGCGTCCTCGCCGGCGACGTCCGCATCGCCGCCCGGCTGATGCGCGACGTCGACGATCGCACCCCGGCCGCGCGCGCCGCGCTCAAGGCCCTGCACGCCCACACCGGGCGGGCCTACATCGTCGGCGTCACTGGCAACCCCGGCGCCGGCAAGTCGACCGTGGTCGACGCGCTGATCGCGCACTACCGCGCCGCCGGCGAGCGGGTCGGCGTGGTCGCGGTCGATCCGACCTCGCCGTTCTCGGGCGGCGCGATCCTCGGCGATCGCATCCGCATGCAGCGCCACTTCACCGACGACGGCGTGTTCATCCGCTCGCTCGCGACCCGCGGCCACCTCGGCGGGCTGTCGCGCTCGACCTTCGACGTGGTCGCGGTGCTCGACGCGATGGGCTACCAGCGGATGCTGGTCGAGACGGTCGGCGTCGGCCAGGACGAGGTCGAGGTGATGAAGGCGGCCCACACCACCGTCGTCGTCACGGTGCCGGGCCTCGGCGACGACATCCAGGCGATCAAGGCCGGCATCCTCGAGATCGCCGACGTGCTGGTCGTCAACAAGGCCGATCGCGAGGGCGCCGATCGCACCGAGCGCGACCTCATGCACATGCTCGATCTGCGGGCCAGCGGCGAGCGCAAGGAGGTCGAGATCCTGCGGACGATCGCCAACCGCGGCCTCGGCAACGGCTCGGGGATCGCCGAGCTGGCGGTCGCGATCGAGCGCCACCGCGAGCTGGCCTGGACCGGGGCCGCCGGCGCCGGGCGCGCCACCGGCCGCGCCGCCGCGCAGATCGCCGAGCTGGTGCGGGCGCTCCTGGCCGATCGGGTCGAGGCGGCGCTGGCCGCGCGCGGCGGGCTCCACGACGCGGCGGTCGAGGTGGCCGCGCGCCGCGCCGATCCATGGACGCTGGCCGAGGACGTCGTGGGGGCGCTGTAGGCGCGCGCCCACAACGCGTGGTCGCGCACAGCGGCGCGATCGCGCGCGGCCGGCGTCGACCGGAGGTGTTACGATGGGGGCCTTCGCTTACGGAGGTACCCCTATGCTGCTGCGCTCCTTCCTCGTCGCTGTCCTGGCCGTGCCCCTCGCGGCGTGCGGGCTGGTCGACTCCAACATCACCAACTTCGACCTGGCCCTGCCGGAGAAGACCTTCACGATCGACGCCGGCGACTGGTCGCTGAACAACGCCGACCAGCTGGTCTCGACCCAGTGCACGGTCGCGCCCGACCCGTGCGCGGCGGCCGCGGCCCAGGCCTGCGCGATGGGCGCGTGCATCGCCCAGTGCAACGCGACGTCGTTGACCTGCGACCTGACCCTGTTCGTGTCGCTCTACACCGGCGTCGACCTGCTGACCGAGAAGCCGGAGCTGTCGACCATCCAGGACGAGCCGGTCATCGACGTCACGATCGACGCGATCACCTACCGGGTCACCGAGAACAGCCTCAACACCGACACGCCCGAGATGAAGGTCTACGCCGCGCCGATGACCGTGACCCGGGCCGGCGATCCGCTGGCGCGCGAGATCGGATCGGTGCCGCCGATCCCGGCCGGCACGACCCTGACCGAGGCCGCGGTGGTGCTGTCGCCGACCGGCAAGGCCACGCTGGCCGAGTTCATGGGCGACTTCAAGACCCCGTTCAACATCGTCGTCGGCTCGAACCTGCTGGTGCAGCAGGGCGACATGGTGCCGGCGGGGCGGATGGTCGTCAGCGTCGCCGTCAAGGCCCACGCCGGCGTGTGATCGCGGACGCGGTCGTGCTACACGCTGCGCCGTGAGCGCCCGCGTCCATGAGGTGATCGTCGTCGGGGCCGGCCCGGCCGGCGCCGCGGTGGCGGCCCGGCTGCACCAGCGTGGCGTGCGCGACGTGGTCGTGCTCGATCGCTACGCGTTCCCGCGCGACAAGCCGTGCGGCGGCGGGCTGACCGGGCACATCGACGAGGCCCTGGCCGCGCTCGATCTGACGCTGACCGTGCCGGCGATCGCGTCGCCGGCGGCGACCGTGCGCTTCGGCGGGTTCCAGCGGACCGTGACGATGGGCCGGCCGGTGCGGGTCATCCGCCGGGTCGAGTTCGACGCCAGCCTGGTCGAGCAGGTCCGCGCCCGCGGCGTCGAGGTGCGGACCGAGGTCGCGGTCGACGCGCTGACCGTCACCGACGATCACGTCCGGCTCAAGCTCGGCGACGGCGGCGAGCTGGCGGCCAAGATCGTCGTCGGCGCCGACGGCGCAGCCTCGGTGGTGCGCAAGCACCTGACCGGCAACGCCAAGGCGCTGCCGCACCGGCTGTTCATGGCCGAGCTGCCGGGCGGGCGCGGCGACGACGCGATGGTCTACGACTTCACGCCGATGGTCGACGGGCTGCGCGGCTACGTGTGGCTGTTCCCGGTCGCCGGCGGCCGCGTCAACGTCGGCCTGATGCACTACCCGTCGTCGCGCCGCGGCGGCCCCGAGCTGCTCAAGCTGCTGGCCCGGCACCTCGAGCCGTACGGCGTGACGCTGCCCGCCAAGGGCCCGCGCGGGTGGCCGGTGTGGGGCTACGATCCGCGGGCGCCGGTGAGCGCGCCGCGGCTCCTGACCGTCGGCGACGCCGCCGGCATCGACGGCCTGACCGGCGAGGGCATCGCGGTGGCGATGGAGCAGGCCCAGGTCGCCGGCGACGCGGTGGCCCGGGCGCTCGCCGACGGCGACGTCGGCTTCGCCGGCTACCGGCGGGCGCTGCGGCGCGCGACGGTCGGCCGCGAGCTCGCGCTCGATCGTCACCTGGCGCGGCTCCTGTACCAGCACGGGCCGAACTGGCAGCGGTGGCTCAGCCTGGTGCTGTTCGATCCCGACGTGCTCGAGATGTACGCCGCCCGGGTCGCCGGCACCGAGATCCTGGCCGATCAGAAGCTGCGGCTGTGGGGCGCGCTGGTGCGCCACGGCTGGGCGGCGCGGCGGCGTCGGCGCGAGCTGACCGCCGCCGCCGCCGGCTGAGTCCTCGACGGTCCGGCTCCGGCTTCCGGTTTCCGGCTCCGGTTTCCTCCGGCTCCGGCTTCCGGCTTCGGCTCCGGCTTCCGGCTCCGGCTTCCGGCTCCGGCTTCCGGCTCCGGCTCCGGGCTCCGGTTTCCGGCTCCGGTTTCCGGCTCCGGCTCCTGCTCCGGCTTCGGCCCCGCCTTCCGGCCCCGCCTTCCGGCTCCGGCTTCCGGCCGCGGCTTCCGGCTTCGGCTTCGGCTCCGGCTCCGGCTTCGGCTCCGGCTTCCGGCTCCGGCTCCGGCTCCGGCTCCGGTTCCGGCTCCGGCTCCGGCTCCGGCTCCGGCTTCCGGCTCCGGCTCCGGCTCCGGCTCCGGCTTCCGGCTCCGGCTCAGGATCAGGATCAGGTTCCGGTTGACGGACGTCACCGTCGGTGCGATCGATCGCGGCGAGGTCGGGCATGGAGACCACGAGCACCCTGCGGCGTCGGGCGGCGGCGGGCGACGGCGAGGCGCTGTTCCGCCTCGGCCACCGGCTCGCCCACGGCCGGACCCGGGCCCGGCCCGAGCCCTGGGCCGAGATCGCGCGGCTGTGGCGGCGGGCGCTGGCGCGCGGGCAGGCGCGGGCGCGGCTGCACCTGGCGCGGCTCTACCTCGACGGCCACGGCGTGCGCCGCGACGCCCGCCGCGCCGCCGCGCTGTTCACGCGCGCGGCCCTCGACGGCTTCCCGGCCGCCGCCTACGAGCTCGGGATCATGCGCCGCGACGGCGTCGGCATCTCGCGCGATCTCGCCGACGCGGTCAACTGGTTCGCGATCGGCGCGGCGCTCGGCGACGCCCACTGCGCGTTCGAGGTCGGCCGTGCCTTGGCGGAGGGGGAGGGGCGTCGGCGCGATCGCCCAGGCGCGGTCGAGTTCTTCCGGCGAGGCGCGCGCGGCGGCTGCGCGCGGGCGATGCAGCGACTGGCGGACTGTTACGCCGATGGCGTCGGGGTCGGCCGCTCGCCGCGCTGGGCGCGCTTCTGGGCGGCTCGAGCGCAGTCTGCGGCGCGCTGCTGACGATCAGTCGGTCGCGTCGTGGCCGACGTCCTCGCCGCTCTCGGCGTCGTCGTGGGCGTCGTCGGCCTCGTCGGGATCGTGCGGGTCGGCGCCCTCGAGCGGCGCGGTCGAGGCGTTGATGTTCTCGCGCAGCTCCTTGCCGACCTTGAAGAACGGCAGGCGCTTGGCCTTCACGTGCACGGTCTCGCCGGTGCGCGGGTTGCGGCCCTCGTAGGGCTTGTAGCTCCGCACCTCGAAGCTGCCGAAGCCCCGGATCTCGATGCGCTCGCCGCGCTCGAGGGCGCCGGCCATCGCGTCGAACATGACGTTGACGACCTGCTCGGCCTTGCCCTTGGCCAGCTTCTGGGTTTCGGACAGGCGCAGCGTCAGCTCGCTCTTGGTGATCGGCATGGTTCCCCCCGGGTTGCGAGAGCTGGCCCACACCGCTGGCCGCGCCCCGTTCGCGATGTCCTTATGGAAGCTCGAAAATGCCGCCGACGCAACCCCGTGGGATCACGCGCTCCGCAGATCGCGCGCCGACCGCCAGCCGGCGAACTGCTTGGTGAACCGGACGGGATCGGGCGCCAGCGCCGGGATGCGGCACGACACGCGTCCTACCCACACCGACATCTTGCGCCATGGCAGCACCGCGGCCCGCGGCACCTTCTTCCAGCGCGGCCGCCCGGTGAGCACGTGCAGCGCCCCGGCCTCGCCCGCGGTCAGGTACGAGAACGCGGCGTCCTTCGACGGCGAGCGGACCTCGAGCCGCCAGTCGTCCTTGGTCTCGCGCAGGGTGATGTCGACGTAGCGCTCCCAGTCGGGGCTGCGGGCGGCCTCCCAGGCGGCGCCGCCGGCCGGGGTCAGGCCGATCACGTCGGGGCGGCCCAGCAGGTGCTCGGCCCGGCCGCGCCAGCGGAGCATGCCGCGGTCGACGTACTCGGCCAGCAGCCGGGCCAGCGCGACGTCGTCGAGGCCGTGGCTGGGGCTGCCGAACTTCTCGGCGAACCCGCGGTTGGTCAGGGCCGGGACCGGGATGTCCTGGTCGCACAGGGCGTCGGCGATCGTCAGGATCGCCCCGCGCAGCGGTGAGGTCGACACGGGCAGCGCCAGCTGACGGCGGACCGGCGGCGGGGCCGGGCGCCGGGACTTGCCGGCCATCACAGGGTCCGGGTCGGGTGGTGCTCGCCGAACACGTCGCGCAGGACGTCGGCGATCTCGCCGACGGTGGCCAGCGCCTTGACCGCGCCGACGATCGGCTCGACCAGGTCGGCGGTGCCGCGGGCGGCGTCGCCGAGCGCTGTCAGCGCGCGGGCGTGCTCATCGGCGTTGCGGCGCGCGCGCACCGCCCGGACCCGCGCGACCTGATCGCGCTCGAGCGCCGGATCGATCCGGGCCACCTCGACCGGGACCTCGTCGTCGATCGTGAAGTCGTTGACGCCGACGACGATCCGGTCCTTGCGCTCGACCGCGCGCTGGTGCTCGTAGGCCCGGCGCTCGATCTCGCGGGCCTGGTAGCCGCGCTCGATCGCGGCGATCACGCCGCCCTGCTCGGCGATCGCGTCGAGGTACGCGCGGGCGCCGTCCTCGATGGCCGAGGTCAGGTGCTCGATCGCGTAGCTGCCGCCGAGCGCGTCGATGAAGTCGGCGACGCCGCTCTCGTGAGCGATGACCTGCTGCGTGCGCAGCGCGATCCGCGCCGCCTCCTCGGTCGGCAGGCCGAGGGCCTCGTCGAAGCTGTTGGTGTGCAGCGACTGGGTGCCGCCGAGCACCGCCGCCAGCGCCTGGATCGTGACCCGGGCGATGTTGACCAGCGGCTGCTGGGCCTGGAGCGTGACGCCGGCGGTCTGGGTGTGGAACCGGAGCTGCCAGCTCTTGGGGTTCTGGGCGCCGAACTGGTCGCGCATGATCCGGGCCCACATGCGGCGGGCGGCACGGAACTTGGCGATCTCCTCGAGGAAGTTGTTGTGGCCGTTGAAGAAGAACGACAGCCGCGGGGCGAAGTCGTCGACCGCGAGCCCGGCGGCGATCGCGGCCTCGACGTAGGCCATGCCGTCGGCGAGCGTGAACGCGACCTCCTGGATCGCGTCGGCCCCGGCCTCGCGGATGTGGTAGCCGCTGATCGACACGGTGTTCCACTGCGGCACCTCGCGGGCTGCAGTACGTGAACGTGTCGGTGATGAGGCGCATCGACGGCCGCGGCGGATAGATGTACGTGCCGCGCGCGATGTACTCCTTGAGCACGTCGTTCTGGATCGTGCCGCGCAGCGCGGTCCGGGCCACGCCCTGCTCGTCGCCGACCGCGACGTAGAGCGCCAGGAGCGTCGCCGCGGTGGCGTTGATCGTCATCGAGGTCGAGACCGCGCCCAGCGGGATGCCGTCGAACAGCACCCGCATGTCGTCGAGCGAGTCGATCGCCACGCCGACCCGGCCGACCTCGCCGGACGCGGTCGGGTGGTCGCTGTCCTTGCCCATCTGGGTCGGCAGGTCGAACGCCACCGACAGGCCCTTGCCGCCCTGGGCGAGGAGGTACTTGTAGCGCTGGTTGGACTCGGCCGCGGTGCCGAAGCCGGCGTACTGCCGCATCGTCCACAGCTGCCCGCGGTACATCGTGTCCTGGACCCCGCGGGTGTAGGGGAACTGACCGGGCGCGCCCAGATCGCGGTCGACGTCGAGCCCGGCGGTGTCGGCCGGCCCGTACGCGCCCTTGATCTCGAGGTCGGCGTCGGTGGCGAAGCGGGGCTTGCGCAGGGCGCGCGGCTTCTTGGCGGACTTTCCGTCGGCGGGTTCGGACACGGCGCCCGCAGGCTACCGCGCCCGGGCCGCCAGCGGAACGCGCCGCGGCCGGGCGAATGCGGGCGATCCCGTGAGCCCCGGCGC
Organism: Myxococcales bacterium; assembly: GCA_016717005.1. NCBI lineage: Bacteria > Pseudomonadati > Myxococcota > Myxococcia > Myxococcales > Myxococcales bacterium. The sequence goes on along the minus strand of JADJUF010000001.1, from coordinate 291,737 downwards.
CGGCGCCGGCGCCGGACCCGCTGGGCGCCGCGCCCAGCTGCCGGTCGGCTTGCTCAGGTATGTGTCCAGGCACATACTATTCTATATGGACAAGATCATCCCGATCAGTGACCTCCAGACCAAGGCGAAGAAGTACGTCGACCAGGTCCGGGACACCGAGCAGGCGGTGGTGATCACCCAGCGCGGTCGGGCCGCGGCGGTGCTGGTCAGCTTCGATGTCTACGAGGGCTTGCTCGCGACCCGGGACGAGATGACGAACCCGGACTGGGCGCGGCGCCTGGCGCGGGCCGAGCGCGAGTCGCGCGCCGGGAAGGTGACGACGCTCGACGCGTACGTCAAGCGTCGGACCCGGCGGTGAAGGTCGTCCTGCTGCCGCAGGCCAGCGACGATCTCGATGAGATCCTCGAGCCGGTCCTCGGCCGCGTGCTGCGGCGCCTGCGCATGCTCGAGAAGTTCCCGCAGCTGGGCGCGCCGATGGCCGGGCCGTTCACGGGCTATCGATCGTCGGTGATCGACATGTTCCGCATCGTCTACCGACTCCGCCCCCGGAACGTCATCGAGGTCGCCTACGTCCGCCATTGTCGGCGGGCGCCGCCGGCCTGAGCGCCGGGGTCGGGCGTCGGGCCCCAGCGCCGCGCCTCAGGCGACCGCGATCTCGGGGACCTCGCCGGCGGTGGCGAGCGGGGCGCCGGTGGCGGCGCGGATGTCGTCGACCGAGACGCCCGGGGCGCGCTCGCGCAGGGTCAGGCCGGCGGGGCCGACGTCGATCACCGCGAGCTCGGTGATGATCGTGTGGACGCAGGCGACGCCGGTCAGCGGCAGCGTGCAGGCGGCGAGGATCTTGGGCGCGCCCTTCTTGGTGGTGTGCTCCATCATCACGATGACGCGCTTGGAGCCGGCGACGAGGTCCATCGCGCCGCCCATGCCCTTGACCATCTTGCCGGGGATCATCCAGTTGGCGAGGTCGCCGTGCTCCGACACCTCCATCGCGCCGAGGATCGACACGTCGACGTGGCCGCCGCGGATCATCGCGAAGCTCTCGGCCGAGTCGAAGAACGCCGAGCCGGGGATCGCGGTGATCGTCTGCTTGCCGGCGTTGATGAGGTCGGCGTCCTCGTCGCCGTCCTCGGGGAACGGGCCGATGCCGAGCATGCCGTTCTCCGACTGCAGGACGACGTCCATGCCGGGCGGGATGAAGTTGGCGACCAGGGTCGGCATGCCGATGCCGAGGTTGACGTAGTAGCCGTCCTGGAGCTCGGCGGCGACGCGGCGGGCGATCTGATCTCGGTCGAGGGCCATGGGGGCTCCGATCCTGGGGTGGGAGGGTTCGGCGACGAAGCCGCGGAAGCTCAGCGTCAGGAACTGTTTCGGTCGAGCACCCGTCCGCGCGCTGGGCGTCTCGCGTCTCGGGTCGGGGCGGGCCTGGCGACAGGCCCCCTGGAACTCAGCGGCGCGGGCGCACGGTGCGCTGCTCGATCGGCTTGTCGTAGGCGGTGCCGACGAAGATGCGCTGGACGTAGATCGACGGGGTGTGGATGGTGTTGGGGTCGAGGTCGCCGACCGGCACCAGCTCCTCGACCTCGGCGATCGTGATCCGGCCGGCCGCGGCCATGAGCGGGTTGAAGTTGCGCGCGGTCTTGCGGAAGACCAGGTTGCCCCAGGCGTCGCCCTTCCACGCCTTGACGATCGCGACGTCGCCACGGATCGCGTGCTCGAGCACGCAGCGCTTGCCGTTGATCTCGCGGGTGTCCTTGCCCTCGGCGATCTTGGTGCCGTAGCCGGTCGGCGTGTAGAACGCCTCGATGCCGGCGCCGCCGGCGCGGATGCGCTCGGCCAGCGTGCCCTGCGGACACAGCTCGACCTCGAGCTGCCCCGACAGGAACAGCTGCTCGAACACCTTGTTCTCGCCGACGTACGACGAGATCATCTTCTTCACTTGGCCCTGCGCGAGGAGCACGCCGAGGCCACGGTCGGTGGTGCCGCAGTTGTTGGACACGATCGTGAGGTCCTTGACCCCACGGCGCGCCAGCTCGCGGATGCAGTGCTCGGGGTTGCCCGACAGGCCGAATCCGCCGGAGAGGATGACCGCGCCGTCGGTCACGTCGTGGAGCGCCGCGGTGGCGTCGGCGTAGACCTTGTTCATCGCGCGGATCGTTAGGCGCGCGGGCCGCGGGAGTCAACCGGGGCGGTCACCGAGGGGCGGCCCGCTGCGGCGCCCGATGTGTCGGGAGGGACGGAGCGGTCGAGGAGGATTCCGGCTCCGGGTCCGGCTCCGGGTCCGGCTCCGGCTCCGGCTCCGGCTCCGGCTCCGGCTCCGGGTCCGGCTCCGGCTCCGGCTCCGGCTCCGGCTCCGGCTCCGGCTCCGGGGCCGGCTCCGGGTCGAGTCAGGCCGCGGCCTGGGCCGCCAGGGCCTCGCGCCGGGTCACGAACAGCGACGTCAGCACGCCCGTGGCGATCACGCTCAGCACCACCGCGATGACGTAGAAGTTGAACGACTCGCCGAGCCACGCCTTGAGGTGGCCGTGGGTCAGCATCTTGCCGCCGATGATCACCAGCACCGCCGCCAGCGCCGGCTTGAGGTAGCGGAACCGATCCATCATCCCGGCCAGCGCGAAGTACAGGCTGCGCAGGCCCAGCATCGCGAACACGTTCGACGTGAACACCAGGAACGGGTCGGTGGTGATCGCGAAGATCGCGGGGATCGAGTCGACCGCGAAGATCAGGTCGGTGAACTCGACCAGGACCAGCGCCAGGAACAGCGGCGTGGCCAGGCGCGCGCCGCGCCGCGCCGCGGCCACCACGCGGTCGGGCGCAGCGGCGGCGTCGGGCGTGGCCGGGGCCTCGGCCGCTGGCGTCCCGGCGCGGACCAGGAACCGCGGGCCGTGGAAGCGCTCGGTGATCGGGATGAGGCGGCGGATCAGCCGCACCAGCCGGCCATCGGCGAGGTCGGCGCTGTCGTCCTTGACCAGCAGCATCTTGACGCCGGTCAGGATGAGGAACCCGCCGAAGACGTAGATGATCCACGCGAACCGGGTGATCAGCGCGGCGCCGGCGCCGATCATCAGGCCGCGCATCACCAGCGCACCGAGGATCCCCCAGAACAGCACGCGGTGCTGGTACATCGCGGGGACCTTGAGCGCCGCGAAGATCATCGCGATCACGAAGATGTTGTCGATCGCCAGGGACTTCTCGACGAAGAACCCGGTCAGGTACTTCACCATCGCCGAGCCGCCGTCGTTGTAGTAGGTCGTGCCGTCGGCGGAGACCCGCGCGGTCGCGGTGCCGTCGACGCCGGTGCCGAGGCCGAGCCAGTGCTGCTCGTAGCCCAGGTAGATCACCGCCGAGAACGTCAGGCCGAGGCTGATCCACAGGGCCGACCAGCCGAGCGCCGCCTTGACGCTGTCGAGCTTGTCGCGACGATGGAACACCCCCAGATCCAGGGCGAGCAGCCCGAGGATGAAGCCGACGAAGCCGAGGTAGAGCCAGATCAAGCGCGATCTCCGATGGACATGGCGACAAGATGGCGATGCCGGGGTAGCGGGTCGAGTAGAATGTTTGCTGATATCGATTCGGTTTTCTCGAACCGTTGGAGCGCGCCGATGGAATGGCTCAACTACCACCACTTGCTGTACTTCTGGGTGATCGCGCGGGAGGGCGGGCTGGCGCCGGCCGGCAAGATCCTGCGGCTGTCGCACCCGACCCTGTCGGCCCAGGTCAAGAAGCTCGAGGAGTCGCTGGGCGTGGCGCTGTTCGAGAAGCGCGGCCGCAAGCTGGCGCTGACCGAGACCGGGCGGGTCGCGTACCGCTACGCCAGCGAGATCTTTGGCCTCGGCGGCGAGCTGCGCGACGCGATCCGGGGCCAGCGCGGCGCCGGGCCGATGCGCCTGGTGGTCGGGATCAGCGACGTCGTGCCCAAGCTCCTGGTGCGGCACCTGCTGGCGCCGGCGCTGGCGCTGGCCGAGGCGCCGACGCTGGTGTGCCGCGAGGATCAGTTCGATCGGCTGCTGGCCGACCTGGCCGGGCACGAGCTCGACGTGGTGATCGCCGACGCGCCGGTGCCGCCGGGCGCGGCGGTGCGGGCGTTCAGCCACCTGCTGGGCGAGTCGGCGGTGACCGCGCTGGCGCCGCCGGCGCTGGCCCGGTCGCTGCGCAAGGGCTTCCCGCGCGGCCTCGACCACGCGCCGATGCTCTTGCCGCTGCCGGGCTCACCCCTGCGCCGGGCGCTCAACGCCTGGTTCGCGCGCCACGAGCTGACCCCGCGGGTGGTGGCCGAGGCCGAGGACTCGGCGCTGCTCAAGGCCTTCGCCGCCGACGGCATGGGCCTGGTGTTCGCGCCGTCGGTGATCGCCGCGCCGGTCGCGCGCCAGTACGATCTGGTCGCGATCGGCGAGGCCGACGGCGTGCGCGATCGCTTCTACGCCATCTCGATCGAGCGCAAGCTGGTCCACCCCGCGGTCGTGGCGATCCGCGACGCCGCGCGCCACGATCTGTTCGGGTGACCCGCGGCGCTACTCGCTGCGGCGCGGGATGCGCACGCCGCGCTCGTCGGCGGCGGTGATGGCCTCGTCGTAGCCGGCGTCGGCGTGGCGCAGGATGCCCATGCCGGGATCGCTCCTGAGCACGCGCGCCAGGCACCGGTCGGCCCGGGCGGTGCCGTCGGCGACGACGACCATGCCGGCGTGGAGCGAGTAGCCCATGCCGACGCCGCCGCCGTGGTGGAACGACACCCAGGTGGCGCCGGCCGCGGTGTTGACCAGCGCGTTCAGGATCGCCCAGTCCGCGACCGCGTCGGAGCCGTCCTTCATGGCCTCGGTCTCGCGGTTGGGCGAGGCGACCGAGCCGCTGTCGAGGTGATCGCGCCCGATCACGATCGGCGCCTTGACCTTGCCGGTCCGGACCAGCTCGTTGAAGCGCAGGCCGACGCGATCGCGCTCGCCGTAGCCGAGCCAGCAGATGCGCGCCGGCAGGCCCTGGAACGCGACCCGCTCCTGGGCCATCTTCATCCACCGCGCCAGGCCGTGGCTGTCGCCGATCTCGTCGAGCACGACCTGATCGGTGACCGCGATGTCGGCCGGATCGCCCGACAGCGCGGCCCAGCGGAACGGCCCACGGCCCTCGCAGAACTGCGGTCGGATGTAGGCCGGCACGAACCCGGGATAGCCGAACGCGCCGGCGCAGCCGCCCTGCTCGGCCTCGGCCCGCAGGTTGTTGCCGTAGTCGAACACGTGCGCGCCCTGGGCCTGCATCGCCAGCATCGCCTCGACCTGGACCGCCATCGACGCCCGCGCCCGCGCCACGTAGTCGTCCGGATCCCGGACGCGCAGCGCCGCGGCCTCGGCGAGCGTGTAGCCCTGGGGGACGTAGCCGTTGAGCGGATCGTGGGCCGAGGTCTGATCGGTGACCAGGTCGGCCAGCTCGCCGCGCCGGACCAGCTCGGCGTAGACGTCGGCGGCGTTGCCGACCACCGCGATCGACCGGGCCACGCCCTGGGCCGCGCAGGCCCGGGCCCGGCGCAGGCCGTCGTCGAGCGAGTCGGCGACCTCGTCGAGGTAGCGGGTCTCGAGCCGGCGCTGGACCCGGCTCGGGTCGATCTCGATCGCCAGGCACACGCCGCCGGCCATCACCACCGCCAGCGGCTGCGCGCCGCCCATGCCGCCGAGCCCGGCGGTCAGCACCACCTTGCCGGCCAGGTCGCTGCCCCAGTGGGTGCGGCCGGCCGCGGCGAAGGTCTCGTAGGTGCCCTGCAGGATGCCCTGGGTGCCGATGTAGATCCACGACCCCGCGGTCATCTGGCCGTACATCATCAGGCCCTTGCGATCGAGCTCGCGGAAGTGCTCCCACGTGGCCCAGCGGCCCACCAGGTTGGAGTTGGCGATCAAGACCCGGGGCGCCTCGTCGTGGGTCTTCCAGACGCCGACCGCGCGGCCCGACTGCACCAGCAAGGTCTCGTCGTGCTCGAGCCGGCGCAGCTCGCGCACGATCGCGTGGTAGTCGGGCCACGACCGCGCCGCCTTGCCGAGCCCGCCGTAGACGATCAGCTCGCTCGGGCGCTCGGCGACGTCGGGGTCGAGGTTGTTCATGAGCATGCGCAGGGCCGCTTCTTGCTGCCAGCCCTTGCACGTCAAGGTCGTGCCGTGGGGCGCGCGGACGATGGGCGCGTCGGTGGTCATGCGTTCTCCTGGTGCTACAGGGCCACGCCGGCGCCGCGGGCCGCGGCGAGCAGCGAGCCGTCGTCGATGAGCCCGCGCACCGCGACGATGTCGGGCGCGAGCGGTCGGTCGACCATCATGGCCGGCACCTTGGCACGGATCACCGCGTGGACCGCCTCGAGCGGCCTGGTGCTGGTCAGCGGCCGGCGCAGGTCGAGCCCCTGGGCCGCGCACAGGAGCTCGATCGCCAGGACCATGCGGACATGATCGTGGACCTGGGCCAGCTTGAGCGCGGCGTGCGCGCCCATCGACACGTGATCCTCGCGGCCGGCCGACGACGGGATCGAGTCGACCGAGGCCGGGTGGGCCAGCACCTTGTTCTCGCTGACCAGCGCGGCGGCGCTGACCTGGGCGATCATGAACCCGGAGTTGAGGCCGCTGTCGGGCGCCAGGAACGGCGGCAGCCCGCTCGACAGGTGCGGGTTGACCAGCTGCTCGACCCGGCGCTCGCTGATATTGGCGAGCTCGGCGATCGCGATCGTCGCGAAGTCGAGCGCCAGCGCGACCGGCTGGCCGTGGAAGTTGCCGCCCGAGATCATCTCGCCGCCGGCGACCACGAGCGGGTTGTCGGTGGACGAGTTGGCCTCGCGCTCGAGCACGGTGCGGCCGTAGGCGAGGGCGTCGCGCGTGGCGCCGTGGACCTGCGGCATGCAGCGCAGCGAGTACGGATCCTGGACCTTGCCGCAGTCGGCGTGCGACGCGGCGATGGCCGAGCCGGCCAGGAGCGCGCGCAGCCCGGCCGCGACCTCGATCTGGCCCGGGTGCGGGCGCGCGGCGATCACGCGCTCGTCGAACGCGGCCACCGTGCCCTTGAGCGCCTCGAGCGACATCGCGCCGGCGAGATCGGCGACCCGGCAGGTGGCCTCGGCGTCGTGGATCGTCAGCGCGCCGATGGCGGTCGGTGCTGGGTGCCGTTGAGCAGCGTCAGGCCCTCCTTGGCCTCGAGCACCATCGGCGCCAGCCCGGCGGCGGCGAGGCCTCGGCCGCGGGCACGTGCCGGCCACCGTGCTCGACCTCGCCCTCGCCGATCAACCCGAGCGCCAGGTGCGCCAGCGGGGCGAGATCACCCGACGCGCCGACCGAGCCGCGGCGCGGGATCACCGGGTGGATGCCGGCGGCGAGCATCGCGCACAGCCGCGCGGCGATCTCGGGCCGGGCGCCGCTGCGGCCGGTCGCCAGCACCGCGGCCCGGAGCAGCATCATCGCGCGGGTGGCGTCGCGCGGCAGCGGCTCGCCGATGCCCGCCGCGTGGGAGCGCACCAGGTTGATCTGGAGCGTACGCACCTGGTCGGCCGAGATCCGGACCTCGGCCAGGGCGCCGAAGCCGGTGTTGACGCCGTAGACCGCGGGCGCGCGATCCCCCTGGGCGACCACGCGATCGATCGACGCGCGCGCGGTCGCCATGGCGACGTCGGCGTCCGGCGCGATCGTCACCGGGCGATCGGCGCGCGCGACCGCGGCGATGTCTTCGAGCGTGAGGGGCAGGGAGCCGAGGGCGATCGGGGCGAGGGCGGTCACGGGTGCCTGTGTAGTCGCGCCGGTGCGTCAGGTCAACGCACGTCGACAACAGCCGCGCGCACGGGGAGAAAGGCCCAAATGTCGCCAGGTTCCGTTGACGGCGAGGCGCTCGAATGTTGATCTAAAGACGGTGTCCAACCCCACGGATCCGGGCGCGCCCGAGACGGCACGAGCAGGCGACGAAACAGGTCCTGACGCTGATCCGGGCGAGGGGATGCCGCGCTCCATGGCGTCCCGCATCGACGCGATGATGGCGTCGATCGATGACGACGAGCCCAGCGGCCAGAGCGCCGTGCCCGAGGCCATCGACGACGGCGGTGGGGGCGACGGCGGCGTGGTCGAGGGCGGCGTGGTCGAGGACGTCGTGGTCGAGGACGTCGTGGTCGAGGACGTCGCGGTCGAGGGCGCCGTGGTCGAGGGCGGGGGCGCCGTCGCCGACGTGCGTGTGGCCGAGGATGGTGCGGCCGAGGGCGCCGTGGTCGAGGTCGGCGCCGAGCTGGTGGCCGACGCCGAGGAGCTGTCGCTCGATGACGTGGCGGTCGAGACCGATCTCTCGGGCGAGGCCGAGGCCGCGGCGCCGGCCCCCCTCCGGGTGCCGCCGCCGCTCGCGATCCCGCCACGCCCGCCGGGCGCCCGGCCGCCGCTGCCGCCGGTGCCGTCGCTGCGCCCGCGCCCGCCAGCGGTCATGCCGCCGATGCGTCCGCCGGTGATGGTGCCGCCGACCGTGATCCCGACCGTGCTTCCGACTGGCGCGATCCCGGCCGAGGCCGCCGTCGACGTCGACGTCGACGTGCCCATGGGGGTCGGCGAGGTCAACGAGGTCGGCGACGTCAGCGACGTCAGCATCCCGCTCGACGTGGCGGACATCGGCGAGGTGTCGGGCGTGATCGCGCTGCCGGACGAGCCGGGGCCAGCGCCGGAGCCCGAGGCGCCGCCAGTGCCGGTCTCCGAGCTGCCGCTCGAGCACCGCCTCGAGTCGCCGACGGCGATCGAGCGCGCGCTCGGCGATCTCGGCGAGGCCGCGTGGGAGGAGCGCGCCGCCGAGGTGACGCGCCGGCTCGAGGCCGCCAGCGACCGCGAGCAGATCGCCGATCTCGCGTACGAGCTGGGCGAGCTGTGCGAGCGCCGCCTCGTCGACGAGGCCCGCGCGGTCAAGGCGTTCGGTCGGGCGCTGGCCAGCGATCCGTCGCTGCGCGCCAACCTGTGGGCGATCCGCCGGGTGTTCTACCGGCGCGGCCTGTGGCCCAACCTGATCAAGCTGATCGACGCCGAGTCGCGGTTCGCGATCGACGACGACGAGCGCGCCGACCTGTCGATCGAGAAGGCCGCGATCCTGGCGGACAAGCTCGGCAACACCGACGACGCGCGCGCGGCGCTCGAGGACGCGGTGCTCCTGTCGGCGACGTCGGTGCCGGCGCTGATCGCGCTCGAGCGCGTCGCCGACGATCCGGCCCGACAGGTCGAGGTCTGGGCCCAGCTCGCCGCCGCGTGCCAGCGGCCCGAGCGCAAGCTGGTCTACTTGCTCGATCAGGCGCGGTTCTGGACCGAGCGCGGCGACGACCTCGATCGCGCCCGTGAGCTGCTCACCCAGGCGGCGGCGCTCGGGGTCGAGCGCGAGCGGGTCAACGCCGAGCGCCTCCGCGTCGCCGAGCTCGCTGGCGATCGCGAGGAGATCCTGGTCGCCCTCGACGCCACCGCCAGCCACCTGGTCGCGCGGGCGGCGGCGGCCGGCGTGCCCGACGCGGCGGTGGCGGCCGCGACCCCGGGCCAGGCGCCTGGGCGCGCGGCGGCGTTGCGGCTCCAGGTCGTCGCGATCCGGCGGCGGCAGGCCCAGGTGGCCCGCGGCCTCGGCGCCGGCGACCGGGCGTGGGACTACCTCCAGGCCGCGATCGCGTTGGCGCCGGGCGAGCCGATCCTGCTCGCCGACCTGGCCGATCTCGCCGAGGAGCTGGGGCGCTACGACGAGCTCGCGGATCTGGTGCAGAGCTGGCAAGCCGTCGAGGGCGATCCCTCGCGCGCGCTGGCGCTGTCGATCCGGCGCGCCGACGCGCTCCTGCGCGCGGGGCAGCGCGAGCCGGCGCTGGCGGTGCTGGCCAGCGTCGAGGCCAGCGCGCCCGGCTTCGGCCCGGTGGTCGCGCTGCGCGAGCGCGACGCGCTGGTCGTCGGCGATCGCGCCGCCCTGGCCGAGGCCTGGGGCCGCGCCGGCGACGCCGCCCGGCTGGGCGAGGCGTTCGGACCCGGCGGCCAGCCCGATCCCGACGCCGCGGTGGCGGCGTACGTCGCGGCGGCCCACGCCTGGGTCCACGACGTCGGCGGCGAGCGCGGCGACGCCGCGGCCGACCTTGCCCTGGGCGCCGCCCGCGCGCTCGCGCCGACCGATCCGATCGTGATCGAGGCGCTGGTCGAGCTGCACGAGCGCGCCGGCCGCGTCGACGCGGCGGCCGAGATCCTGCGGGGCGTCGACGCGCCCGAGTCCGGGGCCCGGCTCGCGCGGCTGTACCGCAGCGCCGGCCGCGTCGCGGACGCGCTCGTGGTCGATCGCGCGCGCGCCGCCGCCCACCCCGACGATCTCGCGGTCGCCTGGCGCATCGACGGTGCGCTCGAGTACCTGGCGCTCGACGGCGAGCGCCTGGCCCACCTGACCGCGCTGGCCGAGCGCGAGCCCGAGCCGGCGCGCCGCGGCTACGCACGGGTGGCCGCGGCCCGCCTCGCCGAGGCCGCCGGCGACAACGACGCGGCCATCGAGCTGTACCGCAAGACCCTCGGCGACTGGCCCGACGATCAGTTCGCCGCGGCGGCGCTGCTCGCGGCGCTGCGCCGGGTCGGCCGCTGGGACGAGCTGGCGACCGCGCGCCGGGCCGAGGCCGACGGGCTCGCCGACGGCCCCTCGGTCGAGCGCGCGCTGCGCGAGGCCGCGTGGCTGTACGAGGACCGGCTGGCGCGCCCGCGCGACGCGCTCGCGGTCTACCGCCAGCTGCTCGAGCGGGCGCCCGACGACGTCCACGCCCGCGCCGGTGCGGTCCGCACGGCGATCGCCGCCGGCGAGCTCGGCAGCGCGGTGCGGACCCTCGAGCTGAGCGTCGACGATGGCGGTCCCGCGACCCTGGCCTGGGCGCTGGCCCGCGAGCGCGCGGGCGATCTCGACGACGCCGGCGAGGCGTACCTGCGGGCCGAGGCCGTCAGCGAGCCGGGCGCGGTCGCGGGCGTCCAGGCCGCGGTGGCGGCGCTGGTGCTGGCGTCGGGCCGCGGTGACACGATGCAGCGGGTCGCCGCTACCCGCGCCCTCGCCGCCCGGGCCGAGGAGCCGGCGCTGACGGCGGCGCTGCACGAGGATCTGGGCTGGCTCTACGCGCTGGTCCTCGAGGACTTCGACGAGGCCGCCGAGGCGTTCGCCGCGGCCGACCTCGACGGGCGCGCGGGCGTCGGCGCGCTCCTGGGCGCCGCGCTGGTCGCGGCGCGCCGCCAGGATCGCCCAGCGCTGGCCGCGGCGTTCACCCGGCTCGCGGGCCAGGTGGCGATGCCCGAGGCCGCGGCCGCGCTGCACCTGCGCGCGGCGGCGATCGCCACCGCCGCCGGCGAGTTCGACGTGGCCATGGCGCGGGTCAGCTCGGCGCGCGCGATCGCGCCCGACGACGTCGGCGCCCTCCTCGTCGCGGCCGAGCAGCACGCCACCGCGACGCCGCCGGCGCCTGGCGAGGACACCGCCGCGGCGATCGATCGGCTGCTGGCGCGCGCCGACGTGCTGGCGATGCGGTCGACGCTCGCCGACGATCCGGCGGCCCGCGATGGCTGGGAGCTGGATCGGGCCGAGGCGCTCGAGGCCGCGGGCCGCCTGCGCGAGGCCGGCGCCGCGGTCGCGGCCGTGCTGCGCGGCAACGCGGGCGACGTGCGTGCGCTCGAGGCGCTGATCCGCCTGGCCGCGCGTGGCGGCGATCCCGCGACCGAGGCCCGGGCGGCGCTGGCGCTGGCCGCGGTGACCGCGGGCACCGAGAGCAAGCACGCGCTCTACGCGCGCGCCGCGGCGATCTTCGACGGCACCGGGCGCGGCGCCGACGTCGTCGCGGCGGTCGCGGTGTACCGGCGCATCTTCGCCGATCAGCCCGGCACGCCGATCTTCGAGCGCCTCGCCGAGCTCGCGCGCGGCAAGGGCGACGTCCGGACGCTGATCGAGATCATCACCGAGCGGCTGGCGTGGCTGGCCGAGGGCCACGGCGCGGGCGACGACGCCGTGCCGCTGCTGTCGGAGCGCGCGCAGCTCCTCCTGGGTCTGGGGGACATGCGCGGCGCGGCCGACGATCTCGATCGCCTGCTCGCGCGCGCGCCCGATCACCGCGACGGCCTGCGGCGCCGCGCCGAGGCCGCCGGCGAGCTGGGCGAGGCCGAGGCCGCCGCCGCGCTGTGGCGCCGTTATCTGGAGGTCGAGACCGATCCGGTGGCGCGGGCCGACGCCGAGCTGATCCTGGCCCGGACCCTGGCCGAGGATCTCGGCGACGTCGCCGCGGCGATCGAGCAGGTCGAGCGGGTGATCTCGCAGCGGCCCAACGATCTGATGCTGCGCGAGCGCCTGGTCGGGCTGGCGTCGCAGGCCCAGCAGTGGCCCCGGGTCATCCGCGAGCTGCGCGAGATCACGCGGCTCCGCGTCAACCCGACCGAGCGCGCCCGCGACGAGCTCCGGCTGGGCCGGATCGCCCGCGACCACCTCCGCGATCCGGGCGAGGCGCTGGCCGCGTTCGACCGCGGGCGGCGGCTCGACCCGCTGCACCTCGACCTCCTGCGCGAGCAGGTCGAGCTGGCGGCCAGCGATCGCCCCGGCGCCCGCGCCGAGTTCCTGGCCCGCGGGGTCGACGACTTCCGGCGCGCGATCGACGCGAGCCCGACCAGCGTCGCGCTCTACGATCGGCTCGCGACGGTGTTCGGCTGGGCCGGCGATCGGGACGGGCAGTGGCTGGCCCTGGTGGCGCTCGAGGCCCTCGGCGCGCCCGGCCCCGACCAGCGCTCGCTGATCGCCGCGGGCCGCGAGCTGCCGCCGTCGCCGCCGTCGCGCCAGCTCCTCGACGCGACCGCGCGGGCGGCGTTGCGCGCGCCGCGCGCGGGCGGCGTGGCCGGCGACCTGTGGCGCGCGATCGCGCCGGCGGTCACGGCCGCGCTGGCGGTCGATCCCGCCAAGCTCGGGTTCGTCCGCGGCGACCGGATCGCGATGAAGGCGCTCGGCAAGAAGTACGAGGCGCTGGCGGCGACGCTGGTCGGGTTCGGCGCCAGCGACGTGGACATCTACGTCAGCGAGGCCCGCGCCGGCCAGGCTCGGGTGCTGTCGAGCGACACGCCGGTGGTGTGCTGCGGGGCCGACATCGCCAGCGGCGCCACCGCGCTCGCGCGGTTCCTGCTCGGCCGCGCCGCCTGGCTCGCGTCCGAGCGGACCGCCGCGCTGGCGGAGCTCAAGGACGCCGAGGTCGCGTGGTTCGTGATGGCCGCGCTCAAGGTCGCCGGGGTCCCGGCGCCGGCGGCGCTGGCCGCCGGCGTGGCGGGCGACGAGGCCGCGATCGCGGAGCGCACGCGGCTGGTCGACAAGCACATCGCGCGGCGCGACAAGAAGGCCGTGGCCGCGCTGGCCGGACGGATGGGCGAGCTCGGCGATCTGGTGAGCTGGCGTCAGGCCGAGCTGGCGTCGAGCAACCGCGCCGGCCTCTTGCTCGGCGGCGATCTCGGGATCGCGCTCGGCGTGCTCGACGTCGGCCGCGGCGGACGCCACCTCGACCCGGCGTCCGTCGACCTGGTGCGCTGGTCGGTGTCGGCCGATCACGCCGCGCTGCGCGATATCCAGCGGGCCCGCCCGACGGCGCCCGGAGGTGCTCGATGACGACCGGCGGTTCGGATCGCTCTGGTCCTGGTGCTGATGACGATCTCCTGTCCGAGCTCGACGAGTGGGACAAGACCTTCGACGCGCTGCACGCCGACGAGAGCCTGTTCTCAGGCGCGACCGTGGCGACGCCGTCGACGGCGTTCGAGAGCGGCGACGACGATGTCACGCGCACCGTCTCCGTGGCGACGCCGCCAGGACGGGCGCCGCTCGCCGATCCGCCCGCCGTCATCGCTGCAGCGCAGGCTGCGGCCGCGGCCGCCGAGGCCCAGGCCGCGGAGGCGCGCGCCGCTGAGGTCCGGGCCGCCGAGGGTCGCGCCGCTGAGGCTCGCGCGGCGGAGCTCCGAGCCACTGAGCTCCGGGCCGCGGAGGCTCGCGCGGCGGAGATCCACGCCGCTGAGGCGCACGCCGCTGAGGCCCGCGCCGCCGCGGCCCGGACCGCTGAGGCCCAGGCCGCTGACGAGCCGACCACGTCGAGCGCTGCGCCGACGGCGCCGTCGCTGGCGGCGTTCGACGAACCGACGGTGATGACCGCGGTCCCTGTGGCCCCGGTGGGCCCGCCGCCCGCGGCCGCGGTGCCCCGGCCGCAGCGCACCGGCGCGCGCACGACCCCGCCGCCGCCGCCCCGCGCCCGGACCGTGCCGCCGGTGGTGATCGCGCCCGCGCGCGGAGCACCGCCGCGTCCAGCGCCGGCGCCTGCGCCGCCGCCGTCGGCGAGCGAGTTCGACGAGACCGACTTCTCGGACCTCGGCTTCAGCGGCCCGCCCGAGGCGCTGGGGTCGCTGCTGGGTCAGCCGCCACCGCTGCCGCCGATCGAGGAGGTGTCGCCCGACGTCGCGGTCGCGTCGTTCGACGACGACGAGGTGCTGACGTCGGCGGTGCGGCCGGACGCCGCGATGCAGGCGCTGGCGTCGAGCGAGCCGATCGACGACGACCCGTTCGCGCCGTCCGCCGACGATCTCGACGAGCTGCGCCAGATGTCGCACCAGGCCAGCGGGGACATGACCCGGGTCGCCGACGTCCGCGCCGAGATGTTCGAGATCGACGAGACCATGGACCGCGGGGCCGGCAAGGTCCTGCCCGAGGACTTCTCCGATCCTGCGCGCGACCTCTCCGACGACACCTTCGATCGCGCCAACCGCACGCGCATCCTGAACCCCGACCACGAGCTCCTCGCGGAGGCCGGCGCGCACAAGAAGCCGATCCGGACGGCGGCGATCGTCCGCCGCGGCGATGTCGGCCAGCGCAAGCGCGCCTCGACCGGCGGGTTCGGCGGCGCCGAGTCGACCCGCGTGGCCGATCTGCGCGAGCTCGAGAAGCTGGCGCGCAACCGCGGCGACGAGCGCGCCGCTCGGCCGACGCCGAGCACCGGCTACCTGCCGCCGCCCGAGGCTGCGCCCGAGGAAGACTTCTACGCCGACATCGAGATCGGCGGCGACGAGGAGGAGGTGACCGGCACGCCCGCGTCGACGCGGCGCGTGACCTCGAACGTCGTCCGCCGCGCGGTCGACGCGCCGGGCCGGGCGTCGCGCCCGACCCCGACGATGTCGGTGCGGCCGCCCGAGCCCCTCGACGCCGCGGCCGCGCTCGAGGCCGAGGCGGCGCGGGCCGCCGCGGTCGCGCTCGACGATGATCTCGCGTTCGACGCGGCGATCGCCGAGTTCGCCGCGCCCGAGGTGACGCCGGTCGGCGAGCCCGAGCCGGTCGCGCCGAGCGCCGACGCCGTCGAGGCGGGCGACGTCGTCGACGTGGTCGAGGCCGTCGAGGCCGTCGAGGCCGTCGAGGCCGTCGAGGCGATCGAGGTGGACGAGGTGGTGGTCGAGGCACGTGCGGCCGCGCCGGCCGTCGAGGTCGCGGCCGTGGTCGAGGCGATCCCCGAGGCGATCCCCGAGCTGGTCGCCGAGTCCGGAGCGTTCGCGGGCGGCGCGGTCGAGCCCTTCGCCCAGGGTGGCGCCGCGGTCGACGACGTGCTCGCGTCCTTCGATCCCGCGCCCACGGCGGTGACGCCGGGCGCGGCGCCCGCGCCGATCGCACCGACCGCTCCCGATGACGACGAGTTCGAGCTGTCGGTGGAGCCGGCGCCCGAGCCGGCGTCGGTCGCGCCCGAGCCGGTCTCGGCCGCGGCGTGGGCGGACGACGGTGTCAGCCAGACCAAGATCGGGCCGCCGCCGGTGGCCCTCGCCGCCGATCGCTCGGGCCCCGCCGCCGCGCCGCCGGCCGTCGACCGGTCCGGACCGATCTTCGTCCGGCCCGCGCCGGTCCGCCCCGTCACGGCCCCGCCGGTCATGGTGCCCGACCCCGTCCCGGTGGCCGCGTCGGCCATCGCCGAGGTGGCGCCGTCGCCGGTCGGCGTCGCGCTGCCGCCCCCGATCTTCACCGACGTGCTGCCGCCGCTCGACCTCGACGCGCTCGCGCTGCCCGAGCACGCCGACCCGGCGGTCGGCTTCGACCCCGGCGAGGCCGCGGCCCGCGGCATCCTGCGGCTCGAGGGTGAGCTCGAGCTGATCGACGAGCCCCGCCAGCAGGCGGTGCTGCGGATCGAGGCCGGGCGGCTGTACGAGCGGCTCGGGGACACCGACCGCGCGCGCGCCAGCTACGACGCCGCGCTGCTGGCCGATCCGCGCGCGACCGCCGCTCTGCGCGGACTGCGCCGCATCGCCCGCGGCGCCGGCGATCTGGCCGAGGCCACGACCCACCTCGACGCCGAGCTCGGGATCGCCGGGCCGCTCGAGCGCCGCGCGCTCGCGCTGCACCGGGTCGATCTGTTGATGGCCGCGGCCGAGCAGGACCTCGCCCGCGTCGCGGTCGGCGAGCTCCTCGACGAGGCCAAGGGCGACGTCCGCGCGCAGCTCGCGCAGCTCGAGCTGGCGTTCCTCGACGGCCGCGCCGACGAGCTCGACGAGGCGCTCGAGCGCCTCGGCGCGGTGATCGCCGACCCGGCCCTGCGCGCCGCGGTCGACGTGGCCCGCGGTCACCTGCGCGATCGGCAGGGCGATCGGCCCGGCGCGATCAGCAGCTTCGCGACCGCGATCACGGCCGACGGCACGGCGCTCGCGGGCCACGTCGGGGCCGTCCGCGTCGCCGAGGGCGGCGCGGCGCTGGCCGCCCTCGCGGGGGCGGTCGGCTCGCCCACCGCGCAGGTGGGGCTCTGGCTCGAGGCCGCGCGCCGTGGCGTCGGCGAGGGCCTCGAGGCCGCGGCCCGGCTCGCGCCCGATGACCCCACGGTCCAGGCGGCGCTGCTCAACGCCGCGCTCGTGACGGGCACCCTGTCGGCCAGCGCGATCGCGCTGGCGCCGCGGGCGGCCGACCCCGCGCTGCGGCGCGCCGCGTCGCTGTGGGTGGCGGCGCGGCTGCCGGCCGACGATCCGCGGGTCGCCGAGCTCCACGACGCCGTGCTCGCCGTCGAGCCGGGCGACGAGCTCGCCACGACCGCGGTGATCAACGGCCGCCTCGGCAGCGGCGACGCCGCCGGCGCCGCCGAGGTGCTGCTGCAGCGGATCGGCGTCGGGCTCGGCGACGAGCTCGATCGCGTCCGCGCCGCGACGCTCCTGGCCGCCAGCGGCCAGCTCGAGCGCGCGCTCGATCTGGTGCCGGTGGCCGAGACCATCGACAGCCCGGCCGCGGCCGACGCCTGGGCCGACGTCCTCGGCGCCGGCGGTCAGGCCGATCGCCGCGGCGAGCTGCTCGCGTCGATCGCGGCGCGCTCCGACGAGCGGGTCGACGCCCGGCTGTGGGCGCGCAAGGCCGCCGCCGCGCTCGACCGCGCGGCCCGCCCCGACGAGCCGTCCTCGATGACGCGCGCGCTGGCGGCCTGGAGCCAGGTCGCCGAGCTCGGCGTCGACGCCGAGCTGGCGCACCCGCGCGCGATGGTCCTGGCCGCCGCGACCGGCGACGCCGACGTCATCACCAGCACCTGGGCGCGGGCCCAGGCCGCGGCCGAGTCGCCCGCGGCGGCGGCCACGATCGCCGTGGCGCGGGCGCGGATCGTCGCGGCCCACGGCGGCGACTGGCCCGACACCGACGAGATCCTCCACGAGGTCAGCGCGGCCGATCCGCGCCGCCTGGCCGCGACCGCCGCGCTCGGCGCCGCCGCTGGCGCCTGGGCCGACGTCGCGCTCACGTTCGAGGAGCGCGCCAGCGCGGTCGCCGCGACGGCGCCGCAAGAGGCCGCGCTCCTGCGCTACCGCGCCGCCGGCCTCCTGCTCGATCGCGGCGGCGATCCCGCGCGGGCCGCGACGCTGCTCGCGGCGATCGCCGACGATCACCCGAACCTCGCGTTCGTCCACGACGCGCTGGCCGCCGCGCGCCGGCGGCTCGGTGACGCGGCGCCCCCACCGCGCGCCACCCGGGTCGAGGGCAACCGCGCCGAGGGCTTCGCGCGGCTGGTCCGCGACGCCGAGCAGCTGGCCGAGCAGGGCGACAGCGTCGGCGCGCTCGCGCTGCTCGAGCGCGCGCTCGAGCTGCGGCCCCACGATCCGCTGGCGGCCGAGCCGCTCAAGCGGGTCGCGGCGGCGGTGGGCGAGGCCGGCCCGATCACCGCGCAGGCGCTGTCGGACCTGCGGCTGGCCGAGGACGCGGGCGACGCCCGCGCCCGGGCCGACGCGTACGAGGCGCTGGCCCGGGTCGACGGCGGCATCCGCGACGATCGCGCGTCGGCGCTGATCTCGATCGAGGCCGCGGTCGCCGCCGATCCGTCGCGCCTGTCGGTCATCCGCGAGCTCGAGCGCGCGTACGTCGGCGCCGGTCGGATCGCCGACCTCGCCGGCCTGCGTGAGCGCCAGCTCGCGGCCGAGCCGCCCGGGCCCGATCGCGTCGCGCTCGCGCTGGATCACGCGCTCCTGCTCGAGCGGCTCGATCGGCCCGAGGACGAGCTGCGCGCCGCGTACCAGGACATCCTGACCCAGGCGCCGCGGGCCCGGCGCGCGCTGTTCCAGCTCGAGAGCCTGGTCCGGCGCGGCGGCAGCTCGCCCGAGCTGGCCGCGCTCGAGGACGCGGTCGCCGCGTACTTCACCAGCGACCCACGCACGCGCTCGGCGTTCCTGACCCGCGGCGGTGAGACCCTGTCGGACCTGGGCCGGCTCGACGACGCCCTCGCGCACTTCCGCGAGGCCAACGAGCTGCGCAACGGCTACCCGGCCGCGCTCGAGGGCTGGCGCGACGCCGCGCTGCGCGGCCAGCTGTGGATCGACTTCGCCGAGGCCGCCAGCAAGGAGGCCACGCTGTCCGAGGACGCGGCCACCCGCGCGCGCCTGTGGCACCTCGCGGGCGTCGCGCTCATGGATCGCGCGCTGGCCGGGGAGCGCGCGATCGACGCCCTGCGCGCGGCGCTGGCGGCCGATCCGCACCACACCGACGCGTTCGTGCGCCTGCGGCTCTTGCTCGACGAGCAGGGCGAGCACGAGGCGCTGGCGGCGCTGCTCGAGGAGCGCCTGACCGTCGAGACCGACGGCGCCGAGCGGGTCGCGCTGCACCGCGCGATCGCCGAGCTCGCGCGCAACTTCCTCGAGGACCGCGAGCGCGCCAAGTACCACTACCGCGCGATCGTCGATCGCGCGCCAGCGGATCTGCGGGCCATCGCGGCGCTGTCGGACATCGCCTGGGAGCAGGGCGCGTGGGGCGACGCCGCCGACGCGCTGCTCGCGCGGGCGCGGCTCGAGCGCGACGCGACGATGCTGCGCAACATCCACTTCCGGCTCGGCATGATCTACGCCGATCGGCTGCCCGACGCGCCGGCGGCGATCCGCGCGTTCCAGCGGGTGCTGGCGCACGATCCCGACGACGAGTCGGCGCTCGAGCGCCTGGCCGACCTCGGCATCGCCACCGGCGAGTGGCGCATGGCGCTCGGCGCGTGTGAGCGCCTGGTCAAGAACGAGACCGTGCCGGCCCGCAAGGTCGCGCACCTGCACCGGGTCGGGCGCATCTTCGCCGAGGGCTTCGCCGATCGCCGCAAGGCCGAGCGCGCGTACCAGCTCGCCGTCGACGCGGCGCCCGACAGCGACGTCGCGCTGGCCGAGCTGATCAAGTTCTACGAGGCCGCCGGCGACGCGGCGTCGATCCGCGTCCACCTGGGCATGGTCGCCGCCGCGATGCGGCAGCGGATCGCCGGCGGCATCGAGCCGGGGGCGTTCCGGGTCTTGGCCCGGGTCGCGCGCGCGCGCCACGACGCCGGCGTGGCCGGGCAGGGCGCGGTCCACCGCGCCGCGGTCGACATCGCCCGCATGCTCGGGGCCGACGCCGAGGGCGCGATCGGCGCCGGCTCGGTCCAGCTCGCGGGCCTGCTGCGGCCCGAGGCCGACGAGCTCCTGTGGCCGCCGGCGATCTCCGGCGGGCTCCGCCAGATGGTGACGCTGCTCGGCGATCGCCTGGCCAAGCACGTCGGGATCGACCTGCGGCCCTACGGCGTGACCCGCGGCGATCGCCTGCGCGCCAAGGACAGCCCGGTGGCCGCCGCCGCGCAAGAGGTCGCCGAGAGCTTCGGCCTCGGCGAGATCGACGTGTACGTGTCGACCCGGCAGCCCTACGCGATGGTGGCCGAGCCGACCAGCCCGCTGTCGCTGGTGATCGGCGCCGCCGTCGCCGACGGCAACCGGCTGGCCGCGGTCCGCTTCGCCGCCGCGGGCGCGCTGCGCATGGCCACCGCCCACCTGTCGATCCTCGCGCGCCTGCCCGAGGACGAGCTCGGGGTGCTCGTCGTCGCGCTGCTGCGCCTGTTCCAGCCCGACCTGCCGTACCTCGCCGTCGACAACGACCAGGTGGGCCTGCAGATCCAGCGGCTGCGGCGGCTGATCCCGTCGGGGCTCCTGACCGAGCTGCGCACGCACGCGGCCGGCATCGACACGACGTCGTTCGATCACCACGCGCTCCACCGCGCGCTCGAGATCGCCGCCCACCGGGCCGGCCTGGTCGCCGCGGGCGGCGCCGGGGCCCCGCTGGCGCTCCTGGCCGCCCGGGCCGGCGCGCCCGATCTGACCGCCGGCTACCGCGACCCCGCGGTGGCCGCGCTGGTGCAGTTCGCGGTCAGCGAGGACTTCGCCGCCCTGGCGGCGCTGTGCCAGGCGTGAGCCGCAGGCCGCGGATCCGCGCGGTCCGGACGTGATCGCGGCCACATCGTCGCTGGCGCGAACGTTGCGTTCGGAGCGGGCCGTGGGTGAGGTATCATCGCCAACTGGAGGAAATCGCATGCGGGCTTACGCCGCGCGGGCCGTCATCATCCCGATCGCGCTGTCACTGCTGGCTACTGTCGTAGCCTGCGGCGGCGGCGACGCGCCGGTCCTCGACTCGATCGATGACCAGATCGTCGCGGTCGGCGCCGAGCTCACGCTCACGCTCCGGGCCACCGATCCCGACGGCGACGCGATCAGCTACTCGTTCCACGCCGACGTGCCGGACCTCGGCGACCGCGCGACGATCACGACCACGCCGGCCGGCGCCGGCCTGTTCCGGTGGCGTCCGCTCGCCGCCGACGTCGGCACCTGGCACTTCGACTTCATCGCGTCCGACGGCGACAACGACACCACGGTCACCGTCACGATCGAGGTCAAGAGCGCGGTCGGCGACCAGACCACGCCGGTGTTCCGGCAGCCGCTGGGCTCCGGCACCACCCTCGATCTGGCGACCCGGCAGTGCCTCGACCTCGACGTCGTGATCGAGGATCAGGACTCGCCCGAGGTCACGATCACGCAGGAGGACCCGGTGATCGAGGGCGCGTCCCTCGACGTGGTCAGCGGCCTGGCCGCGGTCTGGCACTGGTGCCCGAGCCGGGCCCAGATCGACGCCGACGATCGCTACACGCTGACGCTGGCCGCCGACGACGGCGACAACCCCAAGGTGATCAAGAACTATCTGGTCGTGCTGCGGCGCCCGACCGAGATGAACTGCCCAGGCGCGCCCCCGGTCGTGACCCACAGCCCGACCAACGAGACCACGATCGTCGATCTCACGATCGACGCCACCGTGTCCGACGACCTCGGGCTCAAGCAGCCGCCGCTCCTGTACTGGTCGACGACCCCGCCGGCGGCCACGCCCGATCTGGCGACGATGACCCAGGCGACGATGCTGCTGATCAGCGGCACGATGCAGTCCGGGGTCTGGGCCGCCGACGTGCCCAACCCGGTCGCGAGCATGCCGGCCGGCGCGGTCGCGACGCTCTACTACGTGATCGTCGCCAACGACGACGACGACCCCACCGGCACGTGCGATCACGAGACCCAGTCGCCCGCCACCGGCGCCTACCAGATGCGGGTCACCAACCCGGGCGGGGCCGGCAACCTGGGCCTGTGCGAGAGCTGCTCGGCCGACGTCCAGTGCGGCGGCGCTCAGGACCACTGCGTCCACGTCGGCCAGACCGACAGCTGCCTCAAGCTCTGCACCGGCGCGGCCGGCGAGTGCCCCAGCGGCTACACCTGCTCGGCGGCCGCGGTGGTCTCGGTCAACGGCGCCTCGTCCCGGCAGTGCATCCCGACCGCCGGCACCTGCACCGCCGCGCCGACCTGCACCGACGACATCTTCGAGGACAACGACACCCGGGCCCAGGCCAACGCCAACCTGCCGGATCTCGATCCCGACACCTACGACTTCACCAGCTGCCCGCTGCCCGACGGCTCCAACGACGACGAGGACTGGTTCCCGATCACGCTGACCGCCGCCGCGACGGTCACGTTCACCCTGGCCGGCCAGGGCGTCTCGGACCTCGACCTGGCGCTCTACGACAGCGTCGGCACCCGGCTGGTGTCGGCGACCGGGCCGACCTCGAACGAGACGGTCAGCGCGTGCCTGGCCCCCGGCCGCTACTACATCCGGGTCTACGCCTGGGGCGCCGGGACCATGAACAACTACCAGCTCACCTACGCGCGCGTGAACGGTGCGTGCCCGATGGTGTGCACCGACGACAGCCACGAGCCCGACGACAACGCCACGCAGGCGCGCACGATCACCTACGGCGGCTTCACCTCGACCGGCGACCAGATCTGCGCCGGGGACGACGACTGGTACCGCGTGGCCCTGTACGACACCGAGACCGTGACGGTCGACCTGACCTTCACCCACTCGGCCACCGGCGACCTCGACCTCCACTTCTACAACTCGAGCGGGGTCGACCTGACGCCGTGCACCGAGGCCAACCCGTCGACCTGCACGTCGGCCCAGGGCCAGGGCACGTCGTCGAACGAGCACTACACGTTCACCGCGCCGGCGGCGTGCTCGTCGCTGTGCACCTACTACGTGGTCGTGCACGGCTGGGCCATGTCGCAGAACAGCTACTCGATCTCGATCCTGGCCCCGCCGTGAGGGTCGCGCTGGGCCTCGCGGTCGCGGTCGCGGCCGGCGGCTGCGCCTCGTCGTCGCCGCCCGACGTGGCGCTCGAGGGCCTGGCGCTGGCGGCCCTGGCGCCGCAGACGATCGTGCCAGGCACGACCCTGGCGATCGACGGCGACTCGTTCGTCGAGGCCGCGTGGGGCGACTCGACGCTGGTGCTGGCCGGCGACGCCGGTGGCGCCGAGGTCGAGCTGCGCTTGCCGGCCACGTTCGTCGACTACGACCACATGACCGCGGCCATCGATCAGTCGGTCATCGTCGATCTGCGCGGCGACGCCGGGCCGGTCACCTTCACCGGCGACGCGGTCATGGAGGTGGTGTCGGTGGTCGACGGCGAGACCTACCGGTCGGCGCCGCTGGCGGTGCAGCTCGAGGTCGCGCCGACCTTGACGCCGACGATCGACACGCTCGAGTCGAGCGGCGTCATCTTCGTCAACGACGAGCTCGAGGTCGCGGGCCACGGGTTCCTGCTCGGCGGCGGCGAGGGCCAGACCGTCGCGGTCGTGCGCGGGTGCTTCACGCCCCAGGGCATGACCACCTGCGCGCCGGTCGCGGCCCAGACCGTCCCGCTGGTCCCGGCTGGGGCGTTCGCGCGCGATCGCGGCACGTTCCGGTTCGTCCCGGCGATCGCCGGCATCCGCGGCGGCACCTTCACCGGCACCGTGACGATCGAGAACCGCCCGGCCGAGGGCGCGCCGCGCGCGGCCGGCGCCGTCGACGTCGGCTACGATCTCGTCACCGCGCAGATCTTCCAGATCGAGCCCGCGGCCGCGAGCCTGGGCCAGTACGTCGAGATCCGCGGCGGCGGCTTCGTCGGCGGCGCCGCCGGCGCCACCACCGAGGTCCGGCTCCAGGGCACGTTCACGCCCACCGGCGCTCCCGGCGGCGCGCCGGTCGATCTGGTCCTGATCCCCGAGTTCGTCGCCGGCGAGCGGGTCCGCTACGTGATCAACACCGACGACGCGCTCGGCCAGGCCATCGACCTGCGCGCGGTGACCGGCGCGTTCCAGGGCACGATCACGCCGATCGTGCGCTACGGCGGCGACACCGTGACCGGCCCCGGCAAGACCGTCACGCTCGGCATCGCGCCGGTCAAGCAGGTGGTGTTCGTCGACTTCCGCCCGAGCTACGTCGAGAGCCTGCGCACCTTCGGGCTGCGCGCGGTCGACGCCGCGATCCGCCAGCGCGTGCTCGACGTGGTCCGGGCCGCGTACCCGGCGGTCAACATCGAGTTCCGCACCGCGGCGCCGACCGACTTCGCGCTGTTCTCGCTGGTCGAGATCCACGGCCCCGATCCCAACGGCATGGGCCTGTTCGGCTACGACAACACGCCCGGCAAGGACACCGGCAACGTGCGCCTCTACGACCGCCTCGGCGGCGTCAACGCGGCGACCCAGCAGGACGGCTACCCCGGCTACGGCGGGGTGTTCATCGAGTCGCTGATGGGCTTCTCCGAGCACCCGGCCGCGGGCATGTCGCTGTCCGGCGCCGATCCGATGTTCGACGCCATCTTCGATCCGCTCCGGCCCGATCGCGGCGACGTCGTCGTCGGCGCCGACCTGGCCGGCGGCGTCCCGACCATCGACGGCGGCGCGTGCCCAGCCAGCGACCGGCGCGATCGGATCGCGTGCGCGGTCTGGTCGATGGGCGCGCTGATCGGCGGCACGCTCGCCCACGAGATCGGCCACAGCCTCGGGCTCGCCAACCCCGGCGGCGACGGGTTCCACAACGCCGGCGACGAGATCGATCGGCTGATGGACGCTGGCGGCGATCGGCCGTTCCCCGAGCGCGCCGTGCTCGACGGGCAGGGGCCCGCGGTCTTCTGCGACGCCGAGTACGACTACCTCCGCCAGATCCTGCCGTCGTCGGCGCCGGCCGATCCGTCGCCGCGCCCGCCCTGCTGAGCCGCGGCGCCGCACCGGGCTCCGGCGCCGGGGGCGCCGGCGTCGCCGTCGGCGACCCGGTCAGCGGCCGCCCGCTCGAGCTCCGCGCCCGGCGTCGCCGTCGGCGACCCCGTCAGCGGCCCGCTCCGGCGCCGACCCTTCCCGCCCGCTCACCGCCTCGGCGCGCGGCCCGAGGACGGGCGGCCCGGCGTCGGGCCGCCCGACACCCGCGCCTCAGCCGCAGACGCCGGCCGTACAGGTGAAGTACGACCAGGTGTCGCCGGCCGCCGGGGTCGAGTTGGTGTCGGCGCCGCAGTCGAGGTCGGCGCCGCACGACGGCACGCAGATGTTGGTGTTGAAGCCGGACGTGCAGGTGAAGCCGGCGCCCAGCGACGCGCAGTCCGCGGTGGCCGTGCAGGCCTTGGTGCACACGCTCTCGGCGGCGTCGGCCTCGAACGCGAAGTACGAGCACGCGCCCGACATGCAGTCGTCGCCCGAGTCGCACGCCGTGCCCTCGGCCCGGGTCCCGGGCGCGATGAACTGGCAGGCGCCGGCGGTGCACGCGCCGCGGTAGACCTGGGTCGAGTACTCGGTCGCGCAGTCGGCCGTCGTGGTGCACACCGACACGAGCGTCCGGGTCGCGGTGACCGTGTACGCGGCGGCCGCGGCCACCGGCGGGTCCGCGAACAGCGTGAGGCGGATGTAGTGGACCCCGGCCGGCAGGTGGGTCAGCGTCACGGCCTCGGGGTTCTTCCAGAACGACAGGCCCTCGAGCCGGCCGGTGCTGTCGAACACCGCGACGTCGATGTCGGCCGTGCCGGTCCACGAGGCGCTCACCGTCAGGCCCTCGCCCGGCGCGGTGGTCGTGACCTTGTACCAGTCGGCCTCGGTCGCCGGGGTGTTGCAGACCGCGCCGGTCAGCGAGGTCGCCACGCCGATGACGCCGGTCAGGTCACGGGCGGCGGCGGGGCCGTCGTCGGGCTCGCTGGCGTCACCGGTGCACATGTCGACGCCGGCGACGCAGGTGCCAGCGGCGCTGCAGATCGGCGTCCCGGCGGTGGTGCACTGGAAGTCGTTGGTGCACTCCGGCAGCGCCAGGGTGACGGTGTACGCGATCGGATCGCTGGTCGGGGTCGACGCCTGCGACACGTACTGGCGGATCTGCAGGTAGTACGTGCCCGCGGCCGGGATCGCGACCAGGCGAGCCTCGCTGTTGGCGACGGTCGACAGGCCCGACGCGACCACGGCGCCGGTGGCGTCGAGCACCGAGAAGTCGAGGTCGGCCGCCAGCGTCCACGCGACGTTGATGCTGATCGAGCCTGCGCCCGGGGCGGTGAACTTGTACCAGTCGTCGCCGTTGGCGGTCCCGCACACCGACGCGCCCGAGGTCACCGGGGTCATCGCGGTCGGGAAGCCGATCATACGCGCCGCCGCCGGGCCGTTGTCGTTCTCGCCGGTGGTGTCACCGGTGCAGGTGCCGGCGCCCGCGACGCAGGTGTTGGTCGTGTCGCACACCGGCGCGCCGGTGGTCGGGCAGTCGAACGAGTTGCCGCACTGGACGCAGGTGAAGTCGACGCAGAACGGGGTCGCGCCCGAGCAGTCCATCGCGTCCTGGCACTGGGCCTCGACCACGTCGACGGTGTAGTCGCCGCTCTCGGTGGCCGCGTAGCTATCGACGATCACGAACGCCGTGCCGCTCAGGGGCGCGGCGAACGCCAGGGTCTCGCCGGCGGTGGTCGCGTCGCGGAACGCCAGGCAGCTCCCGGCGGTCGGGCCGGTGTCGTTGCACATGGTCGCGACGTAGAGCGACAGGTCGGCGGCGGAGGTCAGCGTCACCGCGTAGGTGGCGGCCGGCGGTCAGCCCGGCCAGAGCGATTGTCTGGTCGTTGCCCACCGGCGCGAAGTAGCCCGCCTCGTCTGCGCACGCGCCCATCGTGACGGTCAGATCGGCGCTGCTCGCGGCGGTGGAGCCGCTGAACGTGGCCGGGTAGGTCGACAGCGTAGTCGCGGGCGACCCGCACGAGCCCGCCGGCGGGCCGTCGATGGTGAGGGCGTCGACGCCAGCGTCGACCGACGGGTTGCCGCCGTCGTCGCCACTACAGGCGGCGACCACGACGGTGGTGGCGAACAGGCAAGCAGCAAGGGTGCGCATGGGTCGGCGACCCTAGTTCAGCTTACGGGCACACTCAACCACGAAGTGCGTGGACGCCCGACATCGGGGGCGCCCCGAGGCGGGCCACGGCCCCGTGAGCAACCGTGGAGGTCCCGTGCGGGACCACGCGCGCGCGGCTCAGTCGTCGTGCTTGTCCTTGTGCTTCTTGGGCTTCTTGTGCTTCGCGTGGTCGTCGCCGTCGTGGACGTGGACGGCGTGCCCGCGCCGCGGCGCCGGGCGGGTGCGCACGACGCACGCCGCGGTGACCAAGCTGATCAGCACGAGGATCACCAACACGGGCGCGAGCCGACCTTGCATCGCCACGATGTTAGGCGGTCCCGCGGCCGGGTACAATGCCGCGGTGCTCGACGCGGTGGCCTTGCGACGACCGCTGTTGATCGCCGTGGCCGTCGTCGCGGCCCTGGGGCTCGGCGCCGAGCTGTGGGACGCGGCCTCCGACGGCGCGGTGGTCGACGCGGTGGCGCCGGTGCTGTCGCTCAGCTACGAGGCCAACCTGCCGACCTGGTTCGCGTCGTGCCTGCTCCTGGCGTGCGGGCTCGCCGCCATGGCCATCGCCGCGGCCGAGCCGGTCGGCGCGCGCTGGCGGCGGCACTGGTGGGCGGTCGCCGGCGTGCTGACCGCGGCCTCGCTCGACGAGGTCGCCGAACTCCACGAGCACCTGGGCGGCCACCTCCACACCGGCGGCGTGCTGTACTTCGACTGGGTGATCTTCGCGGTCGCGATCGTCGCCGCGCTCGCGCTGGCGTTCTTGCCGTTCGTGCGCGCGCTGCCCGCGCGCACCCGCCGCCGGCTGATCGTCGCCGGCGCGGTCTACCTCGGCGGCGCGGTGGTCATGGAGCTGCCGCTCGGCTGGTGGACCGACCGCGCCGGCAGCGACAACCTCGGCTACGCGCTGATCGACTGGGTCGAGGAGACGATCGAGCTCTACGGCGCGAGCCTGGTGCTCCTCGCGCTCGTCGATCACCGCGCGGCGACGCGATGACGGCCCGCGCCCCGTACATCGTCGGCCCGATCTACGACTGGGCGTTCTTCCTCGGGGCGCCGATGCTGGCGCTCTTCCTTGGTATCTCGGTGGCCGGCACGGCCTGGGCGACCGACCTCCGCACGCTCGGCGCCGAGCGGGACACGCTGGTCGGCCTGGCGGTCGGCGTCGTCATCCACGCACACCTGGTCGCGGTCGTGTTCCGCAGCCACGGCAACCCGGCGATCCGGCGCCGCTACCCGATCCGGTTCCTGGTGGTGCCGGTCGTCCTCTGGCTCGCGATCGTCGCGTCGCCGTGGATCGCGGTCGCCGCGACCGTGGTCGCGACCTTCTGGGACGTCTGGCACTCGGCCGCGCAGACCTTCGGGCTGGCGCGCATCTACGAGCGCAACCACGGCACCGCGCCCGAGGTCGGGCGCCGCCTCGACTTCTGGCTCAACCAGCTCCTCTACGCCGGCCCGATCCTGGCCGGCGCGACGCTCATGGACCACGTCGACTCCTTCGCGAGCTTCGAGGACGTCGGCGACGCGCTGTTCGCGTCGGTGCCGGCGCGGGTCGAGGCCCACCGGGCCTGGCTCACCTGGGGCGTGCTCGCGATCGGCACCGCGTTCGTGATCGGGTACGTCGCGGCCTACGTGCGGCTCGCACGCCGCGGCTGGCGTCCGTCCTGGCTCAAGGTGTGGCTGCTCGCGTCGACGGGCTTCGTCTCGATCTACACCTGGGGCTTCAACTCCTGGGGCCAGGCCTTCCTGATCATGAACCTCTTCCACGGCGTCCAGTACCTCGCGCTGGTCTGGGCGATGGAGGGCCGACGCATCGCCGCCCGCGCGCGGTTGCCGCGGCGCCCGGGCCTCGC
Source organism: Myxococcales bacterium (assembly GCA_016717005.1). Taxonomy (NCBI): domain Bacteria; kingdom Pseudomonadati; phylum Myxococcota; class Myxococcia; order Myxococcales; species Myxococcales bacterium. The sequence continues at coordinate 262,947 of JADJUF010000001.1, read as the reverse complement.
GCTCGCGCTGTTCCTGGGCGCCGTCGCCGCGTACGGCCTGGGCGTCGAGGCGCTCGACTCCGACTGGACCTTGCTCTGGGCGATCACGATCGTCGTGTCGCTCATGCACTTCTGGTACGACGCGTTCATCTGGTCGGTGCGCCGCGCCGAGGTCTGAGCGGCGGGCGCGCATGTCGAGCGGGGACTCGCCGGCTGGCGGCGCTGGCGGCAGGCCCGGTTTTCTGCCCGCGGTCGACGCCCGCAGCCGCCGCCGTGGGGCCGGAGCCCGAAAAATGACGAAGCGCCCGGGTGGGCGCTTTTCGGATCCGGGTGGACCGTCGTCGAGTCGTGACCCCAAAGGGACTTGAACCCTTGTTTTCGCCGTGAGAGGGCGACGTCCTAGACCGCTAGACTATGGGGCCGTTGCGAGCGCTCTTTTCGCAGAAGGACGACACGTCGTCAAGACCGTTCCGCATCAAGAGCGAGGGCGCGGCCGAGGTCGCGCCCTGGTTCGGGGACTTGGATTCGAACCAAGATAGTCAGCTCCAGAGACTGACGTCCTGCCATTAGACGATCCCCGAGGATCACCCGCCGCGCGGGCGACGGTTATCTACTCGGTCGTTCGCCGCGCGTCAAGGGGGTGCGCGGCACGGGCTGCGCGGCGAGGGGCTCCGGGCCTCGGTGCGGCCGATCGTCCCAGCCGGGCCGGGGCTCGGGTAGCATGCGGCCATGCGCACGCTCACGGTCATCATCGCCGCGGCCGCCCTGTCGACGGGCGCCTGCAAGAAGAAGAAGGACGCGCCGGCCCCGACGCCGACCGCCGGCACCGCCGCCGCGGGCACGGCCGCGGACACCGGCTCGGCCGCGGGCACCGGCTCGGCTGCGGGCACCGGCTCGGCCGCCGAGCCGACCGGGGTCGATCCCGGCATGTCGAACAAGGCCGGCAACTGCCCGTCGGCGGTCGCCGGCGCCACGTCCGAGCTGTCGGGCGAGAAGGCCATGCCCAACACCGTGGTCCTGACCATCGTCGCGACCGAGCCGGCCGCGGTCGAGACGATCCGCAAGCGCACCGCTCACCTGGTCGCGGTGCAGAGCGCGCCCGACGCCGAGATCAAGCACAGCGGCGAGGGCACGGGCGGCGGCGCCGGCATCTGCCCGGTGGTCACGGCCAAGGACGTCACGATCGCCTCGTCGGAGATCGCCGGCGGCGTCAAGGTGGTGCTCACGCCCACCGGCGCGATGACCGCGGCCGACCTGGCCAAGGAGGTCGTGGGCCGCATCGACAAGATGAAGGGCTTCACGCCCGGCGCGCCGACCGATAGCTCGGGCGGCGGCGGTGGCGCCGGCGGCGCCAAGGGCGACCACGGCAGCAACCACTCAGGCGAGGGCGACGGCCACGGCAAGGAGCGCGAGGAGGTCAAGCAGCCGCCGACGTGAGCCGCGGTACGGCCGGGGGCCGCGGCGGCGCTCGATCGCGCCGCGCGCCCGTCCACGCCGATCAGGCGTGGATGATCGTGCCGACGTCCTCGCCGCGCAGCGCCGCCAGGACCTGGCCGGGCTTGGTGCCGTTGACGATCTGCAGCTGCTTGCACGCGCGCGCGCGCGGCAGGTACTCGAGCACGACGCGCTCGACCACGAGGTCGGGCAGGTCGCGCGCGGCCAGCTCGGCCGCCGAGATCCGCGGGATGTGGACCGCGTCCGGGTTCTTCTTCGGGTCGTCGGTGTACAGGCCGTCCTCGTCCTTGATGAAGATGGCCCGGGGCGCGCCCAGGAACTCGGCGGACAGGAACACGCCGGCGTCGGTCCGGTGCGGCGGGATGCGGCTGCCTTCTTCCCGCTTCTCCCAGTACCCAAACGGCGGCATGCCGCTCATCACCGGGATGCAGCCCATCTGCAGGTACAGCGGCAGCTTCTCGAAGTCGTCGGGCAGCATGTAGATGCCGCCGTGCTTGGCGAGCAGCATCTGGACCATGCGGGCGTTCTGCATCGGGATGTACTTGCCGAGCGTGGCCATCACGCCGACCGGCATCTCGAGCTCGCTGGCGATCGAGTAGATGTGGCGGGCGCGGGTGCCGCCGCCGACCAGGATCACGACCTGGATGCCCTCCTTGCGGGCCGTGACCAGCTCGTCGAGGATCGGGAACAGCGCCGCGCGCCCGCGGTCCATGACGGACTGGCCGCCGATCTTGACCACGCGCACGTCGGGCATGACCGCCGTCGGCGTGTACGCGACGTTGGCGAGGTCGTGGTCGGTCAGGTTGGTGCGCGCCAGCGTCGACTCGATGATCTTGCGGTCAGCCACGGGCGTCCTCCTTGACGATCACCGTGCCGACGTCCTCGCCGGCGATCGCGGCGGTGAGCATGCCCGGCTTGAGGCCGTTGACGATCTGGATGCGCTTGATGTTCTTGGCGCTGGCCCAGGCGCGGAACAGCTCCTCGTCGAGGATGTTGGTCGGCGGCGGGTTGGCCAGGAGCTCGGCCAGGGTGATGCGCGGGATGTGGCGGGCGTCGGCGTGCACCGCCGGGTCCTGGTCGTAGAGCCCGTCCTGATCCTTGACGAAGATCAGCTGGCCCATCGACAGCACCTCGGCCAGCTGGAACAGGCCGAAGTCCGAGCCGTGCTGCGGCAGCACGCCCTCGGCCGGCGGCGGCTCCCAGAAGTGGTAGGGCGGGATCGAGATCGCGATCGGCAGGATGCCCGACTTGAAGTAGAGCGGCAGGTCCCAGAAGTGATCGCGCTGCATCGGCATCGACCCGTGCTTGGCCATGAGCGTGTTGAGCAGGATGGCGTTCAACTCCTCCATCGCGCCGATCAGCTGGGCGATGCCGCCGACCGGCAGGCCGAGGTCGAGCGCGACCGAGAGCGTGTGCCGGACCCGGGTGCCGCCGCCGACCGCGAGCACCATGTGCTTGCCGGTGAGCTTGATCGCCGCGAGCTCGTCGACCAGCGGCAGGATCGCGTCCTTGCCGCGATCGAAGATGCTCTGGCCGCCGATGCCGATCAGCGCGGCCTCGGGGAAGATGTGGACGTCGCGGTCGCTGTCGGTGCCGGCGACGACGCGCCGATCCTGGAGCGACTCGCGCATCAGCCGCGACTCGATGTGGGTGCGGCCATCGCCGCTGACGAGGTTGGTCATGGACTCTCCGTAGGAGGCTCGGACGGGGGCGGGGACGACAGCGCCTTCAGGAGCGGCGCGGTGACCACCCCGGACAGGACGCCGAAAGTACCGTGGACCAAGAGGCCCGGAAGTAACACCGCGTAAACAAGTGCCGGCGGTTGCACCGCCAGGGCGATCACCGTGATGGTCGCGAACCGGCCCAGCGCCGCGAGCAGGCCCAGGGTCGAGTACGCGATGATGCGCTGGATGCGGTGCGTGCCGGCCGCGCGCCGGGCGAGGCCGTAGAACAGGTCGACGATGATGCCCGGGGTGACGTGCTTGGCGATCTCGAACACGCCGTAGCGACCGTCGCCGAGGAGGAACGCGACCGTGCCCATCGTGAGCCCGGTGAGCGTGGCGCCGACCTTGGTGCGGGTGACCTCGGCGGCCACCAGGTACAGCGGCAGCAAGAGCACGCCCTTGTACCCGGGCAGGAACGGGATGCCCGGCAAGATCTTCAGGGCCTTGACCCCGAGCATGGTCAGCGCGACGGCGGCGATGGCCGCGGCGTCGGTCGCGACGTGGGGCGGCAGATCCGGATCCTGCTCGCGCAGGTGACGGTCGACCCGCCCCAGGTGACGCCGGAACGGATCGACCAGCGCGCCGACGTCGCCCCGGGCCAGGCGGCGGAGGCCCGCGAGGAAGCTGCTGGCGGTCGCCGGATCACCGTGGCCGCCGCCGCCACCGCCGCCGCCACCGCCACCGCCGCCACCACCGCCACCACCGCCACCACCGCCACCGCCGCCACCGCCGCCACCGCGTCCGCGCCCGCGCCCGCCGCCGCCGCGCATGCCGCCGTCGAGCAGCATCAACGTCGCGTCGATCGCCACGGCCGCCAGGCGCGGCATGCCGAGCTTGCGCAGGCCACGGGCCAGGGCGCGCGGATCGCCCGCCCGCGCCACGTGCGACGCCAGGACCACGGTGATGATCCGCAGCGCCATCGCCAGGCCCAGCTCCGCGCCGTAGGCGTTGAGGTCGAGCGTGACCCAGTGCAGGTCGAGGGTCCACCAGCGGTCGCGGGCCGGGTCGTCGGAGAACAGCGCGTAGCCGGCGATGAACAGCAGCGAGATCGGGATGAGCTTGCGCACCTGGCGCACCAGGCGCTCGCGGCCGAGCCCGAGCCCGAGCCAGGCCGCGCCCATCGCGACGAGCGCGAGCGCGACCCACCACCAGCGCGGCAGGAAGAACACCCCGACCGCGACCGCGATCAGGAACGCCACCCGTCGGCGCGGCCCGCCGGGGAAGCTCCGAACCGTGGGCGGGGCGTCGGTCAACGCGCCGAGGATGCCATCACCGGCCCCTCGACAGCTAGCCCGCAGCGAGCCCGTCGGCGGGCGGCGTCAGCGGTCGAGGTCGAGGCCGCGCCGGGCGGCGATCCACGGCCGTTCGGGGGCGGGCCGGGGCGTGCCGCCCGCCGACGTCGTCGCCACCCGCGCCGCGGCGCATCCGAACGAGTACGTCTCGACGTAGGTGTTGGTCGGCGCCCCGGCGTCGAACAGCTCGAGCTTGCGCGACAGGAGCGTGCCGTCGCCCTCGCGGAACAGGGTATCGCGCTCTGCGACGAGGCGCGCCCCGTCGATGAAGCTCGCCCACTCGAAGGTGAGATCGAGCGCGTGGCCATCGAGCGTCCGCAGGTACTCGTCTTCGATCACGCCGTCGTCGTCGAAGTCGTCCGTCGCGCGGGTCCAGTTGTCGGGATCGCGGTCGGGCTGCTCGTAGACATAGACCGCGCACGGGCTGCCATCGGCCGGCTCGGCGCACTCGCGCCAGGTCGCGCGCGTGGTGTCGTCGCCGGTGATCGTCGTCAGCGTGCCGCCGCGCGTGGGATCGTGGTGCTCGAGGCGCTGCGTGAGCTGGACGCCGGCGCGGTACGTGTTCGTGATCGTGTAGCCATCATCGCCGTCGTCGAGCAACAGGTCCTGGCGATCGGCGGTGGCCAGGCGATCGTCGACCCAGGTGAACGTGGTCCGGGTGTCGAGCGTGGTCGTCGTCCGCGCCTGGGTGATGATGTGATCGCCGTCCCAGGTGTTGACGATGGTCGAGATCACCGCGCCGGAGGAGTCGCGCGTCTCGGCGCTCAGCAGGTGCTTGCTGGCGTCATACACGAACGTGCGCTGGTAGGGCTCACCGCCGTCCCAGGCGCCCGTGCTAGCGCACGGCACCCGACCGGGGAAGAACTCGTCCGCCGTGTCGGAGCACGCGGGGATGAGGAGGGCGGCGAGGAGGGGGGCGAGGAGGGGCGTCAGGCGGTGAAGGGACATGCGGCGGCACAAGGCAACCGCTGTGCCGTGACCGCGCGGTCACGGCGGCCACGCGTTCCCGCGACCTTGGCGGCGGCGGCGGTGGAGAACCAACCCACGACGTGTCGATGGTCCGACGATCAGGTCACGGCAGCTGACGCGCCCGCTCGTCGGCGGTCGGCAGCGTGCAGGTGTCGTGCTTGCCCCAGAGCCGGTACCGGACCCGCGCGATCAGCCGGTAGCCGAGATCGAGCAGGAACGCGGGCAGCCAGCGGAACGCGAAGGCCCAGCGCCACGGCCGGGTCAGGTGCCGGGCCGCGAACAAGAACGCCTTCGAGCGCAGGTGCATGCGATCGCCGTCGATGAACACCACCGACTCGAGCGTCTCGGGGATCGGGAACCGCGCCCGCAGCGCCTGGGCCGTCTCGCCCTGCAGCGGCGCGTACCGCAGCCGCCCGCGATCGCGCTTCATCAGCCACCGCACCGACGCGTGGCACAGACCGCACACGCCGTCGTAGAGCACCAGAGGCTGCGGGATGTCCGCGGTCGCCGTCACGACCAGACCCTAGCGCGCCCGGCTCGGGTCGACGAGGGAGCCGGAAACCGGCGCCGCGACCGAAACCGAAGCCGGAGCCGGAGCCGGAGCCGGAACCGGAACCGGAGCCGGAGCCGAAACCGGAGCCGGAACCGGAGCCGGAACCGGGCCGGAGCCGGAGCCAGGAACCGAAACCGGAGCCGGAGCCGAAACCGGAGCCGGAACCGGAACCGGAACCGGAGCCGGAACCGGAACCGGAACCGGAGCCGGAACCGGAGTCGGAGCCGGAGCCGGAGTCGGAACCGGAGCCGGAGCCCGAGCCGGAACCGGAGAGCCCGCTCAGCTCGCCGAGGCCAGCGCCGCGGCGACCAGCTGGTTCACCGTGGCCGGGCTGGCCTTGCCGCCCGAGGCCTTCATCACCTGGCCGACGAAGAAGCCCAGCAGGCCAGCGCGGCCGCCGCGGAACTCGGCGACCTTGGTGGCGTTGTCGGCCAGGACCTTGGCGATGATCGGCGCGAGATCGTCGGCGCCGGCGGTCTGCCGCAGGCCCCGGGCGTCGACCAGCGCCGCCGGATCGCCGCCGTGCGCGGCCAGCTCGGCCAGGAGCTCCTTGCCGACCGCGGCGGTGATGGTGCCGTCGTCGACCAGCCCGACCAGCGCGGCCAGCGTCGGCGCCGCCAGCTGGGTGTCTGCTAGCTCGTCGTCGCCGAGCACCCGCGGCACCTCGTTGACCATCCAGCGGGCCAGGCTCTTCACCCGCGCCGGCGCGGCCGCCACGGCGGCGACGAAGTCCGAGGTGGCGCGATCGCCGTGGACCAGATCGGCGGTGTCGGCGCCCAGCGTGTCGACCGCCGCGGCGTGGCGCGCGGCCAGCTCGGGGTCGCGCTCGCGGGCGATGGCGCGCTGCTCGGCGCCGGACTTCCGGGGCGGCCGGGTCGCGGCGCGCGAGGCCTTTGTCGCGACCGCGACGCCCTCAGCCGCCGCGGTCGACGTGCCGCCGGCCCTGCCCACCGCCTGCACCACGGTCGCCTCCCGCAGCGTGATGATCCGGTTGAGCACCAGGGCGTCCGGCCGCGAGTCGACGCGGTCGGCGATGAAGTAGCCGACCCGCTCGAGCTGGATCGGCGCGCCGGCCGCGGCCACCACCGCGGGCTCGACGATCGCGCCCTGCACGATCTCGAGCGAGCGCGGGTTGACCACCGTGGTCACGTCCTCGGCGGCGTCGGGCTTGACCGCCGTGAACAGCCGGTCGTACAGCCGCACCTCGCACCGCACGCCGCGCTCGGCTGAGACCCAGTGGACGACGCCCGCGGGCTTGCCCTCGGTGACCAGGCTGCAGCGCAGCTCGGCGACCTCGCCGTCGGCGTCGCGCACGACCTCGTCGCAACGGATCAGGCCGGCGTGGCGCAGCCGCACGATCCGCCCCGGGCCGAGGCGCTTCCACCCGGCCGGCGGCTCGTCGCTCCAGTCGTCGCGGTCGATATAGAGGTGCTTATCGAAGGGCAGGGCCCGGCTGCCGCGGGCGCCGGTCGGGTCGACGTCCTCGGGGAAGAGCGGCCCCTCGACCAGGGAAGCCTCGTCGACGTTGGTCAGCGTCACCGGCAGCGGCCGCAGCACGCCCAGCAGGCGCGGCGCCCGGCCGTTGAGATCGTCGCGCACCGCGTACTCGAGCTTGCCGACGTCGACCGTCGAGTTGTTCTTGGCCACGCCCACCAGGTCGCAGAAGCTGCGGATGGCCTCGGGCGTGAACCCGCGCCGCCGCATGCCGGCCAGGGTCGGCATGCGCGGGTCGTCCCAGCCGGCGACCACGCCGTCCCTCACCAGCTTGAGCAGCTTGCGCTTGCTGATCATCGTGTACTCGAGCACCAGGCGCGCGAACTCGTACTGGTGCGGGGGCCCCCCGACCGGCCGGCCCGCGACCAGGTCGGCCCGGGGCCGCACCTCGGTCGCGGCGATCACCCAGTCGTAGAGCTCGCGGTTGTTCTCGAACTCGAGCGTGCAGATCGAGTGGGAGATGCCCTCGAGCGCGTCCGACAGCGGGTGCGCGTAGTCGTACATCGGGTAGATGCACCAGGCGTCGCCGGTGCGGTGGTGGTGGGCGTGGCGGATCCGGTAGAGCAGCGGGTCGCGCATCTTCATGTTGGCCGCGGCCAGATCGATCCGGGCGCGCAGCACGCACGCGCCGTCGGGCAGCGCGCCCGCGCGCATGGCCCGGAACCGCGCCAGGTTCTCGGCGACCGCGCGGGCGCGGCCCGGCGACGGCCGGCCCGGCTCGGTCAGCGAGCCGCGGTGGTCCTTGATCTCCTCGTCGGACAGGTCGTCGACGTAGGCGAGGCCGCGCTCGATCAGCCCCTCGGCCAGCCGGTACATCTCCTCGAAGTAGTCCGACGCGAACAGGATCTTCGACGGCGCGAACCCCAGCCACCGCACGTCCTGCTCGATCGCCTCGACGTACTCGACCTCCTCCTTGGTCGGGTTGGTGTCGTCGTAGCGCAGGTTGCAGGTGCCGCCGTAGTCGGCGGCGATGCCGAAGTCGACGCAGATCGCCTTGGCGTGGCCGATGTGCAGGTACCCGTTGGGCTCGGGCGGGAACCGCGTGGCGACGTGCTGGTGGCGGCCGGCCGCGAGGTCCTCGTCGACGATGGAGCGGAGAAAGTCCTTGGCGCGGGCGTCGGTCGTCATGACGGCCATGGCTTACCACGGCCTCGGGCGCGCTACTCCTCGGGGCGATCGAACGTCGCGAGGCCCTCGATCCGCACCAGCAGCCGCTCGTCCTCGCCGACCCGGGTCGACCAGTCGGGCATCCGGGGATCGTCCCAGGCCGCGGTCGCCACCGCCTTGAGCATGCAGGCCTCGGCCTTGGGATCGCCCAGCGTGCTCTCGTCGATGCGCGCGTCGGTGACGCTGACCTTGCCGCCGGCGATGTGGTAGCGGAACAGGATCCGGACCTTGGCCTTGCGGTGCTTGCCGGCGTGCTCGCACCCGGCCGCGAGCCCGCGCAGGCGGTAGCCGTACGAGCGATCGATCGTCTCGTAGAAGTCGTCGCTGTCGAGCGGGATCTTGGCGTCGGGGTCAGGATCCTCGGGCACCTCGATCGCGGGCGTCGGGCCGTGGTCGTCGTCGGCCGGGGCGTCGGGGTGCGGCGCCGGGCGCGCCGCCACGGCCGGGACCGGCGTCGGCGCCGGCCGCGCGGCTGGGGTCGCCGCGGCGTCACCGTCGGCCAGGCTGCGCCACACGAGCAGCAACCCGATCAGCACCACGACGCCGCCGAGCGCGAGCCACTTCATCGCGCCCTACAGCGGGATCTGGCTGGTCGAGTGTTCCTCGTAGTCGCCGATGCCGGTGAGCGAGCCGTCGGCCTGCAGCGCCGGGTGCATGTTCCACACCTTGCGGCCATCGGGCGAGAACAGCAGCACCTCGCCCTCGCACTCGCCGCCGCCGCCCGAGGTGACGCTCACCGCGGCGGTGGTGTCGGCCGGATCGGTCAGGTACGAGTAGATGAAGGTGTGGTCGGGCTCCTCGGCGGCGAGGTCGCGCTCGATCTTGATCTGGTACTGCGCCAGCGGCATCGGCGTCGAGCCGCACGCGTTGGCGGTCACCGTGGTCGTGAAGGTCCACGTGCCGACCGGCCAGCACCCGCTGATCCCGACCGGTTGCGCCTCGAGCACCGTCGTCCCGACGTGGGCGAGCTGGGCCGAGCAGATGAGCTGGTCGCCGTCGTCCGCGACCGAGCCATCGCAGCCTCCGATCAGCGCGGCGAAGGTAGTCGTGAAGAGTAGCGTCGTGATCCGCATGCAGGCCTCCCGGTACAGATTGTGAAGCAACCCAGGTGCCATGACCCGCTCCACCGTGGATCACTATAACAGCACGCGCCGGGGGCCTCGACGGTCGTCACGCGGGAACTCGCCACCCCACCGCATGGGGGACCAAGTCTCTCCAGGCGACCCTTGTCCCCACGCCGGGCCCTGTGCATATGATCGTGGGAGCATGGGGAAGCGTGTTCTCGACGTGGCGTGTGTGGGCCTCCTGGCCTTGCTCCTGGCCGCCTGCGCCAGCAAGAAGGCGACGCCCAGCCCGGTCGCGACGGGCAGCGACGGCGGCATCGACGCGTTCATCATCACGGTCCCCGAGGACGAGGATAAGGACAAGTACGTCCCGGCCGAGTTCAAGGCCGGCGCCGATCGCTGGCGCGACACCGGCATCTACGTCGACGGCAAGTTCTCGGGACTGCTCGCGTTTGCCGAGCTGCCGGTCGCGCTCAAGCCCACCTGGATCCAGGTCAAGGTGTCGGCGCCCAAGCGCTACGGCACCTCGGACACCGGCTGGAAGTGGGGCAAGGAGCGCCGCTACCGGTTCCGCGATCTCGTCGCCTCGATGGGCCTCGACCCGGCCAAGATCAAGGAGATCCACGTCTACGGCCCGCGCTTCTCGGAGTCGGTCATCGTCACCGGGGCCCAGCTGGCCTCACCTGCGGCCGACGAGTTCTACTTCCGGTTCGGTGGCATCGTCAGCAGCAAGGCCATCCCGGTGGTGCCCGCCGCCCTCGGCGACCAGCGCACGCCCGACAAGATCTCGGGCGTCATGATCTACGTCGACAAGGCCCCGCCCAAGCTCGAGCGCAACGTGGGGCTCGTCCTCGACGGCGAGGTCCAGGAGGGTGTGCCGTACTTCGGCACCCCGCTGCGCGGCGGCGTCCGCGTCTATAAGGACGATCGCCTGGTCGCGTACATCAAGCGTCAGGATCTGCCGGCCGACCTGGCGAACACGACGTCCGGGGAGCCGCGCTGGCCCCTGGCCGGGTACCTGTCGTCCCGCGGCGTCTCGCTCGATGGCGTGGTCGAGGCCTGGGTCGTGCGGGACGAGAAGTGGCAAGAGCGCTTCGACCGGACCCAGCTCGAGGGTCTGTGGTTCGCGGCCGGCAACCAGGCCAAGGGCCACATCGAGCTGGGCGATCAGAAGGTGAAGGCCAACGCCCTCATCCTGAGGTCGACCCCGGTGGCCCCGGCCGATGTGCCCGGCCCCGAGCCTGAGGAACTGTAGTCCCCGGGGTAGGGAGTCGCCCCCCCGATCCAAGGAGATCCCGGGTTTGTGATTTCAGATGGTTGGGAGGGAAATGAGTCGGCACGGCGGGTGCACAGATGACAGACAGGTAACAACCCAACCCACTTCGAGGGCCACCCCATGAACATGCTGAAGACCACGATCTTTCTGAGCGCCCTGGCTGGCCTTGCGGCGCTGCCGGGGAAGGCCTCTGCCCAGGCGCTCAACGACATCGGCCGGGCCGACTCCTTCCTCATCTCGCCGGCGTCGCTCAACGACCGCGCGCCGGTTCGCACCGGGGCCGACGGCGTCGAGCGCCTGCGGATGACCGACGAGGAGCACACCAACGAGCAGGCGACCATCAAGTTCAGCGCCGACGGCACCCGGGCGCTGATGGTCCACATGCGCACCAGCGCGATCAACGAGGGCACCGGCCGCGAGGCCCAGCCCCAGTTTCGCGTCCAGGCGGCCCTGACCGCCCTCGAGACCTTCGTCCAGCCCGACGGCCGCCTCGGCGTCCGCCGCCCGGCCTCGGCGCAGTTCGACATCTTCGCCACCGACAACGATGGCAACGAGTACCGCAACGCCCACAAGCCCGAGCTCGTCGTGATCAACGGCGGCAAGAACGTGGCGCTGTTCTTCAACTACCAGCCGAACAACGACACCATCCGCTACGCCAAGGTGTTCGACTGGGATCTCAACCCGGTCATCGTCAAGAACGGCAACGGCCAGGTCCAGAAGCAAGTCGCCATCATGGCGAAGAACAACGACGACTGCTCGATGCACCAGTCGGGCGACGGCGAGACCGGCCTGCCGTACTACGACCAGGCCGGCAAGACCAAGCTCATCATGTGGGCCGGCTGCAACGGCAACGGCAACGACGACGGCTGGGCCAACGCCATCGAGTTCAACTGCACCAACGACGCCGCCGGCGCGGCGACCGAGTGCCAGGTCAAGCGCCTGTTCGACCTGTCGCTGGCCCAGCGCGAGGAGCGCTCGCGCGGCTCGTGCACCGTCGGCGCCGCCGACAAGTCCTTCGCGGTCTGCACCTGGACCGAGGGCAACACCCAGCCCCAGCGCGACGGCGTCTGGGTCGCCGCGGTCGACCTGTCCGAGGGCGGTGAGAACGGCCCCAACGCCAACAGCCGCCTGCTCTGGAAGGAGCGCATCCAGCAGCGCCAGACCATCCAGGTCAACGGCGAGGACCGCGAGTACTACGCGATGCGCGCCCAGCACGGCCGCATCATGGAGAAGCAGCCCGACGGCTCGCTCGCGCCCAGCCTCCGCATCATCGAGCAGCACACGCTCAACCGCGGCGCGAACAACAACGACAAGAAGGGCGGCCGCTCGGACCTCGCCTGCTTCGCGGTGATGGACACCACCCGCACCGGCTTCACCTACGAGATGCCGCTGTCGTGCGTCAACCTGGCCAGCCCGATGCTGCTGGGCCTCGACGGCACCCACATCTCGATGGCGCGCGCCGTGTTCGGCAAGGGCGACACGCTGATGCCCGGCTTCATCCAGCTCCAGGGCAGCCAGACCGGCGGCCTCGAGCAGAACGGCGACATCCGCACCATCGGCTACGACCCGGTCGCCAAGACCATGGTCAACCTCGGCCAGCACTCGGCCAACGCCCCGTACGACCGCCACCTCTACTCGAACTACCTGGGCAACAACCCCGGTAACCAGGGCCGTAACTTCGCCGGCTGCGACCTCGTCAAGAACCCCTTCTTCGTGGCCGACGGCACCGGCGCCACCGCCGCCAGCATGGTCCAGTTCTTCAACGCCTGCGCGCTCACCGGCAAGGCCTCGGATCAGCCGGCGTCGTCCATCAAGCCCTCGGCCTTCGTGACCCTGTTCCCGGTCGCCTTCGCCAACAACGCGCCCGACCCGCAGGGCGGCTACAACGACAACGTCCCCGGTGACAACACCCCGGACAACCCGGCGCCCGACGAGCCCGCGCCCTTCGTCCCCGGCTCGGCCGCGGGTGGGTGCTCGACCGGTGGCGGTAGCTCCGGTGGCCTGATGCTGCTCGGCCTCGGCCTGGCCGCCCTCATCCGCCGCCGCCGCAAGTAGTCCGCCGCCAGCCCCCTCCACACAACCAACGCCTCGGAGAACCCGCCATGTCCATCCGAATCATCGTCGCGAGTGCGCTCTTGGCTGCTGCCGCTGGCTGCGTGGGGACGCTCGACCCGACGCCGGCGACGGACGCGGGCCCGGGCGGCCCCGACGGCTCGACCTCGAGCGCCGCGCGCGAAGCCTACCTGACCAACGTCTACCCGATCATGCAGGCCAAGTGCGCCGGGTGCCACTCGACCACCGCCGCCAACGCCACCCCGTTCGTCGGCGCCAGCGACCGCCAACGCCTACGAGGCCATCGTCGGCTTCACCGCGGTGGTCGGCAACTTCACCGAGACCGGCGCGCCGGTCTACACCAAGGTGGTGCCCGGCGGCCACCAGGGCCGGACCTACAGCACCGACGAGGTCGCCAAGATCAAGGCCTGGCTCGCGGCCGAGGTGACCGAGCGCAACGGCGGCCCGGGCCCGATGCCCGGCCCCGAGAGCCCGGCGCAGATCACGGCGCGCCTCATCAGCGAGTGGTCGGGGTGCCTCAAGGAGACCGACTTCGTCGCCCTGAACTTCGGTGGCAGCTGGGCCAACAAGGGCTCGAACCAGGGCAACTGCGAGCAGTGCCACACGTCGGGCGCCTACGGCATGATCACCAACGACGACAACACGCTCATGTACAACACGTTGTCGTCGAACAAGTTCTACATGATGGCGTTCTTCGCGGTCGATCTCACCGACATGGCCAACGCGAAGATGGTCCCCAACTTCGGCACGTTCGAGCGCGTCGGCCTGCGCATGGTGCCCCACCAGGACCACCCGCAGTTCAACACCGCGCGCACCGACGCCGCCTTCGTCACCCTGCAGCAGCTCTACGACCTGACGATGGGCTACAAGACCGCCGGCACCTGCGGTCCGCCCCGCATCCCGCAGTGAGCTGACGACCACGAGGTCCGCGACGCCCCCGGCTCGGGGGCGTCGGCATTTGTGCGCCCAGCATGGGCATCGACCTGGAGGTGCAAGTCCTCTCGGAACCTGGCCGCAGGGACCGAAGCGAACCGCGAGGGCCCGAGCGCGAGCGAGGTGATGCACGGCGGGTAGCGCTACCGGATGGCCAGCGCCAACCTGGTGCCGCCCGAGCACCCCGAGGCGTGGGCGCGGTTGCCGCCGCCGACCGACGACCGCTCAGGCCGTGAAGTCGGGCGGCGCGGCCTGGCAGTACTGGATCGCCGACGGGATCTCGAGCGGCGCCAGGCCGCGCCACAGCACCCACCACGCGGTGTCGCCCAGGTAGATGCGGACCATGCCGTCGCAGTGCTCGCGGTACCACGACGTGATCGGGTTGTCGGCGCGGCTGCGCCAGAACAGGCGCGGGCAGTCGGCCTGCATCGCGCGCCACAGGTCGCGGCCGACGCCCTCGCCGCGCGAGACCGTGCCCACCGCGAACTTCGACAGGTACGGGGCCAGCGGCGCCGGCGTGACGATGGCCGCGCCGCGGTAGTCGTCGGCGACGTAGAGCGCCAGCAGCGGCCGTCGATCGAAGTCGGGCACCAGCGGGCGGCCGAAGGCCTCCTCGACCAGCGCCCGCAGGCGCGCCGGCTCGACGGTGTCCCAGCCCAGGTGGCGCGCGACGGTGCTGCCCTTGCGGATCAGCGTGCCGGCGCCCTTGACCGTGAACAGCTCGCGCAGCAGGTCGAGCGGCGAGGTGACGCTGACCGTCAGGCCGCGCTGGCCGGCGGCCTCGACCCGCGCGATCACCCGCGCCACCTGCCGCAGCAGCTTCTGCTGATCGGTCGGCAGCGCGCCCGGCGCCAGGTAGCCCGCGGCCTCGGTCGTCAGATCGATCAGCGACACCGCGCGGCCACCGGCCGGGACCAGGCCGCTGCGGCGGGTGACGAACACGATCCGGCGCGTGCACAGCGCGGCCGCGACGTCGGCGAGCGCGTCGAACCGGCGATCGACGCCGCCGTCGTCGCGGTCGAGCACGCACAGCGGCACGGCGCCGGCGTCGACCGCGGCCTCGATCGCGCGCGGATCCGGCGTCGCGATCACCGCGGTGGCCACCGCCGGGGCCAGCGCCGCGGCCATGCGCTCGGCGGCGCGGGCGGCGGTGCCGGGCTCGATCGCGCCGAACGCCAGCACCGGGCGCAGGCCCAGCTCGGCCAGGTAGCGCAGCTCGACCACGAGCGCGTCGGCCGCGTTGCGCACGACCGCCTCGGCGACGTGGACGATCGCGAACCGCTCGGGGTGCTCGGCCCGGAACAGCTCGAGGTACTGCTCGGCCTCGGC
The DNA here is from genome assembly GCA_016717005.1 of Myxococcales bacterium. NCBI lineage: Bacteria > Pseudomonadati > Myxococcota > Myxococcia > Myxococcales > Myxococcales bacterium. The sequence goes on along the minus strand of JADJUF010000001.1, from coordinate 247,639 downwards.
CGGGCGGCCGATGCTGGTCAGGAACCGCAGGACCAGGTCGGCCGGCTCGGCGTCAGCCACGGGCGGCCTCGGCGGCCACGCGGGCGTAGACGTCGGCGAACATCGCGACCGCCCAGTCGAGGTCGGCGATCGGGACCGCCTCGTCGGCGGCGTGGGCGCAGCCGATGTCGCCGGGGCCGACCACGATCGCGGCCTTGCCGGCGGCCTGGTACAGCGCCGCCTCGGTCCAGAAGTCGAGCGCGACCAGGCCCTCGACGTGGGGCCCGATCAGCGCCGCGAGCCCGCGATCGGCGCCGCCGCCGAACGGCTCGTGATCGACCTCGCACGCGATCGCGATCATCGGATCGATCGCGGCGGCGGCCGCGGCCACCAGCTGCTCCCAGCCGGCGCGGTCGAACCCGGGCGCCGGGCGGATCGAGTAGCTGAGCCCGGCCTGGTCCGGGATCACGTTGAACGCGACGCCGCCGTCGACGCCGGCCACGTTCAGGCACAGCCCGCGCATGCCGTCGGGCCCGCGATCGCGGTGGGCGACGCCGAGCTCGAACAGCGCCACGGCCAGCCGGGCCATCGTCACGATCGGCGCCGGGTGGTGATCGGCGCGCGACGAGTGGCCGCCGTGGCCGCGGACCCTGGCGTGGTAGGCGAGGACGCCGCGGTGGGCGACGCCGGCCTTGCGCCCGCTCGGCTCGCAGACGATCACCCGCTCGACGGCGGCGGCGTGGCGCGACGCCAGGAACGCGCGCACGGCCGCGGTGCCCCGCTCCTCGTCGCCCGAGAACAGGAGGCCGAGGTCGCGGGGCCGGTGGTGGTCGAGCGCGACGATCGCCGCGGCGATCGCGCCCTTGGTGTCGGCGCTGCCGAGGCCGCCGAGCCGGCCGTCGGCCACGACCGGCGTCCACGGGTCGTGGCTCCAGCCGCTGTTGGCGGGGACGGTGTCGACGTGGGCGTTGACGACGGTGCGCGGCGTGCCCCAGCGCGCGAACACGTACGCCCCGGGGTGGCCGCTGGTGCGCGGGCACGCGACCACCTCGACCTCGTCGGCGCCGGCCGCGCGCAGGAGCGGCGCGACGTGCTGGCACAGCGCCAGCTCGTCACCCGCCGCCTCCGCGGTGGCGGCGTGGTGGGTCGGGTAGCGGACGAGCTCGCACAGCAGATCGACGACGCGGGACATCGCCGGGTTCTACCGCCGATCGTCGCGCGCTGGCGCGGGCCGGCGTCAGCGATCGCGCACGGCGGCCCAGGCCTCGTGGTCGCCGATCGCCGCGAGGGCCTGGGCCAGCAGGGTCTTGCCCGGCTCGGTGCGGTGCCAGGTGGACGCGCCCGACGGATGCGGCAGCGGCGCCACGTCGAGGTCGCGGCCATGGAACCGCACTCGGGTGATCGCGCCGACCACGTCGGCGAGCTGCGCGGTGCCGGGCAGCACCTGGCCGATCGCCAGCTTGCCGACCGCGAGCACCAGGCGTGGCTCGACCAGCGCCACCTCGGCCGCCAGGTGGGTCCGGCACCGGGCGATCTCGTCGGGCGCGGGCACGCGGTCGCCGCCCTTGACGCCCTTGCCCGGGAAGCATCGGCACACCGCCGCCATGTATACGCGCTCACGGAACGCCGGCTCATCGATCCCCAGCCCGGCGAACCAGCGGAACAACGTCGTGCCCGCGGTCCACGCGAACGGGCGCCCGGCGGTGCCTTCCCGGGCGCCGGGGGCCTGGCCCAGCAGCAGCACCGGCGACAGCACCGCCGCGCCGGTCACCACCGGTCCGATCATCTGCGGGCAGGCGTGGCAGCCCTGGAGCGCGGTGACGTGGGTGCGCAGCGCCGCGAGGCGGACCGAGGCCGACACGTCGACACTATGACCGACGCGGCGCGACGTGTGACCGCGGCCCCGGTGTGATCGCTGCGACCGGCGGCGATCCGATCGTGCGCTACACTGGGGCCGTGACCTCGATCCCCGCCGACAACGTTGAGCTCATCCAGCGCATCCTCGGGACCGGCTACCTCGAGCTGCGCCTGGCGCGGCTGACGGTCGAGGAGGTGCCCGACCTGGCCGTCCGGGTCTCGGTCGAGGTCACCGAGAACGGCACGGCCTCGACCATCGACGGCGAGGGCGTCGGGCCGGTCGACGCGCTGTGGGGCGCGCTGGTCGGGCGCTACGCCAAGGAGTACCAGTCGCTCAAGTCGATCCAGCTGGCCGGCTTCACGGTCGCCGCGGCGATCGAGTCGAAGGTCCGCCGCGCCGGCCTCGACGCGATGGCGACCGTCGAGGTCGCGGTGGTCAACAGCGACGGCCGGCGGTTCACGTTCACCGACGTCTCGCGCTCGATGACCGCGTCGGCGGCCAAGGCCGTGGTCGCGGTCGTCGAGTACTTCGTCAACGCCGAGCGCGCGTTCGTGCTGCTGTCGCACGCGCGCAAGGACGCGGTCGCGCGCGGGCGCGCCGATCTGGTGGCGCGCTACACCGCCGAGCTGGCCGAGGTGGTGCGCTCGACCAGCTACGCCGAGGTCATCGACGCGGTCAAGCGCGAGCTGAGCTGAGCGTGCCGTCGTCCGCACCCGCCGGTTGACGGCGCCGGACCGGCGCGGGATCCTCGGCCGCGATGGCGCGCCGATCGATCTCGCTGCTGGGCTGCGCCGTCGTCGCGCTGGCCGCGGCGTGCGGCGGCGGCGACGCCATGCCCGACTGCGAGGTCGCGCCCGGCGCCGGCCCGGTCATGCCCACGACCGGCGTCTGCAAGCAGCTGTCGACGTACCGGCTGTTCACCGATCTGCCTGGCCAGGTCGCGGCGCCCGAGCTCTACGCCTACGACGTCGCGGTGCCGCTGTTCTCGGACTACGCCGACAAGCAGCGCTGGCTGTACCTGCCGCCGGGCGCGGCCGCGACCTGGAGCGACGCCGACGCGCTCGAGTTTCCGGTCGGCGCGATGCTGGTCAAGACCTTCGCGTACCCGCACGATCGGCGCGACCCCGGCGCCGGGCGGCGCCTCCTCGAGACCCGGGTGCTGCTGCGCCAGACCGGCCAGTGGAAGGCGGCCACGTACGTCTACCGTGACGGCGCCGCCGACGCCGACCTCGCGGCCGCGGGCGACGTGCTCGACGCGTCGTGGATCGACGACGACGGCGCGACCCGCACCAACGCCTACGTCGTGCCGGACGCGAACCAGTGCCTGACCTGCCACGGCGAGCACCGCGCGGTGATGACGCCGCTTGGGCCCAAGGCCCGGCACCTCAACCGCCCGGCGCTCGACGGCGCCGGCGACCAGCTCGCGCAGCTGATCGCCAGCGGTCGCCTGACCGGCGCGCCGGTCGATCCGTCGATGTGGCCCGCCGATCCCGCGATCGACGCCGCCGCCGCGCCGCTCGCCGCGCGCGCCCGGGCCTGGCTCGACGTCAACTGCGCCCACTGCCACAACCCGACCGGCGCCGCGCGCACCCTCGGCCTCGATCTGTCGAGCGCGCAGACCGATCCCCAGGCCCTCGGCGTGTGCCAGCCGCCGGTCACGGCCGGCGCCGGCGCCGGCGGGCGGCGCTACGGCATCGTGCCCGGGCAGCCCGACGCGTCGATCCTGGTGTTCCGCCTCGAGTCGTCCGATCCCGAGTTCCGCATGGCGGCGCTGGGCCGCAACCTGGTCCACGCCGAGTCGGTGGCGCTCATCCGCGCGTGGATCAGCGCGATGCCGGGCGGCTGCCAGTAACCCGAATCCTGGGCGCATCGTCCGGTTTTCGGACAACGGAGCCGGAGCCGGAGCCGGAGCCGGAGCCGGAGCCGGAGCCGGGCCGGCGGGCGGAGCCGGAGCCGGAAGCCGGAGCCGGGCCGGGGCCGGGCCGGAGCCGGAGCCGGAGCCGGAGCCGGAGCCGGAGCCGGAGCCGGAGCGGAGCCGGGCCGCGGGCGGGCCGGAGCCGGAGCCGGGGCCGGAGCCGGGCCGGGCGGGGCCGGAGCCGGAGCGGAGCCGGAGCCGGAGCCGGAGCCGGGGCCGGAGCCGGAAAATGCGGCTATGGTGACTGCGTGGCCGCCGACGCCGACGCCGACACCGACGCGTTCGACTACGACTTCGTGATCGTCGGCTCGGGCTTCGGCGGCTCGGTCGCGGCGCTGCGGCTGGTCGAGAAGGGTTACTCGGTGTGCGTGCTCGAGCGCGGCCGGCGCTGGGCCGCGCGCGACTTCCCGAAGACCAACTGGAACCTGCGCAAGGCGCTGTGGATGCCGGCGGCGAAGTGCTTCGGGATCCTGCGGATGTCGTTTCTGTCCGACGTGTTCGTGCTGTCGGGCGCGGGCGTCGGCGGCGGCTCGCTGGTCTACGCCAACACGCTCTACGTGCCGCCCGATCGGTTCTTCGCCGCGCCGTCGTGGCGCGACCTCGCCGACTGGAAGGCCGAGCTGGCGCCGTGCTACCGGCGCGCGCAGTTCATGCTCGGCGTCACCCAGCACACGATCGAGGAGGAGCCCGATCGGGTGCTCGCGGAGATCGCCGACGAGCTCGGCACCGGCGCCAGCTACGTGCAGACGCCGGTCGGCGTGTACTTCGGCCAACCGGGCCAGCCCGCCGACGATCCGTACTTCGGCGGCGCCGGCCCCGCGCGCAGCGGCTGCACGCTGTGCGGCGGCTGCATGGTCGGGTGTCGCCACGGCGCCAAGAACACCCTCGACAAGAACTACCTGTGGTTCGCCGAGCACCTCGGCGCCGAGGTCCGGCCGCTGCGCACCGTCGACGACGTCCGCGCGCTGCCCGGCGGCGGCTACGCGATCACCCACCGGGCCAGCGGCGCCTGGGTCGCGCGCGATCGCCAGGTCGTGCGCGCGCGCCAGGTCGTGCTGGCGGCCGGCGTGCTCGGCACGGTCCAGCTCCTGCTCGAGTGCAAGGCCCGTGGCAGCCTGCCGGCGCTGGCGCCGGCGCTGGGCCGGACCGTGCGCACCAACAGCGAGGCGATCCTCGGCGTCACGTCGCGGCGCAAGGACGTGCGCTTCGATCGCGGCATCGCGATCACCTCGTCGATCCACGTCGACGACACCACCCACGTCGAGGTCGTGCGCTACTCCGACGGCGCCGACGCGATGGCGCCGTTGTCGACCTTGCTCACCGACGGCGGCGGCCGGACGCCGCGGTGGCTGCGTTACCTCGGCAACGTCGTCCGCCACCCGATCGACTTCGCGCGCGGGCTGTGGCCGTTCGGCACCGCGCGCCGCGGCGTGTACCTGCTGGTGATGCAGAGCCTCGACAACTCGATCGGCCTGGGCCTGCGGCGGCGCTGGCGCCGGCTGTGGCGCAAGGCGCTCGACACCCAGGCCGGCGACGGCCCGCCCAACCCGACCTACATCCCGCTGGGCAACGAGGTGGCCCGCGCGTTCGCGCGCAAGGTCGACGGCGTGCCCAAGTCGAGCGTGTTCGAGGTGCTGTTCGACGTGCCGACCACCGCGCACGTCCTGGGCGGCGCGGTCATCGGCGCCGACCCGGCGACCGGCGTGGTCGACGCCCGCCACCAGGCCTTCGGGCACCCGGGGCTCTACGTGGTCGACGGCGCCGCTATCCCCGCCAACCTCGGCGTCAACCCCAGCCTCACGATCACCGCGCTGGCCGAGCGGGCGATGAGCCTGATTCCGGTCAAGGATGGCGCGACGTTGCGTCCGGCCGTCGATCCGGACTGGGAGGCCGCGCGGCTCGCCGAGATCGAGCGCGCGGCCGCCGACAGCGGCAGCCCGAGCCTGCAGATCCGCCGCCGACGGTAGCGGTCGCACGTCGATCGGGGCGCGGTCGGGTACGTTTGCCCCGCGCCGGGATGCCACGCTGGCCGACCCTGGTAGTATGCCGCGCGCCATGCCCGCAGATGTCCTCGACCTGTCCGGCTCGCTCGCGTTCGTCGACGAGATGTACGAGCGCTTCCGCGCGGATCCCGCGTCGGTCGACCCCAGCTGGGCGGCGGCGTTCCGCGACGGCGCCATGCCCGCCCCGGCGGCGAACACGCCGACGCCGCGCCCGACCAACGGCCACGGCCGCCCCGGCGCGGTCACGCTCGCGCCGGTGGTGGTCGCCGGCGCGACCTCGGTGTGGCCGCTGGTCAACGCCTACCGCAGCCGCGGTCACCTCGCCGCCGATCTCGATCCGCTGGGCCTGGTCGAGCGGGTCGAGGTGTCCGAGCTCGAGCCGGCGACCTGGGGCTTCACCGAGGCGCAGCTCGATCGCCCGGTCGCGCCGACCGGCGTCCACGGCCTGCCGCACGCGACCGGCCGCGAGCTGGTGCAGGTGCTGCGCGAGACCTACTGCGGCTCGATCGGCGTCGAGAGCGCGCACATCGACTCGCCGGCCAAGCGCACCTGGCTGGCCGAGCGCATGGAGACCCGCCGGCTCAAGCGCGCCGACGTCGCGGCGCGGCGGCGCACGCTCGAGCTGCTGGTCAACGCCGAGGGCTTCGAGCGCTTCTGCCACGTGAAGTACCCCGGCACCAAGCGGTTCTCGCTCGAGGGCTCCGAGGCGCTGATCCCCGCGCTCGATCTGATCCTGACCCACGGCGCGCGCCTCGGCGCGATCGAGGCGGTGCTCGGCATGGCCCACCGCGGCCGGCTCACGACGCTCGAGCAGATCATGCAGCGCGCGGCCCGGGACATCTTCGCCGAGTTCGAGGACATCGAGCCGGAGGCGATGTCGGGCGGCGGCGACGTCAAGTACCACCTCGGCTACTCGTGCGACCGGGTCGATCCCAACGGCAACCACATCCACCTGTCGCTGGCGTTCAACCCCAGCCACCTCGAGGCGGTCGATCCGGTCGTGGTCGGCCGGGTCCGCGCCAAGCAGAAGCGCCACGGCGACCTCGAGCGCAGCAAGGTGATGGGCGTCCTGATCCACGGCGACGCGGCGTTCGCGGGGCAGGGCCTGGTCACCGAGGTGTTGCAGCTCTACAACCTCGCCGGCTACCGCACCGGCGGCACGGTCCACCTGATCGTCAACAACCAGGTCGGCTTCACCGCGTCGCCCAACGAGTCGCGCTCGACCCCGTACGCCACCGACGTCGCGCAGATGGTCCAGTGCCCGATCTGGCACGTCAACGGCGAGGACCTCGACGCGGTCGCCGACGTCTGCGAGATGGCGATGGCGTACCGGGCCGCGTTCGCGACCGACGTCGTGATCGATCTGTACTGCTACCGCAAGTACGGCCACAACGAGAGCGACGAGCCCAGCTTCACCCAGCCGCTCATGTACCAGCGCATCCAGCAGCGCCCGAGCGTGCTCGAGACCTACGGCCAGCGCCTGATCGCCGACGGCGTCGTGACCGCGTCGACGATCGGCGAGCTGACCGCGGCCCGGGCCGCGGCGCTCGACGCCGAGCTGGCCGCCGCCCGGTCGTCGACCCGGCGGCCGCGCAACGCCGCGCTGGGCGGGCTGTGGCGCGGCTACGCCGGCGGCCCCGCGGCCAACGTGCCCGACGTCGACACCGGCGTGCCGGTCGAGCGCCTGGGCGCGATCGTCGAGCGCATGGTGCGCCTGCCCGACGGCTTCACCGCGCACCCGAAGGTCCAGCGCCTGCTCGATCAGCGCGCGCAGATGGGCCGCGGCGAGCGCCCGCTCGACTGGGGCATGGCCGAGATGCTGGGGTACGCGACGCTCCTGGTCGAGGGCCACAACGTGCGCCTGAGCGGCCAGGACTGCGGCCGCGGCACGTTCAGCCACCGCCACGCGACGCTGACCGACATCAAGACCGGCGCCGAGCACCTCGTGCTGGGCGGGCTCGACGCCGACCAGGGCCTGGCCCGGGTCTACGACAGCTCGCTGTCCGAGGCCGGCGTGCTCGGGTTCGAGTTCGGCTTCTCGCTCGACTACCCCGACGCGCTGGTGCTGTGGGAGGCGCAGTTCGGGGACTTCGCGAACGGCGCCCAGGTGATCATCGATCAGTTCATCACGTCGTGCGAGGACAAGTGGAACCGGCTCTCGGGCCTGGTGATGCTCTTGCCGCACGGCTACGAGGGCCAGGGGCCCGAGCACTCGAGCGCGCGGCTCGAGCGCTACCTGCAGCAGTGCGCCGAGGACAACATCCAGGTCGTGCAGCCGACCACGCCGGCGCAGATGTTCCACCTGCTGCGGCGACAGGTGAAGCGCCCGTGGCGCAAGCCGCTGATCGTGATGACGCCCAAGAGCCTGCTGCGCCTGCCGGCGGCGATCTCGACCCTGGCCGAGCTGGCCACCGGCACGTTCGAGCGGGTGCTGGCCGACGCCGAGGTGGCGCCCACGGCCGCGCGCCGGGTGCTGTTCTGCACCGGCAAGATCTACTACGAGCTGATCGAGGAGCGCCGCAAGCGCGGCGACACCACGACCGCGGTGATCCGGATCGAGCAGCTCTACCCGCTGCGGGCCGAGCACGTCCAGGCCGCGGTCGTCGGCCTGGCCGCGGACGTCGACGTGGCGTGGGTCCAGGACGAGCCCGGGAACATGGGCGCGGCCACGTTCATCGCGCCGCGGCTCGCGGCCACCCTCGATCGGCCGGTGCGGGTGGTCTGTCGCGACGACAGCGCCAGCCCCGCGACCGGCTCGCACAAGGCCCACGCCCTCGAGCTGGCGCGTATCCTCACCCAGGCGTTCGGCTGAACCCCGAGCTCATCGCGCACCGCGCGCGTGTCGAAACGGAGTCCCTCATGGCAGATCTGCGTGTCCCCCCACTCGGCGAGTCGATCACAGAAGCGGTGATCGGGCGCTGGCTCAAGAACCCCGGCGACGCGGTGGCGGACGGCGAGCCGGTGGTCGAGCTCGAGACCGACAAGATCACCGTGCAGCTGCCGTCGCCGGTCGCCGGCGTGCTGGCGCAGCAGACCGTCGAGGCCGGCGCCACCGTGCGGGTCGACGATCTGGTCGGCACGGTCACCGCCGGCGCGGTCGCGGTCGCCCAGCCCCCGGCGGCCGCGGCGCCGTCCGCGCCCGCTGCGGCCCCGCCCAGACCCGCTGCGGCCGCGTCCACGCCGGTCGCCCCCGCCACGGCCGCGCCTGTGCCCGCCACGCCTCCGCCGCGCGCGGCCGCGCCGACGCCCGCCCTCGACGAGGACGCGCTCTTGCGGCTGCCGCCGTCCCAGCGCCGCCTGGCGCGCGAGCGCGGCGAGCTGCCGGCCGAGGTCGCCCCCGCCGCGGCCCCGGCCGCGCGGCCCGCGGCGCCGGCGCCGGTCGTCCACCCCGGCGACGAGGTCGTCGCGATGTCGCCCTTGCGCAAGCGCATCGCCGAGCGGCTGGTCCAGGCGCAGCACGAGTCGGCGTCGCTGACGACCTTCAACGAGGTCGACATGACGGCGATCATGGACCTGCGCGCGACCTACAAGGACGCGTTCGAGAAGGCCCACGGGGTCAAGCTCGGGTTCATGTCGTTCTTCGTGCGCGCGTGCGTCAGCGCGGCCAAGGCGTTCCCCGGCCTCAACGCCGAGCTCGCCGGCGACAAGATCATCTACAAGAAGCGCTACGACTTCGGCATCGCGGTCCAGACGCCCAAGGGCCTGGTCGTGCCGGTGCTGCGCGGGTGCGACCAGCTCGACTTCGCCGGCGTCGAGCGCGGCATCGCGGCCCTGGCCGACAAGGCCCGCACCGGCAAGCTGGCGATCGACGATCTCACCGGCGGCACGTTCAGCATCTCGAACGGCGGCATCTACGGCTCGATGATGTCGACGCCGCTCTTGAACTACCCGCAGACCGGCATCCTCGGCATGCACAACATCGTCAAGCGGCCGATGGTCGTCGGCGACGCGATCGCGATCCGGCCGGTGATGTACGTCGCCGTCACCTACGATCACCGCGTCGTCGACGGGCGCGAGGCGGTGTCGTTCCTGGTGGCCGTCAAGGATCGGCTCGAGGCGCCCGACCGCCTGTTGCTGGGGCTGTGACCGTGGCGGCGCGGGCGCTGCGGGTGCTGGCGCTCGCGGGCCTGGTCGCGTGCTCGCGGGAGGCCGCGCCGCGTCCGCCCGTCGACAACCGCGGCGGCGCGGCGGCGCCGCTCGACGCCGGCGCGCGCGACGCTGGCGACAGCGCGTGCGTGAACGCGTGCGTCCGCGATCGCCAGATGGTCGCGACGAGCATCGAGGCCATCGAGGCGTCGTGCCGGCGCGACTGCGCGTCGCCGCCGCCGCGACCGTGAGCGGGCCGATCGTGCCGCGCGCGGCGCCGATCGTCGTGCCGATCGCGGAGGCGCGCGGCGCCGATCGTCGTGCCGATCGCGTGCGATCGCGGACGCGAGCGGGCGATCGCGATGCCGGCCGCGGTGCGGTCGCGGTGCCGATCGCTGTGACGCGCGCGACACCCCGGGCGCCGACGTCGCGGTGGTGACCGCTCGCACGCGCGCGCGGGTCGAGCCCACGCGCCGGTTGCGGTCGGGCCGCGCCCCCGGAAATACTGAGCCCATGAAGATCTCTGGTGGACGCGCGTCGTGGATCGTGGCGGTGGTCTGGCTGGCGGCGACGGGCGCGGTCCGCGCCGAGTCGCCGCCGCCGCTGCGGACCTGGGCGGTGGTGCTCGAGGGCTGTCAGGGCGTCCCGACCACGCCCAGCGCCGCGAGCGGCCGCGGCTGGTTGCAGGTGGACTACGCCGGTGGGCCGCTGACGTACAGCATCACGTTCAGCGGCTTCACCGGCGCCGAGACCGAGGCCCACATCCACGGGCCGGCGGCGCGCGGGGCGATCGGGCCCGTGCTGTTCACGCTGCCGGCCGGCAGCCCCAAGGACGGCTCGCTGACGCTGACGCAGGTCCAGCAGGATCAGATCCTGGCGGGGCAGTGGTACCTCGACATCCACTCGTCGACGTACCCCGACGGCGAGCTGCGCGGCCAGATCGACGAGGGCGGCTCGGCCTGCCCGCCGCCGGTCGACGCCTCGGTGGGCGACGCGGGCGCGGGCGGCGGCGCCGACGCGGCCGGGGCCGATCTCGACGCCAGCGGCTGCGGCGGGTGCGCGACCGGCGGTGGTCCGGGCTCCCTCGCGCTCGCGGCGCTGGGCCTGGCGCTGGTCGGCCGGCGGCGTCGGCGCGCGCGCTGACGCGCTACCAGCGGCTGGCGCGGGCCGAGGCCCCGGCCGGCACCGCCGCGTCGGCGAAGCGGGCCGCGGTCGCGCTGGTGAGCGCGACCAGCCAGCCCCGATCGTCGGCCGCGATCGCGGGGATCGTGGCGGCGCCAGGGCTGGCCAGCGCGGTGAGCGCGACCACGCCCTCGGGCCGCACCCGCGCGACCATCGGATCGTCGCCGCCGATCGCGACCAGCGCCGCGGCCGGCCCGGCCAGCGTGCCCGAGAACCAGCCGCCGACGACGACGTCGTCGCCGTGGCCGGCGATGGCCGTGACGCCGTCGAAGTCGGCGCCGCCGACGATCACGGTCGCGCGCACCGACCCGCGCGCGTCGAAGTAGGTCACCAGGCCGTCGGCGGCGCCGCGGGCCTCGACCCGGCGTCCGGCGACGTCGGCGACGCCGCGCACCGTGCCGGCCACGGCGACGCCATCGGCGGTGGCGACCACGCCGGCGCAGGCGTCGCCGGTGGGGCCGCCCCAGGTGCGGGCCCAGACCATCGCGCCCTCGTCGGTGACCACCGCGACGAACCCGTCGGCGGCGTCGGTGTCGTACAGGGCGGGCAGGGCGGCGTCGTCGAGCTCCGCCGGCCCGGCGTAGGTGCCGGCGATCGCGAGCGTGCCGTCGGCGAGGCCGGCGATCCCCGCGACCGCGTCGGCGCCGGCGCCGCCCATCCGGTGGACCGTGCGGACCGCGCCGTCGGCGCCGAGCACGGCCCAGAACCCGTCGGCGCTGCCGGCGCTGGTCAGCACGTGGTCGCCGATGCGCAGCGTGCCCGCGAAGGTGCCGGCCAGCGCGAAGCCGTCGCCGCGGGCGACCAGCGCGCGCACGGTGACCCACTCGGTCGCGCCGACGCCGACCAGCCAGCGCGCGGCGCCGTCGCGGGCCGCGCGCGCGATGATCGCCGCGCCGGGCTCGCCGCGCAGGCCCAGGGGCAGGCCGTCGAGCGGGCCCGTGCCGGCCACGGCCACGGCCACCAGCGCGTCGGTCGCCGCCACCGCGCCGCCGTCGGCGGGCAGGTCGATCGACCAGGTCGGGGCGCCGCCGTCGACCCGCGCCAGCGTGCGGCCGCCGGCCAGGTACCCGACGTCACCGACGATCGCGACGCCCGCGAGCGCGGCGCGGCCGTCGACGCCCCAGGCCACCTGCGCGACCGCCGCCGGGCGGGTCGGCGCCGGGCGAGGGCAGGCGCCGAAAAGCAGGACGGCCGCCAGCGCCGTCAGGCGTGGCAGCCGCGCACGATCGAGGGACGCCGAAGGCATCGGCGTCCTCGCGCGCCCGTCAGATCTTCTTGCCGGCGGCGCGCATGTCGGCGAGCACCGCGCCGAGGCCGCGCTTGTCGATCGTGCGCATCGCGCGGGTCGACAGCTTGAGCGTGATCCAGCGCTTCTCGCCCTCGAGCCAGAACCGCTTGGTGACCAGGTTCACCTCGAAGCGCCGCTTGGTGTGGCGGTTCGAGTGGCTGACGTTGTGGCCGACGAGCGGCTTCTTACCGGTGACTTCACAGACGCGCGACATGGCGAACTCCAAAGACGATTCAGGAAACGGGACCGAGGATCTGCGCGGACGACTGCGCGGGGGCTGCGGGGCCATCCGGACCCTGCGACGGTAGGATCTGGCTGGAACGTGGGGCCGGCGCGTGCCGGGGGAGGGTCTCTGCGAAGCACCCTCCGGTCGATCAGATCTTCGACTCTTTGAACTCGACGTGCTTGCGCACGACCGGGTCGTACTTCTTGAAGACGAGCTTGTCGGGCGTCCGCTTGCGGTTCTTCGACGTCGTGTAGAAGTAACCGGTGTCCGCGGTGGAGACGAGCCGGATGAGCTCGCGGCCGCCTTTGCCTTTCTTCGCCATGACAGGTGCTCCGCAATCGTGAGAGTCAAGACCGTCAGGCAGGGACTGCCGGACGGGCTCGCGCTTATGGCATAGCCGTGGGGGCTTTTCAACCCCCGGGGCCGGATCAGCCCGGTCGTCCGGTGGATGGCGGCGGGGGCACGCCCGGCCGCGTCGGGGTCGGGTCCTGGCCGAGCTCGACCGGCACCCCGGGCACCGTCGAGGTCCGGCGGCGGGCGCGGCGCTCGTCGATGCCCATCGCCACGACGGTGATGTCGTCGGTCAGGCCGCCCGAGCCGACGTGGCTGTCGACGTCCTGGAGGATGGCCTTGACCACGTCCTCGGCCGATCCCCGGGCCGTCCGGAGGCGGCGCGAAAGTCGCATCATCCCGTATTCATTGCCGCGCGCGTCGCGGGCCTCGAGGATGCCATCGGTCACCAGCACCATCATGTCGCCGGCGTGGAGCTGGACCCGGGCCTCGCCGACCTCGAGGTCGGGCACCACGCCGATCGGCGCGATGTGGGCGCGATCGGCCTGGAGCGGGAACACCCGCTCGCCCCGCCGGAGCAGCGGCACGCAGTGGCCGGCGTTGGTGAACACCAGGGTCCGGGTCTCGAGCTCGTAGATCGCGTAGACCAGCGTCGCGAACATGCCGTCGTCGCCGAGCTTGACCATCTCCTCGTTGACCCGGCGCAAGAGCCGCGCCGGGGTCCGGGCCAGGCCCGCCCGGCTGCGCAGCTCGCTCGAGAGCCGGGCCATGTACAGCGCCGCGGAGATCGCCTTGCCGGCGACGTCGCCGATGCCGACGCCGAGGTGGCCCTCGTCGTGCCAGATGAAGTCGTAGAAGTCGCCGCCGATCTGGTAGGCCGGCTCGTAGTGGACCGCGAAGTCGAGGCCGACCACCTGCGGGACCACCGCCGGCAAGAGCGAGCGCTGGATCTGCCGCGCCACCCGCAAGTCGCGCTCGAGCCGGTCCTTGTGGGCCAGCTGCACCGCGACCTTGGCGGCGTGGATGGCCAGCGCGGTCTGGTACGCGACGGTCTGGAGCAGGTCGACGTCCTCCTGCCGGAACCCCGCGGCCTTGCCCTCGACGTAGATGACGCCGTAGTCGAACGAGTGGGCCGACAGCGGCGCGCCCATGCGGGTGCCCGCGACCTCCCCGCCGACGGCCGGGGCCGACTCGCCGAGCAGCACGCCGCGGCGGTCCTGCACGACGTGGGTGATGATCGTGCCCGGCACCCGCAGCCCGCCCGCGAACCCCCGGACGCGGCTCTTGTGGTGCTTGACCTGGAGCTCGCCGGTGCGCTCCTCCTCGACCAGGACGCCGACGGTGTCGGCGTCGGGGAACATGTCGAGCAGCGGGTCGAGCACGCTCTCGAGCAGCAGATCGGGATCGGGCGTCTTGGCCGCGGCGTCGAGGATCGCGGTCAGCGCGGTCAGCTTGCGCTCGAGCAGCCGCAGGTTGCGCAGCTCGGTCGACGAGGTGAGCACACCGGTCGAGCGCACCAGGCTGTGCGTGCCCGACTCCTCGCGGCTGCGCAGCACCGAGCCCTTGGCGTCGACGATCGTCAGCCGGGCGTCGCCCGACGACGGCGTGGCCACGGTCTCCTCCGGGCCCTCGACCCGGATGCGGTTCGAGGCGATCGTGATCTCGTCGCCGTGGCGCAGCACCTGGGCGCCGGCGATGCGCGCGCCGTTGACCCAGGTGCCGTTGTTCGAGCCCAGATCCTCGACCTCCCAGCGCGGGCCGGCGGGGCGCACCCGGGCGTGCTGACGCGACACGCGCATGTCGGGCACGAAGATCTGACAGTCCGAGCGCCGCCCGATGACGTACTCACCTTCACCCAGCGCGTACCGTCGCCCCGTGTTGGGGCCGGCGATGAAGACGAGGACCGTCACGTCGCGTGTAGATACACCACCGACGCGGGATCGCACACCTCGATCGGGGATCTGTCGGGTCCGGCCGCGGCGTGGGAGTGGTCGGGTCCTCGTGTCACTCCTATCTTTCCGAGATTAATGGGATAACTGGGCGTGCCCTGGGCCTCCTTGACCGCCCGTGATCACCCAGGTACGAAGCCTCGGTGAACGCCCTCGGCAACTTCATCGGCGGAGTCTTCGTGTCACCCAGCGGCGCCGCGCTCCGCTCGCACAACCCGGCCGCCGACGGCGCGGTCGTGTTCGAGACCGCCGGCGACGAGCGCGCGGTCACCGCCGCGTGCGACGCGGCGGCGGCGGCGGCGGTGGCCTGGGGCGGCCTGACCCTCGCCGAGCGGGCGGTCGTGCTCGGGCGCTGGAAGGACGCGATCGCCGCGCGCCAGGACGAGCTGGTCGAGGCCATCGTCCTCGAGACGGGCAAGATCCGCTCCGAGGCCCGGCAGGAGGTGCAGACGGTCCTGGCGCGCTTCGACGTGGCGCGCGCGCTCGCCACCGCTGATCTGCGCGAGGGGCCGATCGCCGGCTCGCCGCACGAGCAGCTCCGCTACCACCCGCTGGGCGTGGTCGCGGTGATCGGCCCGTACAACTATCCGATCCACCTGTGCCACGCCCACGTGGTGCCGGCGCTCCTGACCGGCAACACCGTCGTGGTCAAGCCGTCGGACATCACCCCGCTGGCCGGCCAGCGCTACGCCGAGACCGCGGCCGCGGCCGGGTTCCCGCCCGGGGTCTTCAACCTCGTCCTGGGCACCGGCGCGGTCGGCGCGGCGCTGGTCGCCGATCGCCGGGTCAAGGGCCTGTGCTTCACCGGCAGCTACGCCGTCGGGCGGCGCATCCAGGAGGCCGCGCTCGATCGGCCCGAGCTGCTGGTCGCGCTCGAGATGGGCGGCAAGAACACCGCGATCGTCCTCGACGACGCCAGCGTCCGCCAGGCCGCCCACGAGATCCTGGTCGGCGGCTACCTGTCGGCCGGTCAGCGCTGCACCGCCACCGATCGCGTGCTGGTCCACCGCGCGCTCGCGGCGCCGCTGCTCGACGCGCTCCGCAAGGGCGCCCCGGCGCTGCGCTTCGGCCACCCCGACGACGCCGCCAGCTTCGCCGGCCCGATCGCCACGGCCGCCGGGCGCGATCGGTTCGAGCGCGCGCTCGCGGCGGCGGTCGCGGCCGGGGCCGAGCCGGTCATCGCCGGCGCCCGCGGCGACGGCGGCTTCTACCGGACCGCGTCGCTGCACGTGCTGCCGGCCGGCGCCCACGACGCGCCCGGCTACACCGACGTCGAGCTGTTCGGGCCCGATCTCGGCGTCGAGCTGATCGACGATGACGACGAGGCCATCGCGGTGGTCAACGCCAGCCCCTACGGGTTCGCCAACGCGGTGTTCACCAACGACACCGCGCGGTTCGAGCGCATCTACCGCGAGACCACGTCGGGCATCCTCAACCGCAACCGCTCGACCAACCTGGCGAGCCCGCGCCTGCCGTTCGGCGGCACCGGCAAGAGCGGCAACTACCGCCCGGCCGGCTCGACCGCGCACCGCAACGTCGTGGTCCCGGTCGCGGTCCAGGACAACGTCATCGGCACGATCGCCACGCACCCGATGCTCGCCGATCACCTGCCGGCGCCGGATCTCGATCGGCTCGAGCGCCAGCACGTCGCCGAGGACGCGGTCGAGGCGGCCCGCACCCTGATCGACGACCCGCGGCCGATGAGCCTGCGCCGGCCCAAGGGCGGCGTCATGCCCGACTCGGACCGCTGGCTGATCCGGCTCTACGCCGGCGATCGGGTCGTGCGCGAGAAGAAGCCGGCGGTGTTCGACCACCTGCGCTCGGCCGGGCCGTGGTTCGTGTCGATCGACGCCCACCCGCTGAGCGTGCTCGACTCGATGGCCCAGACCGCGACCGTGTGCGGCGGCTTCGCCGAGGATCCGGTGGTCCAGGCCCTCGTCGAGGGCGAGTTCGGCGACACGCTGACCAGCAACGAGGACACCGCGGTCGGCGAGACCTGGGCCGCGGCCGAGTACGCCGCGACCCTGCGCCACCTCGTGCCGGGGCTGCCGCACGTCACGTTCGTCGCGTCGGGCGCCGAGGCCAACGAGAAGGCGCTGGCGCTGTGCCGGATCCACAGCAAGCGACCCGACGCGCGACGGATCCTCGCGTTCGAGGGCAGCTTCCACGGCCGCGCGCTCCTGACGATCCACGCCACCCACAGCCCGAGCAAGCGCGCGCCGTTCGAGCTGCCCGGCTACGAGGCCACGTTCGCGCCGTTCCCGGTGTGGGCGACGCCCGGCGACGAGCCCGAGGCGCCGTCGGGGTTCTACGCGGCGTGCGCGGCCGGCGCGATCGACGAGCTGATCGAGCGGTTCGGCGACGCCAAGGAGAACGCGCTGCTCGCGGCCGAGGTCCGCAGCCTGGCCGCGGTCCACGCCGCGCTCGCCGACGGCCAGCACTACTGCGTCGCGGTCGAGCCGATGCAGTCCGAGGGCGGCGATCGCTACGCGACCGCGCGCTTCTTCCGGGCGCTGCGGCTGCTGACGCGCTTCCACGACACGCCGCTCATCTTCGACGAGGTCCAGTGCGGCTTCGGCCTGGGCGGGTCGTTCGCGTGGCACACCCGGTTCCGCTTGCTGACCAGCCGCGGCCAGCCCGACTACCCCGACGCGATCTGCTTCGCCAAGCGCGCCCAGGTCGGCGTCGTCATGTCGCGGTTCGAGGATCCCGAGCCGGCCAGCGCCCACAACGCGTCGCTGGTGCGCGGGCGCATCCACGCCGAGATGATGTCGACCTCGCACGCCGCGACCCGCATCGAGAAGCAGGTCCGGCCGCGGCTCGAGGCGATCGCCCGGGCGTTCCCGCACCTGGTCAGCGCGCCGCGCGTGTGCGGCTACGCGTTCGCGTTCGATCTGCCGACCCCGGCCCACCTCAACGCGTTCATCGGCCAGCGCTTCTGGCGCGGCGCGATCGTCTTCGCCGCCGGCACCCGGACCGCGCGCTACCGCCTCGCCGACACCTTCGGCGGCCGCGAGATCGAGCTCCTGTTCGACGCGGTCCGGCGGTCGCTGTCGTGGATCGACGCGCACCCGGGCAAGAAGCCGCCCGAGTGGGAGGACATCGCCGAGCCGGCCGAGTCGGTGGCGCCGACCTTGCCCGCCGACGTGACGTTCCGGCTGGTGCCGCCGGCCGAGGCGATGGCGCTCCTGCCGGCGATCCTCGACATCGAGTACCAGGTCTACGAGCCGGCCCGGCGCACGCCGCCGGCCGAGATCAAGGACGCGCTCGACGACGCCGAGGGCTCGTTCCTGGTGGCCGAGAAGACCGCCGGCGACGCGGTCCAGCTGATCGCGTTCGCGATCGGCGCGCCGCTCGAGGCCAGCCACGACGTCGAGGGGCCCGACCGCGACCCGATGCTCGGCAAGCACAACACGATGTACTCGGTGTCGGTCACGGTCGCGCCTGGCTATCAAGGCAGCGGCATCGGCCGCAAGCTCAAGGAGATGCAGCTGCGCGACGCGGTCGGCCGCCGCCGCGCCGACGGCGCCCCGCGCTACGCCCACGTCACCGGCCGCAACCGGGTCGGGCGCACCGCGAACATGACCCACCTCAACCGGGTGTTCGGCGCCCACGTGGTCGCGGTCCTGACCGGGCAGTACGAAGATCCCGAGGGCCAGGCGATCTACTACCGGATCCCGCTGGGCGCGATCGCGCCGTCGGCCGAGCACCAGGACGCGGTCGCCGCCGACAAGCGCGCGCGCTGGGGCGGCGATCGCGGCGCGAACCTCGACGCGTCGAGCGGCCTGACCCGGGTCCTGGCGACGCCGCCCGCGAGCCTGCGCGCGGCCGAGCGGGCGGGGCTCTTGTACGGCCCCGCCGTCAACAAGATCACGCTGATGAACTACGTGACGCCGGGCATGGTGCGCGCGCTCGAGTGGATCGGCGCGCTGGCGCCGGACCTGCCGCACATCTACGTGACGTCGTCGCGCGACGAGACCGTCGACAAGGCCCTGCGCCTCCTGCGCACCGCGCGCACGCAGGCCACGGTCGCGATCGGCCTGGCCGGCGGCTACCTCGGCCACACCGTCGCGAGCTGTCGCTCGCTGTCCGATCCCGAGGTCCACCGCGGCGGCCCCGGCCACTTCGCGTGGCCGCGGGTGCCGCACCCGACCCAGGCCGGCACCGCGGTCGCGCTCGACGCGATCCGCGCCGCGATCGCGGCCGCCGGCGGCCCCGACCACGTGTTCGGGATCGTGTTCGAGCGGGTCCAGGAGCGCACCGGCTGGGCGCTGCCCGCCGACTTCCTCGACGGGCTGGCGGCGATCCGCAAGGACACCGGCGTGCCGCTGGTCGCGGTCGAGCACACCACCGCGATGTACCGCTCGGGCGCCGGCGCGTTCGCGTTCCCGACCGGCCCGCGCCCCGACGTGCTGGCGTGGTGGGGCGGCGGGCAGACCGGCTACCTCCACGTCGCGAGCAAGTGGTTCAACGCCGTGCCGCTCGCGCTGGTGTCGACCTGGGACGGCGACGAGCTGTCGCTGGTCCGCAACCACCACCAGCTCCGGGCCGCGCGCACGCTCGACGTCGGCGCCGGCGCGGCCGCGCTCGATCGCGCGCTCGCCGCCGGCGCGGTGCCGCACGCGGGCCTGGGCCTGTACCGCGTGCTGCACGCCGGCGACGCGGCCGAGCGCCTGCACGCGCACGTCGCCGCCCACGGGCTGACGCTGCGGCGGTTCCCGGCCGGGCGGCTGGGCGTCGTGCCCGCGCTCGATCAGGCGACGGCGGTGGCCGAGCGCCTGGGCGCGGCGCTGGCGGAGTGGAAGCCGTGAGCGCGGGCGACGCGGGATCGGGATCGGGATCCGGATCGGGATCCGGATCGGGATCGGATCGGATCGGGATCGGGATCCGGATCGGGATCGGGATCGGGATCGGGATCGGGATCCGGATCGGGATCCGGATCGGGATCCGGATCGGACACGGGATCGGGATCGGACACAGGACCGAGATCGGCGTCGGTCGCGAGCGCGGCGGCGCGCGGGAGTCACCCATGAGAGTCCTCGAGTTGCCCGCGGGCGCCACGCCGCGCGCGTGGGGCCGGATCCACGGCGAGTCGTACCGCGGCGAGGTCAAGGCCTTGTCCGCGATCCGGACGTTCCTGTGCACGCGGATCGGCGGCTTCGCTGACCGCGCGGCGGTGCTCGACGCGGCCGCGGCCCACCTGCCGGTGCTCGAGCGCTACGACGCCGGGCTGCACGAGGAGCTGCTCGGCCTCGCCGAGGGCGCCGACGTCACGCCGGCCGAGATCGTCGTGGCCAACCACTACACCGACCTGCGCGACCTGTCGCCCGATCGCGCGCAGTGGCAGCCGGCGCCCGAGGCCGGCGAGGGCGGGTGCTCGGTCATCTGGGCCGAGACCCCGACCGGGCGCATCCTGGCGCAGACCTGGGACATGCACGCCACGTCGATCCCGTACGTGATGATGCTGCACGTGCCGGACTCCGACGCCGGCCCCGAGGCCTGGTTGTTGACGCTGACCGGGTGCCTGGGCCTGGCGGGCATGAACCGCGCCGGCGTGGCGATCGGGATCAACAACCTGTACTCGAAGGACGCCACCGTCGGCGCGGTCTGGCCGGCCGTGGTCCGCCGCGCGCTGCACCAGCGCTCGGCCGACGCCGCGCGCCGCCACGTGCTGGGCGCGCCGATCGGCTCCGGCCACCACTACTTCGTGGCGGATCGGAACGACGCGTACGCGATCGAGACCTCGGGCGTGCTGCGCAAGCAGCTGTTCGAGTCGACGCCCGAGGCGCCGGCGCCGAGCTACTGCCACACCAACCACTGCCTCGACCCCGAGGTCGCGGCGGTGTCGGCGATCTCGCCGACCTCGACCACGCGCGAGCGCTACGCCTGGCTGACCGCCAGCCTGCGCGCGCCGATCCGCGACCTCGACGACGCCTGGCTGCGCATGGGCAGCCAGGACGGCTGGCCCAAGAGCGTGTGCACCAACATGGCCACGCCCGAGAACCCGCACGGCACCGCCACCTGCGGCGCGATCGCGATGAACCTCGACACCCGCACGGTCTGGGCCCAGGCCGGGTTCATCACCAACGTCGCGCCCACCGAGTTCGAGTTCGACGGAGCATCGACATGAGCGAGCACCCGTTCTTCTTCACGTGGTCGTCGCAGACCACCGCCAAGGGCTTCGAGCTGACCGGCGGCGACGGCGCGTTCTTCACGACCGGCGACGGCGGCCGCTGGCTCGACCTCGGCTCGCTCAGCTACCAGGTCAACGCCGGCCACGGCCACCGCCGGATCATCGACGCGATCAAGCGCCAGGCCGACAGCCTGTGCGTGGCCTCGCCGTCGGCGGTGTTCCCGGCCAAGACCGCGCTGGCCGAGAAGCTCCTGGCCCTGGCCGGGCCCGGCTTCACGAAGGTCTTCTTCACCCTCGGCGGGTCCGAGGCGACCGAGAACGCGATGAAGATCGCGCGCCTCATCACCGGCCGCTACAAGATGATGTCGCGCTACCGCAGCTACCACGGCGCGACGATGGGCGCGCTGGCGCTGACCGGCGACTGGCGCCGGCCGCCGCTCGAGCCGAGCATCCCCGGCGTCGTCCACGTCGCCGACTGCTACTGCGACCGGTGCCCGTTCGGCCACACCCTCGCGACCTGCAAGCGCGAGTGCGCGACCAACGTCGGCGCGACCATGCGCCTCGAGGGCGGCGGCTTCGCCGGGCTGGTGCTCGAGCCGGTCGCCGGCGCCAACGGCGTGCTGGTGCCGCCCGACGACTACTGGCCGATCATGCGGCGGGCGTGCGACGAGGACGGCGCGCTCTTGATCGCCGACGAGGTGCTGACCGGGTTCGGGCGCCTGGGCAAGCCGTTCGGCTTCCAGCACTGGGACGTCGTGCCCGACATCATCACCTGCGCCAAGGGCCTGGCCTCGGGCTACCAGCCGATCGGCGCGGTGATCGTCCACGAGCGCGTCGCGCGGCACTTCGAGGAGCGCCTGCTGGCGTGCGGGCTGACGTACTACGCCCACCCGGTCGGCTGCGCCGCCGCGCTCGAGACCCTGCAGGTCTACGAGGACGAGGGCATGTACGCCAACGCCGCGCGCCTGGGCCCGGTGCTCCTGGCCGAGCTCCAGGCGGTGCGCGCGCGCCTCGCCGTGCCCGGGTTCGCGCGCGGGCTCGGCCTCCTGGGCGTGCTCGACCTCGACGCCCCGGCCGCGGCCTGGGCCCGGTTCAGCGCCGAGCTGGCGGCGCGGCGGCTGTCGCTGCACGTCGACGGCAAGCGCGGCACCGCGATCGTGTCGCCGCCGCTGTGCATCGACGAGGCCGACCTGGTGCGCGGCGTCCGCAGCCTCGGCGACGCCGCCGTGATCGCCTTCGGAGGGACCGCCTCGTGACCGGACGACACCACCACAAGGTCCGCGACTCGGTCGCGGCCGCGCTCGACGGTCTCGAGTCGGGGATGACGGTGATGGTCGGCGGCTTCGGGCTGTGCGGCAACGCCGAGGCCCTGATCCGCGGCGTGGTCGAGCGCGGGGTCAAGGACCTGACCCTGGTGTCGAACAACGCCGGCAACCTCGGCAAGGGCCTGGCCACGTGGCTCCGCGCCGACATCGTCAAGAAGGTCATCTGCAGCTACCTCGGCACCAACGAGGACCTGCACAGCCGGATGGCGTCGGGCGCGATCGCGGTCGAGGTCACGCCCCAGGGCACCCTGGCCGAGCGCATGCGCGCCGCCGGCGCCGGCATCGCCGCGTTCTACACCCCGACCGGGGCCGGGACCGTCGTCGCCGAGGGCAAGGACCAGCGCGACTTCGACGGCCGGACCTACCTGCTCGAGCGGGCGCTGCCGGCCGACTTCGCGCTGATCCGCGCGCGCACCGTCGACACGTTCGGCAACCTGCGGTTCTACCGGACCGCGCGGAACTTCTCGCCGATCATGGCCACGGCCGCGCGCACGACCGTGGTCGAGGCCGATCGCCTGGTCGACGTCGGCGCGATCGATCCCGACGACGTCCACCTGGCCGGGCTCTACGTCCACCGGATCGTGCACGTGCCCGAGCACGAGGACCCGTTCGAGTACAAGACCTCGCGCCCGCGGGAGGCCTAGTGCTCCGACCGGATGATGTTGAGCCGCCACGCAGCCGATCCATCTCCATGGGCTGCGTTCCAACTCCTCGAGCTACGGAGAGTAGCCCGTCGTCGTCGCGCCTTGCCCATGGAGCGCCTCGGCTCCGTGGACGGTTCACCACCACCCGGTCGGAGCACTAGCCATGCCGTTCTCCAAAGCTGACATGGCGCGCCGCGCCGCCGCCGAGATCCCCGCGGGCTCGATCGTCAACCTCGGCATCGGGCTGCCGACCCTGTGCGCCGACTACCTGCCCGAGGGCCACGCGTTCCTGCACTCGGAGAACGGCCTGCTCGGCATGGGCCCGTTCCCGTACGAGGGCGAGGAGGATCCGCAGCTGATCAACGCCGGCAAGCAGACCGTGACCGTGCTGCCGGGCGGCTCGACCTTCGACTCGGCGCAGTCGTTCGCGATGATCCGCGGCGGCCACGTCGACCTGGCGATCCTCGGCGCGATGCAGGTCTCGGCCCGCGGCGATCTCGCCAACTGGGCGGTGCCGGGCGGCAAGGTCATGGGCATCGGCGGCGCGATGGATCTGGCCAGCGGGTGTCGCCGGGTCATCGCGGTCATGCAGCACGCCACCAAGGACGGCGAGCACAAGCTGGTCGCGACCTGCACCTACCCGCTGACCGCGACCAAGGTCGTCAGCCGGGTGATCACCGAGCTGGGCGTGTTCGATCCGACCGCCGACGGCTGCTTCAAGGTGATCGAGCTGGCACCCGGCGTCGAGCGAGCCGAGGTCGCGCGGCTGACCGGCGCGCCGCTGATCTGAACCGCTCGGCGGCGCCGCGCGGTGGCGGCCGTGGCTGAGCGGACCCGCGCGGACGTGCCTGAGCTGACCCGCGGCGGCGGCGCGTGGCTGATCCTGGACCGCGGCGGCGGCGCGGGGCTGATCCTGGACCGCGGCGGCGGCGCGTGGCTGATCCTGGACCGCGGCGGCGGCGCGTGGCTGATCCTGGACCGCGGCGGCGGCGCGCCGCTGATCTGAACTGCGCGGCGCGGCCGCTACAGGCTCGAGGCGCTGGTCGCCGAGTCGCCGGCGGCCGGGGCGGCCTTGCCGATCGGCGGGCCCACGCACGAGGCGATGTCGAAGAACATGAACGCCAGCGCCTTCTCCTGCGGGGTCAGGTCGGAGGTCGCGCAGTCGTTCGGGAACGGCGTGCCCGACCGCGAGTCCGAGTCGCCCGACACGTGCATGTCCGAGAACACGACCTTGCCGCAGCGCTCGCTGACCGCGCCCTCGTTGGGCGTCGTGAACTGGAACATCTGCGGGAACTGGTTGCCGCCGTTCTCCCAGTAGACCCAGCGCTCGGCCTTGCTGTTGTCGACGGCCTCGCAGGTGTTGCGGCCGGTGCCGGCCTCGATCGGGATGACGTCCCGGGCCGGCGAGCCGCCGACGTTGAGCATCCAGGTCGCGAACGAGCTGCCCTTGGGGTTGTTGACCTCGTCGATCGTGTCGGGCGGCGTGTTGAAGTTCGGGCCGCTGTCGTTCCAGGTCGCGACGCCGTTGGGGCCCGACCACACCGCCGGCGCCTGGGTGCCGCCGCCGCGGGTGCTGCCCTCGATCCAGATGTTGTGCCAGTGCGACAGGAACACGCGCCCGCCGAGGTCGGCGTAGGCCTTGAGCGCGTCCATCGCCGCCTGCGGCTTGGTCTCGGGGTGCTGCCCGCCCTCGCACGACAGGATCACGATGTCGTAGCCGCGGAGCTTGTCGACCGTGTTCCACAGCGTCGTCGAGTTGGCGAAGGTGCCCGAGCCGCCCGGGAAGCCGTTGCGGAACGAGTTCGCGCCCTGGCCGCCGCCGGCGCCGCTGTCGGCGTAGAGGTGGATGCGGGCGGCGGCGCCGTCGGTGCCCATCTCGGCGTCGTCGATGCCGAGCTTGCGGACCAGGCACTCGAGCGCGTCGGCGCTGCCGGTCGAGATCGCGATCTTGGGCAGGTCGCCCTCGCTGCGGTTCTTCGGCAGCCGGGTCTCGACCGCGGTCAGCGGGTTGTCGGTGCACTGCGCGACGGTCGGGATGGTCAGCGTGCGCCGCCACTTGCCGATCGAGATCACCAGCGGGATGTTGGTGCCGACCGGGACGTCGGTCAGCGTGAAGTCGCCGTTCTCGTCGGTGGCGATCTGGACCACCGGCGAGCCCGGCAGGTTGTCGTTGCAGCGATCGCACACGGCGCCGTCGGTCGTCGGGGGCAGCGCGGCGTTGGGCACGTAGACGTTGACGCCGTACAGCGGCAGCGTGCCGTTGGGCGCGAACACCCGGCCCGAGATCGTCGTCGGCGGCATGCCCAGCGCGCCGCAGTCGACGATGTCGCACCCGAGGCCGACGCAGGCGCCGTCGTCGAGGCAGCGGCCGTCGGGCGTGCAGTGTCGGCCGGTGCCGCACTCGCTGCCGCCCTGCGTGCACTCGGCGGTGCAGTGGCCGTCGCCGCCGCAGTGGAAGCCCGCGGCGCAGGTGTTGGCGGCGCCGGGCGTCGGATCGCAGGTCGCCGCGCACTCGGCCGGCGCTGGGTTCTGATCACACAGCGATGGGTTCGAGGTGCCGCCGCAGGCCGCGGCCGCCGCGACCACGATCGAGAGCAGGAGTGCGCGCATGCGATCGATTGTATCCAGGTCGTCGACGCCGACGCGAGGATTGTTGGCGCGCACGACGTGCGTCACGCCCCTTGCGACCTACATCCGGGCCGTGGTGTGGCCGCGTCGGCGTCGGGCTCACCCGCGCTCGAGGCCGATCAGCACCGACGAGATCGACCGCGACGCGTGCAGCGCCACCAGCGGCAACGCCACGATCGCCCGGATCCAGTCGCGGATCGGCGTGAACGTGCCGCCGGCGAGGGCGATCCGCAGGAGCCGGCCGTCGGGGTCCGGGCACGCCAGCTCGATGCTCGGGTGCAGCGACCACAGGGCCTGGCGGGCCAGCCCGAGGTCGGCCAGGCTCATCGGCGCGACCTGGACCCAGATGTGGACCGCGCGGGGCGTCTCGGCCGGGACCCGGTGCTCGGCCGACTCGCCGCACGGGAACGGCATCGTCCGCACCCACCCGGGCTCGTCGCCGCCCGCGAACGGCGGCGCGGTCGGTCGATCGCTGCGCAGGTAGCGCACGGCGCCGATCGCGGCGAGCTGCTCGAAATCGGACGAGTGCGGGGTCAGCATGGCGGAGCTCCGAGGGCGATGACTTGGCGGAAGCGATCGTGCTGGAAGGCGACGAACCCGATCCGGCGGTAGGTGGGGAGGGCGGCCGGGCCGTCGAGCGTACACGTGTGGACCCACAACCGGGTGAGGGTCGGGTCGCGCCAGGCGGCGTGGACGCTCCAGGCCAGGAACCAGCGGCCCAGGCCGCGCCCGGTCGCCTCGGGCACCAGCCCGAAGTAGGCGACCTCGCAGGTCGCCGGCTCGGTGCGATCGAGCTCGACGAAGCCCACCGGCGTGCCGTGCTCGTGCAGGACGTGGAGCTCGATCGCGGGGCGGGCCAGGTGGGCCGCGAGCTGATCGTCGCTCCAGCGCTTGCGATTCCACCAGTGCCAGGGCGCGCCGACGGCGTCGTAGAGGAACCGGTAGTAGCGCACCGACGCCGCGGCGGTGACGACCGCGGTCCCGGCCGGCGTCGGCAGCGTCGCCAGCGGCGGGGCGCGATCCGCGCGCATCTCGAGCGAGGTCATCAGCACCTCGACCTCGGCGCGTCGGCCGGTGAGCCCGAGCGGCAGCGGATCGTCGAGCGCCAGCTCGCCGTGAGGCTCGATCGCCGTGACGGCGATGGCGTCGTGGGCGCGGGGCCCGTGCACCGCGACCTGGCGGCCGAGCAGGGCCGCGCGCTCCTCGTCGGACCGCGCGCCCAGATCGAGCCAGCGGCCGTCGGGCGTGACCAGGGCCGAGGTGGACGGGTGCGCCAGGCCGTGGTCGCGGGCCTCGTAGCGTCCGACGCAGGCGCCGAGCATCACGCCGATGATGCCACGGCCGCGCCGGCGGCGGCGTCGACCCGATCGCCGGCGATCACGACCAGGCTCGGGCGCTGGGCGCCGTAGTGGTAGGCGAGCGTGCCGGGGTGGTCGGCGTCCCACGCGCACAGGTCGGCGCGCGCGCCCGGCGCCAGGACCCCGCGATCGGACAGGCCGAGCGCGCGCGCGGCGTGGCGCGTGACCCCGAGCCAGGCCTCGGCCACGGTCATCGCGAAGTGCGTGGTCGCGAGCCACAGCTGCAGCGGCAGGTTCTCGCTCATGCTCGAGCCGGGGTTGAGATCGGTCGCGATCGCCAGCGGCACGCCGGCCGCGCGCAGCGCCGCGACCGGCGGCACCGGCAGGCGCAGCTGCACGCACGCGCCGGGCAGCATCACCGCGACCGTGCCGGCGGCGGCGACCGCGGCGATGCCCGCCGGCGAGATCTGCTCGACGTGGTCGATCGATCGCCCGCCCAGGGACGCGACCAGCTCGGCGCCGCCGAGGTCGGCGAACTGGCCGACGTGGGCCCGCACCGCCAGCCCGGCGGCGCGCGCGGCGCCGAGGATCGCGCGGGCCTCGGCCAGCGTGAACGCGCCGTCGTCGCAGTAGACGTCGACCGACGTGGCGCGGCCGCGCGCCCGCGGCACCAGCTCCTCGCACAGCTCGCGCACGTACGCGTCGCGATCGCCCCGGCGCTCGGCCGGGATCAGGTGACACAGGAGCGTCGGCACCACCGCCATCGGCGTGGCCGCGGCGGCGGCGGCGATGACGTCGAGCAGGCGCAACTCGCCGGGGACCGTGAGGTCGTAGCCGCTCTTGACCTCGATGGTGGTGGTGCCGAAACCACGCGCGCGCGCCAGGCGGCCCACGGTCAGCTCGGTCAAGGTCGCGACCGAGGCCGCGCGGGTCGGGGCGGTGGTCGCGACGATGCCGCCGCCGGCGGCCGCGATCTCCAGGTAGCTGGCGCCGGCGGCGCGCAGCGCGAACTCGTTGGCGCGGTCGCCCGCGAACACCGCGTGGGTGTGGCAGTCGATCAGCCCCGGCGTCAGCAGCCGGCCACCCAGGTCGGTGGCGTCGTCGACGCGCAGCCCGAGCGCGGCGGCCGCGGCCTCGGCGTCGGCGTCGGCGCCGACCCAGGCGATCCGATCGCCGTCGGTGAGCACGGCGCCCTCGGCCACCTCGCCGAGCGGGTCGTCGGGGGCGCCGGCGCAGGTGAGGACGTGGGCGCGGCGGTAGAGCGTCGCCATGCCTGACGGTACCGCGAGGGGCCGTCCGTCCGCGCGGCCCGCGCCCGTCGACCTCAGGTCGGGCGCCACACCGCGGCCGGCAGCAGGCGGCCGGCGCGGGTCGGGGCGCCGACGATCGTGCCCTCGCCGAGCCGGACCTCGACCAGCAGCTGGCGCAGCGCCGGGGCCCGGCTCACGTCGGCGCGGAACCGCTCGGCGATCGCCACCGCGCGCTGCCGGGCCTGCTCGTCGTCGAGCTGGCGGCACAGCGCCACGACCTCGTCGGCCTCGGTGCCGTCGTCGTCGCGGGCCGTCGGCAGCGGGAACAGGAACGTCGGGCCGTCGCCCGGGCGCACGACCACGAGGCAGTCGTGGTCACAGAACGCGGTCACCGCCCGCGCGGCCACCTCGTAGAGCGCCTCCATCGTGAGCGCGCCGGCGCCGAGGTCGACCCGGCGGGCGGTCACGGTCGCGGCCACCGCGGGCGTCCGCGCGGCGAGCTGGCACGCCGGCCTGCGCGCGTTCGTGCGCTCGAGCACGAGCGCGATCACGTGCTCCGCGAGGGCCGCGCCGAGCGAGGGCCGCCCCCGCCGGTCGAGCGTCCGCTCGTCGCCGTCGGCCGTCCGATCGTCGTCCTGCTCCGCGACCGGTCCGTCGCTAGTGATCGAGCCCATGCGCACCATCCACGGCGCGATAATGCACGCGGCGTACCGACGCCGGCCAGCGGAGGATCAAGTGGTTCGACGCTCGAGGCGATCTCGGCGAGACGTCGACGCCTCGCCTTGACCCGCGGGTGGTGACTCGAGGCGCCACCACGGCGAGCGTGGCTCAGCGATCGGCGCGGCGGGGGAGCGTCCCCCAGCGTGGGGCGAGCCCCCTCGGTGGCGCGACGACGGACCATCGCAGTTCTGTCGGGTTGGCCCACCGCGCGGTCGGACCCGTCCTTGCTAGAGCCAAGGGCATGGCGATCTCGGCGTCCGACCCCAGCGGCATCCTCCTCCGTCCCCCGGGCGCGCGCGGCACCCACGACGCCCGCCGCGGCCCGCCGGCGCGCCTGGCTGCCAGCCCGCGCCGCAAGCGCGTGGTCGTCGGCGCGCTGTGCGCCGCGGTCGCGCTCGGCGCCGTCGGCGCGGTGGTGTCGCTGCGCGGCGGTGGCGGCGGTGCGCCGGCGCCGGTCGCGCCCGCGGCGGTCGATCCGGCCGCGGCGTGCGCATCGCTCGAGCGCGAGCTGCGCGAGGCCCGCGCCGAGCTCGCGGCCGAGACCAAGATCGCCGACAAGCTGCGCGCCGAACAGGCCACGCTCAAGGAGCAGGCCCAGGCCGCCGCGGCGGTCCAGGAGAAGCTCGCGGGCGTCGTCGGCGGCTCGGGCCAGGTCACCCAGCGCGGCGACGAGATCACGCTCGAGCTGGTCGACAAGGTGCTGTTCCCGGTCGGCGCCGCCGAGCTGACGCCGCGCGGGCAGGCGGTGCTGGCCCGGGTCGGCGCTGCGCTCAACGACGTCCCCGACAAGCAGATCTGGGTGCAGGGCCACACCGACGACACGCCCATCCGGCCGATCCGCGGCGCGCCGCCGCGCTTCGCCAGCAACTGGGAGCTGTCGAGCGCGCGCGCGCTCACGGTCGTCCACTACCTGCAGACCGACGCGCAGGTCGATCCGCGTCGCCTGGCGGCGGTCGCGTTCGGCGAGTACCGCCCGGCCGGGCGCGCCAAGGCCAAGAACCGCCGGATCGAGATCGTGCTGTATCCGAACCACCAGCTCGCGCGCTGAGCCACCGGAGGTCTCACGTGCCCGCCACCCGCCTGGGTTCGACGACGAACCCGCGGACGCTCAGGCCGGCACGCCCCAGAAGTAGTAGCCCTTGCCGCCGAACGGATAGCGGTAGTTCCCGTAGACCCACCGGAACCGATCGCCGTGCCGCGCGACCATCGCGCGCAGGTCGGCCTCGGTGTAGATGCGCATCGTCGAGACCAGGCCGTCGAACGTGCCGGCGGCGAGCGTGATCGGCGAGGCCCAGGTCAGGAGCGCCTTGGCCAGGCGATCCTGCTTGGCCAGGAGCGGGTTGACCGCGAGCGCCGCCAGGCCGGCCGGCGCGAACGACAGGAACGCCAGCGGGTTGCGCTCGAACGCCTCGGCGATGAACACGCCGCGCGAGCCGGCGACCGCGTCGTCGAGGATCGCCTGGGCCAGGGTCGGCGAGAAGTGGTGGAACGCGTTGACGACCATGCGCGCGCGGCCGGCCGCGAGCGCCGGTGGGATCGCGGTGGCGTCGACCGGCGTCGCCTCGTAGCTGATCACGTCGGGGTGCGCGCGCGCGAGCGCGGCCCAGGCGTCGGTGCGCGGGAACAGATCGGTCAGGACGAAGCGCGGCGGCGCGTCGCTGTCGCCCAGCTCCTCGGCCAGCACCCCGGCCGGGCCGCCAGCGCCGGCGCACAGGTCGAGGACCTCGTCGGTGCCGGCCGCGGCCAGGAACGCGCGGACCGGCTCGACCAGGCCGGCCATCATCCGGCCCCACCGCAGCGTCCGCGACAGGATCTCGACGATGCCCTCGCGCAGCGGCGCTGGCGTGCGCGCGAGGTCGTTCCACTCGAACAGGTGCAGGCGGGGCATGGGCATCGGCGCGAGCGTACCGCGCGCGTGGGCGTGGTACTCGATCGACATGAAGCCAACCGTCCTCGTCTGTGGTCATGGGCCCGGCATCTCCGACGCGGTCGCGCGCCGGTTCGGACGCGAGGGGCACCCGGTCGCGATCGTCGCGCGCTCGGCCGAGCGCCTGACCGCCGCCGCCGCCGCGCTGACCGAGGCCGGCGTCACCGCCCGCGCGTTCCCGTGCGACCTCGGCGACGTCGCCGCCGTCGCGCGACTCATCGGCGAGGTCAGCGGCGCGCTCGGGCCGATCGGCGTGATCCACTGGAACGCCTACCGCGGCGGCGCCGGCGATCTGCTCGCGGCTGAGGCCGACGAGCTGCGCGGCGTGCTCGACGTCAGCGTCCACGGCCTGATCGCCGCGGTGCGCGCGGCGCGCGCGGAGCTCGTGGCCACCCACGGCGCGGTGCTGGTCACCGGCGGCGGCTTCGCGTTCTACGATCCCGCCGTCGACGCGATGGCGACCCAGTACGGGGCGATGGGCCTGGCGATCGGCAAGGCCGCCCAGCACAAGGCGGTCGGGCTCCTGCACGCGCAGCTCGCCGGCGACGGCGTGTTCGTCGGCGAGGTGGTCGTGACCGGCATGGTCAAGGGCACGGCCTTCGACCACGGCAACGCCACGCTCGAGCCGGCGGCGATCGCCGATCGACTGTGGGATCTGGCCGCGGCCCGCACCGACGCCACCGTCACGTTCGGCTGAGCGCCCGGGCGTCGGTCCCGCGAGGACGTGGGGCCCGCACGCGGTCGCGCGGTGGCGGGCGTGCCGCACCGCCACGGTCACGCGCGGGTGAGCGTCAGGGCGTCGGTCCCACGTGGAACCGGGTCAGGCACGGGGTCGCGCGACGGCGGGCGGGCCCGCACCGACGCCACCGTCACGCGCGGGTGAGCGTCAGGGCGTCGGTCCCACGAGGAACCGGGTCAGGCACGGGGTCGCGCGGCGGCGGGCGTGCCGCATCGCCGCCACGGTCACGTGCGGGTGAGCGTCAGGGCGTCGGTCCCACGAGGAACGGGGTCAGGCACGCGGTCGCGCGGCGGCGGGCGTCGCGGCAGCGCTCGAGCTGGTAGCTCGCGCCGTTGAGCTCGACGCGGAAGTGGCCGGCCTGCCAGGTGACGGCGCGGACGATCACGTTGGCGTCGGTGGTCGAGAGGGCCTCGGGCACGTCGGCGCCGTCGAGCAGGCGCAGCGCCGGGAGCCCGCCGGCCGCGCCCTCCACGATCCAGCGCGACCGCACCAGCACCCGCATCGCCGCGGCCGCGGTCAGACGGCGGGGCAGGTACAGCGGGCGCGCGCGCACGTAGCGCTGGGGCATCGGCTGCGGTGCCACGTGCTGCATCATGTGGTCGTACTTGGTGCAGCGGTATTTCGGGTCGTCGTTGGGCGGGGCTGGGCACGCGGCGGCCGAGGTCAGGGAGGCGGCGACGACGGTCGCGAGCGCGAGCAGGGTCAGGCAAGGCCGGAGCATGGCGCTACCAACGCCGGGGCCGCGCCGATGATCTGACGACCCGCCCATGGCCCCGCGCTCGGGCGGTGTCAGGGCCTGGCGCCGACGAACGTGGCGATCGCGGCGTCCGCCTCGGGCCGTGGCTGCGCCGGGCGGCGCGCTCGACGCGGCCGGCCCCGGCGCGGCCGATGCGTCGGCGGCCGGCGGCTCGGGTATATTTGATATTGATTTTGATTTTCAAATCTATTATTCACCCGGACGTGCCCCGCGCGCTCGCCCTCGTCGCCGCCCTCGTCGCCGCCCTCGTCGCCGCCCTCGTCGCCGCCCCGGCCAGCGCCGATCCGCTGCCGGCCACGCCGTTCACGCTGTCGGTCGGCGGCTACGGCGAGCTCGGCGCCGCGCTCCACGACCACGGCGCCGACCGCAGCCGCCCCGCCGGCGCCCAGCGCGACCTGCGGCTCGAGCTCGACGCGACCCGCTTCGTCGTCGCGCTGCAGGCG
Source organism: Myxococcales bacterium (assembly GCA_016717005.1). NCBI lineage: Bacteria > Pseudomonadati > Myxococcota > Myxococcia > Myxococcales > Myxococcales bacterium. The sequence continues at coordinate 214,998 of JADJUF010000001.1, read as the reverse complement.
CGCGCGCCCTCGGGCTGGGAGCTCGAGGCCGAGCTCGAGATCGAGCACGGGGGCACCGGCGCCGCCCGCGAGCTCGACTACGACGAGTTCGGCGAGTACGAGACCGAGGTCGAGCAGGGCGGCGAGGTCATCCTCGAGGAGCTGTACCTGGAGAAGACCTGGGCCGGGCGCTACCAGCTCAAGCTCGGCCGGTTCTACGTCGGCCTCGGGCACCTGGCGTCGCGGTTCCGCCCGACCGACTACCTGGCCGCGACCCGGTCCGAGGTCGAGACCACGCTCCTGCCCGGCCAGTGGGACGAGCTGGGCGCGTCGTTCACCGCGTTCCTCGGCCGCACCCGCGTCACCGCCCAGCTGATCAACGGCCTCGACTCGACCGGCTTCTCCGCGGCGGCGTGGATCGGCACCGGCCACCAGGGCGCGTTCGAGACCATCCGCGCCACCGATCTCGCCGGCGTGGTGCGCGTCGACGTCGCGGCGACGGCCGGCGTCGAGGTCGGGGCCGCGGGCTACCTCGGCGGCGCCAGCCGCAACCGGCCGCAGGCCGACCTGGTCGAGGACTGCGCCGACGGCGATCCCGACCTCGTCGCGGCCTGCGGCTACGTGTCGGCGCCGGTGGCGATCGGCGAGGTGCACGGTCACTACCACCGGCCGCCGCTGCGCGGCTCGGCGCTGATCGTCGGCGGCTACCTCGGCAGCTCGGCCGCGATCACCGAGCGCAACCGCCGGCTGTCGAACGAGGCCGGCGCGCCGCGCTCGCCGGTGGCGTCGGCCGCGTACGGCGTCTCGGTCGAGGCCGGCGTCGACGTCGCGCCGTGGCTGGGGGTGTGCCCGCGCTACGCCGTCGAGCCGTTCGTCCGGCTCGAGCGCTACGACACGATGTTCCGCACCGCCGCCGGCGTGTTCGACAACCCGCGCTACCTGCGCACGGTCGTGACCGGCGGCGCCGGCCTGACGATCGGCGGCTACCTCACGTTCAAGCTCGACGTCGCCCACCGCCGCTACGGCGCCGCGGCGCTCCGCCCGGAGACCACGGTCGACGCCGTGGCCGGGTTCGTCTACTGACCCCCACGCCCGAGGCCCCCATGCGCACCGCCGTCCCGATCCTGCTCTCGCTCTTCGCGCTGCCCACGCTCGTCGCCTGCGACGACGGCGGGCCCCTCGGCCCCGGCTTCACCGACCGCCAGGTCGTCGCCGACTTCGCGGACCAGGTCGTGATCCCGACCTACGCGTTGCTCGACGCCCGGGCCCGCGCGCTCGACGCCGCGGTCGTGGCGCTGGCCGCGGACCCGGACGCCACCACGCTCGCCGCGGCGCAGCAGGCCTGGGTCGAGACCCGGCGGCCGTGGGAGCAGAGCGAGGGGTTCCTGTTCGGGCCGGTGTCGGCCCAGGGCTTCGACCCCGCGATGGACTCGTGGCCGGTCGAGCGCAACGACCTCGACGCGGTGATCGCGTCGACCGACGAGCTGACCGCGGCGTACCTCCACAACCTGCCGGAGACGCAGAAGGGCTTCCACACGCTCGAGTACCTGCTGTTCGGTCCCGCGCACGATCGGGTCGCGACCGACCTCGCCGCCCGCGAGCTGGCGTACCTGGCCGGCACCAGCCGCGAGCTGGTGACGATCACGACCGGGCTGGCCGCGTCGTGGACCACCGGCGACCGGCCCTACCGCGACGTCTTCGTCAGCGCCGGCGCCGCCGGCAACACCGCCTACCCGTCGCTCGACGCCGCCGCGCAGGAGATCCTGGTCGGCATGAGCGGCATCTGCGACGAGGTCGCCAACGGCAAGATCGCCGATCCCTACGACGCCCACGATCCCGATCTGGTCGAGAGCCAGTTCTCGTACAACTCGCTGGCCGACTTCGCCGACAACCTGCGCTCGGTCGAGCACGCGTACACCGGCGACGTGCCGGCGGCGGGCACCACCGGGCGCGGCCTCGACGAGGTGGTCCGCGCGGTCGACCCCGCGCTCGACGCCCGGTTCCGCGCGGAGCTGGCCGCCGCCATCGCCGCGATCGGCGCCATCCCGCCGCCGTTCCGCGACGCGATCACCACGCCGTCGGCCTACCCCGCGATCGCGGCGGCGCAGGCGGCGGTGCGGACCGTGCAGACGACGATCGACGGCGACCTGACCCAGGCCGTGCGATGATCGCGCGCGTCGCGGCGCTCGCGCTGGGGCTCGCGGCGTGCGGCGACGCCGGCGCGGTCCTGGCCGGCGGTGACACCACGGTCTTCGATCGGACCTCGAACGCGTACGCGCTGCCGGCGCCCGGCCTCGACGACGCCGCGCTGGCGCTGCACCTCGCCGGCGACGCCAGCTTCGAGGCGACGTTCGTGCGCGGCCCGGCCCCGGTCAACGCCGGCCTCGGGCCGCTCTACAACCACAACGCCTGCGCCGCGTGCCACGGTCGCGACGGTCGCGGCCTGCCGCAGTTCGGCGGCGCCGCGTCGCAGGCGCTGGTGCGCGTCAGCCTCGCCCACGGCGAGCCCGAGCTGCCGGGGGCGCCGGTGCCGGTGCCGGGCCTCGGTGGCCAGCTCCAGGACCACGGCGTGTTCGGCGTGCCGCCGGAGATCGCGATCGAGCTCACCTGGATCGACGAGCCCGGCCGCTACGGCGACGGCGCCGAGTTCTGGCTGCGGCGGCCGCGGCTGATCTTGCGTCGGCCCGATGGCGCGCTGCTCCCCGCCGACGTGCTGCGCTCGTTCCGCCAGGCGCCCGCGGTGTTCGGCCTGGGCCTGCTCGAGGCGATCCCCGACGACGACCTGCGCGCCGCCGCCGACCCCGACGATCGCGACGGCGACGGCATCTCGGGCCGGGTCAACCTGGTCTGGGACGTCGACGCCGGCGCGGTCCGGATCGGCCGTTTCGGGCACAAGGCCGGTAACCCGACGCTGGTGCAGCAGGCGGCGGCCGCGTACGCCAACGACATGGGCGTGACCAGCCGGCGCTTCGGCGGCGAGGTCGAGGTGACGGACGACGTGATCGCCGCCGCCGCGCACTACACCGCGACCCTCGGCGTGCCGGCGCGCGCGCCCGGCGACGTCGCCGCGGGCGAGGCGCTGTTCGCCGCCCTCGGGTGCGATGCGTGCCACACCGCGACCCAGCGCAGCGGCGATCACGCCATCGCCGCGCTCGCGCACCAGACGTTCGCGCCGTACACCGATCTGCTGCTGCACGATCTCGGCGCCGGCCTCGCCGACGATCGACCCGAGTTCGCGGCGGACGGGCGCGAGTGGCGCACGCCGCCGCTGTGGGGGCTCGGCCTGGCGCCGACCGTGCTGCCGGGCGCCAGCTACCTCCACGACGGCCGCGCCCGGACCGTGGCCGAGGCCATCCTGTGGCACGGCGGCGAGGCCGAGCCGGCGCGGGAGCGCTTCCGCACGGCGTCCGTCGCGCAGCGCACGGCGCTGCTCAGGTTCCTCGCGGCGCTGTGACGCCGCCTACCCGGGCGCCGCGCGGCCGCGGCGCGATCAGCCGAAGCAGGCGAACAGCGGCGCGCACGACGCGGGCAGCGTGCCCGCGCAGATGTCGGCGTCCGACTGGGCGAACTGATCGGTCAGGCACGCGCGCATCTGCCCGACCGTAAGCTCGCACGTCGCCGGCAGGCCGGTCGGCTCCGAGCAGCTCGCGGGGTCGATGCCGACGGTCGAGGTGTTGCCGTTGCCGCAGTCGACCGTGCGCTCGGGCATGTCCATGGCCCAGCCCTGGCAGAGCGAGGTGGTCTCGGCCAGCGTCAGGTCGACGATCTTGGCGCTGTCCGACGGACCGTCGTCACCACCGCAGGCGGCGAGGGTTGCGGTGAGTACAAAAGTGAGGGCAATAGAGAGCTTCATGGCGGCGACGCTAACACGGTCCACATGCGCGCGCCCCAAATTGGCGAGAATTGGTCAACCAGCGATCTAGTCGGCGGTGGTGCGTGCGTCAGGCGCGCGCCGTTTCGACGCCGAAGGCCGGGTCGAGGGCTGCGCGCCGTCACATGCAGCGGTAGACCGGCTTGCCGGTCGTGGGGTCGTCCGTGTAGTAGCAGCCGGCGTTGCTCTTGGGCCGGTCGCCGCGGGTCGGCAGGTTCTCGTACGGTCCGGGCCGGGCGCTGCCGATCATCGCCGGGACGATCATGAGCCGCACGCCGAGCCCGGTCGACGACACGTGCAGCCGGCGATCGTCGTCGGTCGTGAGGTCCGCCCGAAACCGTTCGATCCCGGCGCTGAGGACGAACACGAAGTGCCCGAGCCGGTCGCCGTTGCGCACCGGGAGGCGATACCCGAGGCTGCCCCCCAGGAACCACATCCGCCCGTCGGAGGCCTTGCTCATGGCCGCCATCGTGTCGGGCGCGATCGTCATCGAGGTATCGCGGAGCCAGGCGTACGAGAACGTCAGGCGCTCGTGGATGTACGGCGACAGGAGCTGCGTGGGCAGGACCAGGTCGGCGCGGAACGTGTTGCTCTTGGTGGCCGCCTTCACCGTTGGCGCCGAGGGGGCGATGCCGTAGCCGTTGAACGAGCTCGGCGACGCGCCGATGCCGAACCCGCGCAGGGTGCGGGACCTCAGCCGGGCCTCGAAGTAGAAGCCGATGTTCACGCCCGCGGACCAGCCGCCGCCGGTCTCCGTCGTCGACGGCGTGTTGGGATCGGTCACGGCCTGGCTGATCCGCGGGTGATACGCGGCCGTCCCCTCGAAGTAGCAGCCGGTCGATCCGAGCAGGACACCAACGACGACGAGTCTCGTGAACATGGGCTTCCCCCATCGTCTCACACCGACCGGCGGCGTCGCGACGCCGCCCGTCCGATCGGGGCGGCGCGGTCGATCCGGGCTGATGGTGGTCAAACCTCGACGGCGTCGCGGCGTCGCTGCCAGGTCCTCGGCCAGGTGTGGTCAAACCCCGACACCGTCCGCCGGTCCGGCGCCGCAAGCCCGCGTGGCCGCGAGCGCGATCGCGCACGCCCGCGATGGCACGGACCGTGCGAGGGAGCCCGGCATGTCCAAGGCTCCCGTCCTCCTCTCCTTCCTCTCGGTCGTCGCGCTGGTCGCCTGCAGCAGCAGCGGCGACGACGACATCGGCCCCGGCGACGCGCTCGCCAGCGCGCAGGTCGCGGGCCTGTGCGACCGCGCCTGCGTCAAGGTCCTCGAGTGCGAGCCGACCCAGACCGAGGCTGAGTGCATCGGCGATTGCTCACCCTTCGGAACGATCTACCGCGGTGACCTGTTCGTCGATCTGATCGAGTGTCTCGAGGCCAAGACCTGCGCCGAGCTCGACAACGGCAGCGGCTGCGATGGCGTGTTCGACGCGGTCGTCCCGACCGCGACCGCCGAGGCCTTCCTCGCGGCGATGCGCGCCGCCGAGACCCGGTGCGCCGCGACGCCGTTCAACCAGTCCAGCAGCGACGACGTGTGGATCCTGCTCAACGACCCGCTGCTCACCGCGCTGACCGCCTGCACCGACGACCCGTGCGATCAGGTCGACGCCTGCATCGACGGTGCGCTCGACCTGCCCTGAGCGCGGCCTGCGGCGGCGCGACGGCGCGTCGTCGCCGCCGCGACGGCAGCGGACGATGATCCCACGACGAGCACGCGCGCCATCCTGCGGTCGGCGCGGATCACCTCGGCGCCAGCAGGTAGGGGTAGTTGATCAGCACCTCCAGCCCGGCCGGGGCGCACACGATCGAGCTTCTGCTCGACGACGCGGCGCCGGTCGCGATCCGCGTGATCGCCGAGGAGGCCTGAGCCCAGCTGCCCGGGCGACCCTCGACGGGCGCGCCACCGCCGCGGCCGAGCGGGCCGCCGCGCTGATCGTGCGTGCGGCGGGCGCGCCGGCGACGCCGTTGCCGGTCGAGGGGCCGGGGCGTAGGCTGGCCGGCCGTGCCCGGTCCCGACCTCGCCACCGCAGCGTCGTGCGCGCGCCAGGCGGCGGCGGCGCTGGCCGACGCGCTGGCCGAGGTGCTGCACCTGCCGGGCGCGCGCGACCGGCACCGCGGCGCGCTCGCGCAGGCGATCGAGGGCGCGCACCGTGCCCTCGCGGCGGCCGAGGACGAGGGCGACCCAGCGGCGAGCGCGGCCGCGCGGGCCACGCTGGTGACTGCGTACGCCGCGCGCGCCCGGGACGCCCGCCACGGCGCCGGCCAGCTGTCGCTGGGCTCGCAGCGCGCCCCGACCCGCGACGCGTGCGACGACGGCTGGCAGCGGGTCGAGGAGATCGTCGCCGTGGCCGAGGCGTCCGCGCGCGCGGCGACGCAGCTGGCCGGTGAGCTCGACGACGGCGGGGCCTGGAAGACGGCCCACGCGGCGGCGGCGGACGCGCGCGACGCCCGCCGGCTCATCGACGAGCGCAACCACGCCTACACGTTCCACGCCGACCCCGGGTTCTCGTTCGGCGAGGGCTGGTACCTCGCGGCGGCGGCCGTGCTCGCGGGCGTGGCGATCCAGCTCGAGCCGGGCAAGCCGCAGACCGCCCAGGGCGAGCGCTTCCTGCGCGACGCCGGCCTGGCCGCGCGCCTGCAGCCCCCGCGCTCGCGCCCGCGCGCGAACAAGCAGCTCACGGCGATCGTCGCCGAGGCGTTCCGCGCCGATCCGAGCGGGTCGCAGCGTCGCCTGCGCGCCGCGTTCCTCGGCGACGCGCCGACCCCGGCCGCGATCTGCGCCTGGGCCCAGCGGGCGCTCGCCGGCGTGGCGGGGCCGACGGTGCTCGTGTGGGTGCGGCACGGTGTGCACCATCCGACCCGCAACACCGACTACCGCGAGCTGGTCGAGCTCGTCGCGCGCGCGGGCGCGGCCGGGCTCACGCCGGTGCTGATCGGCGACGCGATGCGCGGTGGCCCGATCCCGCCGGGCGCGGTCGACCTGACGCTGTTCTGGAAGCAGCCCCTGTTCCAGGGCGAGGACATGCGGCGCGCGCAGCTGCAGCTGTTCGAGCGCCTGCGCGAGGCGCACGGCCTGGTCGGCCAGGTCGGGGTCACCACCGCGGGCATGGATGGGCCGGCGTTGATGGGGGTGCCGACCTTGTACCTGACCGCCGCGCCCAACCCGCGCATGCGCGCCTGGGTCGGCGCGGTCCCGGGCTACGACGAGCTCGTGCGCGAGCCCGGGCAGGTCGAGGGCGTCAGCGACACCCTCGAGCGCTGGGCCCGGTCGTAGGCGGCAGGGACGTCGATCGCGCCCGCGATCACCGGCGCGAGCACCAGCTTCCGTCTGGCTCGGTGAACCAGGGCCGGCGCAGGCGGTAGGCGACCTGGCCCGACGGGGTCAGGCGCCGGCGGCGCTGGGCGAACGGTGGGCGCGCGCCGTAACGGGCGAGGCGCTCGAGGCCGTCACGGTCGTCCGCGGCGACGGCGGTGTCGGCGTGCAAGGTGAAGTCGTCGACGTTGGCGGTGAGCCGCTTGGCCGGCGGCGGCGGCGGCATCATCGCGAACGGCAACGTGCCCATCGGTGAGCGCGACGCGTCGGCGAGCAGCCCGCCGGTGCCGTCGTCGTCGTCGCGGTCGTCGTCGCCGTCGACCAGGCGCAGGATGCGTCGGGCGACGCGGGCGCAGATCGCGGCCACCTCGTCGTCGGACGGCGCGGGCAGCGGCACGAACCGCACGCCGCCGGCGCCGCCGGGGACGAACACGCCGTCGGGGACGAGGGTGTGGAAGTGGACGTTGAGATTCAGCACCGAGCCGAAGCGCTGGACCGCGGTCACCGCGCCCGGCGCCGCCCCGACGATGCCGAGGGCGCGGGCCTGGGCCCGCTGCCAGCGGACCACCGCGCGCACGAAGCAGGTCAGCGCCGCCAGCTGAAGGGCGCGGTCACACGGTCGCCGCCACGCCGCGTTTGGGCCTCGCGGCCACCGCCCGTCCGCGCAGGCCGGCCGGGCCGCCCTTTCGGCACGTTCCGCTGCCGCTGGCTGCGCTAGACTGTGGGCATGATCGCGGTCGCCACCGTCTTCGAGCAGGCGCTCCAGCTCCCCGACGCCGAGCGTAGCGAGCTGCTCTCCCAGCTCCTTCGGTCCTTCGAGCCCGACGACGACGACGAGCTGACCGGGAGCGAGTGGGAGGCCGCGTGGGCGACAGAGATCGACGATCGGGTCCGTGAACTCCGCGAGGGCCGCGTCGAGCTCATCGATGGAGACGCCGCTCTCGCGCAGGTTCGCGCCTCGCTCGCCGCGCGACGCCGGTGAGGCCGTACCGCTTCCACCCGAAGGCCCTCGCCGAGTACGAGGCCGCCGTGACCTGGTGCTGGGCTCGAGGCGCCTGAGCGGGACCCGCACGGGCCGCGACCGGCTCACGGGCGCTCGGGCTTCTCCGTCCGCGCGCGCCACGACGGCGGCAGGTTCTTCTCGACCTCGATGGCGCCGACCCTGGGGCTCGGCCGCGGGCCGTGGCGCCGGGCCCAGGCCGCCATCGCGGTCACGCCGGCCTCGAGGCTGACGCGCTCCTCGTAGCCGAGCAGGGCGCGCGCCTGCGCGTGCGACGCGTGCACGTGCGCGACCTCGTGCCGCGCCGGCAGGTAGCGGGGCCGAAACGGCACGCCCATCGCGCGGCTGACGATCTCGCCGAGCTCGTTGACCGTGACCGCCCGGTCGGCCCCGAGGTTGAAGGTCTGGTCGTAGGCGGCGGGGACGTCGATCGCCCCCGCGATCACCGGCGCCACGTCCGCGACGTGGCTGAACGCGCGGGTCTGGGTGCCGTCGCCGAAGATCGTCAGCGGCTCGCCGCGCAGGATCTGGCTGATGAAGATGCCGACCACGTTGCGGTAGCGGTCGCCGAGGTGCTGCCGCTCGCCGTAGACGTTGTGGGGGCGGAAGATGATCGAGCGCAGGCCGAAGACCTCGCGGCTGATGCGCAGGTCCTGCTCGACCGCGGCCTTGGCCACGCCGTAGGGATCGTCGGGCGCGGTCGGCATCGCCTCGGTGACCGGCGGGGCCGTGCGGCCGTAGACCGCGATCGACGACGCGAACACGAAGGCGCGCACGTCGTGGCGGACCGACGCGTTGATCAGGTTCACGCTGCCGATCAGGTTGTGCTGGTAGTTGAACCGCTTGATGAAGTGGCTCAGGCCCTCGGCGGCGTAGGCCGCGAGGTGGAAGACGTACGCGAAGCGGTGCGCGTCGAAGAGCCGGTCGACCAGCGCGACGTCGAGGATCGAGCCCTCGACGAAGCGCGCCCGCGGGTCGACGTGGTCGCGGAAGCCGCCCGAGAGGTCGTCGAGCGCGACCACCTCGTGCCCGCGCGCGAGCAGCTCGTCGACGACGTGCGAGCCGATGAACCCGGCGGCGCCGGTGACGAGGACCGGCGCCCCGGCGGCGCGCTCGGCGCTGCGCTGGGCTGCACGCGGTCCAGGTACCACGACCTCGGCCCGCCGCGACAGCCGCGGGGCGATCGGCGCGCGCGCTGGCCGCTCGCCGGCGTCGCCGACGTCTCCGCACGGCCCCGCTGACGACCGCTGCGCGCGCAGCCGGCGAACCTCGGCCAGGAGGCGTGGGAGGTCTTGCCGTGCATGCGCGATGAAGTCCTGATCCGCGACGGTCGCGCCCGTGAGTTCGATGTCGTCGTCGCGGTGCGCGTCGTCCGCGCCGACCATGATGAAGCTCGACCCGCTGGTGTGGTCGCGGCCCTCGACCCACGACGTCGAGGGGCCGGGGCGCGCCGCTGCGCAGCGTCGATCGATCTCGTCGAGCTCCTGGTCGGTCATCTCGCGCTCCTGCCCGGCATCGTGCCCCAAGCGCCACGCACCGCGCAGCCCGCCGCTCGGCGGGGCAGCTCCGCGTTCCGCGCCGTGATCCTGCGGGTGGCTTCGCCTCGCGCTCCGGCGGCGCCTCGTCCGCGCGACAGCTATGATGCGGGCATGGTGCTCGAGGGCTGTCTGCCCGATGACCTCCGCGGCCCGGCGACGTCGATCACGAGGATGGCGGGCGGGCTGTCGGGCGCCGGGGTGTACCGCGTCGAGGCGGCGGCGCGCACGTACGTGCTCAAGGTCGCCCGCGCGGGCGAGCCGATCGAGGCCTGGCGCCAGGCGCTCGAGATCCAGCGGCGCGCCGGGGACGCGGGCGTCGCGCCGCGCGTGATCCACCACGACGAGGCGCGCCGCGCGGTCGTGAGCGAGCACGTCGTGAACCGCGGGTTCGCGCCGCGGCTGTTCGATCCGCAGACTCGTGACGCCGCGATCCGCCAGCTCGGGGAGACGATCCGCCGGGTCCACGCGCTGCCGCTGCCCGAGGGCGCGGGCTGGCGCGATCCGCGCGAGCTGATCGCGCCGATGCGGGCGCGGCTCGCGACGTTCACGGTCCCGAGCTTCGTCCGCGCCACGATCGATCAGGTGCTCGCGGAGACGCCACCGCCGCGACAGCGCGCGCTGGTCACGAGTCACAACGACGTGAACCCGTCGAACCTGATCTTCGACGGCGAGCGGCTCCTGCTGCTCGACTGGGACATGGCCGGGCCCAACGATCCGTTCCACGACCTGGCCGCGGCCGCGATGTTCCTGCGCCTCGACGACCCGACCGCGTCCGCGCTGATCGCCGCCCACGACGCCGCCCGGGCCGCCCCGCTGCCCGCCGGGTTCGTCTACGCGCGCCGGTTCGTCGCGGCCCTGTGCGCCCCGATCTTCCTGCAGCTCGCGCGCGAAGCCGGCCACGCGGGCGGCGACCTCCCCGCCGACCGGGCGCCGACCCTGGGCGAGGTCCACGGCCTCATCGGCATCGGCGCGCTCGCCCCGAACACCGCCGACGGCGCCTGGGCGTTCGCGCTCGCGCTGGTCCGCACGATCACGGATCGCGAGGAGCCGAAGGCGGCGGCGGGCGCGTAGGCCCGCGCGCGCCGGGCACGTACATACCGTTCAGCAGCGAGTCGCGGAGCCCGCCGCGACCGGCATCCCCGCGGTCGGACGCCACCACGAGCTCGTGGGCGTGGGGTAGCGTCAGACAGCCGGGCGCCTCGTCGCGTACCTGAGGAGCGTGTGATGGGACTCTTGACCTTCAGCATCAACGTCACCCTGGACGGCTGCGTCGACCACCAGGAGGGCATCGCCGACGACGAGACCCACGCCTTGTTCACCCGCCTCATGGACGAGGCCGGGGCGATGCTGTGGGGCCGGGTCACCTACGAGATGATGGAGCGCCACTGGCCGGCGGTCGCCCGCGGCGACGCGGAGGCGCCGCCGGCACTGCGCGCGTGGGCGGCCGCGCTGGAGGCCAAGCCGAAGTACGTGGTGTCGTCGACGCGGAGCGACTTCCCGTGGACCAACAGTCACCACCTCGCCGGTGACCTGCGCGCGAGGGTGCAGTCGCTGAAGGACGCGACCCCGGCCGGCGTGCTCCTCGGCAGCGGCGCGCTCGCGACCGAGCTGGACCGGCTGGAGCTGATCGACGAGTACAAGATCCTCGTCCACCCCGGATCGCCGGCCACGGCCCGACCCTGTACCAGCGCGGGCTGCCCAGCACGCGACGGCTCGAGCTGATCTCGGCGCAGCCGCTCCGCTGCGGCGTCGTCGCCATGCACTACCGGCGCGCGCGCTGACTCGGTGTCAGGGAGCCGGCTTGGCCGCCGCCGCCGGCAGCCCGAGCATCGACGGCCCGTTCTTGTCATCTTCCCACGCGACGTACTTCACCTTGGCGCCGGCCGATGCCTTGGTGTTCTCGCCATCGATCTTCCACTGGCCATCATCGACGAAGATGTAGGCGAACGGGTTCCGGTCACCGCCCTCGCGCGGGCTGTAGCAGACGACCCAGTCTGCCGAGGGATCGGTGTGCGTGCGGTGGGGCATGACCGGGCTCTCGCCGTCGTCGGGATAGACGCACGTGACGTCCTTGACCTTCTGGCGCAGGTCGTCGAGCGACATGCCGACGTCGCCCTGGCTCGGCATCACGCCCGCCACCGCGGCGACCAGGTTCACGGCGCGCGTTTGTGCGGCGTCGGTGAACATGTGCGCCGCCACGACCTGCTTCCCGGCCGCGTCACGGACCCACAGCACGTCCCAGACCTCGTCGGGCAGGCTCCCGTGCTCGCTGGAGAGCGCGTAGCCCGCGAAGCTCTTCGCGACGTCGAGCTCAGGCGCCGTGACATCCAGCTTCGACAGCGGACCGGCCGCGGCCACGCGGGGCCGGGGCGGTCGGCGCCGGTGCGGGGGCGGTCGGCGTCGGCGCGGCAGCCGGCGCGGCGGGGGCGGCTTGGCCTCGGCCTCACGGTCCTTCGCGCCGCCCTTGGCGCAAGCCGTGAGGGCGGTGCACAGCACCAGCGTCGAGAGTGCGTTCCATCATGATGTCCTCGCGTAGAACCTGGGTCGCCACGAGCCGGTAGCGGCGACCCTGGTGAGGGAGTTTTCGTGGACGACCATCGTACTCCATGGACGGTCGCGCCGGGTTTGGCTGGCTGAGCCTGAGCGCGACGCGCGATGCGCGCGGTGGCCGCCGCGCGCGATGTCGAGGTCTCGATCGACGTGAACGTCGAGTTGCCGATCCGGCGACCGAGGAGCCGCCGCACCTCGCTGGCCGCCGGTGCGCCCGGCATGCAGCCGCGTCGGCGCCGACGACGTTGCCAGTCGCCCAGCGCAAGCGACGAACATGTCGCGGGTCTTGGGGACTACGCCTGTGGTAGCCTTACTGCATCTGTCGTAGTTCCGCGGTCCGGCCGAAAACGAGAAATCCCCGGAGTTGCCTCCAGGGATTCCGCGTTGTTAGGTCGTTCGTAGCGGGGGTAGGATTTGAACCTACGACCTTCGGGTTATGAGCCCGACGAGCTACCAGGCTGCTCCACCCCGCATCAGGGTGCGTCGGCGTTCCGACGTGGGCGGTATGTGCCATACGGTTTGGCGGGCGTCAAGGGGGCTGTGCGAAGTGATCTCGGTTTGTTGAGGGAGGGGAGGGGCGCGGCGGGGGCCCTGATCTTCCAGGCCTGGGCGACGAGGGCGCGGGTGTGGTGGCGGTGGGGAGGTCGACAGCACGGTGGCCATGACGCCGGCGACGCTGACGAGGACGAGGCGACGAAAGGCGAAGCCGACGAGGGTGGCGGTGGGATCGGTGGCGACGACGGCGCTGGTCACGACGAGGTGCCCGCCCTCGACCGAGGTGGTGGTGGCGGCGAGGCCGATGGCCTCGAGGGCGAGGTTGCCGAACACGGGGATGGCGAAGGTCAGGATCACCAGCGCGGGGCGCGGCCGCTGGGGGAAGAACACGGCAGCCATGGTCGCGAGCGCGGCCTGGGCGGGGCGTTGACGAACGGGCCGTAGGTCCGGGCGTAGAGCGTCAGCACCAGCGCGGCCCCGACCATGGGCGGCCAGGTGAACACGTGCGGACCGCGCACGCGCCACTGGATCGCCCAGGCCAGCATCAGGCCGGAGGCCACGGCGATGGCGATGACCATGGTGGGATCGCGCACGCCCTGGAGCACCATCAGCGGCACGTAGGCGAAGAACGCCCCGAAGGCGCCGATGAAGCCGGTGCCGAGGCGCCGGAGCACGCGCTGATCGCTCGCGACGATCGCGGCCTGGGCGGCGGGCGGCAGCGGATCGGGCAGCTCGACGAGGAGCCGGGCGACGATCCCGGCGGCGTCGTCCAGGGAGGGATCGAGGGCTAGCGCGCGCCGGGCCAGCGCCAGCGCCCGCTCGCGATCGGGGCCGGCGTCGGCGAGCGCGGCCCGGGCGGCGGCGGTCAGCTCGCGCGCGAGGTCGGCGCGCAGCGCCTGGTCGCGCTCGCCGTCGAGGTAGTCGGTGACCCGGCGGGCGAGGGCGGTGGCGTCGGGCGCGGCGGCGTCGGGCGCGAGCAGCTCGGCCAGCTCCGGGGCGCTGTCGCGCTCGGCGGCGAGCACGGTCGCGAGCAACGCGTGGAGCGCGGCGACGTCGTGCGCGGCGGCGGCGGCGTGGGGTGCGGCGACGTCCGGGGCGGCGGCGGCGGCGTGGGCGGCGGCGGCGACGTCGTGGTCGGCGGCGCTCGGGGCGGACGCGGCGGCGTGGGCGGCGGCGGCGGCGACGTCGTGGTCGGCGGCGCTCGGGGCGGACGCGTCGCCGTCGGTGACCACGGCGTCGTCCCAGCGGCCGACGCGGATCTCGCCGGCCTCGCCGACGTCGATGGCGCTCGGCGCCAGCCGCCCGTGGACGACGCCGCGGCGGTGGGCGTGGCCGACCGCGCGGCACACGTCGACGAAGGCGGTCAGCCGGCGCCCGAGCGCGGGCGCGCCGTCGTCGGTGCCGCGGCACCACGCGCCGAAGTCGACGCCGCGGCGACGCGGCTCGACGTAGTACGGCCGCCCGACCTCGTCGACGCCGAGCCCGAGGATCGTCTGGACGGCCGGGTGCTCGAGGCGACCGGCGACCCGGGCCCGTGGAGGAAGCGCGCGGCGTCGGCCTCGGCCAGCGCGGTCGCGGCGCGGGTGATCACGACCAGGCGATCGGGCCGGCGATCGCGCGCGTCGATGAGCTCGCGACCGTCGACCGGCCGGGGCGGCTCGCCGACGAACCGCGGGCCGCCGTCGACGACCATCGGCGCCGCGCCGTCGTCGACGACCGCGGCCGCCACCTCGGTGATCGGCGCGGTCACGGCTGCTCCGGGGGCCGGCGGGCCGGGACCAGCTGCGCGAGGTGCCAGGCCTGGGCCGCGCGCAGGCGCCGGGCGCGGTGCGCGGGGGCTGCCACCAGGATCCCGATCGCCGCGCCCACGAGCTGGATCGCGAGCGCGGTGAACGCGAGCATCGCCAGGGTCCAGGTCGGGCGCACGTCGCTGACCACCGACGCGAACGTCAGCGTGTCGGCGCCGATCGTCAACGTCGCCGGCCACACGCCGCTGGCCTCGAGCGCGACCGTGACCACCAGCGGCGCGGCCAGGATCGCGATCACCGGCGCCACGCGCTCGACCCGCGGGTGCATGAGCATGCCAGCGCAGGCCAGCGCCGAGATCGCCGGCGCCGACACGAACGGCCCGAGGTAGCGAGAGAACAGCAGCACCTGCAGCGCGAGGAGCCCCAGGCTCCACCATGGCCACGCGCGCGGGCCGCGGCCGCGGCGCGCGGCCAGGGCCAGGGCCTCGAGCCCGAGCCAGCCGCCGACCGACGCGATCAGGACCCACGCCGCCGCGTGCCGCTGGAGGAGCAGGGTCAGCGGGAACAGCACGAAGCCCAGGTACGACCACGCCGCGGCCGTCGCCAGCCGGCGGTCGTCGCCGTCGGCGATCTCCGCCAGCTCACGGGCGGCCTCGCGCGGCACGTCGTCGCTGTCGAGCAAGGTCCGGACCAGCGCGACCGCCTCGGGATCGTCGGGCGCGAGCGCGAGCGCCCGGCCCGCCTCGCCCAGGGCCCGCGCACGCGTGGCGGGATCGGCCGCGTCGCGCTGGGCGCGGGCGAGGTGCGCCCGCTGGCGCGCGATCTGCGCGGCGCGATCGCGCACGCGATCGAGCCAGGCGCTGACCTGATCGGCCAGCTCGCTGGCCCGGGCCGGCCGCCGGTCGGGCGCGCGGGCCAGCGCGCGCGCGCACA
This sequence comes from Myxococcales bacterium, assembly GCA_016717005.1. NCBI lineage: Bacteria > Pseudomonadati > Myxococcota > Myxococcia > Myxococcales > Myxococcales bacterium. The sequence goes on along the minus strand of JADJUF010000001.1, from coordinate 199,568 downwards.
GCTCGTCGAGCATCGCCGGGACCTCGGCGTCGGGGGCGCGCCGCGCCGGCCGAGGATCGGCGGCGCCCACCAGCGCGGCGTCGAGCAGGCCCTCGCCGCGGGGGTACAGCGGGTCGCCGGCCAGCAGCTCGAACAGGATCGCGCCCAGCGCGAAGATGTCGGTCCGGCCGTCGAGGCGCACGTGGGCGTCGAGCTGCTCGGGCGGCATGTAGCCGAGCGTGCCGCCCGCGCGGCGCTGCGGCGCGCTGGGGTCGTCGAACGTCGTCGCGACGCCCCAGTCGATGACGTAGACGCGGTCGTCGTCGTCGACCATGACGTTGGACGGCTTGAGATCGCAGTGCACGACCCCGCGCGCGTGGGCGTGATCGATGGCCCGGCACACCTCGACGAACACGCGCAGCAGGCGCTCGGTCGCGCGGCCGGCGCCGTCGGCGGCGGGATCGCGCGCGGCCATCAGCGTCGCCAGCGTGGTCCCGGTGACCCGCCGCATCGCGAAGCCGAGCTGGCCGGCCTCGTCGAGGCCGACGTCGTAGACCGGCGGGATCGCCGGATGGTCGAGCCGACCCTGGAGCCGCGCCTCCTCGATCAGGAGCCGACGCTGGCCGCTGGTGCTGTGGCTGCTCAGGCGCTTGACGGCCACCTCGCGGGCGATCTCGCGGTCCCGGGCCCCGCAGACCTCGCCCATGCCGCCGACGCCGATGGGGGCGCCGATCTCGAACCGCTCGTCCAGGCGCCCGAGCTGGCCGAGCCCGGACGCGGCATTGGTCACCAGCACGGTCGTCCCGGGGTGGGGCGCGGCCACGAGGCCCGCGATGTACTCACGCCAGCGGTGGACATGGGAAAGGTGCTGAGGCTCACCGTCGTCTCTCGGTGGTTTGACCGATGCTGCGCACGCTGAGTTCAGCGGCTGCCAGGGGAAAGGGGTAGGCGAGGGCCGCGAGATGTGGTGACATAAGGGCCCATCTCCAGCCTATCGAGGTCCTATCGTGAAGCCCACTGGTTCGCAGCTCTTGAAGTTCTTGTCCACGTCGATCCTTGCGGTGGCGGTCGGGGCCTGCGGCCCCTCGGCGGGTGGTGGTGGTGACGACGACGACGACGTCCCGAAGGTCGACGCGAGCGTGAACGACGTCGACGCGTTCGCGACGTGCTCGAACCCGGTCCCCGAGATCTGCGACAACCAGATCGACGACGACTGCGACAACATCGCCGACTGCGACGACGCCGACTGCTCGGCCGACGCCCACTGCACCAACGCCAACTGCGGCCAGCTGCAGAACGTCGAGGGCCAGCCGCTGCCGCTGCCCGATGGCGCGTGCGACGCGACCGGCGCCTGCGCCGGCTACCGCCGACCGATCAACTTCACCGGCTTCACCGCCGGCCAGACGCTGCCCAGCATCGACAAGCTGCTGGGCGTGTGCGTGACGATGGAGCACTCGTGGCTCCGCGATCTGACCGTCGCGCTCGAGTGCCCGAGCGGCACCCAGATCGCGCTCTCGGGCTTCCAGGGCCGCACCGGCGGCGAGGTCTACGTCGGTCAGGCCAACGACAACGACTCCAGCGCGGTCCCGGTGCCGGGCGTCGGCTGGGACTACTGCTGGACGCCGACCGCGACCCGCGAGCCGTGGATCACGTTCGCGAACAACCACCCCGATCAGCTCGTGCCGGCCGGCTTCTCGGTGGCGCTGCCGTCGGGCGACTACTCGACCAGCGATCCGATGGCCAACCTGGTGGGCTGCACGCTCAACGGCGACTGGACCATCATCGTCGAGGATCGCTGGGGCATCGACAACGGCTACATCTTCAAGTGGTCGGTGCGCTTCGATCCGAGCCTGGTCGAAGACTGCTCGATGTGGCCGGGGTGAGCTGAGCGACCCGCGCCCGCGCGCCCCGCGAGAGGGGCCGTCGGGCGGATGGGACGGGTGGGATGGGACGGGTGGATGGGACGGGTGGATGGGACGGGTGGGCGCGCAACCGGGGCCGTGGGGTCCTACGAGGTCGGGCGCTGCGGTTTCGGCAACGAACCGCGCACCACGAGCCCGAGGGTGAACGCCAGCGCGGCCACCACCCAGAACGTGTAGGGTTGGTGCCAGCGCTCGAAGCCGTGCACCAGGTTGATCCCGAGCAGCGAGCCGAGCGCGGTGATCGGCAGGAACATCGCGGTGATCAGGTTGAGCCGGTGGCCGGCGTCGATGACGTGCTGCGAGTTGCGGGCGCTCTCCTCGGAGTTGCGCGCGACCGTGAAGTCGAGGCCGTCGCGGCCGTGGGCGTGCAGCAGCTCGGCGGCGCGCTCGATCTCCTGGGCCTGATCGCGCACGCCGATCAGCTCGCGATCGCCCGGGACCAGCTCGCGCGCCGCCTGCAGCGCCTTGCTCATGTTGCGGGCCGAGCGCATGAGCGGCGCCGCGGCGCCGAGGATCGCGAACCAGTCGTCGGCGCAGGTCGCGCGGTCGACCAGGGCCTCGAGCTCGTCGGCGGCGGCGTCGTAGCTCTCGACGTGCGCGCGCAGGAGCGCGATCGAGGTCGCGGCCGAGCCGCTGCTCTGCCAGGTGCCGTCCGGGCGGCGCCAGAACAGGTGGCCGTGGCGGACGTCGGGCTCGGCCGGATCGGGCACGGCGTGGAGCACGATGACCAGGTGGCCGTCGGCGAACATCGTCCGCTGGCGACCGGCGCGGGTCCCGAAACGCTCGCGGAGCTCGGCGGGCAGGTCCCAGCTGGGCGGGATGGGGGTCGGCATGCCCCGAGCGTACGTCAGCGGCGGCGCGGCCGCGCGAGGTCGGCGGCGTCGAGCGCCCGGGCCCGGGCCGCCCGTCGGGGCGAGCGCTCGACCCCGACCGCGTCGAGGCCGGCGGCGTTGGCGACGGCCAGCATCGTGCCGACGCCGCAGAACGGATCGACGACGGTGCGGCAGGCGGTGTGCGCGAGCACGAACTGCGCGACCGCGGCGCAGGCGGCGGCGCCCATGGCCCGCGGCCACGGCATCGCGCCGAGCGCGGGCAGCACGTCGGCCGAGGCCTGGCCCGGCGCCAGGCGCAGCGCCCGGCTCACGCAGATCAGGTGCGCGTAGGCCGGGCGGCCGAACGTGATCGTGCCGGCCGGCGCGCGGCAGACGACCTTGTGCCACAGCACCGCGCTGCCCGCGGCCTCGGCCCCGCGCATGACCAGGTAGCCCTTGTCGAGCCAGCGCCCGTCGTGCTTGACGTCGGTCTGGAAGAAGATCGCGACCGCGTCGTCGGCGACCGCCCGGCAGGCCGCCGCGACGGTGTCGATGAACCACGCCCGCCAGCCGTCGACGCCGAGATCCGGCAGCTCGGAGTGGTCGGGCAACGACGTCACGATCGCGTGATCGGACGGCAGCGCGGTCGCGAGGAACGCGACCCCGTCGCCGCAGTGGACGGTGCGCGCCGGCACGCTACTCGACGTCGTCGACGCGGACGTCGACCTCGAGGGTCTCGGGCCCGCCGCCGACGTAGATCGTGCCCGACGTCGGCGTGGCGTCGATGTAGTTGCGGCCGACCGCGACCCGGACGTGGTCGGTCTGGGTCAGGATGCCGTTGGTGGGATCGAAGCCCTTCCAGCCGACCTCGGGCAGGTACAGCTGCACCCACGCGTGCGACGCCTCGCTCTGGACCGCGTTGGCCCGGGCCGCGTCCGAGGCCGCGCGCGGGCCGCAGTAGACGTAGCCGCACACGTACCGGGCCGGCACGCCCATCAGGCGCGCGAGGCAGATGAACAGGTTGGTGAAGTCCTGGCACACGCCGCGGCGGTTGGCGTAGACCTCGAACGCGGTCGTGAAGACCGTCGTCGAGTTCGAGCGGTACGTGTACTCCTTGAAGATCGTCGCGTTGATGTCGAGCAGCGTGTCGAGCAGGTCGAAGTCGTTGCGCTTGACGAAGCTCATCGCGTACTCGGTGAGCTCGTGGAGCTGGCTCTCGGGCAGCTCGGGCGGGAGCAGGTACGGCGCCATGATCTGGCGCTGCCACGGCATCCACACCAGCGGGATCGTCGAGCGGGCCCGCAGCGTCCGGAACGCCAGCGGCGCGACGTCGATGACGCGCACCCGCGACCGGGCCTCGATGACCATCTCGGTCCAGGGCGTGTCGAGCAGCAGGCGCCGGACCCGGTTGTCGAAGACGTCGTCGAAGTCGATCGACTGGCCGGGCACCGACACGGTCAGGGCGTGCTCGAGCACGTGCTGCAGGCGATCGGCGCGGGGCGCCAGCCGCAGCAGGTGGATCGAGCGCTCGATCGGCTTGGCGTAGCGGTAGGTCGTGCGGTGGCGGACGTCGAACAGCCGCGGCCGGACCTCGGTGGCGCGGCCCTGCGCGGTCCGGCTCACGATCGACGGGGCCACCAGCGACGCCCGCGGCGTGGCGCCGGCCGCGGGCGGATCGTGCTGCGCGACCACCGCGCCCTGGCGGATCACCAGGAGCGAGCCGGCCGGGACCTGGGTCCAGGTGATCGCGGCCGACTCGCCGGCGTCGTCGCCCTCGGCCGGGATCGCCGCCAGCGGCGTCGACGAGACGATCACGCCCTTGCGGCTCTTGGTGCCGCGCGCGCCGAGGTCGAGCACGACGTCGTCGTCGCCGAACACCGCGCGGTCGTACGGCGGCGCGATCGTGCCCAGGAACAGCGTGCCCTCGACGTCGCGGTCGGCGTACGCCACCAGATCGCGGCCGTCGGTGAGGGTGATCGTCAGGCCGCCGTCGTCGTCGAAGAGGTCGAGCCAGGCGCGCACCTGCGCGAGGTCGGCGTCGGCCAGGCTCTTCCAGCCGCGCTCGGCGAACCGCCCCAGCAGGTTGCAGAACAGCTGCTCGGTGTCGGTCGAGCCGACCGGCTCGAACAGGCCGCGATCGTCGGGCGGGCGCCGGGTCAGGCTGCCCGAGTGACAGATCATCCAGTCGCGGCGGCCCCAGCTGCGGCAAAACGGCTGGGTGTTGGCGTCGGTGATCGCGCCCCAGGTGGCGGCGCGGATGTGCATGACCAGGAGCGACGCCTCGAGGTGCTCCCAGGCCTTGGCCAGCTGGCTGCGGATCGAGCCCTGGGGCGGGGCGGCCTCCTTGAGCACGACCGCCGACGGCTCGCCGCCGGGGTAGTAGCCCAGCCCCCAGCCGTCGGGCAGCGCGCGGCCCGGCGCCAGGCACCGCAGATCGAACGACGGGCTCAGCTCGCCCTCGAACGACATGGCGAGCAGGTTCGGCACGGGCCGACTCTACCTCATGGCGCCGCCGCCCCCGATCGGCGGGATCGGCGCGGCGTCACTCGTCGGCGGCGGGGAGCACGGTCACCGTCAGCGCGGTCGGGTGATCGCTGCCAGTGTAGACCCGGTGCGTGGCCTTGACGTAGTCGGCGGCGGTGGCCGCGAAGACGTTGGGCACGAACGTCTGCGGGTTGCGATCGATGAACGGGAACCAGGTCGACTGGATCTGGATCATCACGCGGTGGCCGCGGCCGAACGTGTGGCACACGTCGGTGATCGGGATCGCGACCGGCGTCACCTGGTCGGGCACGAACGCCGTCGGCGCGGCCGGGTCGTCGCGGTAGCGCCCGCGCATCGGCTCGGCGCGCACCAGGGTCTGCTGGCCGCCGCGCGCGCCCGGATCCTCGGGGCTGTGGCCGGGCAGCACGTCGGGGGCGACGTCGATGAGCTTGACGATCCAGTCGGCGTCGGTGCCGGTCGTCGCCACCTGCAGCTGCGCGGTGAGCGGGCCGGCCAGCGTGACGTCGGCGGCCAGCGGCTCGGTCTGGTAGACCAGCACGTCCGGGCGGCGCGCGAACGGGCGCTGATCCTCGGCCATGAAGCCGGGCGGCATCCACGCGGTGCCGAGGTCGCGGGTGTACGGCACCGGGCGCGCGGGATCGGACACGAACTCGTCGAACGTGCCCGGGGCGGTCGGGGCGGCCCAGGCCAGGCCGCCGGCCGGCTGCAGGTACAGCGTGCGCGCGACCGCGCCCGGCGGCGGCCACGCCGCGAACCGGCGCCACCGGTTGGCGCCGCTCTCGAACACCGTGGCCTTGGCGAGGCCCGGCGCGGCCGCGCCCTTGAGGTGGTGCTCGAAGAAGCCCAGGAACGTGTCGGGGTAGATCGTCGAGGTGTCGAAGCCGAACTCGGCGTCGCCGAGCGTGGCCGACGGCCCGCGGTCCCAGCCGTGGTGACGCCACGGACCCATCAGCACGTGGGTCGCGCCGCGGGGCCGGCCAGCCTCGATCGCGCGGAAGGTGTTGATCGCGCCGTACGCGTTCTCGGCGTCGTAGAACCCGCCGACGGTGAGCACCGCCGGGCGCACGCCCGTGAGGTATTGCGCGTGGTTGCGCGCGCGCCAGAACTCGTCGTAGTCGGGGTGGGCCACGAAGTCGCGCCAGATCGCGACGTCGCCGCCGAACGTGGCCGCGTCGAGGCCGGCCAGCGGGCCGAGCTTCAAGAAGTACGCGTAGGCGTCGGGCGTGCCCCACGGATAGCTGGGCCACAGCGCCTCGCCCTCGGCCGCGCTCGGCGCCGGGTGCGGCCGGCCGAACCGCGAGAAGAACGTGAACGCCTCCTGCAGCGCGAACGCGCCGTGGCGGTGCATGTCGTCGCCCTGCCACCAGTCGAGGCACGGCGCCTCGGGCGACACCGCGACCAGCGCGGGGTGGGCGTCGATGGCGGCGGCCGCGGCGTAGAAGCCCGGGTACGAGATGCCCCAGATGCCGGCGCGGCCGTTGTGGTCGGGCACGTGCGCGAGCAGCCACGCGATCGTGTCGTAGGCGTCGGACGACTCGTCGACCTCGGCGCCGCGCTTGCTGGCGAGGTGCGGGCGCATGTCGACGAAGGCGCCCTCGGACATGCCCTTGCCGCGCACGTCCTGCTCGACGAAGATGTAGCCGGCGCGCTCGACCGCGGCGACCGGGCCCAGGCCCTTGGGGTAGCGATCGCTGCCGTACGGCGCGACCGTGTAGGGCGTGCGGTGCAGCAGGAACGGGTAGCGCTTGCCGGGGCTGGCGTCGGCGGGGACGTAGACCGCCGTGAACAGGTGGACGCCGTCGCGCATCGGGACGCGGTACTCGAACTTGCGGTAGTGAGCGCGGAGGAACGCGGCGCGCTCGTCGACGTCAGCCGTGCTCGGCGGCGCGGGCGGCGTCGGTGGCGGGGCGGCCGCGGGCGCGGCCAGGGTCGGCGCCGGGGCGGCGGCCTGGGGCGGGCCGAGCTTGTCGCGGCAGCCGGCCGTGACCAGCCCGAGGGCGAGGGCGAGGGGGACGGCGCTACGCATTGCCCAGGAGCTCCTTGCCCAGCGAGTCGCAGATCGCGTGGGTCTCATCGACGACCAGCGTGAGCAGCTCGTGGACCGCGGCGCCGCGCAGCGCGCCGTGGCCTCGGGCGATCAGCTCGTCGAGCGCGCGCAGGCGCGTCAGCGTGGCGCCGCCCGGCAGGTCGTCGGCCTCGGGCGGGCGGATCGCCGCCAGGCGCTGGTAGGCGGCGTGGACGCAGAACGCGATCGCGCGGGGGAACCGGGCCTCGCGGATCAGGAACCGGGCGACGGCCTCGGCGTCGACCTTGCCGCGGGACTGCTTCATGAACGGCTCGTAGCCCGACAGCGAGCGCAAGAGCGACAGCCACAGCGACGTCGCGATCACCTCGTGGCGGCTCGGCGTTGACGTGTACGCGTGGTGCTGCACGTCGAGGATGCGCGCGGTCTGGCTGACCCGCTCGAGCATCACGCCCAGCCAGATGAAGTCGAGCGGCTCGTCGTGGAGCATCGTCGAGCGCATCAGGCCCAGGGCCAGCTGGGTCGCGTCGCGCACCCGCCGGTAGAACGCGAACCGGCGCTCGGTGAACTCGCGCCGGGCGCCGTCGCTGGTGCTCCACAGGTACAGCTCGTTGAGGCACTCCCAGGCCTCGAGCGAGACCACCTCGCGGATCGAGCGCGCGTTGTCCCGGGCGGCCGCGATCGACTGCACGATCGACGCGGGCACCTCGGGATCGATCGCCAGGAACGTCTCGATCCGATCGCCGTCGCCCCAGGCCGACGGCTCGCCCGCGGCCCGGGTCGCGTAGTGGGGCTCCTCGCCGGCGACGACCACGACCGGGCGCCAGCACGCGGCCGGCTCGAGCTCGCCGTCGAGCGCGAGCGAGTGGGTGGTGGCCAGCAGGCGCGCGGTCGACTCGGTGCGCTCGACGTAGCGGCCCAACCAGAACGCGTGATCGGCGACGCGCGAGATCATCGGACACCTCCCCGCGGCGGCCGGGCGGCGCGCGCGATCATATGGCCCCTCCGCTCTTGAGCACCCAGGTGTCCTTCGAGCCGCCGCCCTGGCTCGAGTTGACGACGTAGCTGCCGTCGACGAGCGCGACCCGGGTCAGGCCGCCCGGCAAGACCCACGGGCCGCTGGGGCTGGTGAGCACGTACGGCCGCAGGTCGACCCGGCGCGGCGCGAGGCCGCGGCGGTCGCCGACCCAGGTCGGGCAGGTCGACAGCTCGACCCGGTGCTGCGCGATGTAGCGGCGCGGCGTGGCCTCGATGCGCGCGCGGAACTCGGCGCGCTCGGCGGCCGAGGCCTGGGGGCCCATCAGCATGCCGTAGCCGCCGGCCTCGTCGACCGCCTTGACCACCAGCTGGTCGAGGTGGTCGACGACGTAGCGGCGATCGTCGGGGCGCGCGCACACCAGGGTCGGGACCTGCGCCAGGATCGGCTGCTCGCCCAGGTAGAACTTGATCATGTCGGGGACGAACGGATAGACGGCCTTGTCGTCGGCGACGCCGTTGCCCGGCGCGTTGGCGAGCGCGACGGTGCCGGCCGCGTACGCGCGCATCAGCCCGCGCACGCCCAGGAGCGAGTCGGGGCGGAACACCTCCGGGTCGAGGAAGGTCTCGTCGGTGCGCCGGTAGATCACGTCGACCCGGCGCGGGCCGCGCGTGGTCTTGCAGTAGACGACCTCGCCGTCGACGAACAGGTCGGGCGCGGTCACGAGCTCGAGGCCCATCGTCCGCGCCAGGAAGCTGTGCTCGAAGTAGGCCGAGTTGTACGGCCCCGGGGTCAGCACCACGATCGTGCTGTCGTCGCCGGGCCGCGGCGACACCGCGCGCAGGGTCTCGGCCAGCCGGGTCGGGTAGTGATCGACGCGGTGGACCCGCGCGCGGTCGAGGATGCGCGGGATGACGCGCTTGGTGATCGTGCGGTTCTCGATCACGTACGACACGCCCGAGGGCGTGCGCAGGTTGTCCTCGAGCACCTGCCACGTGCCGGTCGGGTCGCGGATGAGATCGACGCCGGCGATGTGGATCCGGACCCCGCCGGGCGGCCGCACGCCGCGCAGGGTCGGCTGGAAGCCGGCGGCCGCCAGCACCAGCTCGGTCGGGATCACGCCGGCGGCCAGGATCTGCTGATCGCCGTAGACGTCGTCGAGGAAGGCGCCCAGCGCGCGCAGGCGCTGCTCGAGGCCGCGCTCGACGTGGGCGAAGTCGTCGGCGGCGACCAGGCGCGGGATCAGGCAGAACGGGAAGATCTTCTCGGTGCCGCGGGAGTCGGCGTAGACCGAGAACGTGACGCCCTGGTTCATCAGGGCCTGCTCGGCGAGCTGCTGCAGGCGCGCCAGCTCATCGCCGGTCATCTGCGCGAGCGCGTCGAGCACGCGGGCGAACGAGGCGCGCGGCCCGTCGGGGCCGAGGATCTCGTCGAACGTGCCAGGCAGGGGCGCGTAGCCCTGGAACAGCGGCGGTGCGGTCACGGTCCCTCCTCGCGCCAGGCGCGGACGTCGACGGTGTCAGCGGCGGTCACGACGCGCCGGGGCCAGGCCAGCGGGGCGGCGTGGCGGGTGACGACCACGCGCTCGGCGCGGCGCGCGGCGGCGTCCGCGGGGCCGGTCGGCAGGCCCGGGTAGGGGCCGCCGCCGGGACGCCAGGCGTGGATCGCGAGCTCGATCGCGGCGGCGTCGTCGCCGACCTGGACCCGGAGCGGCTCGTCGGCGGGCACCGTCGGCAGGAAGCCGGGGGCCGGCACGAACTGGCGCCGGCGCACGCCGACCCGGTAGGCGCCGGGCGCGATCGCGGGCAGCACCACGCCGCGGCCGGCCACCACCACCCGGGGCGGCGGCGCCGCGGGCGCGGTCGTGATCGTCAGCTCGAGCCGCTCGGTCGACGGATCGACGGTGCGCGCGCCGGCCCGCTCCTGCGAGGCCACGTCGCCGTAGAGCGGCCAGAACTCGAGCGCGCGGCGGACCTCGATCTGCAGCTCGGCGTGGACCGCGACCGCGGCGATCGGCGGCGGGCGAAAGCTGGCGAGCTCGGGCGCCAGCGCGTCGAGCGCGAGGCCGTGGCTGGCGAGATCGGCCAGCACCTCGTCGAGATCGGCCGCGAGCTCGCTCGGCAACGCCCAGCGCTGGTGCAGGGCCGTGCCCCAGTCGCGCCACGGGGCGTCGTAGGGCGCGATCGCGCAGCGGGCGGTGATGGCGCGGACCAGCGCGGCGGCGGCGATCAGCGCGTCGGCGGTCGGCGCCATGCGGAACGCGCGCCACTCGACCAGGCCGAGGCACCCGCGGGCGCCGGCGCGCTCGTCCCACAGCTTCTCGACGTTCAGCTCGGCGCGGTGGGCGTTGCCGGACGCGTCGACCAGGATCGGCGCCAGGGTCTGCCACAGCAGCGCCGGCGCGACCGGACCCTGGGCCGCGAGGTGCTCGAGCTCGGCGCACGCCAGCGGCAGCTCGTCGGCGCGCTCGCGCACGCCCTCGTCGGGGCGCGGCGCCTGCGACGCCGAGCCGGCGCACTCGCCGAGGAACCAGTACGACAGCGCCGGGTGGTTGTGGAGGTAGCGGAGCAGGCGCGGCAGGAGCGCCGGGTGGCGCACGAACGGGCTGTCGAGCGGGGTCGGGCCGCCGATCGTGAGCTGGCCGGCGCCGCCCGAGTCGACCTCGTCGCCGTTGAAGCGGTACCGCAGCGGCGCCAGCCCGGCGGCGGTGGCGGCGCGATCGATCGCGACGACCTGGGCCGCGAACGCGCGCAGCGTCGCGCACGGCGCGGTGTTGAGCTCGACCACGCCGGGATCGGGCGTCACGGTCAGGGCGTCGGCGCGCGGCGGGTCGGCGGCGGGCGCGGCCAGCAGCGCGGCGATCGCGTCGGCGGTGGGCGCGGCCGCCGCCGTGATCGCGACGGCCTCGACCGCGAAGCAGAACCGCGGGGTCGGCTCGTCGGGGAACTGCCGGCCGCGCGCGCGCACGGCCCGGCCGCCGCTGCCGGTCGCCAGCGCCACCGCGATCGCCGCCGCGGCCCGGCGCTTGTCATCGTGGCCGGGCGTGTCGCCGTCGGCGCTGTGCAGCCAGGCCGCGTCGGCCGATGCGCGCCGGGTGTAGGTCGGCTCGGCGCCGATCCACGCCACGACGCCGGCGTCGGCGATGGCCTGGTCGAGCGCGGCCAGCGCCGCGTCGATGCGCGGGGTCACCGCGGGGCCTCGCCGTAGGGGCCCGCCCAGTCGCCGGCGTGATCGAGCGGACGGTCGAGCTCGGTCGCGCACAGATCGAGCGTGACGGCGCGATCGCGATCGAGCGGCGGCGCCGTGATCGGGGCCGGCGTCGGCGGCAGGCCGTCGCGCGTGAACCGGCGCGCGCGCCGGGCCGTGGCCTCGAACCGGGTCAGCGGCGGCGCCTCGAAGCCGCGGCCCTCGGGGTGCCAGACGTGGTAGGTGCCGGCGCCGAGCGCGCGCCGATCGGCGCGATCGATCAGCGCGATCGCGAGCGGGTGGTGGATGCCGAGGTGCGGCAGGCGCGCGTGCGGCGGACACCAGGCCCGGAACCGCACGCCGGCGACGTGGACGCCGGGCGCGGCCGGGGTCAGCGGCGCCTCGACCCCGTTGACGGTCACCGCGTGCCGCTCGGGCGTGAGCCCCAGGGCGCGGAGCTCGAGGCGCTCGAACGAGCTGTCGACGAACCGCGCGGTGCCGGTGGCGGTGACCTCCTGACCCAGCACCGGCCACGGCTCGAGCGCGTTGCGGACCTCGAGCGTGACGCCGCCCGCGCTGATCTGTCCGGCCAGCGGACAGCGCAGCTCGACGAACGGCGCGTAGGCGGCGCTCGGCAGCGCGACGCCGCGCTCGGCCAGCTCGGCCAGCAGCAGCTCGAGATCGGCGCCGAGGAAGTACGGCAACAGGAACCGGTCGTGGAGCGCGGCGCCCCAGCGCACCAGCGGCCGGCGGTACGGCGCGCGCGCGAACGCGGCGACCAGCGCGCGCACCAGGATCACCTGGGCCGCGGCCAGGCGCGGGTGCGGCGGCATCTCGAACGCGCGCAGCTCGACCAGGCCCTGGCGGCCGAACGGCGTGCCCGGATCGCACAGCTTGTCGATCGACAGCTCGGCGCGGTGGGTCGAGCCGGCGACGTCGCACAGGTAGTGGCGCAGGAGCGCGTCGCACAGCCACGGCGGCGTCGGCCCGCGCGCCAGCCGGGCCAGCGCCAGGTCGAGATCGCCGTGGACGTCCGGGCGGGACTCGTCGACGCGGGGCGCCTGCGAGGTCGGCCCGATGAACAGGCCGGTGAACAGGTACGACAGCGCCGGGTGGTGCTGGCACGCCGTGACCAGCGACGCGAGGAGATCGGGCCGCACCAGCCACGGCGACGTGGCCGGGGTCGGGCCGCCGATCGTGACGTGGTGGCCGCCGCCAGAGCCGGTCAGGCGACCGTCGAGCAGGTACTTCTCGGCGGTGAGGCCCGACGCCAGCGCGGCGTCGAACGTCGCCTGCAGCAGCTCGGCGTGGGCGCGGCCGCCGGCGGCGGGCGGCAGGTTGACCTCGAGCACGCCGGGGTCCGGCGTGACGGCGAAGCGGGCCAGGCCCGGATCGCTGGGCGGCGGGTAGCCCTCGAGCCGGACCGCGGCGTCGACCGCGACCCGCGCCCGATCGACCGCGGCCACCAGCGCCAGCCAGTCGTCAAAGCGCGCGACCGGCGGCAGGAACACCCACAGCGCGCCGGCCCGGGCCTCGACCACCAGCGCGGTCCGGACCCCGTCGGGCCCCGCGGGCGGCGGCGGCGGTGGCACCGCGCCCAGGCGCGCGCGGCCGTGATCGGAGGCGTCGAGGCGCAGCTGCGTGCGGGCGGCGCTGGCGTCGTCGTCGCCGTCCTCGGTCGGCAGCGCGCGCGGATCGAGCGGGTCGAGCGCGGGCGGCGTCGGCGCCGGCGCGCCCGGGGCCAGGCTGGCCAGCGGCAGGCGCAGGCCGGCGGGGGCGTCGCCGGGGATGAGGAACAGGTGGTCGCGGCGCGTCGTCCACGCCTCGGTGACCCAGGCCCCGGCGGCGCGAGTCAGCGGCAGCACCCAGCCGGCCGGGGCGCCCGCGCCCAGATCGAGCGCCCGCGCCAGGCGTCGGCGCGCGCTGGCGTCGCCGAGGTCGCGCAGCTCGAGCGGCGCGGGCGGCGGCCGATCGATCGGCAGCGCGGCCTCGCCGGCCAGGAGCGGCCACGGATCTTCGAACACCGGCTGCGGCGCGGTCGCCGCGAGCTCGTCGGCCACGGCCCGCGCCAGCCGCTCGGCGGCGGCGGCGGTGACGACGACCGGCAGCGCCCGGTGCGGCCAGATCTCGACGCCGTCGCGGCGCGCGCACACGTCGAGCGACCACCGCGGCAGCGGCTCGTCGGGGTACTGCTTGCCGAGGCGGTGCACGATCGCGGCGCCCGGCGCCAGGCGCGCGGTCAGCGCGTCGGCGAGGCGCAGGCCCTGGGCCCACTTGCTCGGGCCGACGGCGCCGGCGTTCCACTCGGGCAGGCTCGGGTGCTCGCGCGAGGTGAAGGTCGGCTCGCCGCCGCTGGTGACGGTCAGCCCGGCGCCGGTCAGCGCGGCGTCGGCGGCGTCGGCGGCGTCGAGGAGCGCGGTCCAGACGAGGTCGGGGTAGGGCGAGGTCGGGCGTGGCTCGTGGCCGAGGCGGGTGACCGAGGTCGTGAACTCGACCGCGCCCGCGACCACGTCGCTCGTGCCCTCGATCGGCGCGGCCGCGGCCGGCGACGCGGTCGCGGCCAGGGCGAGGTGGCCCTCGCCGGCGAGCAGCCCCGAGGTCGCGTCGAGCCCGATCCAGCCCGCGCCGGGCACGAACACCTCGGCCCAGGCGTGGAGGTCGACCACGTCGCGATCGAGCCCGCGCGGCTGGTCGGGCAGCATGCCCTCGTCGGTGATCTGGACCAGGTAGCCGGACACGAACCGGGCCGCGAGGCCGCGCGCGCGCAGGGCCGCGCACAGCAGCGCCGCGGCGTCGCGGCAGCTGCCGCGCCCCTCGGTCAGGGTCTGCTCCGGCGTCCACACGCCCGCCTCCTCGCGCACGACGTAGCGCACGCGCTCGGCGACGCGGCGGTTGATCTCGACGACGGCGTCGATCACGTCGCCGTCGGCGGGCAGCTCGGCGATGAACGCGCGCGCGCGCGGGCCGATCGCCAGCGCCGGATCGTCCGCGGCGAGGAACGGCGCCAGCTCGCCGGCGAGGCCGTCAGGGTACGCAAACGGGATCGTCTTGCAGCGCGGATCGACCAGGAAGTCGAACGGGTTGACGGCGCGCAGCTCGATCGCCAGCTCGACCAGCACGTCGAGCACGTCGATGCGATCGCCGACCTTGGTGGTCACGCGCGCGACGTGGTTGCCGTGCGGATCGCGCTGCCAGTGCAGCTGGTGCGGGCCGGCGATCGTGAGCTGGTAGGTCTCGACGCCGGCCCGGACGTGGTCGCACGGGCGCAGCCGGATGACGTGCGGTCCGAGCGCGGCCGGGGCGGGGTAGCGGTACCGGCTACGATGGCGGACCAGGAGGCGCATCGTACTTGATCGTGCCCGGCGCTCGCCCGAGCACGCAAGGCCACCGGGACGGTATGCACCGGCGCTGCACGGCGAGCGCGCCTCAGCCGCGCCGCACCCCGCGCCTCGGCCGCGGCGCAGCCGCTCCTCCCCGCGGCTCGGCCGCGGCGCATCCGCGGCTCAGCCCGGGCGCCGGTGGACCAGCACCGCCGACCACAGCGTCGCCGGACAGAAGAACACGATGCTGGCCAGGCGCGCGTCGCGGTACGGATGCTCGAGCCACGCCACCCGGACGTCGGCGCCCGGCGGCGGGCGTTCGACGCCGACCGCGTGACAGACCGCGCCGACGTCGAGCCACTCGCCCGCGGCCTGGCGCAGCAAGAAGTCAGGGAAGCGATCGAACCGGTGCTCGGTGACCAGCGCGCCGCAGTGGGCCGCGATCGCGTCGACCGCGACCGGCCCCGACGGGTGCACGACCGTCGAGACGGTGTTGCCGACCGGGTTGACCGGCGCGCCCTGGCCACCGACGACGACGTGCGGGCCACTGCCGGCGGGCGCCGCGAGGTGGCTGTCGCTCGGCGGGGCGTGGCCGCCGCTCGGCGGGGCGTGGCCGCCGCTCGGCGGGACGTGGCTACCGCTCGGCGGGACGTGGCCGCCGCTCGGTGGGGCGTGGCTGCCGCTGGGCGGCGTCATCAGCTCGTCGAGGTGGTCGCGCACCGTCGGGCGCGACCCCGGATCGACCACGGGGTGCGGGACGCCGCTGTCGGCCCGGGCGATCATCGTGTGGCCCGAGTGGCCGCTGGCGGCCCGGGTGGCCTGGGCGGCCGCGTAGATCGCCGCGTGGCGCTCGAGGTCCTCGAGCGCGAGCACGACCTCTTGCATCGACTGCGGCCGGTCCTCCTTGTGGATCTCGAGCATGCGCAAGCACAGGGCCTCCCAGGCCGGCGGCACCATCGGGTTGCGGCGCGTCGGTGGGTCCGGGCGGCGCTGCAGGTGCGCCAGGAGGATGTCGCGGATCTCACCCTCGAACGGCACGGTCCCGGTCAGCAGCTCGTACAGGACCACGCCCAGCGAGTAGATGTCCGAGCGGTGATCGATCGCGCCCTTGCCCTCGCACTGCTCGGGGCTCATGTACGCGGGCGTGCCGAGGACGATCCCGAACTGGGTCTTGTGGGCGCGCTGGTGCTGGGGCGTCGTCAGCTTGGCGATGCCGAAGTCGAGGATCTTCACGAACAGCGGATCGAACGCGTGGTGGCACAGGAAGATGTTGGCCGGCTTGAGGTCGCGGTGGATGATCCCCTTGCCGTGGCTGGCGGTCAGCGCCGACGCGCACTGCTCCATGATGTGGCGGATCTGTGCGAGATCGAGCCCGCCCTTGCGCACGACCTTGTCGAGGCTGTCGCCCTCGAGCGCCTCCATCATCATGTAGGCGCGCTGCCCGTGCGCCGTCGCCAAGAAGCCGGCGTCGATGATGATGATGATGTTGGGGTGGCCGATCTCGGCGGCGGCCCGCGCCTCCTGGAAGAAGCGCTCGATCTGCTCGGCGTCGAGGGCGTGCTCGTCGTGGAGCACCTTCACCGCCACGTCGCGATCGATCATCGTGTGGTGGCACAGGTAGACCGTGCCCATGCCGCCGGCGCCCAGCTTCTTGGTGGCGACGTAGCTGCCGATGTGGGTGCCGATCAGGTCCACGCCTCGATCCTACCCCGGGGCGTCCGGGGTGCGCCGATCGGCACGGCAAGTTGCGGCGGCGCGCCGCGCGGGTTCCGGGCTACGCTCGGGACGATGGTGCCGCGCGCGCTCACGGTCGTGCTCGCGCTGGCCCTGGCCGGCTGCGAGGACCCGCCGGCGCGCGAGCCGAGCGCCGACGCGGGCGCTGGCGTCGACGGCGCCACCCCGCCGTACGCGGCCTGGACCATGGCGGTCTTGCCCGACACCCAGGTCTACCTCGATCGCTACCCCGACATCTGGGCGGCCCAGACCCGGTGGCTGGCCGAGCACGCCGCCGAGCTCGACCTGCGCCTGGTGGTCCACGTCGGCGACGTGACCGAGTGGAACACGCCGGGCGAGTGGCAGCGGGCCGCGGTCGGGTTCGACGAGCTCGAGGCGGTGGCGCCGCTCGTGGTCGTGCCCGGCAACCACGACTACGACGTCACGCGACCGCGGGCGTCGGGCCTCGCCAGCGCCTGGCCGGTCGATCGGCTGATCGCGCGCCCGAGCTTCGGCGGGCTGTTCGAGGCCGGCTCGGTCGACAACCACTACCAGGTGCTCGAGCTGGCCGGCCAGGCCTGGCTGGTGCTCGCGCTCGAGTGGGGCCCGCGCCCGGTCGTGCTCGACTGGGCCAACCAGATCCTCGACGCGGTGCCGGCCGACCACGTCATCGTCGTCACCCACGCCTACCTCTACAACGACGATCGCCGCTACGACTGGGGGCAGTTCGGCGGCGGTCAGGCCTGGAACCCGCACAGCTACGTCGGCACGCCGTGGCCGCTGGTGACCGACGGCGAGGAGCTGTGGCAGACGGTGATCGCCGACCGCGCCAACGTCGATCTGGTGCTGTCCGGCCACGTCGCCGTCGATGGCGTCGGCCGGGCGACGTCGGTCGCGCGCACCGGCCACCCGGTCCACGAGGTGCTGCAGGACTACCAGGGCGACGACCTCGGCGGCGCCGGCTACCTGCGCCTGTACCACTTCTTCGGCGACCGCATCGAGGTCGAGACCTACTCGCCGTGGCTCGATCGCGCCGAGCCGCGCGCCGACGATCGCTTCGCGCTGCCGTGGTCGCCATGACCGGCGCGCTGGTCGTCTTCGTCCTCACCTACGTGATCATCGCCAGCCGGCAGCTCGACGTGCTCGGGCTCGATCGCCCGACCGGCGCCCTGGTCGGCGCGGTCGCGATGGTGGCGGTGGGCGGGCTCGGCTTCGACCAGGCGATGGCGGCGATCGATCTGCCGGTGCTGACGCTCCTGCTCGGCATGCTGATCATCGCGGCCTACCTCGAGGACGCCCGCTTCTTCCGCTACACCGCCTACGTGGTCCTGACCCGGGCCGGCTCGGCGCGGGCGCTCCTGTGGGGCTGACGCTGGTCGCCGGCGGGCTGTCGGCGCTGCTGCTCAACGACACCGTCTGCCTGCTGCCGCCCACGCCGCTCGTCGCGGCCGCGGTCGCGGCGCGCCTGCCGGTGCTGCCCTACCTGCTGGCCGTGGCGTCGGCCGCCAACCTCGGCGGCGTCGTGAGCTGGAGCGGCAACCCGCAGAACATGATCATCGGGCGCGCGGCCGCCGGCGAGCTCGGCTTCGGCGCGTACCTGGCGCTGATGCTGCCGATCGGCGTCGCGTGCCTGGCCGGCAACGCGCTGGTGCTGACCTGGCTGTTCCGGCGCCAGCTGCCGGCCGGGCCGCTGATCGAGCGCGCGCCACCGAAGCCGCCGTTCGATCGGGTCCTGGCCGGCAAGGCGCTCGCGGCGCTGGCCCTGTTCGTCGCGCTGGCGCTGGCCGGCCACGAGCTCGCGGGCGCGGCCATGATCGCGGCGGCGGCGCTGATCGTGATCGCGCGGGTGCCGCCGCGGCGGATCCTGGGCCAGGTCGACTGGTCGATCCTGGTGTTCTTCGCCGGCCTGTTCGTCGTCGTCGCCGGGCTGCGCGCCACCGGCCTGGTCGAGCGCGCGTTCGCGGCGCTGGCGCCGGTGCTGGGCCGCGGCGACGCGCTCGGCGACGGCGCCTTCGTCGGCCTGGTCACGATCGGCTCGAACCTGGTCTCGAACGTGCCGCTGGTGGTGATCGCCGTCGAGTGGGTGCCGCGCCTGCCGGACCCGACCTGGGGCTACGTCATGCTGGCGGTCACGTCGACGCTGGCCGGCAACCTGACGCTCCTGGGCTCGGCGGCCAACGTGATCGTGCTCGAGACCGCCGGCCCGCGCGGCGAGATCGGGTTCTGGCGGTTCGCGCGTTACGGCGTCGTGTTGACGATCACCAGCCTGGCGCTGGCGTTCGCGATGCTCGCGCTCGAGCGGGCGGTCGGCTACGCCGGCTGGCTCGGCGTCTGATCGCGGCGGGGGCCGCGCGCGACGATCACGCAGCCGGTGTAGGGGATGCGCAGGTGGCGCGCGACCGGCACGACCTCGACCGCGCTGAACCCGGCGGCGACGATCGCGGCGTAGCCCGCGGGCGTGCGCACGTTCTGGCCGCGGTCGCGGTCGATCAGGAACCGCGCCGCGCGCGAGGTCGCCGACGTGATCGCCGGGTCGTAGGTGACGAGCGCGCCGTCGTCGGTGAGCGCCGCCGCCGCCAGCCGGACCAGGCCGCGGGCGTCGGCGTCGTCGAGGTGGTGCAGCACGCCGATCGCGGTGGCGCGGTCGAACCGGCCGCCGGCCAGCCGCGGCGCGTCGGCCACCGACGCCTGCCAGAACTGGCCGCGCGCGCCCCAGCGGCGCCGCGCCGCCGCGACGTAGCGCTCGCTCAGATCGAAGCCGTGGTACGCGACGTCGGGCGCGAGGTGCTCGAGGAGCGCCGCGGTGCCGCAGCCGATGTCGAGCAGGCGGGTGCCCGGGCGCGGCTGCACGAACTCGCTGACCAGCCGGTGCTGGAACCGGCGGCCGCCGAGCAGGTCCTGGAGGCCCTGGTAGACCGCCGCGCTCGACAGCACGGCGCGCAGGCCGGTGGTGCGCTGGCTCATGGGCGCGCCGGTGATACCGCGCCCGGGCCCATCACTCAACCGCGGCGCGGAACAGCGGCATCACGAAGGCCGCGCCGGTCACGCTCAGGTGGCGGTCGTCGAAGTACAGGACGCGGCCGTCGGCGTAGACCGCGCACCGGGTCGCGTCGCACAGGCGGTCGGCGATCCGGATCGCGTCGATCCCGGGCTGGGCGACCAGCTGATCGAGCGCGGCGATCGTGGCCCGGTTCTCGGCGTCGTAGGCGGCGCGCGCGATGGCGATCGTCGTCGGCGCCTGGCCGCGCATCGCGGCCCGGGCCAGGAGCGTCGGCACCCGGCCCGGCGGCGTCGGGATCGGGTAGACGACGAGGACCCGCTTGCCGGCGGCGGTCAGGGTCGTGGCGACCTCGCCGAAGCTGGCCACGAACCGCGGCCCCAGCAGCCGTTCGTAGCGACGGTACTGCGCCACCAGGACGACCGTGGTGATCGTCGCCGACGCCGCCAGCCGCGCCAGGACCTCGCGGTCGTGCGCGCGGCAGCCGGGGCGGTCGGCGAACGCCAGATCCTTGGCCGGCGGGCACGACGAGTAGCTGATGTACAGGAGGCCGCGGCCGCGGGCGTCGGCCTCGCGGCCGAGCGCGACCGCGAGCTCGGCGGCCATCGAGTCGCCCCACAGCGCCACCGACGGCGCGACCCCGGCCCGGCCGTAGACGCACTTGTCGTCGTAGGCGATCGGCCGGCGATCGTAGCCGTGGCAGCGCGGGCGATCGTGGTTGTAGTCGGCCGCGGCGTGGTCGAGCGCGCGGACCTCGGCCGAGACCCGGCCGGGCCAGCCGTGGGTCGCCGACGTCGCGACGCCGAAGCTGATCGTGATCGCGGTCGCCGCCGCCAGCCCGCCGAACAGCGCGCGGCGCGTGGCCCAGGTCGACGGCCGGCGGACCGGCTGCTCGACGAACCGCCACGACAGCACCGCCAGCGCCAGCGTCGCGAGCGCGACCGCGGCCAGGTGCGCCGGCGTCAGCGCGCCGATCCAGGAGCGCGCGAACACCAGCGCCGGCCAGTGCCACAGGTACAGCGAGTACGAGATCGCGCCGACGAAGACCATCGGGCGGGCCCGCAGCAGCCGGCCGACCGCGGTCGCCGGGGCGTCGTCGCCGGCGTGGGCGTAGATCAGCAGGGCCGCGCCCGCGACCGGGATCAGCGCCGCCACGCCGGGGAAGGCGGTCGCGCTCGAGAAGCCGACGATCGCGCCGACGATCGCGCCCAGGCCCGCGGTCGCCGCGAGCTGCCGCTGCCACGCGCGGGTGGCGGGCGGCACCAGGTCGAGCGCGAGGAGCGCCCCGGCGAGCAGCTCCCAGCCGCGCAGCGGCATCAGGTAGAAGGCCAGCCGCGGCGCGGCCGCGGTGGTCCAGACGCACGCCGCCAGCGACGCCGCCGTCAGCGCGATCAGCCACGGGCCGACCCGGCGCGGCCACCAGCGGAAGAGCGCGGCCAGGAGCAGCGGGTAGACGATGTAGAACTGCTCCTCGACCGCGAGCGACCAAGTGTGGAGCATCGGCTTGCCGTGCGCGGCGATGTCGAAGTAGCCCTCCTGACGCCAGAACAAGACGTTGGAGGAAAATGTCGAGGTCGCGGTCACGCTGGCGCCGTAGCGGGCCAGATCGGTCGGCGGCATCAGGAACCACGCGGCCACCGACGAGGCCACGGTCATCGCGAAGAACGCGGGCGCGATGCGGCGGACGCGGCGCTGGTAGAAGTCGACGATCGAGAACCGGCGCGCGCGCGCGGCCGGCGCGATCATCGACGTGATCAGGTAGCCCGAGATGACGAAGAACACGTCGACGCCGACGTAGCCGCCGCGGACGCCGGGCACGCCGAGGTGGTCGAGGATCACCGCGGTCACCGCGATCGCGCGCAGCCCGTCGAGGTCAGCCCGGTAGCGCATGGCCCCGCCGCGTCACGGGACGCCGACCGCGTAGACCTCGACCCAGCGGCGGCCGCCCTGGGTCGCGGTCGCGAACACCCGGCGCCCCGGCGGCGTCGCCGGCGGGGCAGGGTGGCCGTCGAGGAAGCTGTAGACGACCAGGCCGCGGGTCACGGCGCTGGGATCGGCGACCGCGTGGAAGCGGTCGTGGCGGTAGCCGTCGAGGAGCGCCAGGGCGCGGTCGCTGAACCGGGCCGGGCGCGATCCGCGCACGACGTACACCGGCAGCCCCGCCAGCTCGGGCGCGGCCAGCGCCGCCGAGGTGGCGCGCAGCGCGTCGGCGCGGAACCGGCCGTGCTGCGGGATGCCGGTCACCAGCCCGAGCGCGGTGGCCGCGACCACGACGGCGTACCGCAGCTGGCGGCGCCGCGGCGCCAGCTCGCCCCAGGCCGCGACCAGCCCGACCGCGCCGACCGAGATCAGCAGCGGCGACAGCTGCATCATGTAGCGCTGGGTCCACGCGCCCCAGCGCAGGATGTGGATCAGCAGCGCGAGCTGGAGCGCGGCGATCAGCGCCACGTCCTGGCGCACCCGCGCCGGCGCGTCGCCGCGGCGCAGCCAGCGCACGCCGAAGAACCCGGCCACCAGCAGCCCGACGCCGAACACCTGGTGGTAGCCGACGTACAGGCCGATCCGCAGCAGGTTGTGCGGGAACGGCCGCATCGCCGGCACGGTCTCGAGCGCGGTCTGGCGGTGGAGCCAGCTGGTCACGTAGTAGAGCGGGTCGCCGGTCACCGCCGCCCAGTAGGTGCAGGCCGCGACCTGCATCGCGGCGACGCCGGCGAGCAGCCACAACGTCCCGCGATCGAGCCGGCGCGCGCGGACCGAGCGCACGGCGCCGACGACGACCAGCGCGGCGACCAGGATCGCCGCGCTCTCCTTGACGTACTGCAGGTAGCCGAAGCCGAGCCCGGCGACGAACCACCACCGCGCCCGGCCGGTGCGCGCGCCCCACGCCAGCCCCGCCATCGCCGCGGCCAGGCCGGCAGCGAACAGCACGTCCTGGAGGATCAAGGTCGAGTTCCACACCTCGATCGGCGCGACCGCGGCCAGCCAGGCCGCCAGCGCCGCCGCGCGCCGGCCGCCCAGGGCGCCGGCCCAGGCCGCGCACAGGAGCAGGCCCACGAGCGACTCGACCAGCGTGACCGCCGCGAAGCTGCGCTCGGTCGGGCCGCCGATCGCGGCGCCCACCGCCAGCGGCAGGTTCACGCCGACCCGCCGGCCGTTGACGTCGTAGCCCATCGGCAGCGGCATGTCGGGCTCGATCGGCTGGTCCCACACGTGGGCCGCGGCCCAGGTGTGGGTCAGGTCGTCGGCGGCGATCGTGCCGACCCAGCCGTGCAGGCGCAGCGCGAGCCCGACCACCAGCGCGGCGGTGATCGCGAGGGCGGTCCGGCGATCGAGCACGGCGGCACTCTACCCCCAGGGCCGCGGCGATCCGGTCGCTGGGCCGGCCCATCGATCGCTCCGTGGTCAGGGCGCTTGAGCCGCGCGCCCGGGCGTGGTGAAAATCCTGGATCTTGCAGCGCGTGCTCGTCACCGGCGGCGCCGGGTTCATCGGCTCGAACTTCGTGCGTCACCTGCTCGCGGCCCGACCCGCGGTCACGATCGTCGATCTCGACGCGCTGACCTACGCCGGCAGCCGCGAGAACCTGCGTGACCTGCCCGATCCCGCGCGCCACGCGCTGGTCCACGGCGACATCACCGACCGCCCGCTGGTCGATCGGCTGCTGGCCGAGCACGGGTTCGATACGATCGTCCACTTCGCGGCCGAGTCCCACGTCGATCGCTCGATCACCGGACCCGGCGCGTTCGTGCACACCAACGTGGTCGGCACGTTCACGCTGCTCGAGGCCGCGCGCGCGGCCTGGCGCGACCGCGACCCGACGGTCGTGCGCTTCCACCACGTCTCGACCGACGAGGTCTACGGCTCGCTCGCGCCCGACGCGGCGCCGGTAGCCGAGGGCGCGGCCTACGCGCCGCGCTCGCCGTACGCCGCGTCGAAGGCCGCCTCGGATCACCTGGTCCGGGCCTACGCCACGACCTACGGGCTGCCGGTCACGATCTCGAACTGCTCGAACAACTACGGCCCGTACCAGTTCCCCGAGAAGCTCGTCCCGCTGATGATCGCCAACGCGCTCGCGGGCAAGCCGCTGCCGGTCTACGGCGACGGCCAGCAGGTCCGCGACTGGCTGCACGTCGAGGATCACTGCGCCGCGATCGTCGCGATCGTCGAGCGCGGCCGGCCGGGCGCGACCTACCACGTCGGCGGCGGCAACCAGCCGACCAACCTCGCGCTGGTCCACGCGCTGTGCGACCTGCTCGACGCCCGCTTCCCCGGCTCGCCCCACGTGCCGCACCGGCAGCTGATCACCCACGTCGCCGACCGGCCCGGCCACGACCGCCGCTACGATCTGGCGTGCGGGCTGATCGAGCGCGAGCTGGGCTGGCGCCCGCGCCACGACCTCGCCACCGGGCTGGCCGCGACCGTGGCCTGGTACGCCGACGCCGGGCCGTGGCTGGCGGCGATCCGCGACCGCGACGACTTCCGGCGCTGGCTCACGCTCAACTACGGCGCGCGCGACGCCGGGGGGACTCCATGAAGGGCATCATCCTGGCCGGCGGCCGCGGCACGCGCCTGTACCCGATCACGCGCGCGGTGTCGAAGCAGCTGCTGCCGGTCTACGACAAGCCGATGATCTACTACCCGCTGTCGGTGCTCATGCTGGCCGGCATCCGCGAGGTGCTGGTCATCTCGACGCCGGAGGATCTGCCGGCGTACCAGCGCCTGCTGGGCGAGGGCGACCGCTGGGGCATGCGGTTCGCGTACGCGGTCCAGGCGGAGCCGCGCGGCCTGGCCGACGCGTTCCTGGTCGGCAAGGACTTCGTCGCCGGCGATCGCTGCGCGCTGGTGCTGGGCGACAACGTCTTCTACGGCTCGCGGCTGCAGGAGACCGTGCAGCGGGCCGCGGCGACGCCGGCCGGCGCGGTCGTGTTCGAGTACCCGGTGCGCGATCCGCACCGCTACGGGATCGTCGAGCTGGGGCCGCTGCCCGAGCGCCGGGTGCTGTCGCTCGAGGAGAAGCCGGCGGCGCCGCGCTCGAACCTGGCGGTGCCGGGCATGTACTTCTACGACGCGCAGGTGACGACGCTCGCGGCCCAGGTCACGCCGTCGCCCCGGGGCGAGCTCGAGATCACCGATCTCAACCGGCTCTACCTCGAGCGCGGCCAGCTCACGGTCGAGGTGTTCGGCCGCGGCACCGCGTGGCTCGACGCCGGCACCCACGAGTCGCTGCTCGAGGCGTCGAGCTTCGTCCACGCGATCCAGCACCGGACCGGCATGATGATCGCGTGCCCCGAGGAGATCGCCTGGCGCATGGGCTACGTCGACCGCGCGCAGCTCGAGCGCCTGGCCGCCGAGCTGCCCGACGCCTACGGCGAGTACCTGCGCGCGCTCGCGGCTACGGCGTGAACCCGGTCACCGCGGCGATCACGCGATCGACCTCGGCCATGGTCAGGTCGGCGTAGAGCGGCAGGCGCACGAGCGTGTCGGCCGCGAGCTCCGTGACCGGGCAGTCGCCGACCGCGCCGCCGGCCCGGCGCCCGACGTCGGACAGGTGCAGCGGCTGGTAGTGGAAGGTCGCGCCGACGCCGCGCTCGGCCAGGTGCGCGAGCAGCCGGGTCCGGGTCGCGAGGTCGCGCACGCGCAGCCAGTAGATGTGGGCCGGGTGGGCGGCGCCGTCGGGCAGGTGCGGCTGCTGGACGCCGTGGCGCGCGGCCCAGGGCGCCAGCTCGACGTGGTAGCGGGCCCAGACCGCGTGGCGCGCGGCCTGGATCACGTCGGCGTCCTCGAGCTGCGCGGTCAGGACCGCGGCGAGCAGGTCGGCCGGCAGGAAGCTCGAGCCGACGTCGACCCAGGTGTACTTGTCGACCTGACCGCGGAAGAACCGGGCCCGGTTGGTGCCCTTCTCGCGCAGGATCTCGGCCCGCTCGACGTACGCCGGATCGCCGAGCACGAGCGCGCCGCCCTCGCCGCAGCCGAGGTTCTTGGTGTCGTGGAAGCTCTGGGTCGCGAGCGCGCCGAACGTGCCCAGCGGGCGGTCGCGCCAGCGCCCGAACAGGCCGTGGGCGTTGTCCTCGATCAGCGGCACGCCCAGCCCGGTCAGCGCGTCGAGGTCGCACGCGACCCCGGCGTAGTGCACGCAGGCGATCGCCCGGGTGCGCGGGCCGACCTGGGCGGCCGCGGCCGCGGGATCGAGGTTGAGCGTGCGCGGGTCGACGTCGGCGAACACCACCCGGGCGCCGCGCAGCGCGATCGCGCTGGCGGTCGACACGAACGTGAACGCCGGGACGATCACCTCGTCGCCGGGGCGCAGCTCGAGCAGCAGCGCCGCCAGCTCGAGGGCGTGGGTGCACGACGTCGTCAGCAGCACCGGCAGGTCGGCCAGGCGGGCCGAGAGCAGGCCCGACGCGCGCCGCGTGAACGGCCCGTCGCCGCGCCAGTGGTCGCCGGCGATCGCCTCGGTCAGGTACGGGACCTCGCGGCCGGTGCGGTGCGGGCGATTGAACGGGATCGGCGCGGTCATCGAGCTCGCCCCAGGAGTAGCATGGTCCGCCATGTCGGCGTCCGAGCCGCGCACCCTCCGCCACGGCGGCGCCGCGATCACCTGGCGCCCGACGCCGTGGGACGCCGCCGGCCTGGGCGTCGCCGCGACGCTCGAGCTGGTGGCGCTGGCCGGCGCCGATCCGGCCGAGCTCGCCGCGGCGCTGGCCGAGGTCGACGCGATCGCCGCGACCGTCGGCGCGGCGCTGGCGACCACCCGCGTCGACGCCGACGCCGCCGTCGCGCGGGCGGCCCTGGCGTCCGCGGGCTACGTCGAGGTCGAGCGGTCGGCCGCGCTCACGCTCGCGCTGGTCGAGCGCGACCCCCGGGTGGTGTTCGGGCGCGCGGTCGCGGTCGCGCCCGCCACCGTCGCCGACGGCCCCGAGCTGGGCGAGCTGGCGGCGACCGCCTTCGACTTCTCGCGCTTCCACGAGGACCCGCGCATCCACCCCGGCCGGGCCCAGGGCCGCTACCGCCGGTGGATCGTCGACAGCCTCGGCAACGGCGACGAGGTCTGGGTCCACCGCCACCGCGGCGCGATCGCCGCGCTGATGAGCTTCCGCCGCCGCGGCCCGCGCGTGCAGCTCCTGCTCGGCGGCGCCCGGCCGGAGCTCGGCCCGCTGGCGCCGATGTTCTGGGCCGGCGTGCTGGCGCGCCTGCGCGACGAGGGCGTGGTCGTGGTCGACACCCGCGTGTCGCTCGCCAACGGGCCGGCGCTGCGCCTGCACGCGGCGTTCGGCTTCGCGCCCACGCGCACCGACGTCGGCGCGACGCGGATCTACGACGCGTCGACGCTGGCGTCGCCGCCGGCGGGCGCCCCGGCGTCGCCGACCACCGCCGAGCGCACCTGATACGACGGCCGATCGAGCAGCCGGAAGTGGGCGCGGCCCAGGTACTCGCCGATGATCCCGAGGCACAGGAGCTGTGCGCCCGAGAACACCGCGATCAGGCACGCCAGGAACGGGAAGCCGGGCGGGCTGCCGCCCTCGACCAGGCTGCGGATCAGCACGTACGCGAAGATCGCGACGCCGAAGCCGGTCAGCGCGAACCCGATCCAGCTCGCGAGCTGGAGCGGGATCGTCGAGAACCCGGTCATCATGTTGACGGCGTGGGTGACCAGCTTGCGGAACGTGTAGTTCGACGTGCCGATCGTGCGCGGGTCGTGGCGGACGGTGACGTGGGTGAACCGCTGCGTGCCCCAGGTGAGCAGCACGTCGATCGACACGAACGAGCCCCGGAAGTGCGCGAACGCGTCGCGCAGGCGGGTGCGGAACACGCGCCAGGCCGAGGCCTTGCCGGCGGTCGCCGCGCCCATCGCCCCTTGCAGCACCCACTTGGTCACGCGCGACGCCAGGCCGCGCAAGAGCCCGTGCGGCTCCGCGGCCGGGCTGCCGTAGACCACGTCGAGGTCGTCGGTCAGCGCCGCCAGCAGCTTCGGCAGCTCGCCCGGCGGGTGCTGCAGATCGTCGTCCATCGTGACGACGACGTCGTAGCGGGCCACGCGGATCCCGCACAGGAGCGCGGCGTGCTGGCCGAAGTTCCGCATGAGCGTGATCGCGGTGACCGTCGGGTGGGCCCGGGCCAGCGCCGCGATCACGCCCGCGGTGCCGTCGCGCGAGGCGTCGTCGACCAGGATGACCTCGTGGGCCGGCGCCGCCGCGGCGAGGATCGGCAGCAGCGCCTCGACGACGAGGCCGATCGAGCCCTCGCTGTGGTAGCAGGGGATGACGACCGACAGGCCGCGGGGCAACGCGGGCGGGGCCAGCTCGGACGCGCTCACCCCACGCTTGTACCAGCTCGGCGCGCCCGATCGAACTTCCTCGCGACGATCACCTGGTGGCCGGCGACGCCCAACGCGGGCCGGGGCTCAGGTCACCGGCAGCGTGAACGTGACGGTCGTGCCCTTGCCGACCTCGCTGGCGATCCGGAACGAGCCGCCGGCCTTGCCGACCAGGCGCTGGCACTGCGCGATGCCGAGGCCGGTGCCCTGGCGCTTGGTCGTGAAGAACGGCGTGCCGACCTTCTGCAGCACGTCGGGCGTGATGCCGCCGCCGTTGTCCGAGATGACGAAGCGGATCTGGCCGCCGCTGGGATCGGCGTTGACGACGACGTTGCCGCCGCCGGCCGGGAGGTCGCCGAGCGACTGGGCCGCGTTGGTGACCAGGTTGATCAGCACCTGGGTCAGCTCGGTCGAGCTCATCCGCACCGCCGGCAGCGAGTCCGGGCCGTCGTAGCGCAGGAACCCGCGGGCCCGGACCGCCACGTCCTGGCACACGCCGAGCGCGTGCTTGATCACGGGCACCGGGGCCGTGGCCGTGGCCGTCCCGATCTCGCGCCGGGTCCCGCGCAGGAACTCGTGCAGGTCGGAGGTCATGCCGCGCATGTGCTCGGTCGAGTGGCGGAACTCGTCGACGATCTCCGGCAGATCGGTGAGGAAGTCGTCGAGGATCGTCCGCTCCTTCTCGGACAGGTCGGTCGCGTCGGTCGCGAGCTGACGCACGATCGGCACCGCCTTCATCAGGTACAGCAGCCGCTCGCAGTTCATGAGCATGCTGGCGACCGGCTGGTTGAGATCGTGCACGACCGAGCCGACGATGCTGCCGAGCGTGGCCAGGCGCTCGGTCTCGAGCAGGCGGTGCTGCAGGGCCGACGAGTCGCGCGAGAACTCCCACGCCGCGATCGCCCAGCGCAGCAGCTGGTCGAGCTCGTCGCGGTTCCACGGCTTGACGATGTAGCGGGCGACGAGGCCCTCGTTGATCGCGGCGAGGATCGGCTCGATGTCGGAGTACGCGGTGATGACGACGCGCACGACGTCGGCGTGGTCGCGCTTGACCACCCGCAAGAGCTCGTCGCCGCTCATCCCGGGCATGCGCTGGTCGGTCAAGAGCACGGCGACCGGCTCGGCCCGCAGGATCGCGAGGGCCTCGTCACCGTCGCACGCGGTCTTGATCCGGAAGCGACCGGCGAACGACCGCTCGAACACGACCCGGTTGGGGCGCTCGTCATCGACGTACAGTACCAAGGGACCCGTCATCTCGCTGGGAGGCGTCATCGGCGGACCTCGCTGGCCAGGGGCAGTTCGATCACGAAGGTCGTCCGGTCATCCCGGCTTCGGATGTCGAGTGTACCCTGATGTCGCTGGATGAGGTCGCGCGCAGTTGCCAGGCCCAGGCCGGTGCCCTGGCCCGGGGGCTTGGTGGTGAAGAACGGCTCGAACACCTTCTCCCGCAGGGCCGCGGGCACGCCCGGGCCGCTGTCCGAGATCTCGATCCGCGCCTTGTCGTCGTCGGAGCCGGTGTCCACCCGTACCCAGCCACCGGGGCCGGCGGCCTGGGCCGCGTTCTCGAGCAGGTTGACCAGCACCTGGGTCAGGAGCGGGGCCGCGCACCGGATCGGTCCGCTGTAGGTGTAGGTCGTCTCGAGGGCGACCCCGGTCAGGCTGGCGCCGGCGTTGGCCAGCGCGCGGTTGATCACATCGGCGATCGGCACCCGGCGCAGATCGAGGTCCCCCGAGCGTCGGAACCCGAGCAGCTGGCGCGACACGTACGCGACCTGCTCGGCGCACTGCTGCATCACGTCGATCAGATCGCCGACGCCGTCGTCGCCGTTGAGCACCTCGGGCGGCAGCAGCTCGCGCAGCGGCTGGATCGCGTTGACGATGCCGTTGGCGGGGTTGCGCAGCTCGTGGGCCAGGCCGGCGGACAGCGTCCCCATCGCCGCCAGCTTCTCGGTCCGGTACAGGCGCTGGGCCAGCGTGCGGAACCCGAGCTGCGACCGCACCCGGGCCCGGAGCTCGCCGGGGTCGAACGGCTTGATCAGGTAGTCGACCGCGCCGGCGTCGAAGCCGGCCAGGCGATCGCCGAGCTTGGCGCGGGCGGACATGATCAGCACCGGCGTCGCGGTCTCGCCGGGGAGCGAGCGCACCTGGCGCGCGAGCTCGAGGCCGTCGAGGCCGGGCATCTCGATGTCCGAGATCAGCAGGTCGGGGAGCTGCCGGGTCGCGGCGGCGAGCGCCTCGGCGCCGTCGTGGGCGACGGTGACCGTGTACTCGTCGGCGAGCAGCGCCGCGATGGCCTGGGCCAGGCCGGGATCGTCCTCGGCCACGAGGATGTGGCCGTGGGACAGCCCCGGCGGCTGCGTCGTCACCGCGATCGCGGTCGAGCCGACGCCGTAGTCGCTCGGCAGCAGCCGCGCCGGGGCGCTGTGCTCGCCCGCGGTCGCGGCGGTGCCGGCGAGGGTGAACTCGAACTCGGTGCCGCGGCCGCCGGGGTTGGCGCGGGCGATCAGGTCGCCGCCGTGGGCCCGCACCAGCTCGCGCGCGATCGAGAGCCCGATGCCGCTGCCGGCGCGGAGCCGCTTGCCGGCCTCGCCCTGCTCGAAGCGCTCGAACATGCGGTCCCGGAACTCGGCGTCGATGCCGGGCCCGTCGTCGCGCACGACGACGCGGGTGCGCGCGTCGGCGCGGGTCACGATCAGGTCGATGCGCCCGCCCCGGGGCGTGAACTTGATCGCGTTCGACAGCAGGTTGGCCAGCACGCGCTCGAGCGCGGCCGGATCGACCATCACGGCGCCGGCGTCGGCGACGTCGAGCTCGAACGCGAGGCCGGCCTCGCGCGCCGCCAGGGTCCAGCCGGCCACCAGCTCGGGCAGGGTGGTCGTCAGGTCGACCGGCTCGGGGCGCACCGCCAGGTCGCGCTCCTGGCCCGACGCGAGGAGCAAGAGCTCGTCGACGAGGCGCACCAGCTTGCGGGTGCTGCCGGTGATCGAGTTGAGCTGGGCGATCGCGCGATCGGTCAGCTCGCCGCGGTGGTGGGCGAGCACGCCGTCGACCAGCAGCAGCACCAGCGCCAGGGGCGTCCGGATCTCGTGGCTGATGTTGTGGAACAGCCGCTCGCGCGACGCCTGGGCCTCCTCGAGCCGCGCCACCGAGGCCGCCAGCTCGTCGCGGGCCCCGGTCAGCTCGGCCGTGCGATCGGCGACCCGCCGCTCGAGGTCCTCCTGGTAGTTGGCCAGGGCCTGCTGATCGAGCGCCTTCTGCACCACCAGCGCGATCGTCGGCACCAAGCTCTCGACCAGCGCCGCGTCGCCGTCGCACTCGACCCTCAGCCGGCCCAGCGTGATCGTGCCGCTGGCGAGCGCGTACTCGTGCGTGGTCGCGTCCGGGGCGGCGGCGTCGGTGGTCGCGCTGATCGCCTCGCCCTCGGTCGGCGTGATCGTCGCCTGCGCGCACGCGGCGTGCTCGACCAGGGCGATGCACACGCCGTGCATCGTCGCGATCGGATCGAGATCACCCAGGGCCAGCGCCGCGATCCGGTTGGCGGCGGTGAGCTGCCGCGCCTGCGCCGCCATGTGCGCCCGGGCCGCGTCGAGCTCCTGGTAGCGACTGAGCAAGCTGTCGTGGGCGTCCGCGAGCTCGTCCGCGGCCTGCCGCATGGTGAACGGCCACGACACCGTCCGTCGGATCCGCGCGAGCGCGCCGGTCGGCTCGGCGTAGCGGATCTCGAAGCGGACCCCAGTCGAGGTCGGCGCGATCGTGATCGCCGCGGGCGGGGCACCGAGCATGCGCGGCATCGCCGCGTAGGTCCCGCGCGTGATCAGGAAGAACTCGTCCGACGGCGCGTAGCCGTCGCGCAGCCGGAAGTCGACCTCGCACCGACCGGGGCCGAGCGGCCGGAACGACGTGTCCACGCACGCGATCATCTGCTTGGCGACGCCGCTGCCAGACGCGACCCACTGGTAGAAGCCGCCGACCGAGAAGCGGATGCGCGCGATCACCCCGATGAACTGCACGAGAGGCCCCTCGGTCGACTGTTCCCCGATCCGGATGAGGTCGGCGTCGCTCCACGCGGCGCGACCATTCTTCAGGATCCGGACCAGTTGGCTCCAGGTCACGCGCTCGTCCTTGTCGGTGAGCTGCTCGAGGGTGCAGCCCGTGCCGTCGAGCAGGCGCCGAAGGTCGAAGCCACGGTGCCTTAGATCGCGCAGCGGCGTCTCGAAGAAGCGACAAGAGACGTCGCTCACGACCTCACCGACCCCAGCGGAAGACCAGGCTCGACCAGGTCTCGCCAAGGCCGCCGCTGAAGGTGACCGCCACGTCGCCGTCGGAGAGGGCGCCGGTGCGCGCGCCCTCGCTGAGGATGTATGGAACGTTCACGCTGTTCATGTTGGCGAGGCGCGGAAATGTGATCATGGTCCTCGCGTGACTCAGGTTGGCCTGGGCCGCGGTCTCCCGTGTCAGCCACGGCGTGCTCTGGTGGGACGCGTAGTAGTCGACGTCGGCCGGGGTGACGCCGGCCGCAGTCAGCGCCTCGCCGATGGCCTGGCCGCCGCGATCGACCATGCCCATCAGCATGTCCCGCGTGCTCACGCGATTCACCGCGTGCGTCGTGATCGCACCGTCGTCCCACCAAGCTCGCTCGGGCACGCCCAGGACGAGCGCGTCACAGCGCGAGCCGTCTGCGTTGTGGATCGCCGCGAGCAGTCCACGACCCTCGCTCACTGGGCCGAAGACCGCGGCGGCGGCACCGTCGCCCCACCAGGCGCTGTGCGGTTGCACGGGGCCGTGGACGCGGGTGATTGCCGACGAGTGGACGGACAACACGTGCCGGGCCTGGCCACTCCGGATGAGCGCCGTCGCGAGACTGGTGTGCAGCGCGAACGCATTGCACGCGCCCTCCGTGCCGATCGCCAAGCATCGGCGACCGAGCCCGAGGAGGCGGTGCGTGATCGTCGCGCCGTTGACCATCAGGTGTTCGGGGACGGGCGTCTGCGAGAGGATCACGTCGACCTGATCCGGCCCGACTTCAGCCCGCTCGAGCGCTTCGCGCGCGGCGCGGGCTTCCATCTCCGACGAGGTCATCTCAGGATCCATCACCCGCCGCTCGATCGCGCCGCGGAATGGGTCGTCGGCGTAGGCGGCCATCGCGGCGAGCGTCCGGCGGGTGCCCGTGGACATGCCTGCATCCGGTGCGGCCGCCTGCGTCGCCCGGTGCGCCATGCGCTCGCTCCAGCGCGCGACCTCCTCAGGCGGCCACCAGGCGTTGGTCCGGACCGTCGGCGGGAGGTAGGTGCCGAGCCCGAGGATGCCGACCCCGCTCACGGCGCGCCTCCGGAGTTCGTGGGCAGTTCGGTGATCGGGAGCGCCGAACGCCAGCGTCGAGTTGAGGCGATCATTGTTCCCGAGTATGCGATCGAGATCTGGGGCGCGTCAGCGGTCCCGGGCGCCAGCATCTGGTTGATCGGCGTGGGGACGCAACGGGCAAGTTCGCGCGTGCTGGACCTCATGGGCGGTTCCTCGCTTTCGGCGGAGCGTCGATCGGCTACGTGGGTGCCGGTGCGCCGCGGCCATCAGTTGACCAGCTTGGTCCCGCGGGCCGGGCCGAGCGGATCGATCGTGACCATCCGGTCGCGGGCGGGCATCCGGACGTCGGGATCGATCAGGACGTCGACGACGAGCGGGCCGCGCAGGCCGCCGGGGGCGCGCAGCCGCTCGGCGACCCGCGCGAAGTCCTCGGCGCGCTCGACCCGGACGAAGTCGGCGCCGAGCCCGAGCGCCAGCGCGCCGACGTCCATCACGATCGGGTAGCTGGCGTCGCGGCCGTAGACGGTCTTGTGGCCGTGCTCGACCATGCCCAGCCGGCGGTCGTTGATCACGAACAGGGCGATCGGGATGCCCTCGGCGGCCGCGGTGGCCACCTCGAAGCCGTTCATCGCGAAGCAGCCGTCGCCGCAGATCGCCGCGACCGACCGCTCGGGGCGCGCCAGCTTGGCGCCGATCGCGCCGCCGATGCTCTGGCCCATCGAGCCCAGGCCGGTCATGACGATGAAGCTGTCGGGGTGCGCGAGGTCGAGGTAGTGGGTGGCGAACAGGAAGTGATCGCCGGAGTCGACCGTGTAGATGGTGTCGCGCGGCAGGATCGCCTGGATGCCGGTGATCGCGTCGTGCGGCGCCAGCCGATCGCTGGCCCCGGCGGTCAGGCGATGGCGGACGACGCCCGAGCCGACCAGGCGCGGCAGCTGGACCGGCGTGCGCTCGAGCACCGCCGCCAGGAAGGCCTGGGCCGGCGCCACCAGCGCGTGCGTCGGCTGGTAGCTGCGGCCGATCTGCTGGCCGTCGATGTCGACGTGGATGAACGCGCGCCGGGCCTTGAGCAGCGGGCTCCAGCCGTCGGTGGCGACGTCGCCCAGGCTGGTGCCGACCGCGATCAGCACGTCGAGGCCGCGCTCGGCGTAGGTGCGCACCGACGGGTGCCCGCCCAGCCCGAACACCCCGAGCGACAGCGGGTGATCCTCGGGGAAGACGCCCTTGGCCTTCGGCGTGGTCGCGACCGGGCACTGGTAGCGCTCGGCCATCGCGCGCAGCGCGGCGGGGCCGCCGTGGCCGCGCACGCCCGAGCCGGCCAGGATCAACGGCCGGGCGGCGATCGCCAGCAGCGCCGCGACCTCGTCGATCGCGTCCGACGCCACCGCGAACTCCAGGCCGACCTGCGAGGTGATCCGCGGCGTCGGGGTCATCGCCACCGCGACGTCCATCGGGATCGTGACGACGACCGGGCCGCGCCGACCCGACAGCGCGGTCGTGATGGCGCGGTGGAGCACCATCGGCGCGTTGGCCGGCTCGGTCAGCTCGACCGCCATCTTGGTGACGTGGCGGGTCATCCCGACGACGTTGAGGCCGTGGCTCGAGCCGTCCTGCAGCGCGCCCTTGCCGTGGATCTTGCGCGGCACCTCGCCGACCAGGAGCAAGACCGGCAGGCCGTCGCAGTGGGCCGAGGCCAGGCCGGTCATCGCGTTGAGGATGCCCGGGCCCGAGGTCACGACCGCGACCCCGAGGCGGCCGCAGGCGTGGGCGTACCCGGCGGCTGCGAACAGCGCGCCGCTCTCGTGGCGGGTCTGGACGTGGCGGATCTGCCCTTGCGCCAGGAGCGCGTCGTGGACCGGGGAGATCGGCCCCCCCGGCAGCCCGAACACGATCTCGACGCCCGCCGCGGCGAGGACCTCCACCAGCACGTCGGCGGTGCGACGCTCGTGCGACTCTGCGGGCGCGGCCGAGGGGGACGGGATGGAGGCGGGCAGGTCGCTCGTCGACAAGGGGGTCCTATCTGCTCGGGTTCGGGAGTCCCAACCCGAGCTCTTCGATCACGGCCGTGACGTCGACCGGCTTGCGAAGGACACGGCGCGCGCCGGCGGCACGCGCCGCCTGCTCGAGCTCGCTGGTGAGGCGGCCGCTGGTCACGATGATCGCGAGATCCTTCGTCGCGGCGTTGGCCTTGAGCCGACGGCACACCTCGATGCCATCGAGCCCAGGCAGGAACACGTCGATGAGCAGCCCGTGGGGGCGCGTGGAGCCGACCTCGACGAGCGCGTCGATGCCGTTGTCGACCAGCACGACCTCGAGCTTCTCGCTCCAGCGCTTGAACGAGCGGCCGAGGGCGCGGAGCTGCGTGACGTCGTCGTCGACGGCGACGATCCGCCGCCGGCCGGCGTGCTGGAGCTGGCGCGGCACCGGGATCTTGTGCTGGTCGAGGAACGCGACGAGATCGAGCGCGCGGATTCGCCGGTGGCCGCCGGGAGTCCGGAATGCTACGATGTGGCCGTCATTGACCCACTTCTTGACCGAACTGGGGTTAACCTGAAGCAGGTTACCGACCTGGGTCGAGGTGAGCAGCGAGTCGGGATCGATGGTTTCCGGGATCACGTTTTTCTCAATAACCGCGCTTCGGGGCCGTGTCAAACGGGAACGACCCCGATCCAATCTCGACGGACACCGACCACGTAACCATGACGGCCCCATGCCGGCAATCACCCGGCTACGGTGATCAGAAGATCGCTTAGTACCCTGGATCGGATCTGACGTTCACACCTGGCGAACCATCGGTCCCCGCCACCGGTCACCCCGGAGTCATGATCGCACGTCGGGTGGTCCGGTGGTTCGATGAATTCGGCGCGCGCCGGGAGTGATCCTCTCGCGGGGGTAGCGCGTATCGGAGGCGCGGGCTTGTGGTAACTGTGTCGCCGCCGGTACCCGGGGGCGGGCCTCAGGTACGTCCCGCATCGTCGCCGAGGAGTGTTACGTGCCCGACATCCAGCAACATCTCTCTGTCTCGCAGAAGGTCGCGTTCGAAGACCTCGACTGGGACGCCGCGCGCGCCCACGGGCTCACCGAACGCGAGCGCGCCAACCTCGAGTTCTTCGCCGACGTCGAGAGCCAGACGTTCTTCTACTTCCTCGAGGTCGCCAAGCTCGAGATCGCGCGCGATCCCGACCTGATCTCGTTCCTCACCATGTGGAACTACGAGGAGCACTTCCACGCCCAGGCGATCTCGCGGCTGCTGACCGAGTGCGGCTCGCCGGTGCCGCCGTCGGGGAGCCGCGCGGCCAAGCTGCGCGCCCACGCGCGCGTGCGGGCCAAGATCGAGGACGCGGTCCAGACCAACCTGGCGCGCGCGATGCCGCGCACGTTCGTGGCGCTGTGGATGACCTGGGGCGCGGTCCAGGAGATCCTCACGTGCCACGGCTACGAGCAGCTGGTCATGTCGACCCGCAACCCGGTGCTGGCCGAGCTGGCCCGCCGGATCGGCAAGCAGGAGCGGCGCCACTTCGCGTACTACTACACGGCCGCGCGCGAGCGGCTCGACGGCCAGCCGGTGGCGCAGAAGGTCGTGCGGACGATCCTCGAGCGCAGCTGGAACCCCGCCGGCTCGGGCGTCAAGTCGCCGGCGGAGCAAGCGGCGTTCATCGAGCGGCTGTTCCCGGGCGAGCGCACCGTCGAGGTGTTCACCCAGTGCGACGAGCGCATGGCGTCGCTGCCCGGGCTCGAGGGCGTGCGGCCGTGCATGCGCTGGGCGGAGAAGTTCACGCACCTGCGCGACACCGCGCGCGCCGAGCAGATCCACCTGGCCGCCTGAGCGGCGGCACCCAGGCGCCAGGTCGCTGGGCCCGCATCGTCGCGCGCGTCACGGCGAGCGCGCGCCGCGCACGTTCGCCACGCCGCCTGAGCGGCGGCCCCGGGGCAGCGCAGGACCCGGATGGTCCCGCGCGTGACGCGGACTGCGCGACACTGCGCGCGCCGCGCAACTCGACCTGGCTACCTGAGCGGGGCCGCCGCCGGGCGTCTGGTCAGCGCAGGACCCGCATGGTCCCGCGCGTGACGCCGAACTGCTCGAGCGCGGCGGCGGTGCGGACCACGTCGGCCGCGGTCCGGCGGCCGCCGGCGAGCTCGCGGTACGCGATCCAGACCCGGGCCGCGTCGGGGCCGGCCTCGCGCACGAACTCGACCCGCAGCCGCGCCACGCCGCGCTCGACCAGCCCCGCGGCCAGCCCCGCGGCGCTCTGGGCCTGGGCGCCGAACACGGTGTTGCGGCAGCCGACGTCGACGACGACCGGGTGGACCTGGCCGGTGCGATCGCGCAGCGCGACCTCGTGGGCCTCGCACGGGCGGCCGCAGGTGCGGAAGTCGCGGCCGGCCGACAGCAGGTGGGCGTAGACGCAGTGCTCGGTGTGGAAGCTGGGGATGTGGTGGTGGACGGTCACGGCGAGCCGCGCCGGTCGGCTGGCGGCGACGAGCGCGTCGAGCTGGGTGGCGTCGAGATCGTGGGCCGCGGTCACGGTCGCGAGCCCGAGGCCGAGCGCGAAGCCGGCGGTGACGCCGTTGACCACGTTGAGCGAGAAGTCGCCGTGCAAGGGCAGGCCGTGGGGCGCGAGCGCCGCCAGCGCGGCCCAGCTCCGCACCAGCAGCGCGTCGGGCTCGAGCCGCACGAGGTGCGCGAGGATGCGGTCCTCGCCCGGCTTCACCACCCGCGGCGTCGCGATCACCACGCGCGCGCCCGCCGCGCGCGCCCGCGCCACCGCGCGACCCAGGCCGACCAGCTCCATCCAGTCGAGCTCGACCTCGGCGGCGCCGGCGGCGAGGACCGCGTCGAGCTGCGCGTCGGTCCGGCACAGGGGCACCACCGTCGTCGCGGCCGCGGCCGCGGGCGCCGGCGCGACCCCGGCCCAGGCCGTCGCCGCGACGTCGGCGATCACCGAGCCCGGCGCCAGCGCGCGCTCGACCCGATCGAGCGCGGCGTCGAGCGCCGCGACCAGCTGCCGGCGCAGGTCCTTGAGCGCCGACACCGGCAGGTGCAGCCCCGGCGCCAGCCCGGACGCGTCGACCTCGGCGAGGTGGTAGCGCGTGCCGCCGAGCGCGCCGAGCTTGTCGCGCACGAGCGCGGCGTCGAGCCCGCGGCCGCTGGCCGGCGTGAGCGGCGCGGTCGCGGTCGCGGTCGCGCGGTGGCCGCCGGCGGTCGCGGTCACCGTCAGCGGCGCGTCGACGGCGCCGACCACGACCAGCGCCACCGCGATCCGCCCGTCGGGCACGGTCGCGACCAGGCGCTCGGCCGCGCGGTGCTGGGCCGGATCCGAGGTCACCCACACCCGGGTGCCGACCGTGACCCGGGCCAGCTCGGGGCCGGGCGTACCGAAGCCGAGCCGCCAGCGGTCGGGGCCGAGCGCGTCGACGGCGAAGATCGGGCCGCCTTGCTCGTCGGCCTCGGGGTGGCCGTCGTCGAAGACCACGCCCAGCCCGGCGGTCGGCGTGAGCGGCCGCGGCGCCGGCGGCGGGAGCTGCGCGCGGTCGGGCGTCGCCGTCGCCGGGCGCGCGGCCAGGCCGAGCCCGCCGGTCCAGGGGCGGCCGTCGTCGTCGCGCACGACCTCGGGCGCGCGGGCCCCGACCGCGACCACGCGCCCGAGGTAGAGGCCGCGGTGCTTGGGCGCGCGGCCCACCACCAGCCGCTGGTGATCGACGCCGCCGAGGAACCCCAGCGACGGACCGCGGGTGTACGCCAGGCCCATCGCCGCCAGATCGTCGGCGAGCGCGGCCGCGGTCGCGGCGTCATCGGCGGTGCCGTCGGCGATCGCGTCGCGCCAGCGGCGGTAGCCGGCGACGGTCGCGGCGACGTACGCCGGGCCCTTCTGGCGCCCCTCGATCTTCAAGCTCGCGACGCCCGCGTCCATCAGCGCCGGCACCGCCGGCGCGCCCGCGAGATCCTGCGGCGACAGCAGGTAGCGGACCTCGCCGAGGTCGCGCACGTCGCCGTCGACGACGAGGTCGTAGGGCAGGCGGCAGCTCTGCGCGCACTGGCCGCGGTTGGCCGAGCGGCCGCCCCAGGCCTCCGAGGTCAGGCACTGCCCGCTCCACGACACGCACAGCGCGCCGTGGACGAACACCTCGAGCTCGATCGGCGACGCCGCCGCGAACGCGCGGATCTCGTCGACCGACAGCTCGCGCGGGACGACGATGCGCGCGATGCCGAGCCGCGCCGCGACCGCCGCGGCCTCGGGCGACGACAGCGTCATCTGCGTCGACGCGTGCAGGTCGAGGGCCGGGCACAGCGCCCGCGCGATCAGCGCCACCGCGGGATCCTGGACGATCAGCGCGTCGACGCCGGCGGCCGCCGCCGCGCGCACGATCCGCTCGACCGCCGGCAGCTCGGCCTCGAACACCAGCGTGTTGAGCGTCAGGTAGCCGCGGGCGCCGGCGCGGTGGATCTGGCGCATGACCGCGGGCAGATCGTCGACGCGGAAGTTGTCGGCGCGGGCGCGCGCGTTCCAGCCCTCGTCGACGCCGAAGTAGACCGCGTCGGCGCCGGCGGCGAGCGCCGCGGCCAGGGACGCCGCGCTGCCAGCGGGGGCGAGGATCTCGGAGCGGCGCATCCTGCCCCCGGTAGCACGAATATCACAGACCTGCGCGACGATCGGCACGACGTGCAACGAAATGGCGCAGCCCTTGCGCAGCGGTAGCCACCTCCCTATAACGCGCCCACGAAACGTCCTTCCCTGAGGTGATTCCCATGTTTGCAATTCTCCAGGCGGCGGCCGCACAGGCCGCGGCGGGACCTGGCCACGGCGGTGGTGGACACAAGATCCACTCCGAGGCTGATCTCGTCCTCCCCAACTTCCACACCGGCGTCGCCGAGGGCGGCCACGGCGTCGTCAAGTTCCTCGGCATGTCCGGCTGGACGGTGCTCGCCAGCGGCCTGCTCGTCTGCGCGCTCGCCATCTTCTTCGGCATGACCATCTACCGGCAGCTGAAGAACATGCCGGTGCACAAGTCGATGCGCGAGGTCTCCGAGCTGATCTACGCGACCTGCCGCACCTACCTGGAGACCCAGGGCAAGTTCATCGCGCTCCTGTGGTTGTTCGTCGGCACGATCATCGTCGTCTACTTCGGCGTCCTCGAGAAGAACCCCGACACCGGCAACGCGGTGCCGCCGCTCAAGGTGGTCGCGATCGCCGGCTTCTCGATCATCGGCATCCTCGGCAGCTACGGCGTCGCGTGGTTCGGCATCCGCGTCAACACCTTCGCCAACAGCCGGGCGGCGTTCGCGTCGCTGCGCGGCAAGCCGTACCCGACCTACGCCATCCCGCTCAAGGCCGGCATGTCGATCGGCACGATGCTGATCGCGATCGAGCTCTTGCTCATGCTCTCGATCATGCTCTTCATGCCCGGCGACTACGCCGGCCCGTGCTTCATCGGCTTCGCGGTCGGCGAGTCGCTCGGCGCCGCGGCGCTGCGCATCGCCGGCGGCATCTTCACCAAGATCGCCGACATCGGCTCGGACCTGATGAAGATCGTCTTCAACATCAAGGAAGACGACGCGCGCAACCCCGGCGTCATCGCCGACTGCACCGGCGACAACGCCGGCGACTCGGTCGGCCCCACCGCCGACGGCTTCGAGACCTACGGCGTCACCGGCGTCGCGCTCATCACCTTCATCCTGATCGCCCTGTCGCAGGTCGCCGAGCTCCAGACCATCCTGCTGGTGTGGCTGTTCACGATGCGCATCGCGATGGTGGTTGCGTCGATCGGCAGCTACCTCATCAACGAGTACGTGCTGACCAAGCCGAAGTTCGAGAACGTCGACAAGATGGACTTCGAGCACCCGCTCACGGTCCTGGTGTGGCTGACCTCGGCGGTCGCGGTCGGGCTGACCTTCCTCATCTCGTACTTCCTGATCGGCCCGGGCGCGGGCAAGGAGTTCGACCCCAGCGGCACCGGGACGATCGGCACCTACCTCGGCTACGGCCTGTGGTGGAAGCTGTCGGTGATCATCTCGTGCGGCACGCTCGCCGGCGCGATCATCCCCGAGACCGTCAAGGTGTTCACGTCGACCCGCTCGGCCCACGTCAAGGAGGTCGTCACCGCGTCGCGCCAGGGCGGCGCCTCGCTCAACGTGCTGGCCGGCCTCACCGCCGGTAACTTCTCGGGCTACTGGATGGGCATGGCCATCGTGTCGCTGATGGGCATCGCCTACGGCGTCTCGACGACGGTCGGGCTCGCCGAGCTGATCACCGCCGGCTCGCACGGCCAGATCGCCGGCTTCGCCGCGACCTCGGCCTCCGCGGTGTTCTCGTTCGGCCTGGTCGCGTTCGGCTTCCTGGGCATGGGCCCGGTCACGATCGCGGTCGACTCGTACGGCCCGGTCACCGACAACGCGCAGTCGGTCTACGAGCTGTCGGTCATCGAGACCCTGCCCAACATCGAGGAGGAGATCGAGAAGGACTTCGGCTTCAAGCCGAACTGGGAGAAGGGCAAGCACTTCCTCGAGGAGAACGACGGCGCCGGCAACACCTTCAAGGCCACCGCCAAGCCGGTCCTCATCGGCACCGCCGTGGTCGGCGCGACCACGATGATCTTCGCGATCATCATGCTCCTGACCGACGGCCTCCAGGCCGACAAGATCCGCAACCTGTCGATGCTGCACCCGCCGTTCCTGCTCGGCCTCATCACCGGCGGCGCGGTCATCTACTGGTTCACCGGCGCGTCGACCCAGGCGGTCTCGACCGGCGCCTACCGCGCGGTCGAGTACATCAAGGCCAACATCAAGCTCGACTCGGGCGCGACCAAGGCCTCGATCGAGGACTCGAAGAAGGTCGTCGAGATCTGCACCAAGTACGCGCAGAAGGGGATGATCAACATCTTCTTCGTGCTGTTCTTCTCGACGCTGGCCTTCGCCTGCCTCGAGCCGTACTTCTTCATCGGGTACTTGATCTCGATGGCGCTGTTCGGGCTGTACCAGGCCATCTTCATGGCCAACGCCGGCGGCGCCTGGGACAACGCCAAGAAGGTGGTCGAGGTCGAGCTCAAGGAGAAGGGCACCGAGCTGCACGCGGCCTCGGTCGTCGGCGACACGGTCGGCGACCCCTTCAAGGACACCTCGTCGGTCGCGCTCAACCCGGTCATCAAGTTCACGACCCTGTTCGGCGTGCTCGCCGTCGGCCTGTCGCTGAAGCTGGCGCCGATGACCAACCACATCATCGCCGGCGTCGGCTTCGTGATCTCGGCGTTCTTCGTGTACCGGTCGTTCTACGGCATGCGCATCGACGACGGCAAGTCGTCCTGATCCGCTGACCCACGGCGCGCCACCCCGGCGCGTCGCGCTGTCCCCCGATGGGCGCCCCGGCCAAACGCCGGCCGCGCCCGTCGCCGTTTCGGACGCCGGGCGCAGAACCGGATCCCGGCGGCGGGCGCGCAGGGCGGCGTCGGCATCGGCGTCGGCGTCGGCGTCGGATCCGGGGCCCGATCCCGATCCCGATCCCGATCCTGACCCTGTTCCCGATCCTGATCCCGATCCCGATCCCGATCGCGACCCCGACCCGGATCCCGATCCCGACCGGATCCGGCCGGGATCCGGATCCCGACCCCGAGTCGGAACCGGAACCCGAACCGGAGCCGGAGCCGGAGCCGGACCCGGAACCGGAACCCGAACCGGGGCCGGAGCCGGACCCGGAGCCGGAGCCGGACCCGGAACCCGAGCCGGACCCGGACCCCGACCCGGACCCGGACCTGGACCCGGAGTCCGACCCGGACCCGGAGCCGGACCCGGAGCCCGACCGACCGACCTGGACCCGGAGCCGACCCGGCCGAGCCGACCCGGACCCGGCCGGACCCGGAGCCCGACCCGGACCCCGATCCGGACCCGGAGCCCGACGCCCGGTGCCGGTTCAGCCTTCGCCCGCCGCCCGCCTCTTCGCCGTCGTCGTCGTCGTCGC
Organism: Myxococcales bacterium; assembly: GCA_016717005.1. Taxonomy (NCBI): domain Bacteria; kingdom Pseudomonadati; phylum Myxococcota; class Myxococcia; order Myxococcales; species Myxococcales bacterium. The sequence continues at coordinate 156,571 of JADJUF010000001.1, read as the reverse complement.
CGCCGTCGTCGCCGCCGCCGTCGCGGTCGCCACCTCGGCGGCCTTGACCTTGCGCCCGGCCCGGCGCAACGCGTCGCGGAGCACGAACTCGATCTGCCCGTTGATGCTGCGCAGGTCGTCGGACGCCCACGCCTCGAGCGCGGTCAGGACCGCGGGGTCGAGTCGGAGCAGGAACGCCTTGCGGGCCGCCATGGCGTCACTACCCCTGGTGCAGCGTGCCGGCGTTGATGATCGGCTGCGTCGTCCGCTCGCCGCACAGCACGACGAGCAGGTTCGAGACCATCGCGGCCTTGCGCTCCTCGTCGAGCTCGACCACGTGGTTCTTGGCGAGCATCGCCAGGGCCATCTCGACCATGCCGACCGCGCCCTCGACGATGCGCTGGCGCGCCGCGATGATGGCGCCGGCCTGCTGCCGCTGCAGCATGGCCTGGGCGATCTCGGGCGCGTAGGCGAGGTGGGCGATCTTGGCGTCGATCACCTCGATGCCGGCGTGCTTGCAGTGGGTCGCGATGTGCCGCTGGAGCTGCTCGGCGACCGCCTCGGTGTGGCCGCGCAGCGAGATCGTGTTCTCGTCGTGGCCGTCGTACGGGTGGTGCATCGCCAGGCTGCGCACCGCCGCCTCGGACTGCACGCGCACGAACGACGCGATGTCGTCGACGACGAAGCACGCCGGCGCGGTGTCGACCACGCGCCACACGACGATCGCCGCGATCTCGATCGGGTTGCCCTCGACGTCGTTGACCTTGATGATCGGCGTCTCGAAGTTGCGCATGCGCAGCGACAGCAGGCGCTTGTTGTTGAACGGGTTGGTCCAGCGCCAGCCCTCGTCGCGCACGGTGCCGACGTAGCGCCCGAACCGCTGCAGCACCCGGGCCTCGTTGGGCCCGACGGTGAACATGCCGATCAGCAGCAGCAGCGAGGTCAGCCCGAGCACGCCGCCGCCGATCGCGCCGATCGCGATCTTGACGCCCGCGCCGGGCGCGTGCGGGTTGGCGGGCAGCTGGGTCGCCAGGATGGCGATGGCGCCGCCGGCGGCGGCGAGGGACAGGGCGAGGGCGATGCCGCCCGACATGGTGTGGACACGACGCTCTTGCATGGCACGACCTCCGTGACATCAGGATGATATCACTTTGATAGATGTCAAGGGCGGTCGCGACGATCGCCCGGGCGTGCGAGGGTCAGGCGTGGCCGAGCCCTGGGTCCTGATCACGGGCGGGAGCGCCGGCCTCGGGCGCGCGCTGGCGGGCGCGCTGGTCGCCGACGGGTGGCGGGTGATCATCGCGAGCCGCGCGCCCGAGCGCGGCCTCGGCGCGGTCGGCGCGCTGCCGGCGCTGGGGGATCGGGCCCAGGCCTGGGCCCTCGACCTCTCGGACCTCGCCAGCGTGGCCGAGCTGACTCGCCGGGTCGCCCGCGAGCGCATCGCGCTGGCGGCGGTGGTGGCCAACGCCGGCGTGTGGCCGCAGCGGCGGGTGGTCACCCGCGCCGGGCTCGAGCTCGGGTTCGCGGTCGGCCACGTGGGCCACGCCGCGCTGATCGACGGCCTCGCGCCCGCGCTCGGCGACGGCGCCCGCGTCGTGATCGTCGCGTCCGGGTTGCACGTCCACGGCCGGATCGCGTGGGACGATCCATCGCTGGCGCGGGGCTTCGACCCGCGCGCGGCCTACGCCCAGACCAAGCTCGCCAACGTGATGTACGCGCTGGCGCTGGCGCGTCGCCAGCCGCGCTGGCGCGTCAACGCGATCCATCCCGGCGTCGTGCGCACCGCGCTCCACGGCGATCGGCCGCCCGCCCAGGCGATCGCGCCTGCGGTCGCCGCCCGAGGCCTGCGGGCGCTGCTGGTCGATCCGCGCCACGCCGCCACCACCGGCCGGTACTTCGACCAGCTGACGCCGCGGCGGCCGGCGCCGCTCGCGCTCGATCGGCCATCGCAGGATCGCCTGTGGGCGATGACCGAGGCCCTGTCGCGGGCGGCCCGCGGGCGCGCCGCGACCCGTTGAGGATCGCGACGACCTCGCGGCGATCGCGCGGCCGCGCTACCAGGTGAGGATCGCGACGACCTCGCTGCGATGGCTCGGCAGCTGCGTGACCCGCAGGGTCCGCGCGCCCAGCTTGCCGAGGCGCTCGAGCAGCCGGGGCAGGGCGGCGACGACGCCGTCGTCGTTGAGCTTGAGCGTGAGCACCGCGGCCTTGAGGCCGCCGTGGGCCAGGGCCACGAACCGCTCGACGTACTTCATCGCGACCATCGGCGCGAGGTTCACGTCGAGGAGCAGCCACTGGTAGCGTCGGGGCAGCGCGGCCTTGGGCACCTCGGCCGCGGGCAGGTGGTGGTGCACGAACCGGTTGCCGTGGGGGCCGCGGAAGCCGAGCACGTCGGGGTGCATCGCGCCGGGATCGACGCCGTGGACCTCGGCGCCACGCACCAGCATCGCGTAGCTGGCGCCGCCGGGCGCCGCGCCCAGCTCGACCGCGATCTCGCCGGGCGCCGGCTCGAGGTCGGCCCAGCGCAGGGCCTCCTCGATCTTGCACCACGCCCGCGACGGCGCCTCGGGCGGCGGCGGCACGTGGGTCACGCCGCCGGGCCACGGCCCGTGGCGCAGGTCGTGGTCGTGGGTGCCGATCAGCCACGGCTCGTCGGGATCGTGCCCGTGCGGCACCACGACGTCGAGCACGCGGTCGCCGGGGCGCGCCCGGACCTCGTCGTGGAACGCGCCCGGCGCCGCCGCGCGCAGCGCCGCCTCGACCGTCCGGGCCCGGGCCCCGCGCTCGGCCGGATCCTGCTCGTCGACCGGCACGTCGAGATCGCGCTCGAACACGTGCAGCCGCACGGGTGCCGCCTCGGGCGCGAGCGTCGCCAGCGTCGCCAGCACCTCGGCCTGCCCGCCGCGGCCCAGCGACCGGCCCCAGGCGCGCGCGAACGAGGTCGGCATCTCGACCGCGCCGGTCGGCGCCTGGCCATCGACGCGGAACGTGGTCAGGCCCGGGCGGGCGAACGCGAACTTGAGGTGCGGCGCGCGCGCGGCCAGCTCCTGCTTGAGCCAGCGCGTCGTCGCGACCTGGTGGGTGACCCAGACGAACACGGGCCGCACCCTACACGACCGGCCCGGTCGCGGCATCCGCCGCGCCTGGACGATCGCGTGCCGTGACCCGTGACGTGACCCTGAGCGACCGTGACAACCGTGACCGCGCGCGCGCCAAGGCCGCGAGCTGGCTGGGACGCCGGCTGGCGTGGGGGTTGCTGTAGCCGTCGCCACGTCGCCGCAGGGCGCGACGCGCGAACCGCCTCTCCCACGCAAGGACTCACGATGTCGACCCCTCGCCTCCACGCACGCCTGGTCGTGCCCGCGCTGACCTTCGCCGCCGCGCTCGCCGGCTGCCTCACCGCCGACGACGGCGGTCCGCTCGAGGACGACCCGCCCGCGGTCGCCCCCCCGGCCGACGACGCCGAGGCCGCGGGCGCCCACTGGGGCGAGACCGGGACCTGCTCCGAGGAGCGCTGCGCGGGCCGGGTGCCAACCGCGCCCGACGACCTGTACGCGCTGGCGCGGACCGGCAAGCGCGGCCGCGGCAGCAACTCCCAGCTGGCGCTGGCGCACAACGTCACCCTGGCCGACGTCAACGCCGACGGGATCTCCGACCTCGTCCAGGTCGCGTCGAACCGCATCTTCGTCAGCAAGGCCGACGCCGCGAAGACCGGCATCCTCCACACGTTCCTGCGCCGCCCGATCAAGCGCCTCATCACCGGCGACTTCCACGGCGACCGCTCCGATCAGGTGTGCGCGATCCAGGACGACAACGCGCTCGTGTGCTGGGGCATCAGCACCGACCGCAAGGAGCTGTGGTGGTGGTTCTCGCAGGGGTCGTTCGTCGGCGACGGCGAGGACTTCGTGGTCGCCGACTTCGACGGCGACGGGCGCGACGACGTGCTGGTCTATCCCCGCGGCGCCGGCGCGTACCGCATGTACTCGATCAAGACCGACTACTTCTTCGCGCCGACGCCGGCGTTCAACCAGGGGGACCTGGGGTTCGCGTCCGCCGGCAACCTGCAGCTCCGCGCCGGCGACATCGACGGCGACGGCCGCGATGATCTGGTGGTGTCGTCGAGCAGCGGCCGCGAGGTGGCGGGCTACGCGTCGCGCTGGAACGGCGTCAGCCAGACGTTCGTGCGCACGCTCGTGACCCGGACCGGCTTTGTCGGGCTGTTCGATCAGGTGTCGGTCGCGCGCGTCAACAACGACCTCGCCGACGACCTCGCGCTGCACAACCCCTTCACCGGCGCGACGCGGTTCTACCGGATGCAGCTCTCGGGCACCGGGCTCCTGCCGATCAGCGACGTCCCCAGCGGCCAGATCAGCACGACCTACGGCGGCATCCTGTACTGGGGGGCGCTCCACGCCGTGACGTCGGAGCTTGGGTCGTCGTACCGTGACGACGCGCTGGTCTGGGAGTCGGGCTGGAACGGCCTGGTCCGCAGCGACGCGCGCTGGGACGGCACCCGCCTGACGTACTGGTGGGCGTACACCGCGCCGATGCCCGCCAACGACACCGGGTGGGCGCCGCTCACGAGCAAGCGCGGCCTGGTCCTCCGCTGCAAGTTCAGCGACGTCGACGCCGAGCCGCTGTCGGCCCAGGCGCTGCGCGGCCTGGTGCTGGGGGCGGGCGGCCTCGCCAACTACTGGTTCGAGACGTCGTACGGCGCGTTCGACATGTCCGACACCGAGATCATCGACGTCGCGCGCACGATGGCGCTCCCGTCGACGAACGCGGGCAACCGCGCCGTCGTCGGCAACGCCTGCATCGCCGCCCATGGGCTGACCGCGACCGCGCCCGCGTACCCGTTCGTCATCACCTTCGTCAACGCCGACAGCGACAGCAGCGCGTGGGCCCGGCTGGTGGTCGGCAACACCGCCGCGTTCACGCAGTCGTCGACCTACCTGGCCCACGAGGTCGCCCACGCGCTCGGCTGGGCGACGCACTCGCACGACGACACGTTGCGGACCATGCCGGACGCCGGCCCCGGGGAGTACCGCGACTCCTGGGACATCATGAGCGCGATGCTCGTGCGGTCGTTCACCACCCCGCTCGGCTACATGGCCGGCCCGGAGATGAACGCGCCGCAGCGGACGATCGGCAACTTCATCCCGGCCCAGCGCGTCGTGCGCCTCACGCCGGCCGCCGCGATCCAGACGGCCCGGGTCTCGGTGGCCGCGATCAACCGCCCCGAGGCCAACGGCGCGTTGATGGTCCGGATCGGCGCCGACGACAACAACTACTACGCGATCGAGTACCGCACGGCGACCGGCTTCGACCGCGGCTTCGCCCGCGACACGGTCCTGGTGCATCGGTACAGCGAGCGCACGTCGTACCTGATCACGACCGCTGGCGCCGAGCGCCTGCCCGGCTCGAGCATGACCGTCATGGTCGGAGGCCGCGCCGTCACGATCCGCGTGAACAGCTTCGCCGCCGACGGCGCGACCGCGGACGTGTCGGTCGACTACTGACCCGCCGCGCGGCCGCCGCTCAGAAGCCGCCGGCGACCACGAGCCCCGCGCCGTGGCGATCGGCCGCGGCGCCGATGCGGACCTGCACCGACGCGCGGGTGATGGGCGGGAGGTTGTTGGCCCGGTTGTACTCGGACGCCCAATGGTCGACCTCCGATCCGGCCGGGCGGCCCGAACCGATCAACAGCCCGGTCGTCGCGATCGCGGCGCCGGCGATGGCGACGACGCCGCCGGTGAGGCGCTGGTCCTGCATGTCATCGTTGCACCGCTCGAACTCGGCGACCATGGGTGGCACGTACGTGCAGCTTTCCGTGCTGAACGAGTAGGCCAGGCCGCCCACGATCACGGCGGCGCCGATCGTCATCAGCGTCGGTCGGAGCCATCGCCGCGTGGCCATGCGCTCGGCCTGGGCGCCGTGGCCCGTGATGTGGAGCAGCTCGTCGAGCGAGATCCGCCGATCGCCCTGGAAGTACCCGTCGACGCGCCCGGTCGGATCGTAGCGGCTGCCGACCACCAGCCGGCCACGCGCCGAGCCGTCACCGGCCGCGCGCCATCGGGGGTGATGCGGCCCCCCGGTCAGCGCCGGGGCGCAGCCCGTGATCAGCGCGAGGACCAGGACCACTCCACCGCGACGCTGTGCCATCGGCCGACGCTATCACGGCTCCCCGACGCTGACGGTTCACCCGGTAATTTCGAGATCCCGAGCTTGCGGCGCCGGTCCGACGCGCGGGGCGGCGCAGGCCGGACGACCTTCGCCGCCCGCGGACCGGCTAGTTCTCGAACAGGCCGATGTGCTCGTCGCCGAGCGCCTTCTTGAGCTTGCCGAGGGCCGAGTTCTGGATCTGGCGGATGCGCTCGCGCGACAGGTGGTACTGGTCCCCGATCTCGCGGAACGTGCGCTCCTCGTCGTCGCCGAGGCCGAAGCGCTTGCGGATCACGTCGGCCTCGATCGGCGACAGCTCGCCCATCAGCGACCGCACCTGCTTGGACAGCGCGGTCGTGGTGATGTCCTCTGCCGGGTTGGCGTCCTCGGTCAGCGGATCGGCCAGCATGTCGCCGAGCGCGCGCTCGTCGTCGTCGTGGATCGGCCGATCGAGGCTGAGCGGCTGGCCCATCAGGTAGCGGTGCATCTGGTTCAGCTTGGCCAGCGGCACCCGGGCGGCCTTCGCGACCTCCTGCGGCGTCGGCTGACGGCCGAGCTCGCGCACCAGGCCCTGGCGCACCTTCTCGAGCTGCTGCTGGGCCTCGAGCATGTGCACCGGGATGCGGACCGCGCGGGCCTTGTCGGCGAGCGCGCGCCCGATCGCGTGGCGGATCCACCAGCACGCGTAGGTCGAGAAGCGCAGGCCGCGGCGGTAGTCGAAGCGGCTGACCGCGTGCATCAGGCCCAGGTTGCCCTCCTGGATCAGGTCGGCGAGCGGCATGCCGCCGCGGTCGTAGCGCCGCGCCATGGTCACGACCAGGCGCAGGTTGCACTTCACGAACTCCTCGCGGAGCGCCGACGAGCCGCGGTAGGCCTCGTCGATGCCGGCCAGGTACGACGCGAACGCCGGGGCGCCGGCGGCGAACGCCACCTCCTCGGTGCCGCGCTTGTTGCCCTGCGCGATCGCGCGGGCCCGACGCAGCTCGCGGCGGACCGCGTCGATGTGCACGCGATCGAGGTCCTGCGTGCGCAGGGTCTCGGACAGTTCGCGCGCGGCGACGGTGAGGCGCGCGATCGCGCGCTTGTCGGTCTTCTTCGCGACCACCGCCTCGGCGGCCTTGAGGTACTTCTGCGGCTTGATCAGCTCGTCGAACTTGCCGGCCAGCATGGCGATGACCTCGGGGCCGACGTCGGCGCGCGCGAGCACGCGCTCCCAGGTCAGGATCTCCTGATCCTCGATGCCCTGCGACAGCTCGCGCTCCTGCTCGGGCCCGAGCAGCTCGTGCTCGGCGAGGTCGCGGAAGTACGTCGACAGGTGGTCATCCGAGTCGCTGCGCAAGAGCTTGGCGTCGGCGCCGGCCGGTCGGGCCGGCGCGTCGGCGGTGGCGGTGCGCGCCGGCGCGCTCGCGCGCCCGTGGGTCGTGCGCGTGGAGGTGCGGAGCTTGGTCTGGATGGGCTTGGTCATGACGTTCTCCCGCGATTCGGCCGCGGTGCGTGCCGATCGTTGTTCCGACGCTCGTCCAGCCGAAAACGTTGCGCGAGGGACGCGCGAATGCCCAGAAAGTCGGGCGGGGCGGGCGAGCGGATGTACTGCTACTACGACGGGCAACCGAACCGGTATCGGATCCGATTCCCAGCAGAGTGATCATCCGCCACCGTCGCCGCAATGCCTGCGATCGATCGAAATGTCCCCGAACGCCGTTCGGGTTGCTTAACCGCCTGAAATAAAAAAGAATCAGGGGCCGTGGACAGGACTGTTCGCGGACCGCGCGTCGACGATGCCGGGCCGCCGATTTCGGCCGGGATCACCCAGCGGCGAGGCCGACCGACTCGCCGGCGATGATCTTGAGCATCCGGTCGAGCAGCGACGCCTGGTCGGGGTGGATGATTCGCCGCGCCCGGGTGATCTCGATGAACTCCGCCTTGTCGACCTCCCACGAGGCGCACCGCGGGGCGGCGTCCTCGGGCGCGGCCCCGACGAAGCCGTGGACGCGCTTGCGCGAGCGGGTGTAGTCGACGTAGCCGACCGCCACCAGCGGTCCGGCGATCACGCCGGTTTCTTCCATGGTTTCGCGGCGGGCGGTGGCCTCGAGATCCTCGTCCGGATTGGGCTGCCCCTTGGGGATGCCCCAGGGCGCCCGGCGGTTGTAGGCCCCAGCGGGATGGACCAGGAGGACCTCGAGATCGTCGCCACGACTTCGATACAGGACCGTCCCCGCCGATTCACGCGACCTGACTTCACCGCGGGTCATACCAGGCACCTTGCGCAAAGAACTGCTCTCGCGCAACCGCTAGTCCAGCCGTCGCGGCGCAGAAAGTGGGTCGCGGGTACTGGTCAGGCCAGTGATCCAGCGGCGGCGCACCCGCCGCTACCCGCGGCCAGCTGCCGCGCGCACCGGGGCCCTGCGCCGTTGTGATACCGTCGAGAGATGTCGATCGAAGCACGTCAGCGCTGGTTCGCGACGATGATGGAGTCTGGGCTGACCCAGCAGATCTTCGCGCCGGCCGACGTCCTGCGCCACGCGACGCCGGAGGTGCTCGCGACCAACCTGCCGCCCGATCTCCTGTCGAAGGTCCTGGCCGCGTCGCTGGCCGCCGGGGCCATGACGCCCGAGGGGGTGCTCGAGACGGTCACGCCCGACGTGATGGCCCGACACCTGCCACACGACGTGCTCTGGGAGTGCATCGCTGCTGCGGCCGAGCGGGCCGGGATCGCCGGGGGCAGGTGACCGTGACGGCGGTAGCGACGCCGTCGGTGCTCGGGCTGCGGGCGTTCTTCACCGCCGCGATCGGCAGCGCGCTGGCGCTGGGGATGGCGACCCCCGACGACGTGCTGACCCACACGACGCCCGAGGTGCTGGCGACGCACCTGCCGCGGGCCGAGTGGACCAAGCTCTTGACGGCGTGCCTGGCCGCGCCGCGCACCGACGCGCGCCTCGTGGTCGACACGATCACCGTGCCGGTGCTCTGCGAGCACATCCCGCTGCCGATCCTGTGGGCGTGCCTGGCGCAGATCGCCGCCCGCGGGCTGGGCCGCGGGCTGGTCGCGCCGCCGCCTGCGGTCGCGGCCGCCAAGACGCCGACCGCGGTCGCCGCGGTGGCCGCGGCCCTGGCGCCGGCGGCTGCCCCGACCGCGACCGCGGCGACGGCGGCCCCGACCCGCGCGTCGACGAGCGACGAGCGCACCGCCGAGGTCGCGCGGCTCGCGCCGACGCCGCCCGCGCCGCCCGCGCCGCCCGCGCCCGCGGCGCCGCTGCCCGCCGCACCCGTGGCCGCGCGCCCGACGAGCGGCGACAACGGCGCCCGGACCACGCGCAGCGCCGAGCCGCCGCCGCTCGGAGACCCGCCGGCGCCGCCGCGCAGCAACGGCGCCACCCCGCGCACGACCCTCGGGGTGCGGCGCCCGCAGGCCGCCGCCGCGATGTCGCATCGCAAGTCCGATCCGCGCCCGGCGCCGGGCCGGGCCTCGACCGCCACCGACTTCGAGATCGAGACCGATCTCGGCGAGGCCTGGAAGAAGGAGCCCGAGCCCGTCGACGAGGATCAGCTCATCGACTGGTCGCAGTCCGAGGAGACCCAGACCGGCTCCGAGGGTCTCAGCGATCGCAAGCGCTGAACGCGACGCGACCGCTCCCGCACCTGCCCGCCGCTCGCTGTCGATCGACCGAGGGCTCGATCGTTCGTGGGCACTGTAGGGATTGAACCTACGACTTACGCCGTGTGAAGGCGTCACTCTGCCGCTGAGTTAAGCGCCCGAGACGTGCGTTGTGTAGCCGTCGCCCGCGCGCGTGTCAACGGGTCCATGGCGACGAAGCGCCGGGGACGCATGGTACCAACGAGGGATGCAGCGAACCGCCATCGCCACGCCCCAGGCGCCGGCCGCGATCGGGCCGTACTCCCAGGCCATCCGCATCGGCGCCATGGTGTTCACCTCGGGCCAGATCCCGCTCGACCCCGCCACCGGGCAGATGCTCACCGGCGACATCGCCGCCGAGACCCGGCTGGTGCTCGACAACCTCGGCGCGGTCCTGGCCGCGGCGGGCGCCGGCTTCGCCGACGTCGTCAAGTCGACCATCTTCCTCACCGACCTCGCCGACTTCGCGGCGGTCAACGAGATCTACGCCCAGCGCTTCACCGGCGCGCCGCCGGCGCGGTCGACGGTGCAGGTGGCGCGGCTGCCGAAGGACGCCCGGGTCGAGATCGAGCTGGTCGCGTTCGTCGGAGGTGCCGCGTGAGCGACGCGATCCAGTCGGTCCTGACCGAGGACCGCGTGTTCCCGCCGCCGGCCGAGTTCGCCGAGTCGGCCCGGGTCGGCAGCATGGCCGCGTACGAGGCGCTCGCCGCCCGCGCCCGCAAGGACCCCGACGGGTTCTGGGCCGAGATCGCCGGCGAGCTGCGCTGGTCGACGCCGTGGCAGCGGGTGCTCGACTGGCAGTCGCCCGACGCGCGCTGGTTCGTCGGCGGCCGCACCAACATCTCGGTCAACTGCCTCGACCGGCACCTCGACGGCCCGCGCAAGAACAAGGCGGCGCTGCTGTTCGAGGGCGAGCCCGGCGACACCAAGGTGCTCACCTACCACCAGCTCCACCGCGCGGTGTGCCAGGCCGCCAACGCGCTCCACGATCTGGGCGTGCGCGCCGGCGACTTCGTCGCGATCTACCTGCCGATGATCCCCGAGGCGGTGATCGCGATGCTGGCGTGCGCGCGCATCGGCGCGCCGCACACGGTGGTCTTCGGCGGCTTCTCGGCCGAGGCCCTCGCCGATCGCGTGCGCGACTGCAAGGCGCAGCTGATCATCACCTCCGACGGCGGCTGGCGCCGCGGCGCGATCGTGCCGCTCAAGGCCAACGTCGATCGCGCGCTGACCCAGGGCGAGGGCTGCCCCGACGTCGAGCACGTGCTGGTCGTGCGCCGGACCGCCCAGGACATCGACTTCCGCGTCAACCGCGACAAGTGGTGGCACGAGGTCGTCGACAAGGCCAGCCCGCGCCACGTCGCCCCGCCGCTGCCGGCCGAGCACACGCTGTTCTCGCTGTACACCAGCGGCACCACCGGCAAGCCCAAGGGCATCGTCCACACCACCGGCGGCTACCAGGTCGGCGCGTACTACACGACCAAGATGGTCTTCGACCTGCGCGAGGACGACATCTTCTGGTGCACCGCCGACATCGGCTGGGTCACCGGCCACTCGTACGTGGTCTACGGGCCGCTGATGAACGGCGCGACGGTCATGCTCTACGAGGGCGCGCCCAACCAGCCGGCGCCGGATCGGTTCTGGGACATCATCGCGCGCTGGGGCGTGACGGTGTTCTACACCGCGCCCACCGCCATCCGCGCGTTCATGCGCTGGGGCGACGAGTACCCGGCCGCGCACGATCTGTCGTCGCTGCGCCTGCTGGGCTCGGTCGGCGAGCCGATCAACCCCGAAGCGTGGATGTGGTACCGGCGCACGATCGGCGGCGACCGCTGCCCGATCGTCGACACCTGGTGGCAGACCGAGACCGGCTCGATCATGATCTCGCCGCTGCCGGGCGCGACGCCGACCAAGCCGGGCTCGGCCACCAAGCCGCTGCCCGGGATCGAGGTCGACGTCGTCGACAAGCACGGCGTGTCGGTCGGCGACAACCAGGGCGGCTTCCTGGTGATCCGGCGGCCGTGGCCGTCGATGCTGCGCACGATCTTCGGCGACCACGAGCGGTTCGCGAAGACCTACTTCGGTGAGATCCCCGGCGTGTACTTCGCCGGCGACGGCGCCCGGCGGGACCCCGACGGCTACTTCTGGATCATGGGTCGCGTCGACGACGTCATCAACGTCGCCGGCCACCGGCTCTCGACGATGGAGGTCGAGAGCGCGCTGGTCTCGCACCCCAAGGTGGCCGAGGCCGCGGTGGTGGGCCGCCCCGACGAGCTCAAGGGCCAGGCCATCGTCGCGTTCGTGACGCCGCGGTCCGGGGTGGTGGCCGACGAGGCGCTGGCCAAGGAGCTGCGCGGCCACGTCGCCGACCAGATCGGCGCGCTGGCGCGCCCGGAGGAGATCCGGTTCGCCGACGCGCTGCCGAAGACCCGCTCGGGCAAGATCATGCGGCGGCTGCTGCGCGAGATCGCGAGCGGCTCGACGGCCCGCGGCGACACGACGACGCTCGAGGATCAGAACGTCCTGGAGCGCCTGGCCCAGAGCCACGCCGGCGACGAGTAGCGCGCCGACGGCGACGACGCTCGAGGATCAGGCCACCGGCGACGACGCTCGAGGATCAGGACGTCCGGGCGCGCCGGGCCCAGCGCCACGTCAGCGACGAGTCGCGCGCCGCCGGCGCCGACGCTCGAGGATCAGGACGTCCTGACGCGCCTGGCCCAGCGCCACGCCGGCGACGCGCCGCCGGCGGTCACTTGAACAGCTGCCACCATGGGCGCGCCGCGGCGAGCTCGGCGGGGGCGGCCGGCGCCGCGCTCTTGCCGTGGCCGTGGCCCTTGGTGGCCTTGGCCTTGGCGACCGGCGCCGTGGCGCGGGGCTCCTCGCCGCAGCGGCAGCGCTTGGCCCGGGGCACGTCGCCCAGGACCTGCTCGACGTGCATGCCGCAGCCGGCGAAGGTGGGCTTGTTGCATTGGCTACAGTTGACGCGACGACACATGAGGGACCTCGGCGTTCGGGATGTGTCTCGACCATGAGCACGCGCCGTGCCGGCCCCGGGACGCGCGCAGGTGCGCGAACTCAGGCCGGTCGTCCGCGCCGGCGCAGCGTGGTGAAACCGGCGGCGGTCGCAGGGCTGTTGCAGGGCGTTGCAGGCGCCGCGGTCAGCGCGGCACCAGCACGGTGACCGACGACGGCGGCAGGTCGACCCGGAACGCGTTGGTGGCGGTGGCCGTGACGGCGGCGCCCGGCGTGATCGTCGGGCTGGCGCCGGCCAGGACCCAGCGGTCGGCGGTCGTCAGGGTGCGCGGCGCCGCCACCGTGACGCCGGCGGTCAGGGGACCGGTCGACTTGTTGATCAGCACGATCACCTGGCGGCCGCCGAAGTCGTCGTCGGAGCCGTAGGCGGTCACCCGGGCGGCGTCGGTGGTGGTGGCGCTGACGCTGGTGCCGCCGAAGCCGGCCCCGGCGCCGTCGTAGCTGGTGAAGATCCGCAGGCCGGCCAGCAAGAACTGCTCGCGCGCGGTCGGGCGCAGGAGCCACAGCGTGGCCAGCCCGACCTGCTCGCGACCGAGGACGCCGAGCACGTCGGCGGTGGCGATCGCGCCGCTGATGTGGTCGCCGCCGCCGTAGTTCCACTCGGTGAACGCCAGCTTGGTGCCGGGGTAGTGGGCGTCGATGTCGGCGCGCAGCGACGGCAGGAGCGCGATCGGCGCGTGCAGGAAGTCGTTGACGATCCAGCTGTCCTCCGCGTAGGTCGGGTCCCACAGCGAGCGCGGGGCCTGGACCCGCGCGGCCGCGCCGGTGCCGTCGGCGACGTCGGAGATGCGGCGGCCGTCGCCCTGGGCCTCGGGGTACCAGTGCAGATCGAGGTAGTCGACGAGCCGGTGGCCGGCCTGGGTCTCGGCCGCGCGCAGGCCGTCGAGGAAGAACGGGATGAACCGGCGGCCAGCGCCGTCGGGCGCGCTCTGCAAGGTCTCGTAGCCGGCGAAGCCGTAGCTGACGAAGCCCAGCACCTCGGCCGCGGGCCACGCGTCCTTGACGGCGGCGGCGAACCGCGTGGTCCGCTCGAGCAGCTCGGCGTAGGTCACCGGCGTCGGGTGGACCCGGGCGTGGGTCGACGACCACAGGTCGGGCTCGTTGTCGAGATCGACCAGGACCCGCACGTCGCTCCAGGTGCGCCGGATGAAGTCGACGGCCTCGTCCTGGTAGACCGCGCCGTCGCCGAGATCGGGCGTCGCGGCGAACGCGCCGCCCTTGCGGGCGACGTTGGCGACGAAGCGGGTGTCGAGGAAGTTGGCGCCCGAGTTGCGGACGTCGCCGACGCAGGCCGGCGGTCCCTGGCCGCCGTCGCCGAGGTCGTCGTGGTCGGCGGCGACGTGGTCGATGATCGGCACCGTCACCAGCGCCGCGGTGCCGCGGGCGCGGGCGTCGTCGAGCGTGGCGCGGTAGGCGGCCGCGGGCGGGGTGCCGGGGCCGCCGAAGGTGCGGTCGTTCTGGAAGCAGTAGTCGCTGCCGGCGTTGGACGCGTTGTTCTCCCAGTTGTACGCGGTCAGGCGGTTGCCGCCGACGCGCTGGATCCGCGGGCGGTCGCGCGCGACGTCGGCGCCGCCGTTGACGCCGTAGATCAGCGGCGAGATCGTGGCGCGGGCGCGGTCGACCCGGACGTCGACGCGCACGTCGGCCGCGCCGGGATCGCCGGGCTCGACGATCGTGCCGAGGTCGGCGTCCTGGCCGGCGTCGACGCCGGCGTCGAGCGCGGGCGCGCCGCCGTCGCCGCCGCACGCGGCCGCCGCCACCAGGCCGGCGAGGATCACTCGGGAGAGCTGCATGGCGCGAGGGTACCGCCGGCGCGGGCGCCGGTGGGGGCGCGATCAGCCGGGCGGCTGCCAGGGGGCGCCGGTGGCCGCGTCGACGTGGGCCAGGGCCAGGCCGCGCGGGCCCAGCGTCATCGTGCCCCAGACGATCGGCAGATCGAAGCGCCGCGGCCCGACCGAGCCGGGGTTGAAGATCGCGACGCCGCGATCGCGCCCGATGAACGGCACGTGCGAGTGGCCGCAGACGACCAGGTGCGCGCCGACCGCGGCGGCGCGCCGCGCGACCTCACCGCGCAGCCGCGGCCCGGCCACGCCGATGTGCACCAGCAAGATCCGCAGCGCGCTGCCGCCAGTCACGTCGAGGATCAGCTCGTCGGGCAGGGCCAGATCGCCGTCGATGTTGCCGCGGATCGCGTGGACCGGCGCGATCGCGGCCAGGTCGTCGACGACCGCCTGGGCGCCGATGTCGCCGGCGTGGACGATGGCGTCGGGCGCCCACGCGGCCAGGTGCGCGTGCGCGGCCGGGTGGGGCCGGGCGTGGGTGTCGGCCCAGACCGCCAGGCGCAGGGTGCCGTCGGCGCGCCGGGGCAGGGCGACGGCGTGATCGAGCGGGGCCATGGCCCGGGTGTAGCGCACCCCGGCCGCGCCACGAAGCGCGACCGATCACCGCGCGATCGCCGCGTCGAGGACGGCCCCGCGCCGTCGCGGGCGCGCAGGCGCCGTGGCACGATGGCCCATGCTGTCCGCGACCGACCGTCCGTCGGCGATCGTCCTGGCCGGGGCCTCGGCCCTGGGGGCCTACCAGGCCGGCGTGCTGCGCTACCTGGTGCGCGAGGTCGCCCGCGATCTGCCGCGGCCGTTCGGGTTCGACATCCTGTCGGGCACCTCGGCCGGCAGTATCAACGCGCTCGCCCTGGCGGCGGCCGCCGCGGATCCCGTGGCCGCGGTCGACCGGGTGTGCGCGGCGTGGTCGGCCCTCGACCTGCGCGCGGTGCTGCGGCCCTCGGCGATCGAGGTGCTGGCGATGACCGCGGACGTGGCCGGGATCCCGGGGCGGCTCAAGCGCGCGCTGCGGGCCCACGGCGTCCGCGGCGGCCTGCTCGACGCGCGGCCGTTCGAGCGCATCCTCACGGCGATGGTCTCGACGCCGGCGATCGCCGCGCACCTCGCGGCCGGCCACCTGCGGGCGATCGCGGTCGCGACCACCCAGGTCGCGAGCGGCCGGGCGGTGGTGTTCCACCAGAGCCGGTTGCCGGTCCGGTCCGGCGGCGCGGCGGGCGCGATGGTCCCGGCGACGCTGACGGTCCGGCACGCGCTCGCGTCCGCGGCGATCCCGTTGCTGTTCCCGGCGGTGACCCTCGACGGGGATCTCTACTGCGACGGCGGGCTGCGCCAGATGGTGCCGCTGTCGCCGGCGATCAACCTGGGCGCGCGGCGGGTGCTGCTGGTCAACCCCGGCAGCGGCGAGCGCCCCGGGCCGGCCGAGGCCGCGGCCCGGCGCGAGGCGGCCTCGTCGCCGCTGTACCTGGCCGGCAAGGCGCTCAACGCGCTGTTCGTCGACGGCCTCGACAGCGATCTCGATCGCCTGACCAGGATCAACCAGCTGCTCGAGGCCGGGACCCGCCGGTACGGGCCGGGCTTCGTCGACGACCTCGGCGCCGAGCTGACCGCGATGGGCGTGCCGCCGATGACGCCGGTCGAGGTCGTCCACCTCGAGCCGTCGCGCGACGTGGGCGCGATGGCGGCCGAGCTCGTCGGCACGAGCCGGTTCGCGGCCGGGCGCGGCGCCGCCGGCGTCGCGCTGCGCTGGCTCGCCGACGGCGACCCCCACCGCGTCGGCGACCTGCTGTCGTACCTGCTGTTCGACGGCGCGTTCGCGCGCGCGCTGATCGAGCTCGGTCAGGCCGACGCGCGCGCCCGGCACGCCGAGCTGGTCGCGCTGTTCGCCTGACGGGCCCGCTCGATCAGGGCGCGGTCGAGGCGTCGTCGCGGTCGTCGCCGAGGTCGTCGCCGGACGCGTCGGCCTCGGACGCGTCGGCCTCGTCGGCGTCGGCCGCGTCGGCGGCGGCGTCGGGGCTCGGCGGCTCGGTCGCCGCCGTCGGCTCGGCGCCGACCGGCGTCAGCTCGGCGAGGTAGCGGTCGAGGACCGTGACGATCTGCTCGTGCGCGGCGCGCACGCCCAGCTTCTGGCGGCGGCTGTGGCCGTTGGTGACCAGCGAGAACACCAGGGTCCGGCCGCCGCGGCCCTCGAGCAGGCCCGACAGGGCGATCACGCCGGTGAGCGTCCCGGTCTTGGCGTGGACCCGGCCGCGCAGGGGCGAGCGGAAGCGGCCACGCAGCGTGCCGTCGACGCCGCCGATCGACAGCGACGCGCGGAACGCGCGCGCCCGGTCGGCGTCGAAGGTCGCGGTCGGCGTCGCGGTCACCGTCGACGGCGTGGGCACGGGCGCCGACTCGGTCGCCGCGGCGGTCGCCGCCCGCAGCACCGTCACGATCTGGCGCGGCGACAGCGCGGTCCGGTACGACAGGCCCGAGCCGGTGTCGATCACCGCGTCGTTGCGACCGATGCGCCCGGCGCGATCGAGCCACGCGTACATGGCGTCGACGCCGTCGTCCATCGCCGGCAGCTCGTCGTGGGCCAGCGCGGTCGTCGTCGTGAGGATGCGGTCGGCCAGCCAGTTGATGCTGCGCTTGTTGACCCGGGCGACGATCTCGGCGAGCGGCGCCGAGCGGTGCGCGCCGAGCACGATCGGCAGGTGCCCGGTGGGCGCGGCCTCGGCCACGAACTGCTCGAGGCTGGCGACGTGGACGTCGCCCTCGACCGCGACCCCGGCCTTGGTCAGCGCGGCGCGCGCGAGGTGCGCGGTGTACAGGTTGCGATCCTTGGCGACGACCGCGCGCTCGAGGGACTTGCCCTTGCCGATCGTGCCGGTGATGGTGACCTGGACCCGGGGCCGGCCGTCGCGCTCGACCACCGTCGAGCGGACCGAGATGCCGGCGCCCTTCTTGACCTTGGCGCGCTTGCCCGTGGTCGCGAGGTTGACGACCTCGAGGTAGTCGCTGTTCGGGCCGACCGACACCGAGGCGCTGCGGCCCGGCGTGCCCGCGCGGACCGCGACCCAGAACCGCGCCCGGTAGATGGCGTCGCGGCTGGGCTGGGCGCCGACCACGACGTCGCCCTTGATGACGCGGACCCCGTCGGCGGCCACGGCCTCGGCCAGCTCGCTCAGGCCGCCGCTGGTGAGCGTCGGGTCGAAGGTGCCGTGCAGGTAGACCGAGCCGGCGACCACGCCGTCGGCGTCGGGCGCGGCGCCGAGCAGCCGGGTGGAGTAGCGGAAGTCGGGGCCGACCTGGGCCAGCGCGGTCGCGGTCGAGATCAGCTTGACGTTCGACGCCGGGTTGAGCGGATCGTCGGGGTGGATCGCGAACAGCTCCGCGCCGGTGGCGGCGTCGGCGACGTACAGGCCGGTCGTGCCGAACCGCAGCGGGCCGCGCAGGATCGCGTCGAGGGCGTCGGCGGTGCGCTCGGCGGCGGTGACCGCCACCGGCGCGCGCCGGATCCGGGCCTCGCTGGGGCCGCGCACGGCGCCCGCGACGGTGACCCGGGGCGTGGCCGCCGGCCGCCGCGGTGGGGTGGCCTTGCCGCGGGTCGCCGTGGCCTTGGCCGTCGGTCGGACCTTGGCGCGGACGCTCTTGCTGTGCTGGCTGGCGGTGACGACCGGCTTCTTGCCGCGGGTGCGCGGCTGGGCCTCGGCCGGCGACGGCCCGACGGCGAGCGCCCACAGCACCGCGACCAGCCCGAGGCGGGTGAGCGCGCCGCGGGTCATGCGCGCACCATCACGTAGCTCGCGCCGGTGCCGCCCTCGGCGGGACGGGCGGGGCAGAAGGCCGCGACCAGCCCCGAGGCCGGCCCCGACAGGTGGTGGATGACGAGGTCGCGCAGGGTGGCGACGCCGCCCGAGTGCAGGCCCTTGCCGTGGATCACGAGCACGCAGCGGCGGCGCAGGCGCACCGACTCGAGGAGGAACCGCTCGAGGGCCGGCGCCGCGGCCGCGGTGGTGAGGCCGTGGAGGTCGAGCGTGGCCTCGACGCGGACGCTGCCGCGGCGCAGCTCGGCCAGCTGCGCGCGGTTGACGCCGGGCGCGCGTGCGCTGACCTCGTCGTCGGTGCCCTCGAGCGTCATCGCCTGGAGCGGCGGCAGCACGGCGGCGGGGATCACCGCGGTCTTGACGGGCATCGGCGGCACCCGGTCGCGCTGGGCCAGGGGGATCGCGCCGTCGATGGCGCCCAGGAACAGCGCCTCGTCCTCGGGGCTGACCCGGGGCCGCGGGGCGCGCGCTGGTTTCGACTGCCGACCCATCCTTCCAACCTAGGGCAACGCCGCCGCGCAGGCCAGAAAACTCCGCGATTCTGAACGATGCCGCGGCGCCGGCGTCACATGCGGCGAGCGCGTGTGAGCCCGGTCGCGCGGCGATCTTCGTCGAGCGGCCGTAGAATCGCGCGATGTCGGTCCTCGTCCGCGTCGTCGCCGGTGTGGTGGTGTGTGTGCTCGGCTGCAGCGACCCCGAGCAGGTGACCGCGCTGGTCGACGCCGCGCCCGACGGGCCGGTGGTCGGTCCCGGGCGCTACGACGATCCGGCCGACTTCGACCGCAGCGGCTGCGTGGCCGGCAGCCTGGCGGGCCTCGATCCCCAGGCCATCTACCACCTGCAGGTCGACTTCGAGGGGTTCGTGTCGACGACGGCGGCGCGGCTCGACGTCCTGGGCGACGGCCAGTTCGGCGGCGTCCTGGCCGGCCGCGACGCGACCCGGGCGCTGGCCTCGGCCGACGACATCTTCCTGTACCGGGAGATCGATCCCGAGAACACCCGCACGCTCGATCTGTGCGCGCAGGTCGACGGCTTCGTCACCGGCCAGTACGCCTACTGCAGCAGCCAGGGCTGCTTCCTGGGCACGGTGCGCGGCAAGGCGGTCCGGCGCCTGGCCGAGCCAGCGGCGTCGGGCCTGGTGCTCCTGGGCGAGTACAGCGACCCGACCTGGGCCCCGGGCATCGGCGTCAACGTGCGCGTCGACGGCGACCTCGCGTACCTGGCGCGCTACCAGGACGGCCTGCGCATCCTCGACATCGCCGACCCGGCCCACGTCGTCGAGGTCGGCCACGCGCCCACCGAGGACGCCCAGGGCCGCGAGATCTACAACGACGTCAAGCTCGCCCGCGCCAACGGCCGCCGCTACGCCATCGTCGGGTCGAACCTGGCGGGCGCGGTGGTCTGGGACGTGACCACGCCGGCCGCGCCGACCTTGGTCGCGCACATGGGCACCTCGATCGGCGGCGATCCGATCAACGTCCATACGGTGTTCGTCGACGGCGGCAAGGCCTACCTCGCCAACACCGACCTCGGCCTCGAGATCTACGATCTCGCCGACCCGGCGGCGCCGGTGCGGCTCGGGCAGGTGGCCAACCCGAGCGCCAGCGGCGACGTGTTCCTGCACGACCTGTCGGTGCAGGGCGATCGCGCCTACCTCAACTTCTGGGAGGCCGGCATGGTCATCGCCGACGTCGCCGATCCGGCCGCGCCGGCCGTGGTCGGGACCTTCGCGAACTACGGCGAGACCTCGAGCCACTCGAACTGGGTCACCCAGGTCGGGAGCCGCCGCATCGCCGCCCACGGCGACGAGCAGTGGGGCTCGCACCTGCGCCTCGTCGACGTGACCGAGGGGACCGCGGGCTTCCTGGGCCAGACCGGCGCGTGGAAGACCCGGGACGAGGTCAGCGCCCACAACATCATGGCGTTCGGCTCGATCGTCTACGTCGCCTACTACCAGGACGGCGTGCGCCTGATCGACATCGCCGATCCGGCGGCTCCGCGCGAGGTCGCGTGGTTCAACACCTGGCCCGGCTACGACCGCGGCTACGGCTACAGCTTCTACGAGGGCGCGGTCGGCATCGACGTCGACGTCGCCCGCCGGCGGGTCTACGTGGCCGACTCGAACCGGAACCTGATGATCCTGGCCGACACCCGACCGTAGCGCCGGGGCGCGGCCCGTCGCGTCTGGCGACGGTCGTTGCCTTTGGCAACGCGCCGGCGATCGCCCGGATCGGCGGCCGCGGCCGTCGGATCCGTGGGCCGCCGCTTGATCGCCCGGGCGCACACGTTGCATCGTCGCCGACGGATGTTCGCCACCGATCCCCCGGTCCGCCCCACCGTCGCCTACTTCTGCATGGAGTTCGGGCTCGACGCCCGCTTCACCATCTACTCCGGCGGCCTGGGCATCCTGGCCGGCGACCACATGAAGTCCGCCAGCGACCTGCGGCTGCCGGTGATCGGCATCGGCCTCCTGTGGGACCACGGCTACGTCGATCAGCGGCTCGACGAGCACGGCTACCCGGTCGATCGGTACATGGCGACCGATCGCGACGGGCTCGAGCAGGTCACGCTGCCGCACGGCGGGGTCGAGGTCAGCATCCGCGGCGAGACCGTGCCGCTGATCGCGTGGCGGGTGCGGCGCTACCTGTCGGGCGAGCTCTACCTGCTCGAGCCGGCCCGGCCCGAGCACCGGTGGGTGACCGCGCGCCTGTACGGCGGCGGCTCCGACGATCGCCTCGCTCAGGAGATCGTGCTCGGCGTCGGCGGCGTGCGGCTGCTCGCGGCGATGGGCCGCCACCCCGACGTCTACCACTGGAACGAGGGCCACGCGGTGTTCGCCGGCCTCGAGCTCTTGCGCTCGAACCGCTTCGGCGGCGGCGAGCTGCACGAGCGCATGGCCCGGCTGCGGCCGCACTGCGTCTTCACCACCCACACGCCGGTCGCGGCCGGCAACGAGATCCACGATCTGCCGACGGTGCGCCGCATGAGCGCCGACCTCGGCTTCACCGACGGCGAGCTCGCCTCGATCGGCGGCGATCCGTTCTCGATGACCGTGGCCGGCCTGCGCCTGGCGCGCCTGGCCAACGCGGTCGCGGCGCTGCACGGCGACACCGCCCGCGCGATGTGGAAGAGCGTCGAGGGCGCGGCGCCGATCATCTCGATCACCAACGGCGTGCACGTGCCGACCTGGCAGGACCCGCGCATCCGCGCCGCCCTGGCGCCAGGCAAGGGCGAGGCCGAGCGCGCGACCGGGCTGTGGACCGCGCACCGGACCATGCGCGCCGAGCTGTCGGCGCTGGTCCACGCGCGCACCGGCGTCACGCTCGATCGCGACAAGCTCATCATCGGGTTCGCGCGGCGCGCCGCCGGCTACAAGCGCGCCGACCTGATCCTCGGCGACGACGACCGCCTGAGCACGCTGCTCGAGCGGGCGCAGATCGTCTACGCCGGCAAGGCCCACCCGCGCGACGCCACCGGCAAGGCCCTGGTGGCGCGCCTGGCCGAGGCCACGCGCCGCTGGCCCGGCAAGGTGGTCTTCCTCGAGAGCTACGACATGACCCTGGGCGCGGCGTTGACCCGCGGCTGCGACGTCTGGCTCAACAACCCGCGCCGACCGCTCGAGGCCTCGGGCACGTCGGGCATGAAGGCCGCGATGAACGGCGTGCCCAACGTCAGCATCCTCGACGGCTGGTGGCCCGAGGGCTGCGAGCACGGCGTCACCGGCTGGAAGATCGGCGACCCCGAGCCCGGCGACGACGACGTCGACGAGGCCCACGTGGCCGCGGTCGACGTCCGCGATCGCGGCCGCCTCTACGACGTGTTCGAGCGCGAGGTGCTGCCGACCTTCGCCGATCGCGCCGCCTGGGTCCGCGTGATGGAGGCGTCGATCGCGATGTCGAGCTGGCGCTTCTCCTCGGACCGGATGGTCGAGGAGTACTTCGCGCGGGTCTACCGCGGGTGAGGCGCCGGCGCGGCCCGGCTCACTCGTCGTCGATCATCGGGTAGACGACGCCGGCAGCGGCGGCCCCGGCGGCGGGCGCCAGCACGAACAGCCAGATCTGCTTGAGGAAGCCCCAGTCGCCGCCGAGCCCGGCGAACACCGCCTGGCTGATCGAGCGGGCCGGGTTCACCGAGGTGTTGGTGACCGGGATGCTGATCAGGTGGATCAGCGCCAGGCCCAGGCCGATCGCCAGCGGCGCGAACCCGGCCGGCGCGCGCTTGGACGTGGCGCCGAGGATGATGACCAGGAAGAAGAACGTCATCACCGCCTCGGTCACCAGCGCCGCGAGCAGCTTGAAGTTGTCGGGGCTGTGGTCGCCGAAGCCGTTGGCCGCGAAGCCGCCGAGCTTGCCGCCGAGGTGGGTGCTGTCGCCGCCGGACTTGACGATCAGCGCGATCACGCCGGCGCCGACCAGCGCGCCGGCGATCTGCGCCGCGATGTACGGGCCCAGGTCCTTGCCGTCGAAGCGCTTGGCCATGAACAGCCCGACCGACACCGCCGGGTTGAGGTGACATCCGGAGATGTGGCCGATGGCGTAGGCCATGGTCACGACCGTCAGGCCGAAGGCCAGGGCGATGCCGACCAGGCCGACGCCCTGGCCGGCCAGGATCGCCGTGCCGCAGCCGCCGATCACCAACCAGGCAGTTCCGAGCGCTTCCGCCGCGAGCTTCTTGCCAAGTGACATGGGTGCCTCCTGCGGGTTGATCCGCGGGCGCGAGAATAGGTCGTACGCCGCGCGTCCAGAGGGATCGGCGCGCTCAGCTACCCCACGGCTCGCCGAGGCGCAGCCTGGGCGCTACCCGAACGGTCGCGGCTCAGCGCAGCCCGCCGTTGCGGTTCGTGCAGGCCGAGACGCCGTCGATGGTCGTGGTCGCGCGGGCGCACGCGGTGTCGAGCTTGCCCTCCATGCACGTCGCCTGGCACGTCGCCAGATCCGACGCGCGCGAGGCCTGGGCCTTGGCCTTGAGCTCGGCCATCATCGCCGCCATCGCCTCGGCGCCGGGCTGGGCGGCGCTGCGATCGAGGTCCTGCATGGCCAGGTCGAGCATGTGCGCGCACGCGGCCTGACAGTCCGCGGCCGCGGGCTTCGGCGCCGCGCCCTTGCCGCAGCCGGCCACGAGCAAGGCCGCGATCGCGAGTCGGCGGGGGAGGTGCGCCATGCCGCGACGGTACACCACCGCCGCGCAGACCTGCACGGCGCTACCCGCGGGCGGTGGCCGCGCGCGCCGCGCTACCCGCGGGCGGTGGCCGCGCGCGCCGCGCTACCCGCGGGCGGTGGCCGCGACCGCGGCCCGCACCGCGGCCAGGGCCTCGGGCAGCTTGGTCGCGTCCTTGCCGCCGCCCTGGGCCAGGTCGGGCTTGCCGCCGCCCTTGCCGCCGAGGATCTCGGCGGCGATCGCCAGGAGCTTGCCGGCGTGGAACCGGTCGAGCAGGTCCTTGGTCACCATCGCGACCAGCATGACCTTGTCGGCGCTGACGCCGGCCAGCACCAGCACGCCCGAGCCGAGCTTGTCGCGCAGCTTGTCGCCGGTCTCGCGCAGCACCTTGACGTCGTCGACGTCGAGCGCCGCCGCCAGCACCTTGACGCCGGCGACGTCGACCGCCTCGGCGACGAGATCGCGGCCGCCGCCGCCCGAGGCCAGCTTGGCCTTGAGCTTGTCGAGCTCCTTCTCGAGCGCCTTGGCCGAGGCCAGGGCCTTGTCGAGCTTGTCGCCGACCTCGAACATCGGGGCCTTGAGCCGGTCGCCGGCCCGGCCCAGCTCGGCCTCGAGCCGGCGCAGGTAGTCGAGCGCGCCGACGCCGGTGACCGCCTCGATCCGGCGCACGCCCTGGGCGACGCCGGCCTCGCTGAGGATCTTCAAGAGGCCGATGTCGCCGGCGCGGCCGACGTGGGTGCCGCCGCAGAACTCGAGCGAGTCGGCGCCGATGCGCACGATGCGCACGGTGTCGCCGTACTTCTCGCCGAACATCGCGACCGCGCCGCGCTGCTTGGCCTGGGCGATCGGCAGGACCTCGATCGTCGAGTCGCGGTTGCGCCGGATCTCGGCGTTGACGAGGTCCTCGACCTCGCGCACCTGGGCGTCGGTCATCGGGGCGAAGTGCGCGAAGTCGAAGCGCAGGCGGTCGGGCGCGACCAGCGAGCCCTTCTGCGCGACGTGCTCGCCCAGCACGGTCTTGAGCGCGTGGTTGAGCAGGTGGGTGGCCGAGTGGTTGGCGCGGATGCGCGCGCGCCGGTCGTCGTCGACGGCGGCGGTCACCGGGTCGCCGACCGCGACGGCGCCGGCCACGACCTCGCCGTGGTGGACGAACAGGTCGGGCACCGGCTTCTCGGTGCGGTCGACCCGCACCTGGCCGCCGGCGGTGGTCAGCGTGCCGGCGTCGCCGATCTGACCGCCGCTCTCGCCGTAGAACGGCGTGCGGTCGAGCACGACCTCGACCTGGGCGCCGATCGACGCGCGCTCGACCCGCTCGCCGTCGACCAGGAGCGCGCGCACCGCGCCCGCGCCGTCGGTGGCGTCGTAGCCGACGAACGTCGTGGCGCCCAGCTCGGTCGCCAGCTGGTGGTAGGCGGCGCCGACGCCGCCCTGGCCCGAGCCGCCGAACCCCGATCGCCGGCGGGCGTCCTCGAGCTCCGCCTTGAAGCCAGCGCGATCGACCGTGAAGCCGCGCTCCTCGGCGATGATCTCGGTCAGGTCGGTCGGGAAGCCGTGGGTGTCGTAGAGCGTGAACGTGACCTTGCCCGCGACCGTGGTCTCGCCGGCCGCGCGCATGCGCGCGAACTCGTCCTCGAGCAGGCCCAGGCCCTGGTCGAGGGTCTTGCGGAACCGGCGCTCCTCGCTCAGCGCCACCTGCTCGATCGTGGCGGCCCGCTCGCGCAGCTCGGGGTAGACGTCGGCCATCTCGGCCACCACCCGGGCGCAGACCGTGTGCATGAACGGCTGCTCGATGCCGAGGCGCTTGCCGTGGCGGACCGCGCGCCGGAAGATCCGCCGGAGCACGTACTCGCGGTTGGTCTTGTCGGGGAACACGCCGTCGGCGATCAGGAACGTCGCGGCCCGGGCGTGGTCGGCGATCACCCGCAAGGACGTGTCCTGGTCGGGGTCGGCGCCGTAGCGGACGCCGGCCAGCTCGGCGGCGGTGGCCAGGATGCCGGTGAACAGGTCGGTGTCGTAGTTGGACTTCACGCCCTGCAGCACCGACGCCATGCGCTCGAGCCCGGCGCCGGTGTCGATCGACGGCGCCGGCAAGGGCGTCAGCGGGCCGTCGGCGACCTTGCTCTCGAACTGCATGAACACCAGGTTCCAGATCTCGAGCCAGCCCGACCACGTCGCCGGGTCGGTGGTCGGCCAGACCCCGGGCGCGCCGTCCATGTTGTAGTGGATCTCCGAGCACGGGCCGCACGGCCCGACGTCGCCGGCCGACCAGAAGTTGTCCTTCTTGCCCAGGCCGATGATGCGCTCGTCGCCGAACCCGGTGACCCGCTTCCAGATGGCGCGGGCCTCGTCGTCGGCGCCGAGCTTGCCCTCGCCGCCGAACACCGTGATCACCAGGCGGTCGGGATCGATCTTGTAGACGTCGGTGAGCAGCTCCCAGGCCCAGGCGATCGCGTCGTCCTTGAAGTAGTCGCCGAACGAGAAGTTGCCGAGCATCTCGAAGAACGTGTGGTGGCGCGGGGTCTTGCCGACCTCGTCGAGATCGTTCTGCTTGCCGCCGGCCCGCACGCACTTCTGGCTGGTCGTGGCCCGGGTGTAGCCAGGGTCCTCCTTGCCGGTGAACACGTCCTTGAACTGGACCATGCCGGCCACGGTGAACAGCAGCGTCGGATCGTTGGCGGGCACCAGCGCGCTCGAGGCCACGCGCGCGTGACCGCGGGCGGCGAAGAAGTCGAGGAACGCGGAGCGAACAGCGGCGGCCTTCATGACCGGCGGAACCTAGCAAAGATTCCAGGTCCGGAGCGGCCGCCGGGCGGTGCCGGACCGCGAAGCTGGCGTCGGGCGGCCGCCGTGAGTAGAGTCCGCCGCATGAAGCTCCCGCTCGTCTGCCTCGCCCTGGTCACCGCCGCCGCGTGCGGCTCGAAGTCCAAGCCCGGCGTCGACACCCCGACGCCGACCGACCTGGCCTGGAAGGACATGAACGCCGATCAGCGCCACGCGTTCATGAAGGAGACGGTCCTGCCGACGATGAAGGCGAAGTTCGTCGAGTTCGACGCCGCGGACTTCGGCGAGATGAACTGCAAGACCTGCCACGGCGCCGGCGCCGAGGACGGGTCGTTCGAGATGCCCAACCCCGACATCAAGCCGCTCGACTTCGCCAACATGGACAAGCTCGACGAGCACGAGCAGAAGGTCGCGGGCTGGATGCACGACGTGGTCGTGCCCGAGATGGCGCACCTGCTCGGCGAGGAGCCCTACGATCCCGCGACGCAGCAGGGCTTCGGCTGCACCGGCTGCCACACGGTCGCGACCTCGAAGTAGTCAGCGCCGCCGACGCCGCAGCGCCAGCGCCGCGGCGAGCCCGCCGAGCGCGATCGAGCTGGGCGCGGGCCCGCCGGTCGAGCAGCAGCCGCCGGCGTCGTCCTCGACCGGGCAGGCCTCGGCCAGGCCCGAGCCGCACGGGATGCCGGCGGGGACGTTGGCGTGGATCCAGTCGAGGTAGGCGTCGACGCGGGTGTCGATGCCGCCGTTGTCGCACTGGTTGCTCTGGTAGCTGCGCGACACCACGCCGACCACCCGCTCGCCGCCGCCGATCGTCGTCAGGGCCGGGCCGCCGGAGTCGCCGTGGCAGTTCTGCGGGTCGGCGCCGCCGCGCGAGACCCGCATCTCGGCGGCGGCCAGCTCGCGGATCGCGGTGGTCGCGTCGTACATGACGCCGACCACCGGGTTGGTGTCGGCGATCTGGCCGTAGCCGACGATCGTCAGGTCGGTGTCGACGGCCAGCGCCGTCGCCTCGTCGGGCGTCGGCATCTTGATCGGCGCCACGTCCGTGACCGGCGCGCCGAGGAACACCAGGCCGATGTCGAAGAACTGCGCGAGCCCGCCGCCGATGGCGGCGTTGATGTCGAACTGTGGGTGGCGGAGCGTGTGGTCGACCGGGTGCTGGGTCGGCGTGCCCGACAGGGTGTCGTGGGCGAGGGTGAACGCCGCCGGCTTGGGGACGCCGGTGAGCTGCGGGTCGAGGCAGTGGGCCGCGGTCAGGACCACGTCGGGCGCGATCAGCGTGCCGGTGCAGCCGGCGCCGATCTGGCCGCCTCCGAAATCGTAGAGCAGGGCGCCGACGCCAGGGAAGGCGCCGTCGGCGGTGCGGCTCCCGCCGATGACCGGCAGGGCGCGGTCGTCGACCGCGGGCGTCTCGACGCAGGCGGCGACGAGCGGGGCGGCGAGGGCGAGGGCGAGGGCGGTGGGGACGAGGGCGGAGCTGGAGGAGCGCACGCCCCGACGGTCGCCCGGCGCCGGGGGCGACGCAAGCTGGGCGGCCCGGGGCCGCCCGCCTTCGGTGCGGTCGGTCACGGCCGCCGCGGTCAGAACTGGTAGGCGGCGCCGGCGGAGCCGCCGAAGTACGTGTCGCGGGCGCCGGACACGTCGATCGTGCCAGGCTGGCCGTCGCGGTTGTTGGTCAGGGCGCCGTTGCCCTTGAACGCGTAGCCGATCGTCGCCAGGCCGGCCATCGCCCGCACGACGATCTTGGGCGCGACCCGGTAGTCGACGGCGATCGACAGGTCGACGCCGGTCACGGTCGAGGCGCCGTACTGATCGGGCGACTGCATCTCGCCGGTGTCGGTGATGAGCAGGAACCGCGCGTCCCCCGACAGCGCCGCCTTGGGCCCGAGCACGTAGTGGATGCCCAGGCCGGGGTCGACGTAGGAGTAGTCGGTGTTGGGGATGTCGACCGCGTCCATCGGCGCGCCGGCCTTGTCGATCACGAACTTGCGCTTGTTGTAGCGGACCGACGCGTCGATCGTGAGGGTCGGGGACAGCGGGTGCCGGTAGATCACGCCGAACGCGAGGTGCTGCTCGACGGTCGGCAAGGTGTAGGTCATCGCCGGGGTCTTGAGCTCGCTCGAGATCTTGAGCGCGCGATCGAACAGCCCGGTCACGCCGAGGTTGCGCGTGAACGAGCGGTTCTTCTTGTCGAAGGCCAGCGGGAAGACGTCCGCGGTGATGCGGAGGCCCGGCACCGGCGCGCCGCTGTAGCCCTGCGGCGCGTTCTGCACCAGGTTGGTCGTGAACCCGAGCTTGCGGCCGGTGAACGACAACCCGGCGGCGATGTCCGCGGCCGGGCGCGGATCGGGGGCGCGGTCGTCGTCCTCGCCGTCGTCGCGGTCGTCGCGGTCGCGGCGGCGGTCGCGGTCGTCGTCGTCGTCGTCGTCGCGGTCGTCGCGCATCGCGACCCGGTCGTCATCATCATCATCATCCGTCGTCGCGGTCGCGGTCGCGGTCGCGGTCGCCGCTATCGTCATCGTCATCGTCATCGTCGGTGGGCTTGCCCTTGCCCGTCGCCTTGCCCTTGCCCTTGCTGCTCGCGCGACGGTCGTCGTCGTCGTCGTCGTCGATGTCATCGTTGTCGGTGCGCTTGCCCTTGCCCGTCGCCTTGCCCTTGCCCTTGCCGGTGGGCTTGGCCTTGCCGGTGGTCCGGCGGTCGTCGTCCGCGTCGTCGTCGTCGTCGCGGCTCCCGCGGCCCCAGCCCGGGTGATCGTCATCGTCATCATCGTCGTCGTCGTCGTCGTCGTCGTCGTCCGCGAGCTTGCCCTTGCCCTTGCCGGTGGGCTTGCCCTGCCGGTCGAGCGGCGGTCGTCGTCGTCCGCGTCGTCGTCGTCGTCGTCGCGTCGCCGCGCCCGAGCGCCGGCAGGTCGTCGATCACCGGCAGCAGGCTGTCGTCGATGGTCTCGCGGCCGTCCGCGCCCAGCCCGGGCGAGCGCTCGATCACCTCGGGCGAGGCCAGGACCTTGCCCGACGCGCCGGCCCGGAGCTTGAGGTGCAGGTAGTAGCGCGAGCCGCGCTTCTCGGTCTTGCCGACGATCACGCCGTCGACGTTGAGCTTGGCGGCGATGCGCTTGACGTTGGCGTCGGTGACCTTGGTGGCGCCGAGATCGTCGGCGGCGTCCTCCCACTTGCTGCGCGGGACCACCGAGTGCTTCTTCTTCAGGATCTTCTCGAGATCGCGCTGGAACTCCTCGGCCTTGGGGCCGGTGAACTCGAGCACGACGACGCGCTTGCGCGCGTGGGCGACGCCGGGCCACGCGATCACCAGCGCGGCGACCGCGGCGATCAGCGCCGCCAGGGCGGTCCTACTTGCCGAACCGATCGATCGCGAACTCGTCATTGGCTCCTCCGGTGGCGTCGACGGTGTTGCCGCCGGTCGTGCCGCCCGAGACGCCCCGGAACAGGAGCGCGAAGTCGGACGGGCTGCTCGAGTGTTTGACCGCTTCCTCGTACGTCACCAGCCGCTGCTTGACCAGCTCGGCCAGGCTCTGGTCGAACGTCACCATGCCGTAGGGGTGGAGCCCCTGGGCGATGGCGTCGCGGATCTCGCGGGTGCGCATCGGATCCTCGATCAGCTCGCGGACCCGCTCGGTGTTGACCAGGATCTCGAGCGCCGGGACCATGCCCTTGCCGTCGGCCCGCGGCAGCAAGCGTTGCGAGATCACGCCGCGCAGGACCGACGCCAGGGTCAGCCGCGCCTGGCCCTGCTGGTGGGCGGGGTACATCGAGATGATCCGGTTGACCGTCTCGGTGGCGTCGGAGGTGTGCAGCGTCGACAGCACCAGGTGACCGGTCTCGGCCGCGGTCATCGCGATCGACGCGGTCTCGGTGTCGCGCATCTCGCCGACCAGCACCACGTCGGGATCCTGGCGCAGGGCGGCGCGCAGGGCCCGCCCGAACGACTGGGTGTCGAACCCGATCTCGCGCTGGTTCACGACCGAGCGCTTGTCGCGGAACGTGTACTCGATCGGGTCCTCGATCGTGACGATGTGGTAGGCGTTCTGGGTGTTGATGTAGTCGACCATCGCCGCCAGCGTGGTCGACTTGCCCGAGCCGGTGACCCCGGTCACCAGGATGACCCCGCGCGAGTGCTCGGTCAGGTCGAGCACGGTCTTGGGCAGGTTGAGCCGATCGAACGGCGGCACCTCCGGCGGGATCAGGCGCAGCACCATGCCGACCGAGCCGCGCTGCTGGAACACGTTGGCGCGGTAGCGGACCCCGTCGGGGGTGCCGTAGGCGAGGTCGAGATCGAGCTGCTCCTCGAACACGGCGCGCTGCTTGTCGCTCATCATGTGCGCGGCGAACCCGGCGATCGCCTCACGGGTCAGGGCCGGCACGTCACGGACGGTGCGCAGCTCGCCCTTGATGCGAAAGATGGGCGGCAGCCCGGCCTTCAGGTGGACATCCGAAGCACCGAGCTGGCGCGCGGCGTTCAGCACCCGGTCGAGGATCTGGCTCATCGCGTCTGGGCAGCGTAACACGGCCCATCGCGATCGGTCCGGCGGACCGCGACACGCGGTGCGGTGCGTGGCGCGTCGCGGGCTTCCGCGATACCCTGTCGCGGCATGTTCTGCCCGGGCTGTGGTGCCGCCAATGTCGACGGCGCGAAGTTCTGCGGCGCCTGTGGCGCGCGGATCGAGGCGGCGGTCCCGGTCAGCGGCGGCCGGGCGCCGGCGGCCTCGGCGACCACGCCGACCGTGGCGCGGATGCCCGCGGCGCCGGTCCGGTACGAGCCCAGCGGGGCCAGCCTGGCGCCGGTGCCGGCCTCGGGACGCGGCGCCCGGCTCGCCCTGGTGCTGGGCCTCGACCTCGGGCTGGTGGTCGCCGGGGTCGCGCTGTGGACCCAACCGGCCAAGGCGCCGGCGACGACGACCGCGCAGGGCGGCTCGGACTCGGTCGCGACGGGGAGCGGCGGCGCCAGCGGCGATGTCGACGCGCCGACGGTCGGTGGTGGTTCGAGCACCGGCGGGGGCGGCCACGGCGGCGGCAACACGGGGGGCGGTGGCAACCCCACCAGCACGGGCGTCGGCGGCACCGGCGGCGGCAGCACAGCCAGCACGGGCAGCGGCAGCGGCAGCCCTGGCGGTGGCAGCAGCGGAAGCGGCAGCACCGGCGACGCCATCGACGCTCGCTCGATCGACGACCGGCTCACCGACGCGCCCGCGGCGCCGACGCCTCCGGCGCCTGACGCTGCGACGCCGGTGGTCGCGCCCGCCCTCGACGCCGCGCCCGCGGCCCCCCCGCCGCTGATCGACGCCGCGAGCGTGACGCCGCCGCCGATCGACGCCGCGGCCAGCGACGAGGTCGGGGCCAACCAGATCCAGGCCGAGTTCACCCACCTGGCGGTCACCTCCGAGTCGCGCTTCGGGCGCTGCTACCAGACCGCGACCAAGGCCTTGCCGGACGACCAGCCGCTGGTCGGGGAAGTGGACATCGCGCTGTCGGTCATGCCTACTGGACAGACCGACAACGTGCGGATCCAAGGCAACACTACCGGCTCCCAGACCCTGGCGGACTGCGCCCTCGGCGTGGTGCGCTCGTGGACCTTCTCCCCTCATGACGGCGCTGGACCGCTGCAGTTCTCCCGCGTCTTCAGGTTCGGACCGGCCCAGTGACCACGCGGCGCGATCTGTCGGGCTCGCGGTCGGCCACGCCGACCCGTGATCTGGTCGGGGCCCAGGTGCTCGTCGTCGACGGCGACGAGCGCATCCACGCCGGGGTCACCGACCTGCTGACCGCGGCCAGCCTGCACGTCACCTGCGTCAAGGACCCCGAGGCCGCCGTCGTCGAGCTCGGCCGCCACTTCTACTCGGTGGTCCTGGTCGACCTCGACACGCCGAGCCCGGGCGCGGGCCTCGAGATCATCCGCACGGTCCGGGCGGCGTCGCCGACGTCGATGGTGATCGGCCTGACGCCGCGGCGCTCGTTCGACGACGCCGTCGCGGCGATCCGCGCCGGGGCCATCGATCTCATCCTCAAGTCGCCGGAGTCGGTCGCGTACCTGAAGGATCGGGTGCTCGACGCCGCCAGCCGCTCGGTCGGGCGGCGCGAGGTCGACACCGTGCTGGTCGACGTGCGCGCGGTCCACGAGGAGTTCCTGCAGCGGTTCATGGACGCCGAGCGGCGCGCGCTCGACGCCACCGATCGGGTCGCCGGCAAGGACCCCGGGCGCTCGCTCGAGCTCGACGCGTTCGCGGTGCTGGTCGTCGACGAGGTCGACTCGCTGGTCGACGAGCTCAAGCAGGTGGGCCTGCCCGGGTTCCGGTTCGCCCACGCGATGAGCGGCGGCGAGGCGCTCGATCGGATCTCGAGCGACAAGTTCCACTACGCGCTGATCTCCGAGGAGCTCTCGGACCTGCCGGCGTCGATGGTGATCCAGACGGTGCGCAGCCAGAGCCCCGAGACCGTGCCGCTGGCGTTCCGCGGCCCGGGCCGGGCGGCTACGTCAACCTGGTCGAGGTCGCCGGCCAGCGCCCGATCCTGCAGCCGTTCGCCGACGCGGGCGAGCTGGGCAGCCGGCTCGACGAGCTGGCCGAGGCGTTCCGCGCCAAGACCCGCGAGCGCCGCTACACCCAGAACTTCCGCGAGAAGCACTACGACTTCCTGCGGCGCTTCGTCGACATCAAGCTCAAGGTCGAGCGCGCGCTCAACGAGACCGCGGGCTAGCACCTCGGTCGGCCGCCGTGCGCGGCCGCGCGATCACATCAGCACGCCGCCGGTCGGCAGATCGCGGCGGCTCGCGTCGGGCTCGACCCCGGCGTCCCCGGCGGCCTCGGGGGCCGGCGGCTCGACCGGCAGCGCGACGCCCGGCGGCGCCAGCGGTCGCGCCGGGCCGGACGGGTTCGGGGGCGGGGCGCCGCTGCCGTCGGGGCCGGCCGCCAGGTCCGCGGCCAGGCGGCGCACGAACACGCCCCAGCGCGCCGGGTCGCTGGCGTGGCGCGGCCGCTGGGCCGCTGCGTCGTCGAAGGCCTTGGCGGCGTCGGTCAGCGTCGCCGCCGCCACCTTGACCTTGGCGGCGGCGCGCCAGTAGGTGACGTCGCCGCGGAGGCGCTCGAGCTCCTTGCGCGCGTCCCGTCGCTCGGGCGAGCGCGACAGCAGGAGCGCCTGCTCGAGCTCGGCCTCGGCCCGATCGAGATCGCCGACGTGATCGCCGCTGAGCTTGGCCGTGGCCTGCTCGGTCAGGTACTCGAGGAACCAGCCCTCGAGCTGGACCAGATCGTCGGTCTCGCGCGCGGTGCACTCGGCGCCGGGCGGGATGCCGATCGGCTTCCACGCCGGCCCGCCCAGGCGCTCGAAGCCCCAGGGCGGGAAGCTGCGGCCGCGCTCGGCGGTGATGTCCTTGGCGTGGCAGCGCAGCGCGTAGCGCTGGCTGTGGACCTGGCCCAAGACGACCATCAGCGCGATGGCCGCGGCGACCGTGCCGACGCCGGCGGCGACCAGCGGCCAGCGTCGGCGCCGGGGGCGGTCGTCGTCGTCGCGCGTGGTCGGGCGCGGGCGGTGGTGCGGCGCGGCCGGGCGCGCGGGCGCCGGCTCGGCCACGGCGGCCTGCAAGGTCGCGAGCGTCGCCGGCGGCGCCGCGGCCAGCGCCGGAGCATCGTCGTCGCCGCCGACCGGGGCCGCGTCGACGGGGGCCGCGTCGAGGGCGCCGCCGTCGACCGGCGCGGCGTCGGAGTCGGCCGGCGCACCCAAGGCCGGCGCGTCGCCGGGCGCGCCGTCGTCGGCCGGCGCCGACGGATCGGGCGGCGCGTCGCTCATGTGCCCGCGACGTACCCGATGAACGGCAGGTTGCGGTAGCGCTGGGCGACGTCGAGGCCGTAGCCGACGACGAACTTGTTGGGGATCGTGAAGCCGAGGTAGTCGATCGTGACCGGCCGCTCCGAGCGGTCGGGCTTGTGCAACAGCGAGCACAGCTTCAGGCTGGCCGGCCCGCGGGTCGCCAGGTTCGACAGCAGGTACGACAGCGTGTGGCCGGTGTCGACGATGTCCTCGACCACCAGCACGTGCTTGCCGGCGATGGGCTTGGTCAGGTCCTGGGTGATCTGGACCACGCCCGACGACGCGGTCGCGTCGCCGTAGCTGGCGACCCCGATGAACTCGACGGTGAGCGGCAGGGCCAGGTGCCGGATCAGGTCGGCCATGAACAGCACCGAGCCCTTGAGCACGCCCAGGACGACGACGTCATCGGTGGCGCCGGCGTCGACGTAGTCGGCCGTGATCGTCCGGCCCAGCTCGGCCACGCGGGCGGCGATCGCGTCGGCCGAGATCAGCTCGACGAACGGGTCCTCGGGGCGGTTCCAGGCGGGGAAGGGCGGCGGCGCCATGGCGACGATGGTAGCGCATCGGTCGGCGCCCCCGCGCGATCCACGCTAGAATCGCGCGCGGATGTCAGTGCCGCATGACCTCGAGGCTCAGCTCCGCGCCGTGGTCGCCGAGGCCCCGACCGAGATCGACGTCCCGCGCCGCCGGCGGGTCTTCTGCAACCGCAACCTGCGCATGGACCAGGTCGAGCTGATCGGCTTCGACATGGACTACACGCTGGCGCTGTACCACCAGGACAAGCTCGAGCAGCTGTCGATCGAGCTGACCCTGGGCAAGCTGTGCGACAAGCACGGCTACCCCGACGAGATCCGGGCGCTGACCTACCAGCCCGACCGCGCCATCCGCGGGCTGATGGTCGACCGCAAGCTCGGCAACGTCTTCAAGATGGATCGCCACAGCCACGTCGGGCGCTGCTTCCACGGCTTCCGGCTGCTGCGCTCGGACGAGCGTCGGGCGCTGTACCGCAACGCCAAGATCGACCTGTCGAGCGCGCGCTACGAGTGGATCGACACGCTGTTCGGGCTGCCCGAGGCGGTCATGTACCTGACCTTGATCGACTGGTTCGAGCGGCGCGCCGCGGCCGGGGGCGCCAGCGTCGACCCCGACAAGCTCTTCGGCGACATCCGGATCTCGATCGACGAGGCCCACCGCGACGACACGCTCAAGTCGGTGATCAAGGCCGACCTGGCGGCGTACATCGTCAAGGACCCCGAGCTGCCCGAGACGCTGCACAAGCTGCGCAGCTCGGGCAAGAAGCTGTTCCTGCTGACCAACTCGCTCTACGACTACACCGACGCGGTCATGCGGTTCCTGCTCGAGGGCAGCGCGCTGCCGTACCCGGGCTGGCGCCAGTACTTCGACGTGGTCATCGTCGGCGGCGCCAAGCCGGGGTTCTTCAACGAGCACCATCCGTTCGTCGCGCTCGATCCGGTCAGCGGCCGGGCCCTGCCCGGCGAGGTCAAGCACTTCGCGCGCGACAAGGTCTACCAGGGCGGCAACGTCGTCAGGTTCGAGGAGCTGACCGGCGTCCACGGCGAGAACGCGCTCTACATCGGCGATCACATCTACGGCGACATCCTGCGGCTGCGCAAGCAGCACATGTGGCGCACGGCGATGATCATCCAGGAGCTCGATCGCGAGATCGCGGTGGCCGACCGGCTCGAGAACCAGATCAACGATCTCGATCTGCTCGATCGCCGCCGCCGCAACCTCGAGTCCGAGATCGACTTCCAGGCCCTGCGCCTCAAGCGGGTCCAGCGCCTGCACGAGGACGCCCAGGCCCTGCACGCGGCCGCGGTGATCAGCCCGGGCGTGCCGCGGGTCGGCGCGGTCGCGGCCGGCGCCTCGGTCTCGGTCGGCACCGCCGGCCCCGGCCTCGCCGCGGCGGCGCTCGCCGCCAGCCAGGCCCACGCCGAGCGGGCGGCCGGGGCCAGCCCGGGCTCGTTCGGCCTGCCCGGGCCGGCGCCGGGGCAGGGCGCCGACGACAGCCGCGGTGGCGAGCTGCTGACGATCGCGCCGGACATCGTGGCCCGGCTCGACGAGCTCAAGGCCCAGATCAAGGACACCCTCGACCGCCTGCGCGACCGCGCGCGGCTCATGGCCGAGGAGGTCGAGGCGCTCGAGGACGCCACCGAGCGGGCGTACAACCCGTCGTGGGGGTCGGTGCTGCGCGAGGGCAACGAGAACTCGCGCTTCGGCGAGCAGGTCGGCGACTACGCCGACCTGTACACGTCGCGGGTGTCGAACTTCCTGTCGTACTCGCCGCTGCGCTACTTCCGCGCGCCGCGGCGGGCGATGCCGCACGATCTGTAGCGGCGCGATCGGCGGCGGCGCGCCGACGACGGCGGCCGCGGACCCGCGGTCGATGCCGCGCGGCGACTCGACCGTCGGTGGCGGCGCGATCGGCGGCGGCGCTACGACGACGGCGGCAGCGGGCCGGTCGGCATGACGCGCAGCCGGTAGCCGAAGCCGCGCCGCGACTCGACCAGGTTGCCGATGCCGGCCAGGTCGAGCGCCTTGCGCACGCGCCGCACCAGCTGTTTCAGGTGGTTCTCCGACGGCGCGTGCGTGTCCCACGGCAGATCGGCGATCAGCTGGCCGGTCGGCACGAACCCGCGCACGACCTCGGGGACGGCGGCCTCGGTCGCCATCCGCTGGGCCATCATCAGGAGCATCGCGAACTGGGTGTCGGTGAGCTGGACCCGGCGCGCGCGCACCTCGAGGTAGCCACCGCCGCCCGACGGCGCCTCGAGGAAGCGCAGCTCGACCGAGGGCATGCCCGAGAAGGTGTCGTCGTCGGGGGCGCGCGCGTCGGGCTCGAGCGCGAGCGCCGGCTGGCCGGCCTCGGGCCGCACCGTGACCGAGGCGATCTCGTCGGGCGTCGCGTCGGCGAGCTGGCCGTCGTCGCGCACGAAGTACAGCCCGACGCCGCCGAAGGTCAGGCGGTCGCCCGAGGTCAGCGCGGTCGGCTCGACCACCGGTTGATCGTTGCGGCGGGTGCCGTTGGACGACTCGCGATCGCGCACGGTCCAGGCGCCGCCGTCGTCGCGCTCGAGCTGGGCGTGCTGGCGCGACACGACCCCGTGCATGATCGCGATCCCGCGCGCGGTCGGCACCCGCCCGAGCGCGGTCGTGGCCTCGAGCCGGTGCACGCGGCCCCAGCGGTCGATCAGCGCGGCGTCGGCGGGGCGCACGGTCGTCGACAGGATCTGCTCGGCCGCGAACGCGGTCGGCGTGTCGAGGTCGTCGGCGCACGCCTCGCACAGGTTGGTCTCGGCCGGGGCTCGGCACACAACGCAGGTCCGCATCGACGGGCGCAGCATAACGCGCGGCGGCGCCGGCGCCGCACCGCGTACCCCGCTCGTCACCTCCGGGGCGCGCCGAGGTCGACCGAGTACCCCAGCACGACCCCGACCATCCGGGCGCCTTCGCGCTCGCGATAGCTGACCGCGACGAAGGTGCCGTTGCCGGACGGGAAGCCGAGGCCGTGGTAGCGCCGCCCCCAGCGCAGCCCGAGCCACGCGTCGACCTCGTCGGTCCAGGGCGCGGTGACCGCGCCGCCGGCGCGGCCCGGGGCGCCGACCAGCCAGGTGGCGCGGCCGCGGCCGATCAGCCGCAGGCGCGCGCCGAGCGGCAGCTCGAGCAGCGCGGTCACCGGGAGGTCGAGGCCGTCGTCGAGCGTGCCGACCGCGCCCGAGGCCCCGACGCCGCCGGCGACGCCGATCGCGCCGGTCGCGCCGATCCGGACCGCGACCCCGCCGAGGTACACGTCCGTCTGGTACGCGAACCCGGCCGGCACCGTCGCGCCGGCGGCGAGGTCGACCCCGACCACGTAGGCCAGGCGCCCGCCGCCGAGCAGCGCGTCGAGCCGGACCCCGGCCATCGCCACGCCGCGGCCGGCCCGCGCCGGCTGCTCGCGGTCGAGCCGGTGCGCGTAGCTGGCCTCGTAGTGCAGCCAGGCCGCGCCCCCGGGCACGCCCGGCCGGGCCGCGGCCGAGCCGGCCGTGACCGCGAGCGTCAGGGCGATCAGCGCGCCGCGGATCATCGGTCGGCGAACCCCAGCCGGCCGCCGGCCAGCGGGACGATCAACGCCGGCGGCCACAGCTCGACGCCGAACGCCAGGCCGAGCACGTGGACCTCGACGCCCTCGCGCAGGCCCAGCCGCAGGCCGAACCCCGCGGCCTCGATCTGGAAGCCCGTGCCCTCGGTGGTCCACGACGCGCCGACCCAGCCGCGCCAGTCCTTGCCGATCGCGGTCGCCGGCAGGCTGGCGTGCAGCCCGCAGCGCCGGAGCATGACGTCGCCGAAGGTGTTGCTGTTGGGGCCGGGCCAGCCGCGGTAGTCGCAGGGCGGCCAGCCACGGCGGCGCCTCGCGGGCCAGACACGCGATCGCGGCCTCGGCCTCGGCGCCGCGCCAGACCCCGTGGAGGATCGGCTCGAGGTACGGCGGGTGATCGAACGGGTCGTCCTGGGTGCCGCCGCCGCGCACCTCCCAGATCTGCCACTGGGTGGCGCCGGCCGGCCGCACCGCGAACCACGGGTGCCGGGCGATGGCCTCGATCGGGCGACCGAGGCCACCGGTGATCAGCAGCACCGTCGCCTGATCGTTGCGCGGGGCCACCAGCGGGCGCTCCCCGATCGCGCACCCGATGAGCGCGGTCACGGCGAGGCCCAGGACGACCCTCGTCCCGACCCTCGTCCCGCCCGTCACCCCGCCCTGCATCCCGGTCGTCATCCCACCCTTCAACGACCGCGCGGGCCGATCGCGCTACCGATCACGGGCTGCAGACGCCAGCCTGGCAGGTGGTGCCGACGGCGCACGTCAGCGCGCCGGCCGCGACCAGCGGATCGTTGCACGAGCTGCCCGACGCGATCGTGCCGTGGACGTTCAGGTTGTACGCCGCCTCGGTCGAGAACCCGTAGGTGTCGACCACGATCGCGTAGTTGCCGGCCGCGACGCTGGTCAGGTTGATCAGCGACGACAGCGCCGGCGTGAGGCCGCCGTCGTCGTCGCAAGCCAGGACCGTGCCGCAGGTGGCGTCCATGACCATCAGCACGGTGTCGTTGAGCGTCGAGTTTTCGGTGTCGACGCGCAAGGTCGCGACCGGCACCGACAGGCTCAGGATGTGGACGCGATCGCCGAGCGAGCTCGACTGGCACGTGGGCGTGAAGTTGTTGGCGGCGCCGACGGTGGTGCCGGTGGTCAGCGGGCCGATCACCGTCGTGATCGGATCGGCCTCGGTGGCGCACGCCAGCTCGGTGGTGCCCGACGCCGCCGAGCAGCCGGTGTCCATCGGATAGTCGATCTGCCCGTCGCCGTCGTCGTCGAGGCCATTCGCGCACACGGGGCACATCGGGCCGCTCGGGCAGTCGTCGGTCTCGTCGTTGTCGGCGGTGCTGGCGCAGCCGGGGTCGGTCGGGTAGCCCGGGAAGCCGTCGCCGTCGGCGTCGATGGCGTCGTTGCACGCCGCCGGGACGCAGATCTCGGCGCCGGCGGCGCCGGCGCAGGCCGCGCCGGCGGGGCACCGCAGCAGGCCCGCGGTGACCATGGCCGGGTCGCACCGGGCGCTGAGCGCCACGTCGCCGACGACGTTCAGGGTGTACGTGCCGCTGCCGGTCGACCAGCCGTCGACCGAGATGGCGTAGGTCCCGGCGGCCACGTTGGTGCGCGTGAACGCGTTGGGGTCCGAGCACTGCAAGGTCGCGCCGCAGGTGTTGTCGAGCAGCGAGGTCGCGGCGTCGAAGCTGGACGTCAGGTTGACGCTCAGGGTCGTGACCGGCACCGGCAGGGTCAGCAGGTGCACGCGCTCGGGGGCGGTGTGCGACGTCGAGCCGCAGGTCGGGGTCAGGCTGTTCGAGGCGCCGACCGTCGTGCCCATCGTGGCCCCGGCGGTGATGATGATGACGTCGTCGGTCTCGGCCCCGCAGCCGACCTCGTTGGCGTCGGACGCCGAGATGCAGCCGTTGTCGGCCGGGTAGTCGTTCTGGCCGTCGCCGTCGTCGTCGATCCCGTTGCCGCACTGCGGGCACATCGGGCCGCTCGGGCAGTCGTCGGTCTCGTCGCCGTCCGAGATGCTGGTGCAGCCCGGGTCGGTCGGGTAGCCCGGGAAGCCGTCGCCGTCAGCGTCGATCGCGTCGTTGCACGCGGCCGGCTGGCACGTCTCCATGCCGACGGCGCCGCCGCAGGCGTAGCCGCTGGGGCAGAACAGCACGCCGGCGGCGACCAGCGGATCGTTGCAGGCGCCGCCCGCGAGCAGGTCGCCGCGCAGGTTCAGCGTGTACGTGCCGCTGCCGCTCGACCAGCCGTCGACGACGATCGAGTAGGCCCCGGGCGCCATGTTGGCGCGCGCGAACACGTTGGGGTCCGAGCACTGCA
The DNA here is from genome assembly GCA_016717005.1 of Myxococcales bacterium. Taxonomy (NCBI): domain Bacteria; kingdom Pseudomonadati; phylum Myxococcota; class Myxococcia; order Myxococcales; species Myxococcales bacterium. The sequence goes on along the minus strand of JADJUF010000001.1, from coordinate 115,942 downwards.
GCGTGGTGCCGCACGTGGCGTCGCGGATCGAGGTCGCGGCGTCGAAGCTCGACACCAGGTTGACCGCCAGGTTGGCGACCGGCACCCGCAGGTTGAGCAGGTGGACGCGCTCGGGCGCGGTGGTGGTGCCGGTCGAGCCGCAGGTCGGCTGCAGGCTGTTGGACGCGCCGACCGTGGTGCCGCTCGTGGCCGGGCCGGTGATCGGGAGGACCGGGTCGGTCTCGATCGCGCACGCGACCTCGGTGGCGCCGGCGGCCGAGGCGCAGCCGAAGTCGGCCGGGTAGTCGGCCTGGCCGTCGCTGTCGTCGTCGAGCGTGTTCGAGCACACCGGGCACATCGGGCCGGTGGGGCAGTCGTCGGTCTCGTCGGAGTCCGAGGGGCTGGTGCAGCCCGGGTCGGTCGGGTAGCCGACGAAGCCGTCGCCGTCCTGATCGATCGCGTCGTTGCACGCGGCCGGCTGGCAGGTCTCCATGCCGGGCGTCCCGCCGCACGAGTACCCGACCGGGCAGCTCAAGAGGCCCGTGGCGACCAGCGGATCGTTACAGGCGCCGTTGGGCAGGAGGGTGCCGCGGATGTCGAGCGAGTAGGTGCCGCTGCCGGCCGACCAGCCGTCCATGACGATGCCGTAGCCGCCCGGGCTCAGGTTGGCCATCGTGATCGGGTTGAAGTCCTGGCACTGCTGCACCGCAGAGCAGGTGGCGTCGGTGAACGAGGTCACGGCGTCGAACCCGGCGACGGTCGTCACGGTCAGCGACGCGACCGGCACCGCCAGGGTCAGGTAGTGCACGCGGTCGGGCGCGGCCGCGGTGGTCGAGTCGCAGGTCGTGCTCAGATCGTTGGTGGCGCCGACGGTGGTGCCGCTGTAGGTCGGCCCGGTCACCAGGATCAGCGGGTCGGTCTCGGTCGAGCAATCGATCTCGGTGACGCCGCCGGCCGACTGGCAGCCGGGATCGAGCGGGTAGTCGGTGATGCCGTCGCCGTCGTCGTCGAGCGCGTTCGAGCAGGCCGGGCAGGTCGGGCCCGCCGGGCAGTCGTCGGACTCGTCGCCGTCGGAGATGCTCGCGCAGCCCGGGTCGGTCGGGAAGCCGTTGAAGCCGTCGCCGTCCTGGTCGATCATGTCGTTGCACTCGGCCGGCTGGCAGGTCTCCGACCCGGCCGCGCCGGTGCAGGCGTAGCCGTCGGGGCACACCAGCACGCCGGCGGCGACCAGCGGGTCGTTGCAGGCCGCGCCGATGGTCAGGTCGCCGCGGACGTTGAGCGAGTAGGTGCCGCTGCCGCTCGACCAGCCGTCGACGACGATGCCGTACGCGCCCGGGGGCACCGCGGTGCGCGTCAGGGTGTTGGGATCGGCGCAGGCCAGCGAGGTGGTGCAGGTCGAGTCGACGAACGAGATCGCCGAGTCGAACGACGGCGTGATCGTCACCGTCAGGGTCTGGACCGGCACCCGCAGGTCGAGGAAGTGGACCCGATCGGGGGCGGTGAAGGTCGTGGTCGAGCCGCAGGTCGGGCGCTGATCGTTCGACGCGCCCACGGTCGTGCCGTTGTAGGTCGGCGCGTCGATCACGATCAGCGGGTCGATCTCGCTCGAGCAGTCGAGCTCGGTCGCGCCGTTGGCCGAGCGGCAGCCGATGTCGTTCGGGTAGTCGATGTCGCCGTCGCCGTCGTTGTCGATGCCGTCGCCGCACTCCGGGCAGCCGGGGCCGGCCGGGCAGGTGTCGGTCTCGTCGCCGTCGTCGGCGTCGGTGCAGCCCGGATCGTTGGGGAAGTCGGTGTGGCCGTCGGCGTCGTCGTCGCGGCCGTCGCTGCACACCGGGTGCTCACACGTGGTCTGGGTCGACGGCGCGACCGCGCGGCACACGTAGCCGGGCGCGCAGTCCATCGGGCCGACGCAGTCCTCGCCGGGGCCGCTGTAGAAGTTGACGGTCAGGGCGAAGTTGCCCGACGACGCCAGGTCGCGGGCGTCGACGACCAGGAAGTACACGCCGGGCGTGAGGTCGACGGTCAGCTCGGACCGGGTGTTGGTCGCGCTGATGTCGTCGGCGCAGGCCAGCTCGGTGGCGTCATCGCGGCAGCTCTCGCGGATGTACAGGACGGTGTTGAAGTTGGTCGCGGCGCTGTCGGTCGACGCCACCATCGTCACCGAGTGGTCGACCTGGACCACGTAGACGGTCTCCTGCCCGCGGCCCTGGCAGGTCGGCGAGATCAGGTTGGAGATGCCGGAGCCGGCGGTGCCCATGGCCATGCCCGAGGCCGGCAGGAAGCCGATCTGGGTGCCGACGCCGCAGGCGCTGGTGTCGAGCACGAACTCGTCGTTGTCGGCCGCGTTCTGGCAGCCGCTGTCGGCGGGGTAGTCGGTCGAGCCGTCGCGGTCATTGTCGGCGCCGTCGCCGCACTGCGGGCAGTAGTTGCTGGGGTCGCCGTCGTTGCAGTTGTCGGTCTCGCTGTCCTGGTTGGCGTTGAGGCAGCCAGGGTCGAACGGGAAGTCGGTCTTGCCGTCGCCGTCGTTGTCGACCCTGTCGGAGCAGGCCGGCGGGCCGGCGTTGTACTCGTCGTTGTCGTTCGCGTCGGTGCAGCCCGGATCGGCGGTGTCGATCAGGCCGTCGCCGTCGTTGTCGAGGCCGTCGGCGCACAGCTTGATGGGATCCTCGGACTCGCGATCGAAGCCGGCGATGCAGGCGGGGTCGAGCTCATCGATGAGCAGGTCGCCGTCGTTGTCGCGCCCGTCCTCACACTCAGGCAGGCCAAGGCCGCTGTTACCACCAGAACAGGACGACAGGGCGATCCCCCAGCCCACCACGATCAGGGCGAGGATCGGTCTCTGCACGAAGCGAATCAGGCGCATGTGGCTTCGTAGCGGAGGTGGGCGGAGGTGGTCAACCGTGAATTACCTAGGACGGCCAGGCGGCCGGCGCGGGGTGTAGGGGATCGCACGTTCGGTACGGCGAGGGATCGGGTGATGCTCGACCGCGGCGACCAACGCCTTGAGATATCGTCCTTCGGGGAATCCGGGAAGGGTGGGGTGATCTGGATCCGCGCCGCGGGCACGATGATGGGCAGCGCGCACCGGCCGTCGCGCGCCACGGCGGCCAGCACGCCCCGCAGGTCGGCCTCGGTGACGTGGCTCGAGCACGACGCTGCGACGAGCACCCCACCGTCTGCGACCACGGCGGCCGCCGCGAGGTTCAGACGCTGGTAGGCCGCCAGCGCGGCCGGTCGGGCGGCCTCGCTCGCGGCGAAGCTCGGCGGGTCGACGACGACCACGTCCCAGCGCCGCCCGGCTGCCGCCGCCTGGGCCAGGAACTCGAAGCAGTCGGCGGTCACCGCCTGGTGGCGGTCGGGCGGGAGCCCGTTGGCGCGCCAGTGGCGCTCGGCGGCGGCGATCGCCGCCGGGGCGATGTCGACGCTGGTCACCGAGCGCGCGCGCGCGCGGCCGCAGGCGATCGAGAAGCCGCCGGTGTACGCGAACAGGTTGAGCACCCGGGCGCCGCCGGCGAGCGCCGCCACGTAGGCGCGGTTGCCGCGCTGGTCGAGGAAGAAGCCGGTCTTCTGGCCGGCGCGGACGTCGACGACGAACCGCGCGCCGTGCTCCCGGATCTCGACCTCGGGGCCGCCGTCGCCCTCGCCGCCGCCCTTGACCCCGCGGACCCCGCGGACCCAGCGCGCGCGGACGATCAGGCCGCCGTCGGCGAGGCCGGCCAGGATCGCCGGTAGGCGCGGTCGCCACAGGGCGGCGGCCGCGCCGCCGTCGAACACCACCACGGCGGTGCCGGCGTAGAGGTCGACGGTCAGGCCGGGCAGGCCGTCGTTCTCGCCGTGGATCGCGCGCACGGCGTCGGTGCCGGCCAGGGCCGGCACCCCGATCCGTCGCCGGGCGGCGCGCTCGGCGCGGGCGCGGCAGAAGTCGTCGTCGATGGCCTGGTCGGGATCGCGGGCGAGCACGCGCACGCGGATCGGCGCGTCGGGATCGACGAAGCCACAGCCGATCGCCCCGAGGTCGGGGCCCGCGTCGATGGCCGCGACGGTGCCGGCGGCCACCGCGACCGGCGGCAGCGCGCGGTCGTAGATCCACGGGTGCCCGAGCGCGACGGCGCGGGCGACCCGAGCGGCGTGGGCGGGCAGCAGGCGGAGTCGGGGCCGGGTCACGGCGCGCCGTCCGCGGCCAGGGTCACTGGACCTTGTAGTCGACCAGCAGGTACTGCGCGGTGCTGTTGAGGGTCTGGACCACGCCGACGCCGTCGGCCAGATACAGGAAGTTCACCAGCAGCGGCACGTCGCGCAGCGGATTCTCGGTCGGCGGTTTGATCGTGATCACCGTCGTGGTTTTGATGCCGAGTTTGGCGGCCTTCCAGGTGCCGGCCTTGGTCGCGACGATCTCGCTCGGCTGGGTCGCGACGTGGCGCGACAGCGACAGCGTGCCCTTGCGCAGCTTCGGGAAGACCTTGCCGACCGCGACGTGGGCCCACCTGGCGGTGAGGTCGTCGTGCCAGTCGGCCAGCGCCGTGAGCTTGCCGCCGACCAGATCGAGCGTCTTGCCGGTGCGCACGATGTCGCTGATCTCGATCCCGACGACGTCGCCGGCCTCGCCGTTGAACCACAGCGACGTCGGGCCGATCTGGAAGCCGCCGGCGTTGGTGCAGGTGATCGACGTGGCGTGGACGCGGCCGTCGAGATCCTCGGACAGCGACACGGTCGTGACGCCGTCCTTGGTGTCGATGGCGGTGACCTTGATGACGACCTTCTTGGGCGGCGGCGGCAGCGCCTTGGTCTGCGCCTCGGACAGCTGCCGCTCGGCGGGGACCCCGGCCATGTCGTAGGTCCACTCGTTGCCGACCGACAGCGGGATGGCCGAGGCGCCGCACGCGCGCGGCACCTTGGCCTGGCCGCGGGGCTGGGCCGCGACCGAGGCGGCGGCGGCAGCGAGGGCGGCGACGGTCACGACGGAGGACAGCACGGCTCGGCGCATCACGGCCCCGGTTGTACGGTAGGCGGACGCCCGGCACAAGCGGCTAACCGCTGGCGCGGCCTGACCTGCTGCCGCCTCGTCGCGGCGCTTGCGACGCGGAGGCCGTCGGCGGTGGCGGGCATCGACCCACCGGTCCTCGCGTCGGCTCGACGCGCCGACCTGGTCCGAGCGTGACCTCGGACGTCGTCGTCCCCTTGGGTGGGGGTCCTGTCGGGGCTGGCCCCGCGACGCGCCGACCTGGTCCGGGCGTGACCTCGGACGTCGGCGTCCCCTGCACCTGCCTGGTTATTTTTTTTGGTTGAGCGCCGGTCGACGCGCCGGGAGCGCGTCCTGGGTGCGGGCCCTATCGGGGCTCGCCCCCGACGGGGGAGGGCCTGGCGACCTGGCCCCCTGAAACTCAGAGCTCGTAAGTTCTTCGGTCGAGCACCGGTCCCCGCGCCGGGAGTTTCGCGTCCTGGGTGGGGGCCCTCATCGGGGCTTGCCCCCGATGTACCGACCTGGTCTGGATGAGACCTCGGACGTCGGAGCCCCCCTGCACCTGCCTGGGTTCGGCGACGAACCCTCTGGAACTCAGCGGGCCGGGAAGCACTCGGTCGGGGCGGTGGCGCCGATGTTGGCGATCACGCACCGGAACCGCTCGTCGTCGCGCATGTCGCGGAAGTCGGGATCGATCGGCGTGTTGTTGCGGCCGAGCAGGCGATCGATCTTCTTGGAGACCTCGTCCTTGCGGCTCGAGTGGTCCTTCATCGCGATCAGCCGGACCAGGAAGTTGAGCGAGCACTGCTTGCGGCCGATGCGCGCGTAGGCGGCGGCGAGGTTGTAGGTCGCGTGGACGTTGTACGGATCCGCGCCGAGCGCCGACAGGAAGTCCTCGACGGCGTGCGTGATCTTGTCCTCGCGGGTCTGTGGGTCGAGGGCGCCCCCCTCGGCGGCGGACAGCTCGGCGAAGCCATCGGCGGCGAGCTGCTCGGCCTCGCCGATCGACGGCGCGCGCTCGCGGTAGGTCATCGCGTCCCGCGCCAGCGACGGGTCGGGCGGATCGCAATCGGTGCGGGTCGGGCGCGGCGCCATCACCTCGATGGGCTCGGGCCGAAACGGCGCCGGCGGGGGCGTGACCTTCTGGCCACCGCCGCAAGCCGCGGCCAGGGTCGTCAGGGTGCCGAGACAGACGAGGCGAGCAGTGGTGATCATCGCGAGGACCTCTTGCCAGAGCGGAGCGGCGAGCGCAGGGCGGATAGAGAAGCTACGGGAGCCGCGCTCACCGGTTGATCGCCTCGTTGGCCTGCTTGCGGAACGGCTGGAACACGCTGTCGCCCTCGGCCTCGTCGATCTTGCGCTTGGCCTCAGCCGCGAAGTCACCGTAGCGCTGCAGGTCGTTGAGGCGCTTGAGCAGCGCGACCGCGCAGCCCTGGCGTCGGGTCAGCGCGTAGGCGTGGGCCAGCTTGTAGGTGGCCTCGGCGTGGTACGGGGCGTCGAGCAGCGCCTTGCGCAGCTTGTTGATCGCCTCGACGGTCTGGGCGGCGCGGGCCTTGTCGTCGGTCGCGCCGCGGGCGTCGTCGAGGAGCGTGTCGGCCTGATCGACCAGCCGGCTCGACGCCGTCGCGTTGCGCTTGTGCATCTTGAGCGCGTCCTTCGGCTCCTCCTGGAACTTGGCCTGGCACTCCATCACCATCTTGATCTCGACGGCGTCGACCGGCACCTCCTCGGGCTCCGGCTTCTTGGAGGGGCGCTTGAGCTTCTCGGGCGAGCCGGCGTACGGCCCCGAGCAGCCGCCCGCGGACGCCGCCACCGCCAGCGCCACACCCAGACCGATCGCGCGCACGAATGCGAATCCCCGACGAAACGTCATGCCCGAAACCTACCGCTGCGGACGCGAGCGGTCAAACCCAGGCTACGGCAACCTCACTCGATCACGGGGCGATCGCCGCCCGGCGGAGCCGAACCGGAGCCGGAGCCGGAGCCGGAGCCGGAGCCGGAACCGGAACCGGAACCGGAGCCGGAACCGGAGCCGGAGCCGGAGCCGGAGCCGGAACCGGAACCGGAGCCGGAACCGGAGCCGGAGCCGGAACCGGAGCCGGAGCCCGGACTCTGCGGACCGATCCCGAGGAGGATCGGTCGACGCTCTCAGGCAGTGAGCGCGCGGGCCATCGGCCGCGCGAACGGCGCCACGGCGGCCGCGAGCAGCGCCGCCGCGATCATCGCCACCAGGCCGACGCCCGCCAGGGCCACCATCGCCACGCCCGCGCCCGCGAGGGCGAACAGGCCCCAGGTGCGCATCCGCACCAGCGCCACCAGGCCGACGACGGCCAGGCCGGCCGGCAGCAGCGCCATGAGATCGGCGCTGGCGACCAGCGAGCTCGGCTGGCTCGGGGCGAGGGCCCACATGATCAGGATGGGGAGGCTCATCGCCGCGCGCACGACCGACTTGCCGAGGCGGTGGACGCCGCCGTCGTCGAGGTGGAACCGCGCGCGCCACTCGGCCCGACCGTCGAAGCCCGCGGCCATCGCCTCGCCCGCGAGCAGCACGCTGACCACCGCGTGGCTGGCGGTCAGGAACACCAGCACCGGCTCCGGCCCGATCTGCCACATGCCGAGCACGCCGCTGACCACGCCCCAGTAGCCGAGGCCCTGCGCGAACCAGCGGCCCCAGAACCACCCGGCGACGACGCCGACGAACGCCACCGCGTACAGGCCGGCGATCGCGGTCAGGAGCGCCGACCACTCGGGGGGCGCGGACCAGCCGAGCAGGACGTAGATGAACCCGTAGAACGAGAGGACGGCGGCCGCCATCGCACGACGTTCGCCAACGAGTGCCTTCATGCCACCAGTATACCCGAGGCGGGACCCGAGACCATCGGTTCTCGCGCCACGCCGAGCCGGGACCCGCGCCCACGGCTCGGTCGCGCCACGCCGAACCGGGACCCGAGCCCATCGGTTCTCGCGCTCGGCCGCGCCGAACCGGGACCCGAGCCCATCGGTTCTCGCGCTCGGTCCCGCCGCGGGGCCCGACCCGCCGACCTGGCCCAGGCCGCTACTGGCCGACCGCGTGGCTCTTCTGGACGATCAGCCGGAAGCGCTTGAAGCCGGCTTCCTTCTGCTTGGCCGAGAACATCACGTTGATCAGCAGGCCGTAGGGGATCGAGCGGTCCGCGACGATCATCAGCTCCGGCACGGCCGCGATCGGCTTGCCCTGCTTCTGCAGGGCCTGGTCCTGGAGGCTCCGGAGCGTGCCGAGGAAGTTCGACAGGCGCGGGATCTTGCGACCGTCGGCGCCGCCCTCCTTCTGCGAGGGGTCGACGTCGCCGTTGCGGACCGCGACGATCTCCTCACCCTCGACCACGATCGCGGTCTTGGTGATGATCAGCAGGGCCGAGGTCTCGGGCATCGGCTGCTCGCCGAACGTCGCGGGCAGCACGACCGAGTTCGCCATCGCGGCGTTGGACGCGACCGCGATCTGGGCGACGAAGGCGACGAGCAAGATCGTCATCATGTCCATCATCGGCATGATGTTCAGGTGCCGGATCTCCTCGCCCTCGGGGACGCGCTTGACCGCCTTGCGGACCATCGAGCGGGCTTGTGCGAGCGTGAACATCAGCGGAACCCCGTCGAGAACACCACGTCCGAGAACAGGGCGTGCTGGGTGGGATCGTAGTCGACGCGCTCGGGATCGAACAGCCGGGCGACCTGGTCGACCGGATCCTTGGCGGTCTTGAGCGTCTCGTCACCGGTCGGCATCAGGCACGGCTCGGTGGTCTTGCCGAACGGGCCCATCCGGCAGCGCATCGAGCTGATCACCGACACCAGCGTCCCGTACGGGATCGACGGGTCGGCCATGAGCACCGCCTGGTAGGTCTCGAGCTTGCGCCGCGGCGGCTTGTTCGGCCCGGTCCAGCGCCGGGTGGCGATCTCGGCCAGCGCGTCGTTGAGCTGGCGGTAGTTGAACACCGGCGTGACGTCCGCGGTGGTGTCGAGCACGCACCGCTGGTTGGCGCCGCACTTGTTGGTCTCGCACTGGTACGCGGCGTCGCACTGGTCGTCGGGCTTGCCGGTGCGGGGGATCCGCGCCTTGGGGGCCGCCAGCGTGCCCTCGAGGCCCGAGAACGAGAACACCAGGATCTCGTCGCGGGTCACGGCCACCGCGAGGCCGAGCGGCTGCTCGTCGGGTGGCTTGTTGGGGTCGTTCTGCTGCGCCGTGGGCGGCGCGCCCTGGTCGGGCAGGGTGGTGTTGATCTGGCCGAAGATGACGTTGGCCGCCACCGACGCCAGGATGAACAGCATCAGGTTGGTGACGATGTCGAGGTACGGGATGAGGTTGATCTCCCCCGACTCGAGCTCGTCGTCCTCGATCTGCCCCTCGCGCCGCGCGACGGCGCTGCGCTGCTTCAGTCGGACCCGCTGCGCGGAGAGCACGGCGAAGGCCTACGCGCGCTCGCCCAGATCGGTGGTGACGGCGTCGCCGTCGAGCGCGGGCGCGGCGCCTGCGGTGCGAGCCGCGGCGGCGCCGCCCTCGGCGAGCAGGTTCTCGAACCGGAGCGAGAACGCCTCGAGGTCGGACACGACGCGCTTCATCGCCGCCGAGAGCAGCAGGTGGGCGATCATGCAGACGAGCGCGATCGACAGGCCGAACGCGGTGTTGTACATGGCCTCGGCGATACCGGCCGACAGCTTCTCGTCCTTCTCCGACGGGTTGGAGTTCTTGAGGGCCGAGAAGGTGTTGATGAGGCCCGTGATGGTCCCGAGCAGACCGGTCAGGGTCACGATGTTCGCCATCGACCACAGCGCGCCGATGCGGGTCTTCACCTCGGGCAGCGCGTCGGTCATGGTCTCTTCCATGGCCTGCGCGACCGCCGCCTCGCCGCGGTGGAGCCGGTTGAGGCCGGCCTTGGCGACGCGCGCCACCGGCGCGGTCGTGGCCTCGCACAGCTTCTTGGCGCGATCCACGTTGTTCGCCGCCAGCAGGCGCTTGATCTGCTCGAGGAACGCCTTGGCATTGAGGTGCCCCTTCCCGAGGAAGTACATCGATCGCTCGACGATCAGCGCGATGACGATCGCCAGGAAGAACGTGTTGACGATGAAGAACGGCCCGCCCTTCTGAAAAACATCGCTTAGCCAATCCATGATGTATCGTCCTTCGGGAGTTCCGGACCCGGCGTGTCCTCACTCGGTTGTACCGAGCGCCATCCGGGCGCGTCAAGCTGGCCGCCGTGGATTCCGTTGCCAATTAGATGACTTAACCGTTGTCTAACCGCTGTCGACGGGGCGAGATTTCTGGCGATCACGGCCGGGGTGACGGCCGCTACATCTCGGGCAGCGCGCCGTCCGCGATCCAGCGCTCGACCGCGTCGCGCTTCTCCTTGCACAGGAGCGCGCTGTTGTACGGCATCGTGCCGACGCCGTCCTTGAGCGGCCCGACGTAGCTGCCGATGATCATCATCAGGTAGCTGTTGGCGGGATCGCCCGCGATGACGCGCTTGAGCTGGGGGAACAGCTCGGAGTCGATCCCGACCATCTGCGGCTGGCTCTGGCCGCGCTCGAGCGACAGGTGGGCGGCGTCGACCGCCGCGCCCTGGTGACAGTCGCGGAACCCGGCGCACGACGGCTGGAACACCTTGTCCTGGATCCAGGTCAGGTCGCTGTGCGTGGTCGCCTCCAGGCAGGTCGGCGAGATCGCGTCGGGGCCGGCGTCGGCGCCGGGAGCGTTGTTGAGGTCGCAGGCGGCGGCGAGCAGGGCGGCGATGGCGAGGGTACGGCGGGCCATGGCCCGTGACGCTACCACGAGGCCCCGCGGGCTGGGCGCGGCGGCGATCACGGCGGCGGCAGCGGCGGCACCAGCGCCGAGAACGGCTTGCCGGCGCCGCCGGCCCCGAACGCCGCCGGCACGGTGCCGCGCACAAACGGGACCCAGACCGCGCTGGCCGATGGGCCCACCGGCGAGCCGCCCCAGGGCTCGGCCCGCGCGAACACGACCCCGGCCGGCACCGGGAAGTCGCGGATCGGCGTCGGCGGGTGCGCGGCCTTCATGAACTCGACCCAGATCGGCACGGCGGCGCCGCCGCCGGTGATCTTGTCGCCGATCGGCGTCGAGTCGTCGCGGCCGATCCACACGCCGCACAGGAGGTCGGTCGTGAAGCCGATGAACCACACGTCCTTGAAGTTGGCGCTGGTGCCGGTCTTGCCCGCGGCGGGCCGGCCCAGCTCGAGCGCCCGCTTGGCGGTGCCGCGCGCGACCACGCCGCGCATGAGATCGACCAGCGCGTAGTCGACCTCGGGCGGCCAGACCTGGGGCCCGGGCGGATCGGCGCGGTGATCGAGCAGCGGCGCGCCGCGGCCGTCCATGACCACGTCCCACAGCCGCGGCGTGACCCGGCGGCCGCCCGACGCGATCCCGGCGTAGCCGCCGGCCAGCTCGAGCAAGGTCAGATCGGGCGTGCCCAGGGCGATCGAGATGTGGCGCGGGATGTCGCTGGTGATGCCGAACCCGCGCAGCACGTCGATGACGCGATCGACGCCGACGTCGAGCATGAGCCGGACCGAGATGGTGTTGAGGCTCTTGGCCAGCGCGGTGCGGAGCGTGACGACGCCGTTGTAGCGGTTGTCGTAGTTGGACGGCGTCCACACGCCGGTGGCGGTCGGCACCGCGACCGGCCCGTCGAGCACGCGCGACACGACGGTGTAGCCGGCCGCGAGCGCCGAGCCGTAGATGAACGGCTTGATCGACGAGCCGACCTGGCGGTGGCCCTGGCTGGCGCGATCGAACTTGTTGTCGCGCCAGTCGTAGCCGCCGACCAGCGCCCGGATCCGGCCGGTGCCGGGCTCGATCGCCACCAGCGCGCCCTGGATCAGCGGCGCCTGATCGATCACCGCGGCGGCGCCGTCGGCGGACAGCTTGACCGGGACCACGTCGCCGACCGCGAGGCGCGCGCCGTCGTCGCCGCGCCAGGCCCGGGCGTCGGCGGCGTCCTTGCCGCCCAGCGGCAGCCGCCGCGGGCCCAGGTCGAGGGTGAGGTCCCCCTTCCTGGGCAGCTCGACCACGAGGCCGCCGTACCGGGTCTCGGGCACCAGCTCGCCCAGCACCGGCTCGAGGGCGCCGGCGCGGACCCGCTGGGGCGGCCCGTCGGCGAACCTCGCCCGGGCCTCGGGCGCGAGCCGCGCGACCGGACCGCGGAAGCCCAGGCGGCGGTCGAGGGTCTCGAGGCCGTGGCGCAGGGCCAGCTCGGCCGCGGCCTGCATGCGCGGATCGAGCGTGCTGTAGATCCGCAGGCCGCCGTTGAGGACGCGGCGCTCGCCGATCGCGGTCACCAGGCGCTGGCGGATCTGCTCGACGAAGTACGGCGCCGCGAGATCGTTCTCGGCGACCTCGCCCAGGATCGCGATCGGCTCGTCGAGCGCGGCCGCGACCTCGCTGTCGCTGACGTAGCCGTCCTCGCGCATGCGCCCGAGCACGTAGACCTGCCGGGTGCGCGCGCGATCGAAGTGCCGGTGCGGGGCGTACTCCGACGGCGCCGCCACCAGCCCGGCCAGCAGCGCGGCCTCGGCGATCGTGACGTTCTCGATCTGCTTGCCGAAGTAGGTCTCGGCGGCGGCGGCCACGCCGTAGGCGTTGTTGCCGAGGAAGACGTGGTTCAAGTAGATCGACAGGATCTCCTGCTTGGACAGCTCGCGCTCGATGCGGACCGCCAGGATCAGCTCCTTGGCCTTGCGGGTGTAGGTGCGCTCGCTGTCGAGCAGGAGCATCTTGGTCACCTGCTGGGTGATCGTCGACGCGCCCTGCTTGACGCCGCCGGTCGTGAAGTTCTTCCAGGCCGCGCGGACGATGCCGACCGCGTCGAAGCCGGGGTGGTCCCAGAACCGGCTGTCCTCGGCCGCCAGGAACGCGGCGATCACGTGCGACGGGATCCGATCGAGCCGGACCACCTGGCGGTTCTCGACGTAGAACGCGCCGATCTCCTGGCCGTCGGCGGCCAGCACCAGGCTCTTGCGGTTGGGCTGGTAGTCGAACGCGGCCGTGAGGTCGGTCGGCAGATCGCGGTTGATCGTGGCCACCGCCAGGTAGAGCGCGCCGGCGCCGGCGGCGGCCCCGTACAGGATCAGCAGCAGCACGAGCCGCACGATCGAGAACGCCCGGATGCGGCGACGGCGGGGGCGGGCGACTGGCGCAGCGCTCGACACGCACCGGACAGCGTAGCGCACCCCGTGATCGCGTGGGCGGTCGCGTCCGGGTTGCGGTACGATCGGCCGCGATGCGCGCCTCGGCTCCCGGCCGGCAGCGGTCGCGCCTCGGCGCGGTCTGCGCCGCGGCCGTGATCGCGGGGCTGGCGCACGCCCAGGCGCCCGTGGTCGAGGCGCCGCGCGCAGCGTCGAGCGCGGTCGTGCCCGCGACGACCTTGCCCGACGTGCCGGCGCAGATCCCCGAGCGGTTCGCGCCGATGGCGTTCGAGAACCGCTCGGGCGTGCACGTGCTCGACTGGGCGATCGCCGGGCTGCCGCTGGTGATCGCCGAGAAGCTCGAGCGGACCAGCGGCCTGGCCCCGGCCTACGACGCCTGGGTGGTGCCGGCCGGGCCGGTGGTGCCAGCGACGCCGACCGCGGTGGCGGCGTTCGCCCGGGCGCGGTCGGCGCGGTGGGTCATCACCGGCTGGGTCGAGCGCCCCGACTGGCAGCTGCGCCTGCACGTCGCGGTCTGGAAGGTCGACGGCGACGTCGCGATCGTCGCCGGCGAGCGCGAGGCGGTGGGGCCGATCGAGGCGCCGCACCTGCTGGTCGGGACCACGGTCACCGGCGCGCTCGCGGACGCCGGCTGGCGGCTGCCCGCCGGCGCGGCCGAGGTGCTCGCCGCCCCGATCAGCGCCGATCCGTACGCGCTGACCTTGCTCGGGCGCGGCCTGGCGCGCGCCCTCGGCAACCTCGCGGCGGCGGAGCGCGTCGCCGGCGATCGCGCCGCCGATCGCGCGGCCGCGGGCCGCGATCTGACGCGCGCGGTGTTCATCGATCCCACGCTGGGCGCGGGCCAGCGGTTGCTCGGCCTGCTGTGGGCGACCGATCCGGATCCGGCGATCGCCAAGAAGGCCGCCGGCAAGTTCGCGTACGCGGCCGATCTCGATCCCGGCTATCCGGCGGCGGTGCGCGCGGTCGCCGAGCGGGCCGCCGCCCGGGGCGAGTGGGCGGCGGCGGCGGCGGGCAACGCCGCGCTGGTGCGCGCGCGCCCGTGGGATCTCGACGCCCGCGTCGCCCTGGGCCGGGCGGCGTGGCGCAGCGGCGACGGCGCGCTGGCCCTGGCCGAGCTGGGGCGGGTGGTGGCGCGCCGGCCCGACGATCTCGCCGCGCACCGCGTCCTGGCCGAGATCGCGGGCGCCCGCGGCGAGCTGCCGACCCGGGTCAGCGAGCTCGAGATCGTCGCGCGCCTGGCGCCGACCGACGTCGGCGCGCAGATCGAGCTGGCCGCGGCCTACGCCGAGAGCGGTCGACTCGTGGACGCCACCGCGTGGGCCGAGCGGGTGGCCGGCGCCCGCCCCGACGACGCCAACGCCCACAAGCGCGTCGGCGACCTGTACCGCCGCCGCGGCGACGTCGATCAGGCGGTGCGCTGGTACGACGCGGCGGCGCGCCTGGCGCCCAACGATCCGCGGCCGCTCTTGCTCGCGGGCGTGACCTTGCTCGACGCCGGGCGCTACCGCCCGGCCCGCGAGGTGCTGGCGCGGGCCCAGCGCTTCGCCGAGTACCAGGCCGGCACGTGGACCGCGCTGGGCGCGGCCGCGTACCTCGAGAGCAAGTTCGCCGAGGCGCTGATCTACTGGCGTCGGGCGGCGCTGGTGCGGCCGCGCAGCGCGGCGATCCGCTACGATCTGGCGCTGGCCGCGTCGGCGACGGGCGATCTGGCCCGGCCCGGGTCCAGCTCGGCGTGGTCGAGCAGCTCCTGCCCGAGGACGCCGACGTCGCGTACCTGCGCGGCGTGATGCACGTGCGCGCCGGCGAGCTCGAGGCCGCGCGCGCCGAGTTCTTGCTCGCGACCCACCGCGACCCCGCCCACGCCGACGCCCGCGCCAACCTGGCGGCGCTCGGGCGCGGGCGGCCGATGAGGTTCGAGGGCCGGCCGCGCATCGACCTGCCGTTCGGCGATCGCGCGGCGCTGGTGGCCGCGCTCGATCGGTTCGCGACCGCCCAGGCGACGATGGCGGCGCTGCGCAGCCAGATCGAGGCCCACCTGCTGGCGATCCTGACGTCCCTGGGCGAGGGCCCCAGCAAGGATCTCGCGGGGGCCCGGGCCCGCGGCAACCAGCCATGTCCGATCGACGCGGTCGCGACCCGCTGGGCGCTGGCCGGCGCCGCGCGCGATCAGTTCATCGCCGCGGGGGTCGAGCTCGAGGACGCGCACCGGATCATCTTCACCTACGATCGGTTCGGCGAGACCGACGGCGGCTCGCCGATCGATCGGCGCCGGGTCGAGGCCGCGCTCGCGGGCTACCTGGCGGCGCGCAAGGACGTGCTCGAGCTCAAGGTCGCGATCGACAACCAGGTCGGGCGCGAGCTGACGCGGCGCCACTGCACGGCCGATCTGCTCGCGGCGGCCGCGGCCGAGCCCGGGCTCTACCGCATCCCCGAGGCGGGCGACCCGTCGGCGCCGCCGCCGGTGCGCACCGAGCTGGCGCCGGTGGCCGCGACGTTCGTCGTCGACAACCGCGAGTGCGCCGAGCCGGTCTCGGTCTACGTCGACGGCGACTGGGTCGGCGACGTGCTCGCGCGCGAGCAGAGCCCGATCGTCGCGCCGTCTGGACGCCGGACGCTGTGCCTGCTGCCGCAGCCGGGGCGGGCGACCTGCGGTGATCGCGGCACGGTCCGCGAGGTCCAGATCTACGACGGCTGGGCGCTGCAGATGCGCTGCCCGCGCGACAAGTGACGCGGGCGCTGATCGCGGCGCGGCTCAGCGCCCTGGCGCGACGGTGTGGACGATCCGGGCGGTGCCGCGCGGGCTGTCGCCGAGCACCTGGGTCCAGACCGCGTGGAGGCGGCGGTGGGCCTCGTCGGGCACGAGCGCCGCGTACTCGCCCAGCCAGCGCGGCGAGTGGCGCACCAGCTCGTAGGTCGCCATCGGCGGGCCGATCGGCATCGGGATCTTGCAGCCGGTCCCGTCGGCCTTGCACACGGTGTACGCCCGGTAGCCGGCGCCGTCGACGAACTCGAACCAGGTCAGCGCGAGCTTGCCCGACCGCCGCCGCGCCAGCTCGGGCACGGCGTGGTTGGCGCAGGCGGGGTCGGTGCCGGCGATGCGCTGGCGGGTCCAGGTGGCGCCGCGGTCGGTCGACGACGCCAGCATGATGTTCCAGGCGCCGTCGGGGCCCGCCGGCGGCGTAGGCGACGCTGACCAGCTTGCCGGTCGGGTCGGTCACCAGGCTGGGGTTGACGAAGAAGAACGGCACCGGCTCGCCGGGCCCGCTGACCACGACCGGCGCGCTGAACGTGTGGCCGTCGCTGGCGCGGGTATAGACGATCGTGTTGTCGGGCGAGCCCCACGCGGCCGGGCCGGCCGGCGCGCCCGCGGCCGCGACGACGTGGACCGCGCCGGTGGCGTCGATCGCGACGTCGCCGTACGCGCCGTCGACCACCGGCACCGCGGGATCGAACGTGGCGCCGTCGTCGAGCGAGGTCCGCATGCGCAGGCCGGCGTCGCCGGCGGCGTAGAACACCCGCAGCGCGACCGGGGCCTTGCCGCGCGCGCCCGGCGCCGGGCCGGCGGCGATCATCGGCTTGTCGAGGCAGAACGGCGTGTCGGGCGGGCAGTCGGCCGGGTCGTGGACCGCGACCGGCGTCGACCAGGTGGCGCCGCCGTCGGTCGAGCGGGCGTAGCCGATCTCGGCGTTGGCGTCGACGCCGCCGCCGTCGTGGCCCAGCCACACCGCGTGCAGGTGCCCGCGGCTGTCGGCGGTCAGCCACGGATCGAAGTGCATGCGCTTGCTGGTCGGCAGCGGCTGCTCGACCGCGGGCCCGGTCAGCGGCACGCGGACGACGCCGAGGAAGCTCGGCTCGAAGAACGAGGCGCCGCCGCCGGTGTAGAGGATGACCAGATCGCCCGCGGGCGTGACCGCGGCCGAGGGCTCGAACTGGTACGCGCCCGGGGACGACGCCGAGGTGAGCACCTCGATCGGCCCGAACTCGGCGCGCGGCAGGCGCGGCCCGGTCGCCGCCTCGGGCGCGCAGGCGGCGAGGCTGGGCGAGGCCTGGAACGGCAGCAGGCAGGCGTGGCGGCCCGGGTCGCACGTGTACCCCTCGGCGGCGCGGCAGTCGGCGTCGCTGGCGCACGCGGCCGCGCACAGGTCGCCCATGCGGCCGGTCGGCACGCACACGCTGCCGCCGGGACAGTCGGTGACGAGGCACTGCGCGGTGCAGTACCCGCCTGGCATCGGGGCGCACAGCGCGCCGTCGGGGCAGGTCGACTGGGGGCTGGCGCGATCGGGCGCGCACGCGTCGCCGATGTGCGCGACGACGACGCTCGACCCCGCGCCGCTGGCGGCCGAGCCGGATCCGGATCCGGAGCCGGCGCCCGCGCGCGGGGCCCGCGTCGACGATGAGCAGCCCGCGACCACCGCCGCGAGCGCGAACACGGAGAGCCGGTGCATGCCGGCAGTAACGCACGCCGCTCGAGCGCCGTGACGTCGGGGACGACGATTTCTGCAACGCCTGGGGGCGCGTCGGTGTCGAGGGTGCATGGCCTACCGCGACGATCCGCCCGAGCTCGCGGCCCCGCGGCGCGGCGCGCACCTGCCGCTGCTCGATCGCGTGACGGTGGCGACGCCGTGCGCCGAGCCGTGGGCGGCGATGGTCGGCGACGCGCGCGTGCGCCACTGTCGGGTGTGCGATCAGCAGGTGTTCAACACCCTGGCGATGACCACCGCCGAGGTCGAGGCGCTCCTGGCCCGGGTGGTCGAGGGCGGGCGCGCGTGCGGCCGGCTGTACCGACGGCCCGATGGCTCGGTGATCACCGCTGACTGCGTCGACGCGCGCGGGGTGAGGCGGGCGCTGGCGCGTCGGCTGGCCGGGGTCGGCGCCGCGGTGGCGGCGGGCGTGGCCGGGCTGGTGGTCGCGTGGCCGGCCGCGCGCGAATCCGATCGCGGCGCGGCGCCGGCGCCCGCGTCGATCGGCCGGCCCGTGCCGATCGCGCTCCTGCCCCTGCCGCCGGCCGAGCCGCTGGCTCCGTCGGTGCGGGCGCGCGCGGCGCAGCTCGAGGCGATCGCGGCCAGCTCGGTGAGCGGGGTCCTGCGCGCGACGCCCGACGGAGCCGCCTTCGCCGATCCCGACCTCGGCGTCGGTGGCCTGGCGGCGCGCGCCGCCGACGATTGAGCGCCGTCGGCGTCGCCGAGCCGGCCGCGGGGCCCGTGTTACGGTCGCGGGCGATGGCCCTCCCGCACCTGTACTTCACCGCGCCGCGGTCGCTGCCGCGGCCGACCGCGCTGGCGGGGCGGGTGGTCGTCACCGACGTCGCCTTCGCCGCCACCGTCGGCACGACCGTGTCGTTCGACAAGGTCACGCTGCCGCTGATCACCGGCCTGGGCGATCGCCTGGCGGCGTGGGTCGATCACCACGACCACGAGCGCCACGCCGACTACAAGGACGATCGCCGGTTCGTGCTCGCGACCAAGGCCGAGCACGGCGCGTGTCCCGAGATGGTCACGCCCGAGCTGGTGCGCGAGGTCGGCCCGATCGACACGATCATGACCCACGTCGATCTCGACGGCCTGTACGCCGCGGCCAAGTGGATCCTCGGCGGTCACGAGCCGTACCCCGGCGCCGACGACGACGCCCAAGCGGTCGACACCCGCATCGGCGCGCCCGGCCCGATCGGCGCCCGGATCGATCACGCGCTGCGCGCCCGCTTCCGCGACGACGCGGTCAAGCGCGCGGTCATCGGCTTCCTGGTCGGCGGCCTCGGCCCGGGCGCCCAGTCCGACATCATCGCCGACGCCGCGCGCGAGTTCGCGGTCCGGGCCGAGGGCACCGCCGCGCTGGCCGAGCGGTACGCGATCCGCGGGCGGGTCGCCTGGGTCGACACCGCCGGGGCCGCGGCGTTCGACAAGACCGATCTGCTCCTGGCCGGCCAGGCCCGGGCGCCGGTGTCGATGGTCAAGGACTCGGGCCAGCTGACGATCGCCGCGGCGTTCGGGTCGGGCTGGGACTTCGTGCGGCTGCTGGCGCTGGGCGGCGGCATGCCGACCCGGGTGACCGTGCCCGAGACCCGGTTCGTCGAGGCGCTGCGCGTGATCAACGACGCGCCGCCGCCGACCCCGACCGCCGCCGCCGTCGACGCGCCCGACTGATCGCGTGCTAAGACCCGGCCATGGCCGCCGACTCCGACGTCGTTGATCTCGCCGATCGTCTGGTCGACAGCTACCTGCGCGACGGCGACGACCTGCACCTTTCGGGCGCCGAGCTGCCGTCGCCGTCGGAGATCGCGCGCGCGGTCGATCAGTGCCGCGGCCTGCTCCTGCCCGGGTTCACCGGCGGCGCGACCCTGCTGCCGCCGAGCGAGCTGCGCGAGCTGGTCCGCGAGCGGGTCGGCGACCTCGAGGTCACGCTGCGCCGGCAGGTGTACCGGGCGCTCAACCACCGGGCCCAGCTCGCCGCCGGCCGCCGCGACGTCGACTGCGCCGACTGCGCGGGGCGGGCCCAGGTCATCGTCGCCCGGTTCCTCGATCGCCTGCCGGCCCTGCGCGAGGTCCTGGCCACCGACGTCCGGGCCTCGTTCGAGGGCGACCCGGCGGCGACCGGCCTCGACGAGATCGTCGTGTGCTACCCCGGCTTCTACGCGATCGTCGTGTACCGCATCGCCCACGCGCTCCTGCGCGAGGGCGCGCTGATCGTGCCGCGGATGATGACCGAGCTGGCGCACGAGAAGACCGGCATCGACATCCACCCGGGCGCGACGATCGGCCGGTCGTTCTTCATCGATCACGGCACCGGCGTGGTGATCGGCGAGACCTCGCTGATCGGCGAGCGCGTGCGCATCTACCAGGGGGTCACGCTCGGCGCGCTGAGCGTGCCCCGGACCGAGGACCGGCCGGTCACCGGCAGCCGGCGCCACCCGACGATCGAGGACGACGTCGTGATCTACGCCGGCGCGACGATCCTCGGCGGCCAGACCGTGATCGGCGCCGGCTCGGTGATCGGCGGCAACGCCTGGGTCACCGCCAGCGTGCCCCGGGGCGCGCTCGTCGCGGGCGCGCACACGCGCCGCGAGCCGTCGGCCGTCGGTCCGGGGTGACCGCGCGCGCAGGCGATCGGCGGTCGCGCCGCCGCCGGGAGCACCGACGCGCGTGCTAGGCTGACGCCGCCGTGAGAGAAGACTCCGCCGCCCGTCCCCGCACGGTGTCGCGCCACCGGTTCGTGGCGCCGCCCGGGATGGAGGTCGACGGCGGCGAGGCCCACAAGACGATCGGCCGCTACGAGATCGTCAAGGTCCTCGGCAAGGGCGCGATGGGCGTGGTCTACAAGGCCCGCGACCCGCTGCTCGACCGCACGGTCGCGGTCAAGACGATCGTGTCGCCCCAGGGCTCGGGCAAGCGCATCCGCTCGGCCTACCTCGAGCGGTTCCAGCGCGAGGCCAAGGCCGCGGCCAAGATGCCGCACCCGGCGATCGTGACCATCTTCGACGTCGGCGTCGACGACGACTCGGGGGCGCCGTTCATGGTGCTCGAGTACCTGCCGGGCGAGTCGCTGGCCGACCGCCTCGACCGGGTCCGGATGCCGCTCGGGCGCGGCGTCAACATCGCGCTCGATCTGGCGAGCGCGCTGGCGTTCGCGCACCGCCAGCGCATCGTCCACCGCGACGTCAAGCCGGCCAACGTGCTCCACGCCGGCGAGCAGCGCTGGAAGCTCGCCGACTTCGGCATCGCGCGCATGCCCGACAGCGACCTGACCCAGGTCGGCATCTTCATGGGCACGCCCGGCTACGCCCCGCCCGAGGCGATCCGCGAGGGCCGCTACACCGCCGGCGCCGACGTGTTCGCGTGGGGCGCGCTTCTATATGAGCTTCTATGCGGGCGCATCCCCTACGAGGGCCCCGACACCAAGACCACCAACGGCTTCGTCTGCAAGGGCGACGCGCTGCCGCCGACCCACCACGACGCGTCGGTGCCGCAGCCCCTGGCCGAGGTGTGCATGGTCGCGCTCGATCCGTCGCCGCAGCGGCGCTACAAGGACGGCGCCGAGGCCGAGGCCGCGCTGCGCGGCGCCTGGGAGAAGTGCCTGCGCGAGGCGCTGGTGGCGCCGATGGCGCTGGCCGGCGACGAGGTGCCGCACGAGCGGGTCCACGGCGGCATGCACGCGTCGGTGACCGCGCGGCCGGCGGCGACCGCGCCGGCCAAGCCGCTCTCGACCGAGGACCTCGAGCCCGACGACGAGGCCACGGCGGTCGCGGGCGGCGCCGACGACAGCGACGTCGGGCAGGTCACGACCCGGCGCGATCCGCCCCCGGCCGGGCGCGAGGTGTCGCTGCGCGCCGCCAAGCTGTCGCGCCCGATGCCGCCGGTGATCGAGGCCCGCGGCGCCGGCCGCGTCGGCGACGACGATCCCACGAGGCTGCTGGACACCCGCAAGCTCGCGGCCGACCGGCGTGAGGCCGAGCGGCGCACCGAGCGGCGGGGCGCCGTCGCCGCGATCCGCTCGAGGCCGCGTCCGTGGGGTCGCGCCCGCGGCCACAGCAGGCGCTGCGCTCCTGTCCGCTGGTGCTCCGATCCGTCGCCGCCGTGGTCGCGACCTACCTCGCGACCCGCGATGACCGGGGGAGCCGGGAAACCGGAGCCGGATCCGGAGTGATCACCCCGATCCGACCGATCCGTCGATCCGGTCCTGATCCGGATCCCCTGATCCCGATCCATGCCGATCCGACCTGATCCGATCCCGATCCGGTCCCCGATCCGATCCCGATCCCGATCCCGATCCCGATCCCGATCCCGATCCCGATCCCGATCCCGATCCCGATCCCGATCCTCGGCCCTCAGGGCTGACAAACCTCGATCGGAACCTGATCCACGCGCCCGGAGGTTCGCGTCGTGAGTGTGCGGGGCCTTCGGGGCTTGCCCCTGCACCTGCCTGGGCCTTGGCGCTGGCCCGCCGAAGCTCAGCGGGCGCAGGCCGCGGCCCGGGCGCGCAGGAACGCCTGCTCGCGGCCGTTGCGAGTCAGCGCCGCGGCGCGCTCGAACTCGACCTTGGCCTCGTCGAGGCGGCCGAGCCGGACCAGCAGATCGCCGCGCACGCTCGGCAGGCGGTGGTAGCGCGCCAGCGCGGGCTCGGCGTCCAGGCGGTCGACCCAGGCCAGGCCGGCGGCCGGGCCGTGGGCCATGCCGATCGCGACCGCGCGGTTGAGCTCGACCACCGGCGACGGCGCGACCTCGGCCAGCGCGCCGTACAGCGCGACGATGCGCGCCCAGTCGGTGGCGTCGGCGGTGGCGGCCCGGGCGTGGCAGGCGGAGAGCGCGGCCTGGAGCGCGTATGGCCCCCGGGCGCCGCCGAGCGCCTCGGCCCGGGCCAGGGCCTCGAGCCCGTGCACGATCAGCAAGCGATCCCAGCGACCACGATCTTGATCGAGCAGCAGCACGGGCGCGCCGTCGGCGTCGACGCGGGCGGCGGCCCGGGCGCCGTGTAGCTCCATCAGCGCCACGAGCCCGTGGACCTCGGGCTCGCGCGGCATCAGCTCGGCCAGGACGCGGCCGAGGCGGATGGCGTCGCCGCACAGCGCCGGGCGCATCCAGTCGTCGCCGGCGGTGGCGGCGTAGCCCTCGTTGAAGATCAGGTAGACCACCGCCAGCACCGACGCCAGCCGGGCGCCGAGCGCGTCGCCGCGCGGCACCTCGAACGGCACCCGCGCGTCGGCCAGCGCCCGCTTGGCGCGCACGATCCGCTGGGCGACGGTCGGCTCGGCGACCAGGAACGCCCGGGCGATCTCGTCGGTGGTCAGGCCTCCGAGCAGGCGCAGGGTCAGGGCCACCTGGGCCTCGACCGGCAGCACCGGGTGGCAGGCGACGAACACGAGCCGCAGCAGATCGTCGCCCACCGGATCGGGCTCGTCGACGGGTTGGTGCGAGCCGGGGCTGAGCTGGCCGAGCTCATCGTGCTTGCGCGCGCGCATCCGGTCGCGGCGGACGTGGTTGATGGCGTGGTGCTTGGCGGTGGCCATCAGCCACGCGCCGGGGTTGGCCGGCACCCCGGCGGCGGGCCACTGCCGCAGCGCCGCCACCAGCGCGTCCTGCGCCAGCTGCTCGGCCACGCCGACGTCGCGCACGATGCGCGCCAGGCTGGCGATCAGCCGCGGCGCCTCGATGCGGTACGCCGCGGCGATGGCTCGGTGAGTCGCGCTGTCGGCCACCGGCCGATGGGACCACCGCGCCGCCGCCGTGCCAAGGGCGGCACCTCGCTGCGCGCCCTGCGCCATCGGCTACGGCTGCGGGAGATCGCTCGGGCCGAAGATCTGACGGATCTCCATCTCGGCCACGTGGCCCGGCCCGGCCACCTCCTGGATCATCGCCATGTAGCGTCGGCCGTGCTGGATGGCCTCGTCCTTCGACTTCACCTCGAACACCGCGAAGCCGCCGACCAGCTCGGTGGCCTCGGCGAACGGGCCGTCGATCTGGGTCAGCTTGCCGTCGGCGACCCGCAGCCGGACGCCGTCGGAGCTGGGCAACAGGCCGCCGGTGAACAGCATGATCCCGGCCTGGGTGAGCTGGGCGGCCGCCGCGTGGCTGACCTCCATGAGCTTGGGTGAGGGCGGCGCGCCGGCCTCGCTCTCGGGGGTCGCTTTGATGAGCATCATGAATCGCATGGGTCTCTCCTGAGCCGGCCGAAGTTGGCCTGGCATGGTGTCGTCAATCCAGCCCCGCGTGGATCGACACGTCCGTGACGTATTCTCGGGAGTCGCCGCACCCCTGTCCAAGAATCCCCGCGGACCCGGCTCACGGGGCCGGCCCGGGGACGTCGTCGACGTCGATGAGGCCGCCGCCGCGGCGCCAGCCGACCGCGAGCAGCCAGGCGTGCGGGCGGGGCCGATCACGGGGCTGGCCCGGCGGCGCCCGCCGCGACGGATTTCGCTCGCGGCGCTCGCGGCGCTCGCCAGCGTCGCGGTCGCCGCTGGCCCCGCGCGCCTCGGCCGATCGCCCGCGGCGCTGGCCGCGACGGATCTCGCTGGCCGAGACGCGGCGCCCGCCGCGACGGATTTCGCGCCCGCCCGTCCCGTCGGCGACGAGCCAGCGCCGCCCGCGATGGTGTTCGACGTGTGAGCCCCGCGACGCGCGCCGCCCCCCGCGCTCAGCGCGTCTGGGCCTGGGCCCGCAGCCCGCGCACCAGCGCGGCCTGGCCGTCGGCGTGGTAGCTCGACCGCACCAGCGGGCCGCTCTCGACGTGGGCGATGCCGAGGTCCCGGGCGATCTGGCCGAGCTCGGCGAACTCGGTCGGCGGCAGGTAGCGCACGATCGGCAGGTGCGACTTCGACGGCGACAGGTACTGGCCGAGCGTGAGGATGTCGACGCCGAGGCCGGCGATCTCCCGCAGCACCTCGATCACCTCGGCCTGGGTCTCGCCCAGCCCCATCATCAGGCCGGTCTTGGTGACCGCGCCGCGGGCCCGGGCGTGCTCGAGGATCTTGTAGCTGCGCGGGTAGCTGGCCTGGACCCGGACCTCGCGCGACAGCCGCGGCACGGTCTCGAGGTTGTGCGCGAACACGTCGGGCTCGGCGTCGAGGACGATGTCGGCGTGATCGGTGCGGCCCTTGAAGTCGCCGACGAGGACCTCGAGGGTCATCGTCGGGCACGCGGCCTTGACCGCGCGGATCGTGGCGGCCCAGTGGGCGCCGCCGAAGTCGGGCAGGTCGTCGCGGTCGACGCAGGTGATCACGGTGTGCTCGAGGTCGAGCTCGCCGAGCATGGTCGCGACCCGGCCGGGCTCGTCGGGGTCGAGCGGCAGCGGCCGGCCGGTCGTGACGTCGCAGAACCGGCACGAGCGGGTGCAGATGTCCCCCATGATCATGATGGTCAGGGCGCGCCGGCTCCAGCACTCGCCGATGTTGGGGCAGCTCGCGCTCTCGCACACGGTGTGGAGCTTGAGCTCGCCGACCCGCTGCTTGACCTCGAAGAAGGTCGGCTTGGTCGGCAGCGGCACCCGGATCCACTCGGGGTGGCGGCGGCGGGGCGGCGCGTCGGCGGCGGCCGGCGCCGCGGCCGGAGGCTGCACGACCGGGAGGTGGACGCGTTCGGCCATGCCGGCTTGTAGCGCGCGCGCGGCGGCGCGAGGGAAGCGGTGCCCGGGGCCGGACTCGAACCGGCATGAGCTTGCGCTCGCAGGATTTTAAGTCCCGTGTGTCTACCGTTCCACCACCCGGGCAGCGGGCGCAGCCTACCGCGCGGGCGCGGTCGAGATCACGCCGGCGAACAGCTCGCCGGCCATGAACCGCGTGCCCTTGGGCGGCTGATCGCGGTTGTGGCGGAGCGCGGTGTTGACCACGCGCCCGGCCCGATCGCGCCGCAGCCGCGGGCGGGTCACGTCGAGGAAGCCGCGCCGCACGATCCCGGCGCCGAGGTAGATCATCTCGACGACGCCGCGATCGTCGGCGCCGAGCGCGACCGCGACCAGCGACGCCGGGGCGCCGCCGACCGCGCGATCGAACACGATCAGATCGCCGGGCGCGAGCGCGGGGACGGAGCGCCAGGCCGCGGCGGCCTGGGCCCAGGCGATCAGCCCGGCGGCGTCGTCGACCGGGGGCGCGGGGCGCCCGACCAGCTGGCTGGACCACGCCAGCGCGGCGACCAGGGGCGGACGCGGGTCGCGGCGGCCGACCAGCGCGCGGGCGTCGTCGATGCGGTCGATCGGCGGGGTCGGCGCCGGGCGCTCGCGGTGCGGGCTGGGCAGCCGCGACAGCACGACGCCGCCGTCGGCGGCGCGGGGGTACGTCGGCGCCAGGGCCTCGGTGACCGGGCCCGCCGCGGCCGGCGGGGCCTCCCCGGGCGGGGCGGTCAGCACGCCCGGCGCCGGCGCGGTCCGGTGGGTCGACAGCGGCGCCCGGGCGCCGCACGCCGCCACCGTCACGACCAAGGCCAGGCGCCACATGCCCGAAACCGTAGGCCCGGCCCGGGCGCGGTCCAAATTTTCGGCCGATCACGCAACCGCGCACGCGCGCGGTCGAGAACAGGGGCAACCATGAGCGCCGACGACCTTCCGACCCTGCCCACGCGACCGACCTACCCGCTGGCGAGCCGGCACAGCCCACAGGACGCAGATCGGGTGCTCAAGAAGTTGGTGATCGCCAACCTCGACAAGTCGAACGAGGGGCTCTGGGCGCAGTACAACCCGAAGGAGATCCAGGTCGACAAGTCGGCGTCGTGGAGCCCGAGCGCCACCAGCAAGGGCGATCACCCCGAGTTGACGTTCACCACGTCCAACGCGCGCACGCTCCAGCTCGAGCTGTTCTTCGACACCTTCGAGACGGTCGGGCCGGGGGGCGCGCCGTTCGACGTTCACAAGCAGTACGTCGAGCCGCTCCAGAAGATGATGCTGGTGATGGACGAGGCCGGCGACGAGGACCGGCGTCGGCCGCCGCGGGTGATGATCCTGTGGGGCGACGATCTGCCCAAGTTCGTGGGCGTGGTCGAGTCGGTCAGCACCAAGTACACGATGTTCATGCCGGGCGGTCGCCCGGTGCGCGCGACCTGCTCGGTCAAGCTGATCGAGACCTCGCGCGAGTCGTTCATGCGCAAGCCCAAGCGGCCCTGACCGTTGCCCGCTCAGCGCACCAGGCGCACGACCGTCTCGACCTGCGCGGTCCCGGGCATCAGGTCGAACGGCTGCGCGTGATCGATGCGCCAGCCGCTGCCGGTCAGCGCCCGCAGATCGCGGCCGAGCGCGTCGGGGCCGCAGCTGACGTAGACCAGCCGGCCGGCGGTCGACGCCGTGGCCGCCGCCAGGGTCGCCGCCGAGCAGCCCTTGCGCGGCGGGTTGACGACGATCGCCGCCAGATCGGCGCCGCGCTCGGCCAGGACCTCGGCGTCGCCGACGACCCCGGTGATCGCCAGGCCGGCCGCGGTCGCGGCGGCGGTGAGCGCGGCGATCGCGCTGGCGTCGCGCTCGATCGCGGTGACGGTGGCGCCGGCGCGGGCCAGCGCGAAGCTGATGCCGCCGAGGCCGGCGTAGACGTCGGCCGCGCGCTCGCCCGGCGCCAGCGCGACCTGGGCCGCGACGTGGGCGTAGAGCGCGTCGGTCGCGACCGGGTTGACCTGGGCGAACTCGGTGGCGCCGAGCGCGACGTCGACCCCGGCGATCCGATCGGGCAGCGTGGCGTCGCCGGCCACCAGCACCGGCGGCGACGCCGCGAGCGCGCCGTCGGTGCGGTCGTTGTCGATCCGGACCACGCCGACGATCGTCGGGTCCTCGATCAGCGCGCGCCCGGCCGCGGCGACCGCGACCGCGGGCGTGTTGCTGCGCACCACCAGCGCCACCAGCAGCCGGCCGTCGCGGGCCTGGCGGATGATCGCGTAGCGGAGCTGGCCGGTGCCGCGCTGCTCGTCGAACGGCGCCAGCCGCGCGCCCGCGGCCGCGGCGATCACCGCGCCGCGCACGCGATCGATCGCGCGGGTCACGACCTGACAGCCGGCGGTGTCGACGAACTGGTGGCGATCGCGGGCCCAGGCGCCGAGCGCGAGGTGGCCGTCGGTGCGCCCGGCCACGTACTTGCCCTTGGCGCGGTAGTGGAGCTGGTGCGGCGCCGGCACCACCGCGGCCGGGGTCACCTGATCGCCGAGCGCGCGGGCGACCTGGCGGTGCTTGGCCGCGAGCTGGGCCGGGTAGGCGAGGTGCTGCCACGGGCACCCGCCGCAGCGTCCGAACGCCGGACACGGCGGCTTGACCCGGTCGGGCGACGGCGGCGACGTGCGGGTGACGATCCGACCCCAGGCCTCGGGCCGCTGCTTGCTCTGGTGGATCCACGCCACCCGGGCCCGCTCGCCCGGGAGCAGGTCGGCCACGTGGAGCGTGCGGCCGTCGACGGTGGCGACCCCGGCGCCGTCGTCGTCGAGATCGGTGGCGGAGACCTCGATCGCGGACGGCTTGCCGGGGGCTGACATCTCTGGCATGGGTAGCACGCCATGACCGCGCCCGTCCCCCCCGCGCCCGCGCGCACCGTCGTGGTGGCGCTGTCGGGCGGCGTCGACTCGGCCACCGCCGCCGGGCTGCTGGTGCGCGCCGGCCACCGCGTCATCGGCATGACCATGCGGCTCTACGACGCCCGCACCACCGGCACCGCGCGCGGGCGCTGCTGCGGGCCGCGCGACGTCGAGGACGCGCGCCGGGTCGCCGAGCACCTCGACATCCCGTTCTACGTGCTCGACCTCGAGGCCGAGTTCGCGCGCACCGTCGTCGACGACTTCGTCACGACCTACCTCGACGGCAAGACCCCCAACCCGTGCGTGCGCTGCAACCAGCACGTCAAGTTCGCGCCGCTCCTGGCCCGGGCCCGGGCGATCGGCGCCGACGTGCTGGCCACCGGCCACTACGGCCGGATCGCGCCCGGTCCCGACGGCGCGCCGGCGCTGTGGCGGGCGCGCGACCCCGACAAGGATCAGTCGTACTTCCTGTTCTCGATGCCGCCCGCCGCGCTGGCCGAGGTCTGGTTCCCGCTGGGCGAGCTGACCAAGCCGGCGGTGCGCGCGCTCGCCGCCGAGCTCGGCCTGCCCAACGCCGCCAAGCCCGAGTCGCAGGAGATCTGCTTCGTGCCCGACGGCGACCACGCCGGGTTCGTGGCCGCGGCGGCGCTGACCCGGGGCCGGACGCTGCCGACCGCGGGCGCGATCGTCGACGACCGCGGCGTCGCGCTGGGCCGCCACGACGGCGTCCACCGGTTCACGATCGGCCAGCACAAGGGCCTCGGCAACCTGCGCGGCCTCGGCCCCGACGATCGCCGGTTCGTCACCGCGATCGATCCGGTCGCCGGCACGGTCACGGTCGGGGCCCGCGCCGACGCCGCCACCGCCGGGTTCGTGCTCGACGAGCCGCGCTGGCTCGGGCCGCTCGCGGCCGAGGTCCAGGTCCAGGTCCGGCACCGCGGGCCCCGGGTGCCGGCGCGGATCACCGTCGGGCCGCGGGTGCAGGTCGCGCTGGCCGAGCCGCTGATCGCGGCGCCGGGCCAGGCCGCGGTGATCTACGACGGCGACCGCGTCGTCGGCGGCGGGTGGGTCGCGAGGTCGAGCGGCTGATCGATCGTGGCGTCGGCCAGGTCGGCGCCATCGGCGGCGTCGAGCAGGTCGGCCACGTCGAGCGTGCCGATCGCCGGGCCCCCGAGCTCGGTCTCCTCGTCGAGCCAGGCGTAGCCCGGCCCGTCGGTGCTGGTGGGCTCGGCGTCGTCACCGAACGGGCGCGTCGTGGTGTCCGACGAGGTGCCCGGCGTCCAGGTCGGGATCGCGGCCGCGCCGGGGCGCATGGGCGCCGTCACCGCGGCCGAGGTCGGCTCGGGCACCGGCTCGCGCGCGAGGGTGTCGGCGGTGGCGGCCGCGAACTGCGGCGGCGCGGGCGGGCCGGCGTGGGCGATGACGTCGTCGAGCCACGCCGCGAGCGTGCGCGCGGTGGCGCCAGCGGCGCCGAGGGTCGCGGCCCGGGCGACCTCGAGCGCGCTGGCCCGGCGCGCCGGCTCGCGATCGAGCGCCCGGTCGAGCGCGCGCGCGACCGCCATCGGCACCTCGGGGCAGACCCGATCGATCGGCGGGATCGGCTGGCCGCGCACCGCCGCGAGCGTGGCCGCGACGTCGGCGCCGTCGAACAGCAGCCGCCCGGTCAGGAGCTCCCACGCCACCGTCGCGAGCGCGAACACGTCGGTCGCGGTGGTCGGGCGCTCGCCGCGGGTCTGCTCGGGCGCCATGTAGCGCGGCTTGCCGCGCAGGCGCCGGCGCTCGACCGCGTGGGCGAAGCTGGCCCGGGCGATGCCGAAATCGAGGATCTTCACGTGGCCCTCGGACGACAGCATGACGTTGGCCGGCGACACGTCGCAGTGGACGATGCCGAGCGGGTGGCCGGCGGCGTCGGTGCGCCGGTGGGCGTAGTCGAGGCCGGCCGCGACCTCGGCGATCACGTGGCACGCCAGCGTCGACGGCAGCGTCCGGCCGCTGGCCCGGGCCCGGTCGAGCGCGGTCTTGAGGTCGAGGCCATCGACCAGCTCCATCGTCAGGTACAGGTCGCCGTCGACCTCGCCGAAGTCGAACACCTGCACCACGTTCTTGTGGCTGAGCTCGGCGGCGATCCGGGCCTCGTCGATGAACGACCGGATGAACCGCGGCTCGCGGGCCTGGGCCCGGGCGATCCGCTTGAGCGCCTGGACCTTCTCGAACCCGGCCAGGCCCACGGTCTTGACGCGGAACACCTCGGCCATGCCGCCGCGCGCGATCGGCGCGAGCACATGATAGCGGCCGATGCGAGTGGGCGCCTCCACGGGCGGGAGTCTACCGGAGCCGGCGCCCGGGCGCGATCGGCGTGTGCGCGGCGGCGCGGCCGGCGCCCGGGCTTTGCTATGGTGCGCGCGTGTCCGACCCCTCCGATCTCAGCGCGCTCGAGGTCGTGCTCGGCTATCACTTCGGCAACCGCGCCACGCTCGACGTCGCGCTGCGCCACAGCTCGTGGCTCAACGAGCACGCCGAGGCCGTCGGCGGCGACAACGAGCGGCTCGAGTTCCTCGGCGACGCCGTGCTCGATCTGGTGGTCGGCCACCGGCTCATGACCCGGTTCCCGCAGCTGCGCGAGGGCGAGCTGTCGGTGACCCGGGCCCAGGTCGTGAGCGAGGCCGGCCTGGCCGAGGTCGCGGCGTCGCTCAGCCTCGGCACGTGGCTGCGCCTGGGCAAGGGCGAGGACAAGAGCGGCGGCCGCACCAAGCGCTCGATCCTGGCCGACGCGTTCGAGGCGGTGATCGCGGCGGTCTACCTCGACGGCGGCTACTCGGCCGCGGCCGAGATGGTCGAGCGGCTGCTGGCCCACCGGATCGAGAACGTCGAGCACACCGGCTTCTACGACTTCAAGACCCGACTGCAAGAGATGGCGCTGGCCCGGCTCAAGCGCCCGCCGGTCTACAAGGTCGTGGCCGAGATCGGGCCCGATCACGCCAAGCAGTTCGTGGTCGAGGTGTGGATCGGCGACGAGCTGTACGCGCGGGCCGAGGGCACCTCGAAGAAGGCCGCCGATCAGAACGCGGCGGCCGCGGCCGCGTTCAAGCTCGAGGGCAAGGGCGCCGGCACACCGTAGCGTCAGCGCTCCCGCCGCGTCGACGCGTGGCGGCGCGTGCGCCGTGGCGCCCCCGCGCCGGGGCGATCCAGCGGCGCGCGCCGACGGCACGACCGTGGGGCGCCGCGCCCCGCTCGACCTCACGCGCGCCCGTGCGCCCGGGGGTCACGCCTCGGTCGCGATCAGCACGCCGTCGACGAAGCGGCCGTCGACCGCGTCGTCGAGGTCGAGGGCGAGCACGGTCTCGGCCAGGTCGGCCAGCCAGCCGTCGACGACCTCGGCCAGCTTCGGCGACAGGCCGCCATCGTCGCCGAGCAGCGCCTGGACCGCGGCGATCGCGGCGGCGCGATCGACCCCCGCGACCAGGGCGGCCCGGGCGGCCCGCAGCTCGGCCATCGACAGCGCCTGCGGCGCGAGCGCGCCCGCGGCCAGCCAGCGCGCGAGCGCGGTCCGGGCGTAGGCGTCGAGCGGGGGCCGGTCCTCGGCGCGGGCGCCGCCGGTCAGCACGATCCCGAGCCGCTCCGCGACGGCGATCCGCAGCGCCAGCACCGCCAGCACCTCGGCCGCGCGCCGCAGATCGGCGGTCGACTCGAACGGGCGCACGCCGACGCCCGGCGGCTGGTCGGCGGCGCGCGCGAACCACGGCCGCGGCCCGTTGAGCGCGGTGACCATCGCCTGGGCGACGTCGTCGGCGGTCGCGGCCCGGGGCGCCAGCGCCGCGGCGACCTTGGCCAGGCGCAAGGTCACGGTGTAGCCGACCCGGTGCAGGCGGGTCAGCGACGCCGTCGGCAAGAGCGCGACCGCGCGCGCGACGTCGCCGCGCGCCACCGACTCGAGGCCGAGCGACACGGTCGCGGTCGCGTACTCGGCGGCGCCGGCCAGCGCGGTCGCGTCGCCGGGCTTGACCCGCGCCGCCGACAGCACCTTGTTGACCAGCGTGACCAGCGCCTGCTGCAGGCGGGCGTGGACCGCCGGCGCGTCGGTCGCCGCCCGATCCCAGACCTGGGCCAGGAAGGTCTTGGCGACCAGCTGCTCGATCACCGCCAGCGGCAGCGCGAGCGCGTCGTCGAGGACCTCGGTCGTGGCCGGGGCCTCGGCGGCGAACTGCTCGACCGCCAGCGGCGCGAACAGCTCGAGCGCCTCGTAGAAGTCGACGTAGCCGAGGTCGGCCATCCGGCCGGAGCGCCAGCGGTAGCTGGTCTCCTCGAGCGACGCCGCCGGCTCGGACCGCGCCGCGAGCAGCGTGTGCCGCGCCAGGGCCATGTCGGCCCGGTACAGATCGTCGACCAGCGCCATGATCAGCCGCGCCTGATCGTCGCCGCCGAGCAGCCGGATCGCGAACGCGCCGTCGGGCGTGAACCAGACCGGGGGCGGATCGGGATCGTCGGCGTACTCGTAGTCGTGATCGGGATCCTCGCCGCCGGTCAGGTCGTAGATGATCGTGTGCGCGGCGATGAACAGGGCCCGCCACTCGGGATCGAGCCCGTGCCAGACCTCCCCGACCTTCTCGAAGCCGAGGTCGAGGATCGCCGCGAGCCAGGGCCGGGCCTGGGCCACGTCGACCCGATCGCGATCCCAGACCTCGAGGTCGAAGCAGCCCTGGATCTGCGCCGGGGTCGCCAGCGCCAGCAGCTCGCCGGCCTCGGCCAGGCCGACGTCGACGACGAGCTCGTGGATCGCGTTGGGCGCCAGCGCCGCGACCGCGGCGGCCGGATCGTCGGCCTCGAGCAGCGCCTCGACCCGCGCCCGACCGCGGGGCCCGGTCAGTTGCGCGCGCAGGGAGGCGAGGGGGCCAGCGTCGTCGGGTCTTGTCACGTCGGCGCAACGTAGTGGCGCGCCGGGCCCAGCGCAACTCGCCGGCGGCGCCTGTATCCTGGCCGGGTGAGCGCTCCCGAGGTCGCGGCGATCCGTGCCACCGTCGCCGCCGAGCTGGCGCGCCACGGCCGGCGCCGGCTCGACGTCGCGTTCTCCGGAGGCCCCGACTCGTCGGTGCTGGCCGACGCCGCGGTCGCCCACCTGGGCGCGAGCGCGGTCCGGCTGCTGCATGTCGATCACGGCGCGGCGGCCAGCGCCGCGGCGGTCGCGCACGTCCGGGCCTGGGCCGCGGCCCGGGGCCTGGCGCTGGCGGTGGTCGCGATCGAGGTGCCGCCTGGGCCGTCGTGGGAGGCCCAGGCCCGGGGCGCCCGCGACCAGGCGCTGGTGGCGCTGGCCGGCGACGAGCTGATCGCCACCGGCCACACCGCCAGCGATCAGGCCGAGACCGTGCTCCTGCGGCTGGTGCGCGGCACCGGCCCCGACGGGCTCGCGGCGATCGCGCCCCGGCGCGGGCCGTTCATCCGGCCGCTGCTGGTGCACCCGCGCGCGGCGATCCGCGCCTACGTCGACGCGCTCGGGCTCGCGCCCTGGCACGATCCGATGAACGACGATCCGGCGTTCACGCGGGTCTGGCTGCGGCAGCAGATCGTGCCGGCGCTGGCGGCGCGCAACCCGCAGATCGAGCGGGCGCTGGCCCAGCTCGCGGCCCAGGCCGCCGACGATCGCGTCGCCCTGGCGCCGGCCGTGGCGGCGGTGGAGGCCGCGGTGGTCGACGCCGACGATCGCCTGGGGTGCGCGCCGCTGGCCGCGGCGCCGGCGGCCCTGGCCCGGCGGGTGATCGCGGGGTGGCTGGCCCGGCACGGCCGCAGCTACGAGCACGCGGCCGTGGTCGCGGTGCTCGAGCTGGCCCGGGCGCCGACCGCCGGCACCCGCGGCCTCGACCTCCCGGGCGGCCGGGTCGAGCGGATCTACGACGCGCTGGTGATCGCCGGGCCCGCGGCCGCGGCCCCGCCGCTGCGCGCGCTCGGCCCCGACGGGCCCTACCAGATCCGTCCGTGGCAGCCCGGGGATCGCATGCGGCCGGCCCGGCTGCGCGGCGGCTCGCGCAAGCTGTCCGATCTGTACGGCGACCTCAAGGTGGCGCGCGGGCTCCGCGCCGGGGCCCGGGTCGTGATCGCGGCCAGCGGGGCGATCGCCTGGGCCGAGCACGTCGGGCCGGCGTGGCAGACGACGATCGTCGTGCGCGCCGACCTGCCCGAATAGTCAGGTCCTTTCGACGATCCGTGGGTGGTCGGGGAGGGCTGGCCGGGTATACTCGCCCACGAGCGTCGTCCCGACGCCTAGGCGGTTCGTCCCTTGCGCCAGTCCACCAAGACCATCCTCATCTGGCTGATCCTGATCGTCGTGTTCGTGAGCGTCTACTCGATGTTCACCGACTCCTCGAGCAGCAAGAAGACGATCGACGCCAGGACCTTCAACGCGATCCTCACCGACGAGGCCAAGGCCCGGGCCGATCGCAAGGCCGCCGGCCAGCCCGACGCCGACTCGGCGATCGAGCTGATCCGGGTCACCCCGGGCGAGCACCAGGACGCCAAGTTCGTCATCACCTACCGCACCCAGACCGAGAAGGCCGTGGTCCAGGGCACCTGGAGCGAGCAGGACATCGCCGC
Organism: Myxococcales bacterium; assembly: GCA_016717005.1. Classification (NCBI taxonomy): domain Bacteria; kingdom Pseudomonadati; phylum Myxococcota; class Myxococcia; order Myxococcales; species Myxococcales bacterium. The sequence goes on along the minus strand of JADJUF010000001.1, from coordinate 81,268 downwards.
GCTCAAGGCCTCGGGCATCCCCTACAAGATCGAGAAGCGCGAGGAGGGCTCGGTCTGGCCGCAGCTGCTGCTGTCGTGGCTGCCGATGCTGCTCTTGATCGCGATCTTCTTCTTCTTCATGCGGCAGCTGCAGTCGGGCGGTGGCAAGGCGATGAGCTTCGGCAAGTCCAAGGCCCGGCTCCTGACCGACAGCCAGAACCGCATCACGTTCAAGGACGTGGCCGGCGTCGAGGAGGCCAAGGAGGAGGTCGAGGAGATCATCGCGTTCCTCAAGGACCCCAAGAAGTTCACCAAGCTCGGCGGCCGCATCCCCAAGGGCGTGCTGATGATGGGCTCGCCCGGCACCGGCAAGACGCTCCTGGCCCGGGCGATCGCCGGCGAGGCCGGCGTGCCGTTCTTCTCGATCTCGGGCTCGGACTTCGTCGAGATGTTCGTCGGCGTCGGCGCCAGCCGCGTCCGCGACCTGTTCGAGCAGGGCAAGAAGAACGCGCCCTGCATCATCTTCATCGACGAGATCGACGCGGTCGGCCGCCACCGCGGCGCCGGCCTCGGCGGCGGCCACGACGAGCGCGAGCAGACGCTCAACCAGCTGCTCGTCGAGATGGACGGCTTCGAGTCCAACGACGGCGTGATCATCATCGCCGCGACCAACCGCCCCGACGTGCTCGACCCGGCGCTCTTGCGCCCGGGCCGCTTCGACCGCCGGATCGTCGTGCCGCGGCCGGATCTGCGCGGCCGGATCGGCATCCTCAACGTCCACGTCCGCCGGGTGCCGCTGTCGGCGTCGGTCGACCTCGAGGTCATCGCCCGCGGCACGCCCGGGTTCTCGGGCGCCGATCTCGAGAGCCTGGTCAATGAGGCGGCGCTGATCGCCGCGCGCCGCGACAAGGACAAGGTCGACATGGTCGACTTCGAGGAGGCGAAGGACAAGGTGCTGATGGGCGCCGAGCGCCGCTCGATGATCATCTCCGACAAGGAGAAGCGGACCACCGCCGTCCACGAGGCCGGCCACGCGCTGGTGGCGCGGTTCGTCGGCGCCGAGGCCGACCCGGTGCACAAGGTCACGATCATCCCGCGCGGCCGGGCCCTGGGCCTGACCCAGCAGCTGCCGGTCGAGGACCGGCTGAGCATGACCCGCGAGTTCGCGCAGAACACGATCTGCATCCTGATGGGCGGCCGGGTCGCCGAGGAGATCATCTTCGGCCAGAAGACCACCGGCGCCGGCAACGACATCGAGCGGGCCACCGAGCTGGCGCGGTCGATGGTCACCGAGTGGGGCATGTCCGACGAGTTCGGGCCGCTCAACTTCGCCGGCGGCAAGCAGGAGGTGTTCCTGGGCCGCGACTTCGCCTCGGGCGAGCGCCACAGCGAGGACACGTCGCAGCGCATCGACGCCGAGATCCGGCGCATCGTCATGCACCAGTACAAGCGGGCCACCGAGATCCTGACCCACCACCGCGGCGAGCTCGAGCGGGTCAGCGACGCGCTGCTCGACTACGAGACCATCGACGGCGACGACATCGACGTGCTGCTGTCGGGCAAGGCGATGACCCGGCCGCTGCCGGTGTCGCGCAAGAAGCCGGCCGACGCCCCGCCGCCCAAGGACAGCGACGACAAGCGCCCGGCGGTGATGCCGCCGGTGGCCGCCGAGCCGGTCTAGCGCCGGGCCGGGTGCGCGCGCAGCCGCCAGCGGGCGAGGCCGAGCCGCCGGGCGTCACCCTGGCCGCGCTGGGCGAGGTGGGGCGGGGCGCCGGTCCGCGGGGTGGCCGATGAGCCTGCCGCCGTTCGCGATCCGCGCCCGCGGCAACCCGTGCGGCGCGCGGACGATCGCGCTCGACGAGCCGCTGATCATGGGCGTGGTCAACGTCACACCCGACTCGTTCTCTGACGGCGGCCAGCTGGCCGACGCCGCGGCCGCGATCGCCCACGGCCAGGCGCTGTGGCACGCGGGCGCCGACATCCTCGACGTCGGCGGCGAGGCCACAAACTGGCGGGCCCAGCCGGTCACCGCGGCGGTCGAGCTGGCGCGGGTGGTGCCGGTGCTGATGGGGCTGGCCGCGACGACCGGCGCCCTCCTGTCGATCGACACCACCAAGGCCGAGGTCGCGCGGGCCGCGATCGCCGCCGGCGCCGACCTGGTCAACGACGTCTCGGGCGGGCTGTTCGACCCCGACATCGTCACGGTCGCCGATGACGCCGGGGTCGGCTACGTGCTCGGGCACCTGCGCGGGCGCACTCTGGCCGAGGTGTTCGCGGCCGAGGCGCCGGCCGCCTGGACCGAGGTCCGCGACGAGCTCGGCGCCCGGCTCGCGGCGCTGCCCGCCAGCCTGGCGCGGCGCACGATGGTCGATCCGGGCATCGGCGTCGGCAAGGGCGCCGACGCCGCGACCAACCTGGCGCTGCTGGCGCGCGCCGGCGACCTGGCCGCGGCGCTGGGCCGCCCGATCGTCGTCGGCCCGTCGCGCAAGCGGTTCCTGGCCCGGGTGCTGGGCGAGGCGTCGCTGCCGACCGAGCCGGCGGCGCGGCAGGCGGCGCTCGACGACGCCACGATCGGGGCCTGCCTCGCGGCGGTGGCCGCCGGCGCCCACGTCGTCCGGGTCCACGCCGTCGGCCGGGTGCGGGCCGCGCTGACCGCCTTCCGCGCGGTCGCGGGCGGGTGAGCCGCGTCACCATCGCCCCCCCCCCCCCCCCCCCCCCCCCCCCCCCCCCCCCCCCCCCCCCCCCCCCCCCCCCCCCCCCCCCCCCCCCCCCCCCCCCCCCCCCCCCCCCCCCCCCCCCCCCCCCCCCCCCCCCCCCCCCCCCCCCCCCCCCCCCCCCCCCCCCCCCCCCCCCCCCCCCCCCCCCCCCCCCCCCCCCCCCCCCCCCCCCCCCCCCCCCCCCCCCCCCCCCCCCCCCCCCCCCCCCCCCCCCCCCCCCCCCCCCCCCCCCCCCCCCCCCCCCCCCCCCCCCCCCCCCCCCCCCCCCCCCCCCCCCCCCCCCCCCCCCCCCCCCCCCCCCCCCCCCCCCCCGCCCGCCGCCGCGCCGCCGGCGCGCCACCCCGTCGCCGCCTCGCCGCCGCCTCGCCACCGCGTCGCCGCCTCGCCACCGGCGCGTCGCCGCGTGCGCACCTGCGATCAACGCACCGTCGCGGCACTGTTTCGTTGCCATGGTCGGCGCGCGCGTGTAGCAACGTAAAAGGCGCCGAGCGCCGCGCGTCATGACTGGACCCCTGACCTCGATCCTCGATCGCCTCGGCTCGCGCCCCGCGTGGGTGACCGTGATCGATCTGGCCCTGGTCTACTTCCTGATCTACCGGGCGCTCCTGACGATCCGCGGCACCCGCGCCGCGCAGATGGTCGTCGGCATCGTCCTCGTGGGCGCCGGCTTCTACGCCGCCCGCCGGCTCGAGCTGACCGCGGTGTCGTGGCTGCTCGACAACGTCATCAACTACCTGATCCTGATCGTCATCGTCGTGTTCCAGGCCGACATCCGCCGCGCGCTCGGGCGGATCGGGCAGGGCGTCATCCCGCGCGGCAAGGGCGACAACGCCGGCGAGCTGGTCGACGAGGTCACCGCCGCGGTGGCGCAGCTGGCCCGGGCCCGGCGCGGCGCGATCATCGTGATCGAGCGCGAGGGCGACGTGGCCAACTTCGTCGACGACGCCACCCGGCTCGACGCCCGGCTGTCGCGGCAGCTGCTCGTGACCCTGTTCGTGCCCGCGGCCGACAACGAGCTCCACGACGGCGCGGTCGTGATCGGCAAGAGCCGGCGCATCGAGCTGGCGCGGGCGCTCCTGCCGCTGTCGCGCGCGGCGGAGCTGGGCCCCGAGCTCGGCACCCGCCACCGCGCGGCCCTGGGCATCACCGAGGACACCGACGCGATCGCGGTGGTGGTGTCCGAGGAGCGCGGCCAGGTGTCGATCTGTTACCGCGGCCACATCGCCCGGGATCTCGATCCCGCGACCCTGCGCCGGGCCCTGCACGAGCTGCTCAGCGCGGGCGCGCACGAGGTGGTCGCGGCGGCCGAGATCGGGTCGGCGGTGGCGTCGCTGGGGCAACGCGAGCGCGCCCTGGGGGGCCCGTGACCCCGCGCGAGGCCGAGCGCCCGCCGGCCCGCATGGGCTGGCTGCGGTCGATGTTCGTCGAGCACCTCGGCGTGAAGGTGCTGGCGGCGCTCTTGACCGCGACCGTGTTCCTGCTGGTCGGCTCCGACGAGCAGCGCGAGATCACCGCGCGGGTCGGGGTCGCGTACGTGCTGCCCGAGGGCAAGGTGCTGGTGTCGGAGCGGATCGACGAGGTCAAGGTGACGATCAAGGGGCCGTGGCGGCGGATCAAGCGCTTCGACGAGCGCGAGCTCGATCGGGTCACGCTCGACGTCACCAAGGTCCGCGGCGGCGAGGTGCCGATCACGCCGGACCTGATCGACGCGCCGGATGGGCTGGTCGTGACGTCGGTCACGCCCCAGGCGGTGCTGGTCGCGTTCGAGAACCGGATCGAGCGCGAGGTCGACGTGGCGCCGAGCCTGGTCGGTCGCCCCGAGCTCGGCTACGCGGTGTTCGCCGGCGAGGTCCGGGTCGAGCCCAGCCGGGTCAAGGTGCGCGGCCCCGAGGGCGTGATCTCGGCGATGAGCCAGGTGCGGACCCAGGATCTGCCGATCGACGGCCGCAGCCGGACGTTCCAGACCGAGGCCGCGCTGATCCCGCCGCGCTGGGTCGAGATCGACTGGAAGGGCACGGTCGCCGTGGCGGTGCCGATCACCGGCCGCTGGACCGGTCAGGCCCGGGTGATCGCGGTCGGCGAGCCGCTCGATCCGACCAAGCTCGCGCTCAGCCCGGCCCTGGTCGAGGTCGAGTTGACCGGGCCCCGCGACGCGATCGATCGCCTGCTGACCGCGGGCGTGCACCCGACCGCCCGCGTGGCCGAGAAGCCGAGCGCCGGCGACGTGGTCGAGGTCGCGGTCGACGGCGTGCCATCGGGCGTGCAGGTGGTGGTGCGGCCGACCGAGGTCCGGGTCACCCGGACCAAGTGAGCGTCGGGCGCGCCCGGGGCCCGTGCCGCGCAGGCGAGCGCCGGCGACGTGGTCGCGGTCGCGGGCGCGGTCGACGGCGTGCCGAGGTCCGGGTCACCCGGACCAAGTGAGCGTCGGGCGCGGCCGGGTTCCGTCGGGGCGGGGCGTCGTGCTACGCACGGCCATGGCACAACGCAGGCTGTTTGGAACCGACGGCGTCCGTGGGGTCGCCAACCTCGAGCCCATGACCGGCGCCACGGTGATGCGGCTGGGGATGGCGGTGGCGGCGCGGCTGCGCCAGCCCGGTCGGCACACCCGGATCGTCATCGGCAAGGACACCCGGCTGTCGGGCTACATGTTCGAGAGCGCGCTCGCGGCCGGCATCGTGTCGATGGGCGCCGACGTCTGGGTCACCGGGCCGCTGCCGACGCCCGGCATCGCGTTCATCACCTCGTCGATGCGGTGCGACGCCGGCGTGGTCATCAGCGCCTCGCACAACCCGTTCGAGGACAACGGCATCAAGCTGTTCGCCCGCGACGGGTTCAAGCTGCCCGATCACGTCGAGGCCGAGATCGAGGCGCTGATGGAGTCGCCCGAGCTCGACGGCCAGCGGGCCGGGTCCTCGGACGTCGGCTACAGCCGCAAGATCGAGGACTCGCGCGGTCGCTACGTCGTCTACTGCAAGGCCACGTTCCCGGCCGACCTGACGCTCGACGGCCTGACCGTCGTCGTCGACGGGGCCCACGGCGCCGGCTACCGCGTCGGCCCGGCGGTGTTCGAGGAGCTCGGCGCCAAGGTCATCGCGATCAACACCAAGCCCGACGGCAAGAACATCAACGAGAAGGCCGGCGCGCTGCACCCCGAGGACATGAGCCGGGCGGTGCGCGAGCACGGCGCCCACGTCGGCGTCGCGCTCGACGGCGACGCCGATCGCCTGGTGCTGTGCGACGAGCACGGCGCGGTGGTCGACGGCGACGCGGTCATGGCGCTGTGCGCGACCCGGATGCTGGCCGAGGGCCGGCTGGCCAAGGGCACGCTGGTCACCACCGTCATGTCGAACCTCGGCCTCGAGCGCGCGGTCAAGGCCGCCGGCGGCAAGGTCGTGCGGACCCAGGTCGGCGATCGCTACGTGGTCGAGGAGATGCGCCGGCACGGCTACAACCTCGGCGGCGAGCAGTCGGGCCACCTGGTGTTCCTCGACCACGCCACGACCGGCGACGGCATCATCGCGGCGCTACGCGTGCTCGCGGTGATGGTGCGCGAGGGCAAGCCGCTGTCGGAGCTGGCGCAGGTGATGACCCGGTCGCCGCAGGTGCTGGTCAACGTCAAGGTCGATCGCAAGCGCCCGCTCGAGGAGCTGGCCGCGGTCGGCGACCTGATCCGGGCGGTCGAGCGCGACCTCGGCGACGACGGCCGGGTGCTGGTGCGCTACAGCGGCACCGAGGCCAAGGCCCGGGTGATGATCGAGGGCCCCGACGAGGACGCCATCCGCGTCCAGGCCCACAGCATCGCCGACGCGCTGGTCGCGGCCTGCCGGGCCTGACCGCCGGACCTGCGCCGGCGCGCGAGACCGATGAACGCGGGCTGGCAGCGCGGATGCGGACGCCGGGCCTGGCTGCTGCGCTGCCAGGGCGTCGGCCCGGCCGGAGACGTGCAGCCATCCCTCACCACGATCCCACGTGGCCTGCGCGTCACGCCGGCGGGGCGAGCTGAGCGCAATCGTCGCCGCGCCCGCTCAGCGGCGGCTCCGCTTCGTGATCGCGCGGACGGCGAGTCGGTCGACGCCGCGATAGATCGCGGGCAGCGGCGGCGCCGCCGCGATGAGCGGGAGCGACGTGTGGTCGCCGATGCCCCGCAGCGCGCAGATCGCCGACGCCCGCGCGTGCGGCGACGGGTCGCGGGTCAGCTGACGGTGGAGGAAGCGCCGGGCGAGCGCAGCGGCGGCGGGGGGAAGCACCGGCGCGGCCTTGAAGGAGCAGATCAGGTTCAGCGCGTCCGCGATCGCGCGCGCGTCGGCCCGCGTCGCGGCGCGCGCGCCGGCGCGGGCCAGCCACGCCACGCTCGCCGGCGTCTGGACCCGCGCGAGCAGGCCGCAGCAGAAGGCGAGCCCGCCGGGCCGTCGGCGCATGGCGTCGAGCCCCGGAGCGCCGCGCTCGAGAAAGGCGCAGACGACGTCCGCCCAGCGCCCCAGCGGCGGGCGCCGCCCGTGGCCACCGCGGCCGCGCGACCAGCGGTGCTCGGCGGCCAGCGCGCGCAGCCCCGCGGCATCGGCGCGGCTCCCGAGGCGCGCGACCTCGAGGAGGTCCTCGACCTCGACGTCGCGGGTCACGGTCTTCCGCCGCAGCGTCTTCCACCGAGCCGCCGTGAGCGCCATGCCCTCGAGCTTGGTCCAGCCGAGGGGGGCTGGCTATTGTCCCGAGCCGGGAAGCGAGCTCGGCGCCCCGCAGCGCGCGATCGAACACCGCGGCTTCGTCGACCGACCCGAGCAGCGTGTTCAGATCGGCGAGCCCGCCGGAGAAGTTGGCGGCGCCGATCGAGAATCCGGACTCGGCGAGCCCGCCGAGGTGGACGTGGGTGTGCTCGTCGTACCTGTTGACGTCGTGGCTGCCGGTGATCAGCGCGCGGCCGCCGGGGCCCACAGCTGAGCGAGCGCGCGCTGGACGCCGAGGTCAGGCCACAACATGCGCACTGACGATCAGCGACGGCCGAGCCTGCCGCGGTGCGCGCGACGGGTGGGTCAGGGGCGGACACACGCGTCGAGGTCGACGACGCGCGCCACCAGCCGCGCGCCATCTTCGAGCTTGAGCCATTGTCGCCCGTAGGGCTCGATCGCAACGACGCCGTTGCGGTCGGCGTCGCCGATGCGCTCGGGGAGGACGGCGCCAGCGGCGAGCTCGCCGATCTCGGTGCGGGCGCCGGCGTGCTCGACGAAGATCGGCACGGCGCGCGCGCAGCTCCCGCGGTGCGGTGCAGGCACGGTGACCTTGGCGCCGTACCGTCCGGGCTCGCCGTGGATGCCGTAGCCGGATCCGACAACACCCGACGACAACATGAGCGAGGGGATCCACCCGGTCACCAGGTGATCGATCCCGTCGGCGAACACCTGCGTGTAGCTGCCGCGACGGCGCCCGGTCGCGACGGCGATGTCGGCGCGCAGCGTCGCGACCACGGCCCCACGGGGTTTGGCGGAGAGCGGCGCGGGGACGCTGGTGATCAGGCGCGGCGCGGCCGCGCGCGGCGCGACGGGCGGCGCGAAGTGGACCGCGGTGGGCGAGAGGCGATCGCACGGGAGCTCGGCCGTGACCTCGGTCGGCGCTGCCAAGGTCGCGCTCACATCGAGCGACACCTCGAGCCCGCCGGTCCGCCCGAGCCCGCGCCACCCCAGCCGCGCATCGGAGCGCGGATACACCACCTCCACCAACGGGGTGGCGCGCGCCAGGTAGAGCGATGGCTGGTGGACCCACGCCGTGACGTGCAGGTGCGAGCGGGCGAGGCGCGCCACCATGCCACCGGCGATGGCTGGCGCGAGCAGATCGGCGTCCTCTTCGAGGACCATCGCGAACGGCGCGCCGTCGCGGGTGACGCTGAGCGAGCCGTACCACGCCGGCCGCGGCCACAGGCACGCGGGCAGCCCCGTAGGAATCTCGACCGAGCCGGTGGGCAGATCGGCGGGCTCCGCGGCAGCGTCGCGGCGATCATCGAGGACGGCGCGGCGCCCCGAGTCACCGCCGGCGTCGACGCTGGTCAGCGCTCGGTCGGCGGCGGTGGGGCGCGTCGATCTGGTTCCACATCCGACCGCGCCGAGGACGAGTCCGCAGACGACCCGCGATGCCACCATCGCTTGAGCCTACCCCGATCTCGAAGCCGCGAAGCCGGACCGCGACGACCTCGGCCAGGGCGAGGGTGGCGCGATCTCGCTCGAGGAGCTCGACGTGGTGTGCGCCTTCCTGGCGACGCCGCGCGGGGGCGGCATCCTGGGCCGCGCTTCGAAGGGGCGGGTGGTGAACGTCGGGCAGAAGCGCGGCCTCACAGCGGCGTCGGCCCTGGTACGACCATTGCTCCACCGGGATCCGATGCGCTCCTGGCCCGTCCATGTCCTCGTGATCGCGCTCGCCCGCGCGGCGCTCGCCGACGAACCCGTCGAACCTTCGACACCGGCGGCGGCGCCGCCGCTGCCGCCGATGTCGTACGAGGTCGAGCTGACCCGGGCCACGATGGCGGCGCTGGCGCCCCACACCGGCTGGAGCGCGGGCGGGTTCGCGAGCGCGGCCGCCGCCGCCGAGCGCGGCGGCCGCGCCCAGACCGTGATGGTCGGCGGCCAGCTGGCCACGCCCGGCATCTCGGAGCGCTGCCGCTACCTGCGCGCGCGCGGCGCGGTCTACGCCGTCGCCGACGGCGACGCCCGCCACCGCAGCGCCGACGTCACCACCTCGGTGTGCCTGTTCCGCAACGACGTCGTCGACGTGGCCGCGCCCGGCCTCGCGATCGAACACCACGTCGCCTACGACGTGCAGCCGTCGCTGGCGGCGCGCCGCACCCTGCTGCGCCGCCACTACACCGGCCAGAGCGTGCGCATCGACGGCTCGATCTTCGAGGGGCGCGACGCGACGCTGCCGTACGCGTCGGCGCTGTTCCCGTACCACGTCGACGTCGACGCGACCGCGCAGGGCGACGCCCACCAGACCACGTGGGGCTTCTCGGTCGAGGGCGTGCGCATCACGTCCCCCGAGACCATCATCACCGGTGATCCGCGCCGGCCCGACGCCGTGGTCCACATCCCGGCCGACGAGCTCGCCATCCTGGGCCTGTTCCTGCGCACGGCCTCCGCCGGCGAGCACGAGCTCACCGTCGGCGGCCTCGACTTCGGGCGCCTCGACAACCTGCGCGTCGGGGCCGGCGTCTCGATGAGCTTCCAGTTCGGCCTGGCGATGGGCAGCATCGTGCGGCGCACCGCGGGCGCCGACGGCATGGACGAGCTGCACGAGGAGCGCGACGTGTTCACGCCGCGGGGGACGGTGTCGGCGGCGCAGCACCGCGACGACTTCACGTGGAGCGCGAGCTACACCCGCGACGCCTACCCCACCGTCGACGGCGCGCTCGCGATCGAGGATCGGCTGGCCGCCACGCTCGAGGCCCGCCGCGGCGTGCCCGGCGTGCAGCTGGCCGGCTTCGCGGCCCACACCCAGCTGTACGAGATCGGCGGCGGCGGCCGCGGCGACTGGATCGCGGGCGGGTCGGCCGCGCGCGCGTGGGCGCTCGGTGATCACCTCTCGCTCCAGCTCAGCGCCGAGGCGGCCCGCTCGTACTACGCGCGCCTCGACGGCGCTGCGGCCCCGACGCCGGAGCTGGCCGCGCGCGTGCTCGCGCTGGTCAGCGGCCACCTCGGCACCCGCTGAGCCCGCAGGTCGGTGTCGTCGAGCTGCATGAGGTGATCGGGGCAGCGCGCGAGGATGTCGCGCGAGGTCGGTCGGGGGCGGTCGGCGCGCCGGGTTGACGGCGTGGGCACCAGGCGCGATCGTCGTCGCGATGCAACCAGTGATCACCGCGGCCGAGGCCCGGGCGCTCGACGCCGCCACGATGGGCGAGGTCGGGCTGCCGGGCGTGGTCATGATGGAGGCGGCGGGGCGGGGCGTCGCGGCGGTGGTGGCCGACGAGGCCGCGCGCCGCCCGGGGCCGGTGGCGGTCGTATGCGGCGGCGGCGGCAACGGCGGCGATGGCTTCGTCGTGGCCCGGGTGCTGCGCGCGGCCGGCGTCGACGCGGTCGCGTACGTCGTGGTCCCGCGGGCGCGCATCGGCGGCGACGCGGCGGTGCACCTGGGCGCGTACCTGGGCTCGGCCGGCGTCGCGCTCGACGCGCTCGACGGCGCCGGGCTGGCGACGTTGACCGCCGCGCTGGCCCGGGCCGCGATCGTGGTCGACGCGGTGTTCGGTACCGGCGTGACCCGGCCGATCGAGGGCCACCTGGCCGCGGTGATCGAGGCGATCAACGCCGCGCCGGGTCGGCGGATCGCGATCGACGTGCCGAGCGGCCTCGACGCCGACACCGGCCACGCCCGCGGCGTCGCGGTGCAGGCCGACGTCACCGTGACGATGGCCGCGCCCAAGCTCGGGCTGGCGATCGCGCCGGGCTGCGCCGCGGCCGGGCGGGTGATCACCGTCGACGTGGGCGTGCCGCCGACGGTGCTGGCGGCCCTGGCGCCGCGGGCCGCGCTGGTCGAGCCGAGCGACGTCGCCGGCTGGCGGCGCGCGGTCGATCCGCTGGCGCACAAGAACCGGCGCGGCCACGTGCTGGTCGTCGCGGGCTCGCCGGGCAAGCGCGGGGCCGGCCGCCTGACCGCGATCGCCGCGCTGCGCGCCGGCGCCGGGGTGGTGACCCTGGCCGGGCCCGGCGACGGTGAGCTGGCGGCGCCCGATCCGATCATGACCGCGACGCCGACCACCGCGGCCGACGTCGCGGCCCTGGCGGCGGGGAAGCAGGCGCTGGCGATCGGCCCGGGCATGCTCGACGACGCCCGCGGCCGGGCCTGGCTCGACGCGGCGCTGGCGGCGGCGGTGCCGTGCGTGATCGACGCGAGCGGCCTGGGGCACCTGGTCGGTCGCCTCGAGGTCGTGGCGCAGGCGCGCGGGCCGGTGGTGCTGACGCCGCACCCGGGCGAGGCGGCGCGCCTGCTGGGCGTGACCCCGCGCGAGATCGAGGCCGATCGTCCGGCGGCGGTGCGCGCGCTGGCGGCGGCGACGCGCGCGGTCGTCCTGCTCAAGGGCCCGCGCACGCTGGTGTGCGACGGCGCCGCAGGTGGCGACACGATCGCGATCAACCCGACCGGCGGCCCGGCGCTCGCCACCGCGGGCTCGGGCGATGTGCTCACCGGGGTCATCGCCGCGCTGCTCGCGGCCGGTCACCCGCCGCGGGTGGCGGCGTCGCTTGGCGCCTATGTCCACGGCGCCGCCGGCGACGCCCTCGCGCTCCGGCTGGGCCTGGGGGGGGTGGCGTCGGATCTGCCCGAGGCGATCGCGGCGGCGCTGGCTGACCCCGGGTGATGTGGGGATCCGGCGACGCCGGGTCGATCAGGATCGGGAGCCGGCGCGCGGGTCGGGTGTCAGCCGATCGGGAGCCGGCGCGCGGGTCGGGTGTCAGCCGATCGGGAGCCGGCGCGGGCGTCGGGTGTCAGCCGATCGGGAGCCGGCCCGATCGGGAGCCGGCGCGCGGGTCGGGTGTCAGCCGATCGGGAGCCGGCGCGGGGGTCGGGTGTCAGCCGATCGGGAGCCGGCGCGGGCGCCGGGGGTCAGCCGATCGGGAGCCGGCCCGATCGGGAGCCGGCGCGCGGGTCGGGTGTCAGCCGATCGGGCGCCGGCGCGGGCGCCGGGTGTCAGCCGATCGGGAGCCGGCGCGGGCGCCGGGTGTCAGCCGATCGGGCGCCGGCGCGGGCGTCGGGTGTCAGCCGATCGGGAGCCGGCGCGGGCGTCGGGTGTCAGCCGATCGGGAGCCGGCGCGCGGGTCGGGTGTCAGCCGATCGGCGGGCGCGGGCCGGATGTCGCCGCGTCTCGATTGAGACGCGGCGTGTGTCTCCTGGGCGCCGCGCGATCCAATCTCTTTATGTTCCGATATCTTGCGAGTGGCATCGGGGTTGCTCTTAACGCTCCTCATGCCGCGCACCCCCGCCACCAAGCCTGCCGCTGTCCCCGCCCGCTCCGAGATCCGCCGCCGGCCCGAGGCGGCGCCGCGCAGCCTGCGCTGCCCGGCCCACCCGACCTACGAGGTGGCGTGTCTGCCGATGTCCGGCGAGCTGTACGCCGCGGCGCTTCGGCTGACCCGCAACCCCGACGACGCCCGCGATCTGGTGCAGGAGACGCTGCTCCGCGCGATGGTGGCGTGGGGCCGCTTCGAGGAGGGGACCAACGTCCGCGCGTGGCTCTACCGCATCCTCACCAACAGCTTCATCAACATCTACCGCAAGCGCCGCCGCCACCAGCGCTTCGCCACCGAGCGGCCCGGCGACACCCGCATGGCGGTCTACGGGACCGCCGACGACCACGCCGCCGACCCGACCGAGGCGCTCACCGCCGACCAGCTCTCCGACGAGGTCAAGGCCGCGCTGGCCGGCCTGGGGCCCGACTACCTCGAGGTGGTCGCCCGCGCGGACCTGTCCGGGCAGCGCTACAAGGACATCGCCGACGATCTGGCGGTGCCGATCGGCACGGTGATGTCGCGGCTGTTCCGCGCCCGCCGGCAGCTCGAGGGCGAGCTGACCGACTACGCCGCGCGCGACTGGGGCCTGCGGAAGGCGGCGTGAGCGGCTGCGCCAGAGCGGCGTGAGCGCCTGCGCCAGCGCGGCGTGAGCGCCTGCGCCAGCGCGGCGTGAGCGGCTGCGCCACCGCGGCGTGAGCGGCTGCGCCACCGCGGCGTGAGCGGCTGTGCCAGAGCGGCGTGAGCGGCTGCGCCACCGCGGCTCCTCGCCAAGGATGATCAGAGTTTCGCCCAGGTCGGAAATCTCGATCGCGGCTGGATCGAGACCGTACTCGATTTAGTCAGTATGTATAATATGTTTACTGTATGTAAACAAAGTGGTCGATATTCTGACGCCGGATCAGTGGCGTCGCAATCTATGTAACCTGGATCTCAGTAATTGCGAGTCTGGCACGCAACCTGCGTTCACCCCTGGGCGACGAACCCGGAGGTCCCATGCGCCGTCTTGCTGCTGTCGTTCTCGCCTTCGCCGCCCTCGCCGCGGTCCCCACCACCGCCAGCGCGTACTACGTCGAGTACTACCGGGACAACCTGTTCCTGGGGCTCGCGTACCACCGGGTCGGCTGTCTGACCGACTGGACCACCATCCAGAGCACGCAGGAGTACGACGGCTTCACGACGTACGACTACTGCCGCACCGGCACCAGCTCGAACTCGGTGCCGTCGGGCGAGTGGTTCGACTGGAACTACGTGGCGGGCTCGACGGTGTCGGCGGCCAAGGCCAGCCTCGACGGCTACGGCGGCCAGGCCAACACCTGCTACGCCACGCCCAGCTACCAGGACCGCTCGAACGTCTGCAGCTACAACGTGCTGTCGGACTGCAACAGCGACTGCTGGATGGAGAACTTCTCCTCGCGGCAGGGCTGGACGGTCGACACCGCGAGCGGGTGCTGGGGCTCGCCGCCGGTGTCGTCGGTCAACGGCATCTCGTGCGACAAGTAGCGCGCCGCGCGATCGGAGGCGCCGCGCTCGTCGCGCTGGTGGTGATCGCGGTGCTGCTGCTGCGCAGCCGCAGCGACGCCCGCAGCGCGCCCAGCCCGGCGCCCGCCGCGGATCCGGCGCTCGTGACCGCGCCGAACAAGCCCGCGCACCCGCCCGCGCCCGGGACGCCGCGGACGCGGGTGCCGTCGCCCGAGATGCCGCGCGACGTCGACGCGGTCGCGCGCGTGGCCTACGAGCGGGCCAAGGCCGCGGGCACGCCGCCCGGCGAGGCCGCGTTCCGCGCGATGATCCACGCGTTCATCGAGTACAACGCCGAGTTCGCGAAGGCCCAGGCCGCCAAGGAGGGCATCACCGTGGCCGAGGTCGAGGAGCTGACCTACCTCGGCTACCTGGTGATGGCGACGCAGCGGCTCGGCGAGGTCGAGGAGATCGTCGGGCGCACGTTCACCGAGACCGAGCGCGGCCAGATCGCCGAGCTCATGCAGAAGCACAACGGCGGCTTCAAGGACGCGATGCACGAGGCCGTGGCCCGGGGCGCGTCCGAGGACGAGCGCCGCCAGCTCATCGCCGCCACCGAGGCCGCGTACAAGCAGGACCTGTACGCGGCGACCGGCCTCGACGACGACACCCTCGACGGCCTGCTGGCCGGCGATCTCGCCAAGCCCGGCGCGCCGCTGACCACCGAGATCCCCGCCGACATCGAGCCGCGGCCCTACGTCGCCGATCAGCCGCGCCCCGGCGGCCCCCCGCTCACCGCGGCGGGCGAGCGAGGTGCGCCCCCGGTCCGCCCGCTGGTACGCGTCGTAGCGGGCGCCGAGAGCCGCCCCGGGTCGGTCCGGCCGGCCGCCCCGGGCCCGCGCGATGCCGTCCGGTCCTCGGCCGCGAGGCCCGCGCAGGCCGGCGCGCCAGGCGCGCGGCGGCCGGGGCAGCAGGCCCCGGCACCAGGCGCGGGCGCGGCGCGGGGGTCGCCGCCCCGGGCGCGGCCGGGGCCGGCGCCCTCGCGCCGTGGTGCGCCGGCCGGTGGCGCGCGGCCACCGCCGCCCCCGCGACCGCCGCGGCCCACTCAGCGCGTGGCCCGGCCCGCCTGCGCCCAGGCCTCGACCAGGTTGCCGCCGTCGAGCGTGAGCGTGACGGTGATCGTGGCGCGCACCTGATCGCAGTCCTGATCGCCGGTGGCGGTGAGGACGAGGGCCTTGCCCGCCCGCGCCACCTGGTACGAGAAGCGGTGGCGGCCGTCGATCGAGAACTTGAGCGCGCGCCAGCCCGGCTCGAGCCACAGGTCGGCGTCGGGCGCGCACACCCGCCGGGTCGCGCAGCAGGTGCCGATCGCCGGCGTCGGGCCGACGTCGATCGCCGGCAGCTCGCCGTGCTCGGTGACGTAGGCGCGGATCTGGCCGACCAGGTAGCGCAGGAGCGTCGGGGCCTCGTCGGCGGTCTGCTCGACCGAGCAGCGCTGGATCGCGGCCGGGCAGGTGGCGAGCGTGCACAGCGCCACGAACGCCAGGGCCCAGCGCACCCGCCGCCACACCGTCGACGGGCGCACCGTCACGGCGGCACGCGCGCGAGGTGATCGCGCACCAGCTCGGCGACCGCGCGCGGCGCCTCGAGCTGGGGCACGTGGCCGATGCCGTCGAGCACCCGCAGCCGGCTGTGGGGCACGGCCGCGGCGACCTTGCGCGCGGTGTCGACGTGGATGATCCGATCGCAGCGGCCGTGGACGATCAAGGTCGGCTGATCGATCGCGTCGAGGTCGCGCGGCAGCCCGGTCGCGGGCGTGGCCTCGACCCAGCCCCGGAACATCTCCTCGAGCTCGGTCCGGGCCGCGGCCCGGCGCGCGGCCACGTAGCGCTGGATCGCGCGCGGCACCTTCGGCGGCTTCTCGACGACCATGCGCATGAAGCGGTCGCTGTCCTCGGCGCCGGGGATGAGCAGGTTCTCGCCGCGGGCCAGGGCCCGGGTCAGCTCGCTCTCGGCCAGCTCGGGCGCGGCCGATGCGACCAGCACCAGCGACGCGACCCGGGCCGGGTGGTTGCGCGCGATCCACAGCGCGATGCCGCCGCCCATCGAGTTGCCGCACAGGTGCGCGCGGGCGACGCCCGCGGCGTCGAGGGCGCCGACGATGGCCGCGCCCATCGCCGCCGGGGTCGCGCGGCCGCGGTCGATCAGCGTCGAGGCGCCGTGGCCGGGCAGGTCGATGATCAGCAGCGGCCGCTGGCGCACCCACGGCGCCATCAGGAGCCAGGTCTCCTTGTCGCCGCCGAAGCCGTGGATCATCACCAGCGGCGTGCCGACGCCGGGTCGCTCGAGGGCGGCGAGCGTGAGGTCGCCGACGGCGAGCGTCCGCCGGCGCAGCCCGGCCGCGGCCCGGAGCCCGCGCTCGAGCGCGCGCAGCTGCACCCCGCCGAGCTGGATCTCGAGCCGGTGGGCCAGCGTGGTCACGGAACGTCCGTCGGCAGCGGCGCCAGGACCGGGGCGCCGGCGGCGGTCAGCGCCGCGACGAACGCCCCGAGCTGCGCACGCTCGGCCGCGGTCAAGGTCACCGGCGGCAGCCCGGGATCGATCACGCTCGGGTCCGCGCCCTGGCCGCGGCCGCCCGCCAGGTGCCAGTCGATCGCGGCGTCGAGCGAGGTCGCGCTGCCGTCGTGGAAGAACCGCGTCCGGGCCGCGGCGCCGCGCAGGCCCGGGGTCTTGAAGGCGCCGCCGAGCGCGGCGTCGACCCGGCCGCGCCCGTCGTCGCGCGACGTGATCAGCCCGAGCCGGTGGTAGCCGTGGTCGGTGTACAGCGGCGGCGGGTGGCAGCTCCCGCACAGCGCCTTGCCGCTGAACAGCTGGTAGCCGGCGACGGTGTCGTCGGACACCGCGCCGGCGACGCCGGCCTCGTGGGCGTCCCAGGGGCTGCCGCCGACGAAGCGCGTCACCACGAACGCCGCCAGCGCCGCGAGCACGGTGTCGCCGGCGGTGCGGCCGTGGCCGGCCCGGGCCAGGTGCGCGGCGTAGGTCGGGCTGGCGGCGAGATCGAGGGCGGCGTCGTCGAGCGTCTGGTTGAGCTGCGCGCGCGCGTGGTTGGGCAGCCAGCTGGTCAGGCTGGCGCCGCGCCCGTCCCAGCCCAGCTCCGGCGACCACGCGAGGTTCACCAGCGCCGCGGCTCGGCGCAGGCTCGGTCGCCCGGCGGCGGTGCGCGGGTGTGGCTCGGTGCCGCTGTAGCCGTGGGCCGGATCGTGGCAGCTCGCGCACGCGGTGGTGCCGTCGGCGCCCAGGTGCGGCTCGCGGAACAACAGCTCGCCGAGCGCGACCTCGGCCGCGGTCGGCGCGACGTCGCCGGGCAGCGGCGGCAGCCCCGCCGGCGTCGGCGGCACCGGCGGCGGCGGCGGCAGCACCACCTCGCCGTCGGGCCCGCGCGGGACCGCGTCGACGGTGCGGGCGTCGCTGGCCGCGATCACGCCGGCCCCGCGCTTGTCCGAGGACTTCGACGGGCAGGCCCCGACGGCGAGGAGCAGCGTGGCGAGCGCGACGGCGCGCGCGGGCGGGACGAGCCCCGGAGGTAGCTCAGGCATGGGCGCGGTGGGCCAGGTAGCAGGTTGGGGGCACGTCGGCCAGCACGCGCTGGGCGTTACCGCCGAGGATCTTGGCGAGCGTCTCGGGGGGGACGCCGCGGCGCGACAGGGCCGCGGTCAGGTTGGGCAGGCACGCGACGTCCTCGAGGCCGACCGGCGGCACGACGAAGCCGTCGAAGTCCGAGCCGAGCGCCGGCACGTCGGGCCCGGCCACGTCGACGATGTGCAGCAGGTGATCGACCACCGCCTCGACGTCGGCGCCGCCCAGGAACCGGCGCGCGAAGATGATGCCGACGCAGCCGCCGTGATCGGCGACCGCGCGCAGCTGCGCGTCGTCGATGTTGCGCCAGTGGGCGTGGACGCCGCTGACGCCGGTGTGGGTCACCATCGGCGGCGCGGTGGTCAGGGCGAGCGCCTCGAAGAAGCCCTTGCGGTTGATGTGCGCGAGATCGACGATCACGCCGCACCGGTTCATCTCGCGCACGACGTCCCGGCCGATCGCCGTGAGCCCGCGATCGGGATCGGCCCCGCGGCCCTTGGCCGGCGCCCCGAGCGCGTTGGCCGAGAAGTGCATCAGGCCGATCGCGCGCACGCCCCGGCGCGCGAAGTACGCGACGTTGGCCGGATCGGCCTCGAGCGCCTGGCCGCCCTCGATGCCGCCCATCGCGGCCAGCTGCCCGCGGGCCTTGCACGCGGCGACCTCGTCGGCGGTGAGCGCCCAGGCGATCTGGTCGGGGTGCTTGGCGATCGCGCGATCGAGCGCGTCGAGCTGGGTGTCGACCGCGTGCTTGCAGCCGCGCTCGGGGTAGGGGACGGTCCACAGCCCGAACACCTGCGCGGCGACGCCGCCGTCGCGCAGCCGCGGCAGATCGACGTGGCCGACGTAGTTGAGCCGGCCGGGCAGGGGCCGGTCGTGGCGATCGGCCAGCTCGAAGTCGAGCTTGTCCATCAGCTTGGCGGTGTCGGCGTGCAGGTCGGTGACCGTGGCCTCGCCGTGGAAGGCCCGGGCCTCGACCGGGGTCATCGCGCCGGGGGCGCCGTCGAGGATCGCGGTCACGCCGCGCCTCCGGCCGGCCGCCAGCGATCGCGCACGACCTCGAGCACCGCGATCGCGGCCTCGACCCGGTTGAACGGCGGCATGATGTACGCGCCGGCGACCCGGTGCTTGACCGCGGCCAGCGCCTCCTGCGCGATGCGCAGGCCCTCGGCCCGGCCCTCGGCGCCGGCGCCGGCCTTGGCCATGCGGGCGCGGATGTCGGCGGGGATGGCCATGCCCGGCACCTCGTTGTGCAGGAACTCGGCGTTCTTGGCCGAGGCCAGCGGCAGGATGCCGACCATCATCGGCAGGCCGAGGCCGGCGGTGTCGTCGAGGAAGCGCTCGAGCGTGCGCGGGTCGTAGACCGGCTGGGTCATCACCAGCTCGGCGCCGGCGGCCTTCTTCTCCTCGAGCCGGCGCAGCTCGCGGTCGTAGTCGGCGGCGCCCGGCTCGGCGCCGGTGGCCAGCACGAACGAGGTCGGCGGCGCCGGCTTGCCGGCGGGATCGACGCCGGCGTTGAGGCCCGCGGCCATGCGCAAGAGGCCGACCGAGTCGACGTCGTAGACCGGCGTCGCGAACGGGTAGTCGCCCATCTTGGGCGGGTCGCCGGTGATGATCACCAGGTCGCGCAGGCCCAGGGCCTGGGCCCCGAGCAGGTGCGCGACCAGCCCGAGGAAGTTGCGATCGCGCGTGCAGACGTGGAGGATCGGCTCGACGGCGGTCTCGGCGACGAGCCGCGCGCACACCGCGAGGTTGCCCATCCGCGCCGAGGCGCGCGGGCCGTCGGCGATGTTGACGATGTCGACGCCGGCGGCGAGCAGCTCGGCGACCTGGGCCTTGGTGCGCGTGAGATCGCTGCCGGCCGGCGCGGTCAGCTCGACCGAGACCGCGAACTCGCCCGCGGCGATGCGCGCGCCCAGGCGGCTGCGCTCGGCCAGCGGCACCACCGCCGGGCCCGGGGTCGAGCCGGGGCCGCCGCTGACGATCGACGGCGTCGACGGCACCTGGCTGGGCGCGTCGTCGAGCCGGGCGCCGCCGAGCATGCGGAACGCGCCGAGCATGGCCTGGATGTGCGCGGGCGTCGTGCCGCAGCAGCCGCCGATGGCGCGGACCCCGCTCTTGAGCAGCCGGCGCGCGAACACGCCGAAGTGCTCGGGGTTGGCGACGTAGATCGTGCGGCCCTCGACCGCGGCCGGCATGCCGGCGTTGGGCTGGACGATGACCGGCTTGCCGCGGCCGATCATGCCGGTGGCGACGGTGTACAGCTCGGCCGGGCCGACGCCGCAGTTGGCGCCGATCACGTCGGCGCCGGCGCTGACCAGCCGCTCGGCGACCTCGGCCGGGGCCAGGCCGCCGTCGCCCTTGCAGGCCATGTCGAAGACGTGCTGCGCCACCACCGGCACCTTGGGCCCGCGCTCCTTCGACACCGCGATCGCCAGCTCGAGCTCGAGGATCGACGAGAACGTCTCGAGCAGGATCAGGTCGACGCCGGCGACCACGAGCGTGTCGATCTGCTCGGCCAGGGCCATGCGCGCGCGCCGGCGCTCGGCCTCGGACGCGATCGCGAACCGGACCCCGGTCGGGCCGACGGCGCCCGCGACGTAGGCGCGGCCCGCGACGGCCTCGCGCGCCACCTTCACCGCGGTCTTGTTGAGCGTGACCATCTGATCGGCGAGGCCGTGGCGGGCCAGCGCGATCCGGTTGGCGCCGAAGGTGTCGGTCTCGATCACCTGGGCGCCGGCGTCGAGGTAGTCGCGGTGGACCCGGGCGATCAGCTCGGGCTGCGCGGTGACCAGCTCGTCGTAGCTGCGGGTGTGCAGGACGCCGCGATCGTAGAGCAGCGAGCCCATCGCGCCGTCGAACAGGATCGGCCCCTCGGCCAGGGCGTGGAGGAACGGCTTCATCGCGAGCTCCGCGGCGCCGCGCCGAAGCCGGCGGCGGCGAGGTGACGGCGGACCGCGCGGAACGCGTCGCCGCGGCCGATCTGCGCCAGGTGACCGCCCGGGAACCAGTGGATCGCGCAGTCGCCCCAGTGGGCGCGCAGGCGCTCGGCCTGATCGGGCGGCGTGATGCGATCGCCGTGGCCGGCGACGATCATGCGGTGGCCGTGCGGCACCAGGCACGGGCGCGTGGTCGGCGCGTGCACCGCGAACACCTCGGCCAGGAGCGTCGACGACACCCCGGCGGCGGCGGCGCGTCGGCGGGCCGGGCTGTCCTCGCCGTGGCGCCACATCAGCTCGCTCATGTCGACCGCGGGGATCATCGCGACCGCGAACGCGAGCGCGGGGTCGATCGTCGACCACAGCGCGGTGGTGTAGCCGCCCAGGCTCATGCCCATCGCCCCGACCGCGGTGGCGCCGCGGTCGCGCAGGTGCTGGCCGAGGCCGCGCAGCTCCCAGATGGCCTGGCCGAAGGCCTCGTTGGTGCGGACCACGTTGGCCGACGGGAACAGCGCGCCCGAGCGCGGGCCGCGCCCGACGGCGCCGGGCGCGCGCTCGCCGTGGAACGGCAGCTGGAAGACGACCACGTCGAAGCCGCGGGCCATCCAGTAGCCGACCACGAACGCGCGCTCCTCCAGCCACCAGGCGCCGCCACCCCAGCCGTGCAGCAGCACCAGCGTCGGCCGCGGCCCGCCGGGCCGGGCGTAGCGCCGGGCGTGGACGGTGTGGTTCTCGGTCCAGCGGTGGTGCTCGTCGCGGTAGCTGGCCAGGAACGGCCGGTAGGCGGAGGCCCAGGTCAGGTGCTCGACGGTGCCGCCCCAGGCCTCGCCGACGACCTCGGCCCGGACGTCGGGCCGCGGCGGCGCCGGGAAGAACCGGCTGGGCGTGCCGAGCGTGTCGTCGCGGTAGCGGCCGGCCAGGTCGACCAGGCGGCGGTGGGCGTCCTCGGGGATCGCCGCCTCGCGCCGGGCGGACGGGCCCGCCATGCGCCGCTCCATCACCCGCACGACCCCGCGGTCGAGGGCGGCCGAGGCCCGGGTCACAGCGCGCACCACGTCGCGGATCACCGGGCGACCGTACAACGAACGCCGCGGCGCGGCATCGGTCGGCGTGCTATTCCCAGATCATGATCGCTCCGCGCAGCGCGGCGGCCGTCGCCGTCTGGATGGTCCTGGTCGCCGGCCTGGCCGAGGCCGATTCGCTCGGCGGCATCGCCGCCAACGAGAAGAGCTACGTGGTCGGGGCCAGCCGGGTGTGCGCGCCGCTGGCCGTGACCGGCGGCGAGGCCCGGGGCGCGGCCGCGTGCCGGACCGCGGACACCGCCGAGGTCGCCGCGCTGTCGACCCGGCTGCCGAGCCCGCAGCGCGGGGCCAAGGCCGAGGTCGTCGCCACCGCCGCCGGCCGCACGATCCGCGTGGCCACCGCCGCTGGGGTGCCGCTGGTGGCGTGGAACAGCGGCGACACCGTCACCTCGATCGTCGACGTCTGGCGCTCGCCGACCGACCGGCTGATCGTGGTCGAGTACGTGGTGCGCCGGGCCGGGCGCGAGCTGCACGACGTGATCGGCTTCGACGTCGGCGTCGGCCGCACGCTCGGCGCCGATCCGCCGCCGTCGACCGAGCCGCCGCCGCGGGTCGCGCCGCCGCCGGTCGCCGACGATCCGGGGCTGGCCCGCGTCGTCACCGCGGCGCGCAAGGCGCGCGGCAAGACCGCGGTCAAGGGCTGGGGCATCGTGCTCACGCTCGCGCCCGATCATCCCGAGGCGCTGTACCGCCTGGCCGCGCTCGACGTCGCCGGCAAGCGCACCGCCCAGGCGCTCGACCGGCTGGAGGCCCTGGCCCGCGCGCCGGCGCCCGACGCGATCGAGTGGCTGGTCGAGGCGCGCTTCGACAAGGCGTTCGGCAAGCTGGTCGGTGAGCCGCGGTTCCGGACCGCGGTCGGGCTCGACCGCGCCGGCACCGATCCGTACGAGCGGATCATGGGGCTCGGCGGCGAGTGGGAGCAGGCGCTGGTGCCGTGCGATCAGCCCGAGATCAAGCTGACCTTGCGGCGCGATCGCAAGGTCACGATCGTGCTGCGCTCGGCGTGTCAGGGCATGCGCGACAAGATCACGTTCCGCGGCACCTGGGCGATCACCGGCGCCGGCATCGAGCTGCGCCTGCCCAAGCTCGACACCGGCGACGACGCGGCGCCGTGCCTGCTGGCGCGCGATCGCGACGAGGACGTGCTGCGGTGCCAGGTCGACGCCGACCTCGGCTTCGAGGCGCGCCCCAGCCGCCGCTGAGGTGCCAGCCGGAACCGGAGTCGGAACCGGAGTCGGAACCGGAGTCGGAACCGGAGCCGGATCCGGAGTCGGAACCGGAGTCGGAACCGGAGCCGGAACCGGAACCGGAGTCGGAACCGGAGTCGGAACCGGAGTCGGAACCGGAGTCGGAACCGGAGCCGGAACCGTCGGAACCGGAGTCGGAGCCGGAGGAACCGGAGCCGGAACCGCCGGAACCGGAGCCGGAACCGTCGGAGCCCCGGTCGTGCGCGCCGGGCCCAACCCGGGCACACTGGGCGCCATGACCTGGACGCCGACCGCGTGCATCTTGTGCGAGTGCAACTGCGGGCTCGAGGTCGAGCTCGGCGGCGACGACGGCCGCCACCTGGTCAAGCTGCGCGGCGACCGCCGCCACCCCGGCTCGCAGGGCTACGCGTGCGAGAAGGCCCACCGCCTCGACCACTACCAGCACGGGCGCGATCGCGTGACCGCGCCGCTGCGGCGCCGGGCCGACGGCACGTTCGAGGAGATCGACTGGGACACCGCGATCCGCGAGGTCGCCGCGCGCCTGGCCGCGGTCCGCGACACCCACGGCGGCGACGCGATCTTCTATTACGGCGGCGGCGGCCAGGGCAACCACCTGCCCGGGGCCTACGCCACCGCGACCCGCCGGGTGCTGGGCGCGCGCTACCGCTCGAGCGCGCTGGCGCAGGAGAAGACCGGCGAGTTCTGGGTCAGCGACCGCATGCTCGGCACCAGCACCCGGGCCGACTTCGAGCACGCCGACGTGGCGCTGTTCATCGGCAAGAACCCGTGGTTCTCGCACTCGATCCCGCGCGCGCGCGTGACGCTCAAGGCCCTGGCCGCCGACCCCGCGCGCACGCTGATCGTGATCGATCCGCGCCGGACCGAGACCGCGGCCCTGGCCGATCTGCACCTGCAGGTGACGCCGGGCGGCGACGCGTGGCTGCTGGCGGCGATCCTCGCGGTGCTGGTCGCCGACGGGCGGATCGATCGCGGCTTCCTCGACACCCACGCGGTCGGCGTCGAGCCGGTGCTGGCGGCGCTGCGCGCGGTCGAGGTCGCCGCCTGCTGTGTCCGGGCCGGCGTGGCCGAGGACCTCGTGCGCCGGGCCGCGGCCGCGATCGCCGGCGCCACCGCGCTCGCCAGCTTCGAGGATCTGGGCGTGCAGATGAACCAGCACTCGACGCTGGTCAGCTACCTGCACAAGCTGCTCGTGGTCTTGACCGGCAGCTTCGGCCGGCCCGGCACCCACTTCGCGCCGACGACGATGGTGCCGATCTGGGGCGGCGCGTCGGCGTCGACCTCGCCGGTGGTCGGCGCGCGCATCGTCGCGGGGCTGGTGCCGTGCAACGTCATCGCCGAGGAGATCCTGACCGAGCACCCGAAGCGCTACCGGGCGATGCTGGTCGAGGCCGCCAACCCGGCCCACTCGCTGGCCGACTCGCCGCGCATGCGCGCGGCGCTGGGCGCGCTCGACACGCTGGTCGTCATCGACGTCGCGATGTCCGAGACCGCGCAGCTGGCGCACTACGTGCTGCCGGCGGCGACCCAGTACGAGAAGGCCGAGGCCACGTTCTTCAACTTCGACTTCCCGAAAAACGTGTTCCACCTGCGCCCGCGGCTGTTCCCGCCGCCGCCGGGGCCGCTGCCCGAGGCCGAGATCCACGCGCGGCTGTGCGAGGCGCTCGGCGCGGTCTCCGAGGACATGCTGGCGCCGCTGCGGGCCGCGGCCGCGCTCGGGCGCACCGCCTACGGGCAGGCGTTCGCGGCCCGGGTGCTGGGCAACCCGACCCTGACCGCGCTGGCGCCGGTGCTGCTGTACCGCACGATGGCGCTGCCCGACGATCAGCGCGAGGCCGCGGTGCTGT
Organism: Myxococcales bacterium; assembly: GCA_016717005.1. NCBI lineage: Bacteria > Pseudomonadati > Myxococcota > Myxococcia > Myxococcales > Myxococcales bacterium. Next base: position 56,410 of record JADJUF010000001.1, on the reverse strand, counting down.
TCGCGCTGTGCGCGCGCCTGGCGATGCAGCAGCCGGCGTCCTTGGCCCGGGCCGGCTTCGGCGGGCCGCCGCTGGCCGCGGCCGAGGCGCTGTTCGCGGCGATCCTGGCGGGGCCCTCGGGGGTGGTCTTCGCCGTCGACGACTGGGCCGATCAGCCGCGGCGCATCGGCACCGCCGACAAGAAGATCCACCTCGAGCTGCCCGATCTGCTGGCCGAGCTGGCGACGGCGCTGGCCAGCCCGCCCGAGGTCCGCGATCCGGCGTTCCCGTTCGTCCTGGCCGCGGGCGAGCGGCGCGCGTTCACCGCCAACACGATCGTGCGCGACCCGGCCTGGCGCAAGAAGGACGCCGACGGCGCGCTGCGCATGAGCCCGAGCGACGCCGCGGCGCTGGGCGTGGCCACCGGCGATCGGGTGCGCCTGGCGACGGCGCGGGCCGCGGTCGAGGTCGCGATCGAGGTCAGCGACGCGATGCAGGCCGGGCACCTCGCGCTGCCCAACGGCCTGGGCCTGCGCTACCCCGGCGTCGACGGCGACGTCACGCCTGGGGTCGCGCCCAACGAGCTGACCGCCGCGGGCGATCGCGATCCGTTCGTCGGCACGCCCTGGCACAAGCGGGTGCCGGCCCGGCAGCGCGTGCCGGCCCGCGTCGAGCGGCTCTAGAGTTCCCAGGCGGCCTGGCGCCTGGCCAGCTGCGGTGGGCTCAGGCGTCGACGTCGAACTGCACGCCCTGCGCGAGCGGCAGGTCGTGGCCGTAGTTGATCGTGTTGGTCGCGCGGCGCATGTACGCGCGCCAGCTGTCCGAGCCCGACTCGCGGCCGCCGCCGGTGTCCTTCTCGCCGCCGAACGCGCCGCCGATCTCGGCGCCCGACGGGCCGAGGTTGACGTTGGCGATGCCGCAGTCGGAGCCGTCGGCCGCGACGAACCGCTCGGCCTCGCGCAGATCGCGGGTGAAGATCGACGACGACAGCCCCTGCGGCACCGCGTTGTGCGCGGCCAGCGCGTCCTCGAGGTCGTGGTAGCGCACGACGTAGAGGATCGGCGCGAAGGTCTCGTCGCGCATCGGCCCGGCCTGGTGGTCGAGCTCGACCAGCGCCGGTCGGCGGTAGACGCCGCCGCCCAGGTCGACGACGTCGCCGCCGTGGACCCGGCCGCCGAGCGCGCGGGCCGCGTCGAGGGCCCGGGTCATGGCCGCGCCGGCGGCCGGATCGATCAGCGGGCCGACCAGCGTGCCGGGCGCGCGCGGATCGCCGACCGCGACCGAGGCGTAGGCGCGCGCCAGCCGCGGCACGAGCGCGTCGTAGATGTCGGCGTGGACGAACAACCGCCGCAGCGTCGTACAGCGCTGGCCGGCGGTGCCCATGGCCGAGAACGCGATCGCCCGGACCGCGAGATCGAGATCGGCCGACGGCGCGACGATCGCGCCGTTGTTGCCGCCGAGCTCGAGCAGCGCGCGCGCGAACCGCGCGGCCAGCCGCGGCGCGACCGCGCGGCCCATCGCGGTCGAGCCGGTCGCCGACACCAGCGGCACGCGGGGATCGTCGACGAGCGCCGCGCCCACCGCCGGGCCGCCGATCACCACGCTCACCAGGTGCGGCGGCGCGTCGGCGAAGCCGGCCAGCGCCCGCGCGAACAGGGCCTGGGTCGCGAGCGCGGTCAGCGGGGTCTTCTCCGACGGCTTCCACACGCACGCGTCGCCGCACACCAGCGCCAGCGCCGCGTTCCACGCCCAGACCGCGACCGGGAAGTTGAACGCCGAGATGATGCCGACGACGCCCAGCGGGTGCCAGGTCTCCATCATCCGGTGGCTCCGGCGCTCGGTCGCGATCGTCAGCCCGGTGAGCTGGCGCGACAGCCCGACCGCGAAGTCGCAGATGTCGATCATCTCCTGGACCTCGCCCGCGCCCTCGCTGGTGATCTTGCCGGCCTCGAGCGTGACCAGGCGCGCGAGGTCGTCCTTGGCCGCGCGCAGCTCGTTGCCGAACCGCCGCACCAGCTCGCCGCGCCGCGGCGCCGGCACCCGCCGCCAGATCGCGAACGCCTCGGCCGCGCGATCGATCGCGGCGGTGGCGTCGGCCGGGGTCGCGGTCGTGAGCCGGGCCAGCTCCTCGCCGGTCACCGGCGACCGCACCGACAGGTCGCCGCCGTCGAGCGCGGCCGGGTCGACGCCGAGGCGGGTCAGGAGGGCGCGGGTCTCGGCGACAGCGGAGAGCAGGGGCATGGCCGATCGCGTAGCGCCTCTGGGCCGCCCGGCGCAAGGCGTCGGGCGGGTTGTACACGTCGGCCAAGGTCGCCCGTTGATCCACGCGCCAGGCGAGCCGTACACGTCGGCCAAGGTCGCCTCGGATCTATCTAACTGCCTTGAATTGCGTATCCGATCTCGGCCACGCAGGCTGCGTGAGCTACCCGTGAACCTCCCGACCGGATCCGGACACCAACATCTCGTTACCCGCCCAGGCGCTATGCTCTCCCTCGTGGCCAAGCACCCCAGCGAGCCGTCCGGCTCGGCCCGCCCCGGGGATCGACCGCTGGCGTCGCTCGACGAGCGCGAGCTGGTCGCGCGCTGCAAGGCCAACCAGCGCGCCGCGCACGACGAGCTGTACCACCGGTTCCGCCGCGTGGTCGCCGCGAACCTGTACCGGGTGCTGGGCGATCGCGGCGAGCTCGAGGATCTGGTGCAGGAGGTGTTCGTCATCGCCTTCCGCGGCCTGGCGACCTTCCGCCACGAGGCGCAGCTCGGCACCTGGCTCTACCGCATCTGCGTCAACGTCGCGTTCGGCAGGATGCGGACGCGCGGGCGGCGCCCACCGCCGATCGCCGTGGCCGACCTCGAGGCCGTGGCCAACCAGTCGAGCGCGACCGATCGGCCCGAGTCGCCGGAGCGCGCGCTCGAGCGGCGTGAGGATCAAGCGCGGGTGTACGCGGCGCTCGAACAGCTGCCGCCCAAGAAGCGGATCGTGCTGTACCTGCACGAGATCGAGGGGCGCGACCTGACCGAGATCGCGTACCTGGTCGGCTCGAACCCGGTGACGGTGCGGACCCGGCTGTTCTACGCGCGCCGCGAGTTCTACAAGATCCTGACGTCGACCGCCGGTGACGGCGAGGGCACGCCGTGAGCCACGTCGCCCCGCACCGCCTGGCCGATCTCGCCCGCGGCAGCCTCGGCGCCCGCGCCGCCCGTCGAGCCCAGGCCCACGTCGACGAGTGTGCGTCGTGCCAGCGCGCGCTCGCCCGGGTGCGCGCGGCGCGGACCACGTTCCCCGAGCTGGCGGCGTTGCCGGCGCCGGAGCTGCGCTGGGACCGCGTGCGCGCGCAGACCTACTGGACGCTCGGGACCGGCTCGCAGCCGGCGATGCCGGTCGCGGTGCCGTCGGCGCCGCCCCGGCGCGGGTGGTGGCTCGCGGCGCCGCTGGGGCTGGCCGCGGCCGCGGCCGCGGCGTGGCTGGTGATCCGTCCCACCGACACCGCGCTGCGCCCGGCGCTGGCGCGCGTCGACGCGCCCGTCGCGCCACCGGCGCTGGTCGTCGCGCCCGCGCCGCTGGCCGCGGTGGTGACGCTGGTCGAGTCGGCCGGCACGGTCACGACCGCCGATGGCCGCACGCTCGTCGGCGGCAGCGCGGTCGGCGCGCACCCGCTGGTCGCCGGCGATCGCATCGACACGGGCGACGGCCGCCTGGCCGCGCAGTTCGGCGCGGGCTCGACCGTCACCGTCGGGCCGCACGCGGCGCTGACGCTGGCGCGGTTCGACGCCGGCGGGGTCGAGCTGGTGCTCGGCGCGCAGGGCCAGGTCGACATCGAGGTCAGCCACCGCGCGCCTGAGCAGCGGTTCGTGGTCCGTGTCGGCGGGCGCGCCGTCGAGGTCCGCGGCACCGCGTTCCGGGTCGCGCGCGCCGGCGCCCAGGTCGAGGTCGCGTGCGAGCACGGGCGGGTCGCGGTGTCGTCGTCGGGCGCGGCCGACGCGGTCGAGCTGGGCGCGGGCCAGCGCCTCGCGGTCGTCGACGGTGAGCCGGTGCTCGGGCACCTGGTGCGGCCGCTGACCGAGGCCGAGCTGGCCGAGCTGCTGGCGGCGCGCCCGGCGCCGCTGCCGCAGTGGACCGATCCCGACACGATCTTCCGCACCACCGTGGCGCTGCCGCTGTTGGTGCCCGCCGGCCGCGCGGTCGCGATCGACGGTGTCGTCGTCGGCGCCGGCCCGCTGTGGCGGCGGCTGCCGCCGGGGCGGCACCTGGTCGAGCTCCACGATCGCGCCGGCCATGCCCAGGGCGGCCAGTGGGTCGAGCTCGACGGCTCGACCCCCGAGCGCCCGCTGGTGATCGCCGAGGCCGCGGCCGAGCCGACGCTGACCGCGACCGGCACCGCCGCCGCGCGGCGCCAGCGCCTGGTCGAGCTGTCGCGCGCGCTCGATCAGCGGCAGCTCCGCAACTGCGTCCGCTCGCTGGCCAAGCAGGGCCTCGCCGACGGCACCCACGTCGAGCTCGAGGTCGGCGTGCAGGCCTCCGGGGCGATCCGCTACCTGAACATCGTCGACACCGACCTGCCCGCGCGCAGCGCCGCGTGCGTGCGCGACGTCGTCAGCCAGACCCGCCTCGGCGACGGCGCCCAGGTGTCCTGGCGCCACCGCGTCACGTTCTGATCGGCCGCCACCCCGGCCAGGGGCGGCGCCGGCGCCGCGCGACGAGGCGCCAGCGGGCCACGAACCCGGCGCGGCCGAGTTGAGCCGCGGGCGCCGATCATCGAATATCGCGCGCCATGATCCGCTACGACACCCGCGACTGGTTCGCGATCCTGCGCGGCGTCCGCGGCACCGTGCTGCCGCGGATCGCGATCCGCGTCCTGATGGTGGCCGGCGTCGGCCTGGTCGGGACGGCGCTGCGGCGCTACGACGTGGTCGACCTGGCGATCCCCGGCATCATCCACACGATGGTCGGCGTCGCGCTCGGCCTCCTGCTGGTGTTCCGCACCAACGCCTCGTACGACCGCTACTGGGAGGGGCGGCGCCTGGTCGGCGCGATGGTCAACAACGCGCGCGATCTGGTGCGCCAGGGCGCGAGCTACCTGGCGCCGGGCGCCGACGCCGCGTTGCGCGACCGCACGATCGCGCTGTACGTGACGATCCGCCGGTACCTGCGCGACGAGCGCACCTGGCCCGAGCTCGAGGCCCGGCTGCCGGCCGCGCTGCTCGCCGAGCTCGCGGCGGCCCGCTGTCCGCCCCTGGTGATCAGCCGCGCGATCGGCGACCTGCTGGCGGCGGAGGCGGCGGCCGGGCGCCTGAGCGAGCACCGCCTGGTCATGCTCGATCAGGCCGTGTCCGATCTGATCGACGCGCTCGGCGGCTGCGAGCGCATCCTGCGCACGCCGGTGCCGTTCGCGTACGCGCACCACATCAAGGGCTTCCTGACCCTGTTCTGTCTGTCGGTGCCGATGGCGCTGTTGCCGGCGATGGGCTGGGCCACCGGGCCCGCGGCCGCGGTGGTCGCGTACGCGCTGTTCGGCATCGACGAGATCGGCGTCGAGATCGAGGACCCGTTCGGCTACGACCCCAACGATCTGCCGCTCGAGGCGATCGGCGACAACCTGGCGATCGACGTCGAGCAGGCCCTGACCCGCGCGGCCTGAGCGCGCGCCGCCGCGCTCGGCGGCCGTCCCGAGGCGCGCGCTGCGGCCTGCGACCGCACCGCAGGCGGTTGCCACGGTCCGGGCGCCCGGGCGACCATCCGCCGATGCGTCGAACCTCGCTCGTGCTCGTCTCCGTGCTCCTGACCTGCGCGTGCGGCCCGGGCGCCAAGGCCCCGACGCCGCCCGGCCCGCCCGGCGGCGATCAACCGCCCGCGGGCGAGCGCCAGCCGGCGACCGAGTTCACGATGACCGATCGCGGCAGCCTGGCGTTGCCCGGCCTGATCGTGTTCGCGACGGGATCGGCCGAGCTGGAGCTCGCCGCCAGCGAGCCGGCGCTCTGGCACATCCACGACTACCTGGTGGCCAAGGACGCGGTGACGCTGGTGCGCATCGAGGGGCACGGCGATCAGTCGGGCGACGACGCGCTGATGCTGAGCGGCGACCGCGCGCTCTCGGTCGGACGCTGGCTGGTCGCGCACGACATCGCGTGCGAGCGGCTCCTGGCCGCGGCGTTCGGCGACACCAAGCCGATCGCCGACCCCGCGACGGCCGAGGGGCGCGCGGCGAACCGGCGGATCGAGATCGTCAACGCGTCGCTGCGCGGGATCGCGATCGGCGGCATGCCCCTCGACGGCAGCGCCCCGGCCGCGGCCCCGGTCTGCGACTGAGCGGCGCGCCCGCCACACCAGCGCCGCGCGCGTGCCAGCGAGCCCGACGCCCGGGCGCGCGTCGGCTGCACCCCGCGGGGCCTGCCGGCGCGGACGTGGCCTGCGGTCCGATCAGTTCGCGGCGCGGGCCGCGTCGATCTTGCGCGCGAGGTCGAGGACGGCGAGATCGCGCGGCGCCAGCGCGCGGGCCAGGGCGATCAGGTGCGCGGCGGCGGCGAGGTCGCCGTCGGCGATGCGGTCCTCGACGCCGGCGAGCTGGCTCGCGACCAGCCCGGGCGTAGCGGCGATCGCGCGCGCGGCCAGGGTCGCGCGGCGGGGCTCGTCGCCGGCGGCGGCGGCCAGGCGCGCGGCCTCGGCGAAGAAGTGGCCGCGGTGCTCGTGGGCCGGGTCGGCGTCGGCGGCGGCCTCGGCCTCGTCGACCGCGCCGGTGACGGCCCCGAGCCGCTCGGACAGCCGCGCGAGATCGAGCCAGGCCCAGGCCTGTCGGGGCGCGTGCGCGACCACCTCCTCGAGCTCGGTCCGGGCGGTGTCCAGATCGCCGCGCGCGACCAGCGCGCGCGCCAGGCGCCAGCGCGGGCCGGGCGCCTTGGGATCGCGCCGCACCTGGGCCTTGGCCATCGCGGTCGCGGTCTCGTCGGCCAGCTCGCCCTCCTCGGTGAACGCGTCCTCGCGGAACTCGCCGTCGCGATCGTGCAGCAGCGCGGTCGCCTCGATCGCGCCGTAGAGCCAGCGGTCGAAGCCGGTGCCGTCGCAGACGTCCTCGCCGGTCTCGGGATCGGCGCGCCAGACCCGGCCGTCACGATCGACCTCGATCGGCTCGGCCAGCCACTCGACCAGCGCCAGCCGGCCGCGCTCGTCCCAGGCCGGCGCGTCGGCGATCGCGACGACGCTCAGGCTGTCGCCGAACAGGCGGCCGCCGTCGAACGCCAGGTAGACGTCGGTCACCGTCGGCGGCCAGTCGAGGGGCACGCCGACCTGGGGCTCGCCGAGATCGTGCATGCCGTCGGGCCAGCGGCCGAGCGCCGCCAGGATGCGATCGACCACGGTGTCAGGCTCGGTGGCGGCGCCGCGCGCGCGCCCGGGCGGTCGGCGCGGGCTCACGGGAGCTCGACGTGGCCGAACGCGATGATGGGCTCGCCGGCGTCGTCGAGGCCGCGGTACAGCGCGATCGCGCGGCGCCCGGCCGGCGCCGGCAGGGTCGCGAGCGCGGCGCCGTCGGCGGCGGCGGTGATCGGCGCGGTGCCGGCGGCGGTGCGGACGCCGCGGCCGTCCTCGGCGAAGAGCGTGACGGTGCCGGCGCCGAGGGCGGCGCCGCGGGCGCGGACCGTGACCTGGCCGTCGGCGAGGGTCACCGCGAGCTGGCCGCGGCTCAGCCAGCCCAAGAGCGCGGCCTGATAGCCGGCGACCACCGGGAGGATGGCCTGGGCCTGCTCGAGCTCGCAGTCGTCGTCGAGCCACCACGACAGCGCGCCGCGGTCCTTGCGGTAGCGCGCCAGGCACATGCCGGTGGCGTCGCGCAGCGTGGTGCCGCGCGGCTGGGTCGCGACCACCATGCTCAGGCGGCGCGGCAGCGCCGGCGCCGGCCGACGTAGCGACCGCGCCAGCGTGGCCGCGAGCGCGTCGCTCCTGACCCGGCCGACCTCGACGGTGCGGGGCAGGGTGTGCTCGGAGAAGAACCGGGCGGCGGTCCAGTCGGCGAGGCCAGCGTCGGTGCTGGTCCCGGCGCCGGTGAAGAACGCGCGGAAGTGGGCGCGGGCCGGCACCTCGTTCGCCGCGGGCACGCCCAGGCGGCCCCAGGCGATCGCGGCCAGCCGCTCGAAGCGCGCGCCGACGTCGTCGGTCGAGGCGCTGATCTGGTCGACGTGGGCCGCGAAGTCGGCGCGGGCGTGGCTGGGCGAGCCGAGATCGCCGAGCACGTGCAGGATCGCGCCGGCGGCGACCAGCGCCCCGGCCATGTGCCGGCCGCGCTCGCCGGGCGTGCCAGCGGCGATCGCCTTCTCGTACTGGTCGAGGAACCCGGTCAGGCCCAGCGGGTTGTCGGGGCTGACGGCCCAGTCCGGGGCCGGCACGCCGCGCGCGGGCAGGGTCGGGCGCGCGGTCGACATCGCGCGCAGGCGATCGGTCCACGACCGTCCCGGCGCGCGCCACCCGGCGCCGGTGATCGGATCGAAGAAGTGGTTGGCGGCCCACTGCGGGGTCGCGTCGGCGACGGCCGCGCCGGCGAGCAGCCAGCTGAGCGCGGCCTGCTGGCCGCGCAGGTCCGGCACGAAGCCGTCGGCGGCGCTGTGGTTGGCGAGCGCCGCGAGCAGCTCGGGCGCGTCGGCCGGCGGCACCACCATCGGCTCGAACAGGCCGCCGCGGAACCCGAGATCGCGCAGCCACGCGTCGACCCTGGCGGCCAGCGCCGCCTGCTCGACCAGGCCGACGTGGGTGCTGGACTCCCAGGCGCGCGCGGGCGCGGCGGACACGGCCACGCCGAGGAGCGCGGCGACGACGGCAGCGGCGTACTTCACGGCGTCCCTCCGCGCGCGAGCGGCCAGAGGTCGCGGATGCGCTGGTGGATGAGCTTGGCCAGGTCGGCCACGGTGTCGGACTTGGTGCACTGGCTCTTGCCGCACGTGATCACGACGACCACGCCGCGTTGACCGTCGAGGAACGCGGTCGCGTAGATGTTGTTCTCGATCGCGCGCAGCGACCGCGAGGCGATCTCGTCGCGCTCGTCGACGCCGGGCAGCCCGCCGCGGAGCTCGTCGTAGCGCTCGAGCGCGTCGGCGGGCTCGAGCCGCCACATCCGCACCGCGACGTCCCAGGTCTGATCGCGGCCGAGCGCCTTGTAGTGCTGCGACGAGTAGGTCCGGGTGTCGGGCTCGTCGCCGAGCGGGCCGGTCTCGAACCGGCCGTCGTAGTCGGTGCGCGACTTGATGTCGTTCTCGGTCAGGAGCTGGGCCGCGACCAGGTACGGCCCGGCGCCGGCGACCTGGGCCGCGGCCGCGGTCGGCTGCGCCAGCTCGGCGATGGCCTCGTCGGCCTCCCACCCGGTCACGGCCGCGACGACGCTGCCGCCGCCGACGAAGCGCAGGTGGCGCGCGTGCGAGAAGTCCGGACGCCAGCGCTCGAGCTCGACGAGGTTGTCGCGCTGCGCGAAGTCGCGGCGCGCGCCGAAGTCGACGAACCGGCGATCGCTGCGGTACGCGACGAAGCCGCGCTTGTAGATCACCAGGCGAACGTCCGTCAGCCGGGCGCCAGCTGGCACCGCCGCGACCTCGGGCACGCGGTAGGTGCCGGTCGCGTCCGTCGACACCACCGCCTCGCGAGCGCCGGCGGCGACCGCGAGGCCGTAGCCGCGCTCGAAGCTCCACGACGCGTACACCAGCGCGCCGGTGACCGGCGTCTGGTTGGCGGCGTCGACGACGCGGCCGGTGAACGGGCCGGCCAGGTGTCCGGCGACCACGTCGTCGGGGCGGGCGCGGAACGTGGCGACCCGCGGGCTGGGCGGCGGCGCGCACGCGGCGAGCGCGATCGCCACCGCCGTGCACGCGGACAAGGTCAAGAGGCGATGGACCATCGGCGGGGCCGTCTTAGCAAGAGCCACGGCCCCGTGTAAACCCGGGGGGGGGCCCGCATTCCGCCACCCCGACGGCCCTTGTGCGCGTGAGTTCTTGATACGCTCTGGACCTCGGTGCGTTGCTCGAAGTGTGGTCACGATAATCCGCCCGGGTCCGGCTTCTGTCTCAACTGTGGGACGTCGCTCGTCGGTCCGGCGCCCTATTCTGGTTCGACTCCCGCCGGCCCCCCGGGGTTGCTCGTGAGCTGCCCCGCGTGTCGCACGGAGAACCCGCCGTCGATGCGGTTCTGCCGCAACTGCGGCACGGTGCTCGCCGCGTCGTCGCCCGGGATCCTGCCGACGCCGTACATGGGCGGCGCGCCGCCGCCCGGCATGGGCCCGCCTGGCATGGGCGGACAGATGGGATCTCCGCCCGGCATGGGCGGTCCGCCGCCCGGCATGGGCGGTCCGCCGCCCGGCATGGGTGGTCCGATGGGCCCGCCGCAAGGCATGGGCGGTCCGATGCCGCAAGGCATGGGCGGCCCGATGGGTGGCCCGGCGCCAGGCATGGGCATGGGCGGCCCGATGGGTGGCCCGGCGCCAGGCATGGGCATGGGCGGCCCGATGGGTGGCCCGGCGCCAGGCATGGGCATGGGCGGCCCGATGGGCGGGCCGTCGCCAGGCATGGGCATGGGTGGCCCGATGGGTGGCCCGTCGCCAGGCATGGGCATGGGTGGCCCGATGGGCGGGCCGTCGCAAGGCATGGGCGGGCCGTCGCAAGGCATGGGCGGGGCGCCGCCGCCGATGGCCGCTGGGGCGTCGAGCTGCCCGCGCTGTAACGCGCCGGTGCAGCCTGGGTTCGCGTTCTGTCAGCAGTGCGGGTTCCGGGTCGGCGCGCCCGGCGCCACGCCGCCGCCGGCCGCGTCGGTCGACGCCCAGGGCTCGACGCTGGCCGCGCCGTCGGACGAGGTGGCGCGGCTGCGTGCACACCAGCCGGCGGGGCCGCAGCCGGCGGCGGCGACCTGGGGCCACGCGATCTCGGTCAACCGCGATGGCTCCGACGGCGAGCGCTACCCGCTGGCCGGTGACTTCGTCGTGTTCGGCCGCACCGGCGCCGACATCTCGATCGAGCAGGATCGGTTCCTGGCGCGTCACCACGCGCGGCTCGAGCCGGCCGGCGACGGCGCCAAGGTGACGCCGGTCGACACGCTCAACGGCGTGTTCCGCAAGATCGATCGCCCGACCGAGGTCGCCCACGGCGCGATCATGCTGATCGGCCGCGAGCTGCTGCGGTTCGAGCGGCTCGATCCCGAGGAGCGGACCCCGCCGCCGCTGGTCCGGCACGGCGTCGCGCTGTTCGGCTCGCCGCCGCGCGAGCCCTGGGGCCGGCTGTCGCAGCTCTTGCCGTCGGGCGGCATCCGCGACGTGCGGCACCTGTCCGACGACGAGGTCGTGGTCGGGCGCGAGGAGGGCGAGCTGGTGTTCGGGGACGACGCGTTCCTGTCGCGGCGCCACTGCACGCTCACCTGGGATGGGCAGCGCGCCGTCGTCACCGATCTCAACAGCTCGAACGGGACGTTCGTGCGCCTGACCGCGCCCACGACGCTCCGCTCGGGCGAGCACCTGCGCCTGGGCGATCAGCTGTTCCGCATCGAGCTGCGGCGGTGATCTGCCGGTGGCGCTGACCGGCTCGGGCGCCACCGACCGCGGGCGGATCCGCGAGCGCAACGAGGACTCGTTCGCGATCGGCGATCTCGACGACGATCGCCTGTTCGACGGGGACGGCGTGATCACCGGCGCCGGGCCGCGGGGGCTGTGCGCGATCGTGTGCGACGGCATGGGCGGCGCGGCGGGCGGCGAGGTCGCGTCGGAGCTGGCGACCCGGACCACCTGGCGCGAGCTTTTCGGCGCCCACGCCACCGACGACCCGGAGGTGTTCGCGCGGCTCTTGCGCCGGGCGGTGCGGGTCGCCAACCGGCGGGTCTTCGACGAGGCCGCGCGCGAGCCGAGCCTGCGCGGGATGGGCACGACCCTGTCGGCGGTCGGCGTCGCGGGTGGCCACCTCGTGTGCGCGCAGGTCGGCGACTCCCGGGTCTACCTGGGCCGCGCCGGCGTGCTGACCCAGGTCACGCGCGATCAGACGCTGACGTCGGCGCTGGTCGGGGCCGGGCGCGATCCGCTCGAGGCGGCGCTCGCCGGTGGCTCGACGATCCTGCAGGCGCTCGGCGTCAACCCCGACGTCGAGCCGTCGCTGTCGCTGGTGCCGCTGCGCCGCGGCGATCGGGTGCTCCTGTGCTCCGACGGGCTCTACAACCAGCTCGGCCTCGCCACGCTGACGACGATCGTCGACGGGCGCGGCCCGCCCGACGAGGTGGCGCGGATGCTGTGCGACGCCGCGTGCGCCGCGGGCGGCGCCGACAACATCACGTCGGTGTTGCTCGACATCGACGACGCCGCGCTGACGGCGCCCGAGGACGGCGCGCCGCCGCCGCGGTTCCGCGAGTTCGACCCGCGCGAGGAGGGCGAGCGCGCGCTGACCTCGACCTCGTACGTCGTGCGCCGGCTGGCGGCGCGGGCCGGCATCGGCGACGACCCCGGCCCGCCGGTGGTCCCCGCGACCGGTCGCCATGCGGTGGTCGTGCCCGCCCGACGGCCACGGCCCGCGCCGGTGGCGCCCGCGACGCCCGCGGCGCGCGGCTGGTTGCGGCTGGCGGTGCTGGTCGCGCTGGCGCTCACGGCCGGCGCGCTCGGCTGGTGGCTCGCGGGCTGATCCGCCTTGGTGGCTACAGCGCGAGCGCGAGCCCGACGCCCGCACCGATCGCGATCACCGCCGCGACGATCACCATCCACATCGTGCGCCGCGAGCGCGGCGTCGTCACCGACGCGGTCGGCGGGTAGGGATACGGCGCCGGCCCCATCGGGCCCTGACCCATCGGGCCCTGACCCATCGGGCCCTGACCCATCGGGCCCTGATGCGGCATCTGACCCATCGGGCCCTGACCCATCGGGCCCTGACCCATCGGGCCCTGATGCGGCATCTGACCCATCGGGCCCTGACCCATCGGGCCCTGACCCATCGGGCCCTGACCCATCGGGCCCTGACCGGGCATCGCCCGATGGGACGGCGCGGTCGGCTGACCGTGGAGATCGGACGGTGCCGGCTTGGGCTGCGCGACGGCAGGCAACGGGGCGGGCGGCGCCGCGGGCGCTGCCGGCTCGCCCCAGTGCCCGGTCGCGATGCACTCCTGCGCGGCGGCGGCGAGCGCGCCGACGTCGGGGAAGCGCTGGTTCTTGTCCTTCTCGAGCATCTTGCCGATCAGGCGATCGACCCCCGCCGGGATCGCGCCCTGCACCGTCGACGGCGGCTTTGGCGTCTGCTTGAGCTGCGCGGTGATCAGCGCGGCGGGGCCCTTGGCGTCGGGGAACGGCAGGCGCCCGGTCAGGAGCTCGTAGCCGAGCACGCCCAGCGCGTAGACGTCGGAGCGTCCGTCGAGCTGCTTGCCCATGAGCTGCTCGGGCGACATGTACTCGAGCGTGCCCAGGGTCTGCCCGGTGGCCGTCAGCTGCGGCGCCTGCGGATCGACCGAGTTGTCCCCGCGCATCACCTTGGCGATGCCGAAGTCGAGGATCTTCACGAACTCGGGATCGCCGCCGCGGTTCTCGAGGTAGATGTTCTCGGGCTTGAGATCGCGGTGGACGATGCCCTGGCGGTGGGCCTCACCGAGAGAGCTGCACATCTGCGCGAGGATCTTGAGCACGCGCTTCCACTCGATCGGCGCCTCGCTGTGGAACACCGCGTGGAGGCTCTTGCCCTCGAGCAGCTCCATCGCGATGTAGAGCGTGCCGTCGGGCGTCGAGTCGAAGTCGTAGGTCGTGATCGTGTGCGGGTCCTGCAGGTTGCACAGCACCAGCCCCTCGCGCCGGAACCGCGCGACCAGGTTGTCGTCGCGGGTCATCTCGGGGTGGAGCAGCTTGAGCGCGACCTTGCGGCCGGTCTGGACCTGGGTGCCGCGATAGACCGCGCCGAACCCGCCCTCGCCGAGCTTCGACTCGATCTTGAAGCGGTTGTTGAGCACCTGGCCGACGAACGGATCGCCCTCGGGCTTCTTGCGCAGGCCGAGCGGCCGCGCGGCCGGTGGCGGACGGAGCACCGGCTCGCTGCCGCGCGCGCCGCCTGGGGCCGCCGGCTGCGACCCTGGCCGAGGCATCCCGGGCCGCGCGGGCGGGGCCGCCGCCGGGGCCGACTGCAGCTGATGGCCACAGACGCCGCAGAACCGCGCGCCGGGCGGAAGCGGCGTCTGACACGACGGACAGTTCATCCTGCTCGATTGTCGCGCAACTCGTCGGCGCGCGCACGGAGCCAGCCGTCTTTTCGGCGGGGACCCCGACGGCGGCGCGTCACCGCAGGACCAGCCAGGCGGTCGCGGCCAGCGCCACGACCAGCGCGCCGGCGGCCGCGAGCCACAGGGGCAGGGGCCGTCGCGGCTCGGCCAGCACCGGCGCCGGCAGCGCCGCGACCGCGTCGGCGTCGCCGACGAACAGGCGCACGCGCGGGCCGCCAGGGCCGAACTCGACGGTGATCGGCGCGCCGGCCGTGACCGCCAGCTCGGTCACCCGCTGGCCGTCGACGAAGGTGCCGTTGGAGCTGCCGAGATCGACCAGCACCCAGGCCCGCTCCGCCGGCCGCAGCTCGGCGTGGCGCGACGACGCGTCGATGTCGCGGTGGGCGTCGAACGAGACCTCGCAGTCGGGGTGGCGGCCGAACCGCGCGCGCACCGCGGCGGCGAGCTCCTGGCGCTGGCCACGCCGGGAACCCGACAGGTGGTCGACGATCACCAGCGCGGCGCGCCCTCGCTCATGGCTACCGTTTCACCACAATCTGGCGGCGCGGTCTACGGCGTCACGGCGGCGCGGAGCGTGGCGGCGAGGCCCGGGTCGTCGGCGCCGAGCTCGAACCAGCGCGCCCACGCGGCGACCGCGCCCGCGCGATCGCCGCGACCGTCGGCGATCGTGCCGGCCAGCAGCACCGCCTCGGGCAGGTTGGGCGCCAGGGCCCGGGCCCGGGCCACGGCCTCGGCCGCGCGCGCGCGCGCGCCGCTGCGCCAGGCCTTGCGCGCGATCCGCAGCTCGCGACGACCGGCGCGCACCGCCTCGGCCTGGCCGTCGCTCGCGTCGACGCTGGCCGGCAGGTCCGCGGGCGGGATCGGCCGATCGCCCTCGCCGCGGAGCTCGTGGCGCAGGTCGAAGCCGCGCATCCGGGCGCCGGCGCCGACGCCGTCGGCGACCCACATCGCCATCGACGCGGGATCGATCACGACCACGTGGGCGGCGGCGACGTCGTCGATCGCGCCGCGGTGGCCCGGCGCCAGGCCCTCGTCGGCGAGCGAGCGACGATCGCGCAGCAGGTCGGCGACCGCGGCCGGGTCGGCCAGCGCTACCTGCGCCAGCTTGTCGGCGCGCTCGACCCGCGTCACCGACGCCGACGTGCGGCGCTGGCGATCGTTCTCGGGGTCGTCGGCGAACGCGGTCGAACCGAGCACGTCGCCGACCGCGCGCACCACGGGATCGCGGCGGACGCCGAACCGGGTCGGGCTGCGATCGACCACGGCCCAGTGGCCGTGGGCGCCGTCGACCAGCACGAACGCGGCGGCGCCGAGCGTCGGCGTCGCCTCGATCTTCTTGATGGCCGCGTCGAGGTCGGCGCACTCCTCGAGGACGTCGCGGGCCAGGAGCGTGATCGGCAGCGCGCCGCGGGCCGAGCGCACGTCGCGGGTCCGGGTCGGGTGCACCATCACGACCAGGCCGGCGGCGTTGACGCCGGTGACGACGCCGGTCAGCCCGGGCCAGCCGACCCCGGCCCAGGCCTGGCGCCCGGTCGGGTGGGCGAACGTGACCACCGGCGTCGCCGCGGCCTCGCCGCCGTCGCCGACCCCGGGCAGCGCGAAGCTGCGGCCGACCCACAGCCGCTCGACCGCGTTGGGCTGGGGCGCGACGACGGTCAGCGACCGCGTCAGGTTGCGGGTCTGGACCTCCGCGGTCCACGGCGCGGGCAGGCCGACGTCGAGCACCGCCGCGTCGCGCAGCGCCTCGGTGTAGCTCAGGCGGACGCCCGACTGCGACGCGCCGCGGGTGAGCCCCGCCAGCGCCCGGCGGTGCGGCTCGGTGACGCCGTCGTCGACGAAGCGCAGCCGCCAGTCCTTGCGCATGCCGGAGGTGAGCCCGCCGAACCAGCCGCCCGAGCCCGCCAGCGCGTCGATCGACGGCGCCAGCGCCGCCGCCATCGCGGGCAACCGCGCGGCCAGCAGCCGGCCCTGGGCCGCGCCGATCGCGAACGGCTCGCCGTGCGCCCGGAGCACCGTCAGGTTGCCGCGGAAGGCGAGGCTGGCGTCGGCCCAGCGCAGCCGGACGCCGGCGCCCGCCGCTTGCTCCAGCTCGATCGGCGCGGTCGTCGGCTCGCCGCTGGGGACGTCGTACGCGACCGATCGCCGGTAGATGAACCACGCCACCACGAACGCCGTCACGACCAGTCCGCCGAGGAGGCCGGTGGCGCGCAGGGCGCGCTGGGGTGAGGCTCGGCGGCTGCCGATCACCAGGTCGGGCATGGCGCGCGCACCTTAGCCGAAAGCCCGCGGCCCGGCGCCGCAATCGGTCGCGCACCGGCTCGGCGATGACGGGCCGCCCCGAAATTCAGTTCACGACCACGAGATCGTGGCCGTCGCGGCCGCAGAAGCGCGCGGTGAGATCGTAGCGGTGGCGGCACACCGGGCACACCTTGGCGAGCACGCCGGTCGGCGGCGGCTCGGGGCGCCGGGTCGCGTGGTACGCGCTGGGCGGCACCAGCTCGGCGCCGTCGTGCGGACAGCGGCGGATGCCCGGCTCGAACGCGCGCCCGCAGCGCGTGCACATGCCCCCGGCGGGGCGGCCGGTCAGCATCTCCTCGGCGGGGACCAGCCGACGCGCGTCGCGCTGGCAGTACAGCATGCCCGGGTACTCGGTCCGGCAGGTCGGGCACACCATGCCCGAGGTCACGACCTCGAGGCCGGCGCCGGTGATCCGCCGCGCCGAGCGCACGACCGCGATCACCGGCGACCGCGGCGGCGGCAGCGGCAGCGGCAGCGGCGGCGCGTCATCGAACGACGGCGGCGGCGTCCGCCGGCGCAACACCCAGGCGACCGCGAGCGCGACCACGACCAGCGCAACGCCGATCAGGACCGACGCGAGGTCGATCGATCCCTGGGCGACGGCGGGTAGTGGCACCGCGAGATCCTCGACCGACGACGGTAGCAACCTCGCCCGCGGCAGGTCAATCGCCCGGTGCGCCAGCCGAGCGCGTGACCGCGCCCACGCGCCGGCGACCAGGTCGATCGCCCCGTGCGCCAGCCGAGAGCGTGACCGCGCCCACGCGACGGCGACCACGTCGATCGCCCCGTGCGCCAGCCGTGCGCGTGACCGCGCCCACGCGCCGGCGACCAGGTCGATCGCCCCGTGCGCCAGCCGTGCGCGTGACCGCGCCCACGCGCCGGCGACCAGGTCGATCGCCCCGTGCGCCAGCCGTGCGCGTGACCGCGCCCACGCGCCGGCGACCAGGTCGATCGCCCCGTGCGCCAGCCGTGCGCGTGACCGCGCCCACGCGACGGCGACCAGGTCGATCGCCCCGTGCGCCAGCCGAGCGCGTGACCGCGCCCACGCGACGGCGACCAGGTCGATCGCCCCGTGCGCCAGCCGTGCGCGTGACCGCGCCCACGCGACGGCGACCAGGTCGATCGCCCCGTGCGCCAGCCGAGAGCGTGACCGCGCCCACGCGACGGCGACCACGTCGCCGGGCTACACTGCGGAGATGCGTCGCTTATTGCCTCTCGTCGCGCTCGCCCTGGCCGCCGCACCCGCCCACGCCGACCTGCTCAGCCTCCGGCTCGAGGCCCACGGCGGCGGCGGTGGCGGCGTCGGCGTCGCCGGCGACCAGAAGGACAACGCCTTCCAGACCGGCGCCCGCGGTGGTGTCTACGGCGGGCTCGTCGGCGTCGAGGTGCTGTTCATCGACGTCTGGGTCCAGCACCACCAGTTCAACAACGGCGGGCTCACGGGCACCTGGACCCAGTTCATGACCGGCATGGACGTCGACGTCGATCTGGGCGTGCCGGCCGCCAAGCCGGGCAAGGCCCACGGTCGCCCGGCCGGCTACTTCGAGGCGGGCCTCGGGCTCGGCTTCGGCGTCGGCACCGGCCAGCAGGTCGTGCTGCCGCTCGACAACGGCGAGGTCACCGACAAGGGCTTCGTGGTCGAGGCCAAGATCGGCGCCGGCTGGAACCTGGGCCCGCTGTTCTCGCTCGGCTTCGTCGTGCCGGTGTCGGGCGGGTACTTCTTCAAGAGCGGGCCGGGCGTGGTCGCCAACGATCAGGGCACGCACTACCAGGCGATCGAGGCCGCGCTGCTGGTGAACTTCCGCGCCAAGCTCAAGCTCAAGTAGCGCGCGCGGTGCTCGCGCTGGTGTTCGAGGGCTGCGCCAACCGCGCCGCGTTCGCGGCCGGGGTCGCGGCCGAGCTGGCGGCGGCGGGCGTCGCGCCGGGGCTGGTGGCGGGCGCGTCGTCGGGCGCGATCATCGCCGCCGGCGTCGCCGCCGGGCGCAGCCGCGAGCTGCCGGCGCTGTGGACCGCGGTCGCGGGGCGCTCGATCGTGGCGTGGCGCCAGCTCGCGCGCAACCGCTCGCCGTTCGCGATGAGCGCGATCGTCGGCGACGCGCTGGCGGCGGCGCTCGGCGATGGCGATCTGCGCGCGGCGCCGGGCGAGGCGCTGTGCACGGTCACGCGCCTGCGCGACGGCCAGGTCCGGGTGCTGTCGAGCCGGCGCGAGCCCGACTTCGTCCGCGCGGTGCTGGGCTCGTGCTTCATCCCGGTGCTCTACGGCCGGATCGTGCGCATCGACGGCGCGGTCGTGGTCGACGGCGGCGCCCGCGACAACCTGCCGATGGCGGCGGTGGCGGCCGGGGCGCGACGACGATCGTCGCGATCGTGCCGGCCGCCGACGGCACCGCGCGCCTGCGGCTGTTCGGCCCGCGGATCCGGCCGGCGACCTTGGCCCCGCCGGGGGTGCGGGTCATCACCGTGCACCCACCGGCGCCGCTGGCGGTGCGCCCGTGGACGCTCGAGCCGGCGGCGATGGCCGCGGCGGTCGCGGCGGGCCGGGCCGCAGCCCGGGCGGCGGTGCCGGCGATCGAGCGCGCCGCCGGCTACTCGCCGTCGTCGTAGATCGTGATGATGGCGTAGCCGCGGGCGCTGCGCCGCGGGCTGTAGACCAGCGCCAGGCCGCCGCGTCCGCCGGCGCAGCGGATGCCGATCACGCCGCCGCCCTCGAGCTGCGCGTTGATCCGGACCCGCAGCGGCTCGTAGGCCTCGTGGCCCGGCGGCAGCGGCTCGAACGGCTGGCCCATGCGCTGGTTGTAGCCCCAGCGCGGCGGCCCGGCGGTGCAGCCGCCGGTGCCGACGGTACGCTGCGCCAGCAGCTTGTAGAACCGACCGACGTTGCGGCGCTCGCGCTCGGGCGGGTAGGGCGTGCCGTCCTCGGCGGCGAGCGCGGCCTTCTCGGCGTCGGTCAGATCGGTCAGGCGCCCGAGCAGGTCGTAGCGGCGCAGCAGGATCTCGAACGCGCCGACCTCGACGAAGTCGAACTGCTCGATCCAGTGATCGACGCCGGCCAGGGTCGCGTGCTCGAAGTCCCAGACCACCCGCTCGGCCAAGGGCGCCGGCAGCGGCGCCCGCGGCCACGGCGCGCCGGTGGGGTTGCTGCGCGCACCGGCGCCGCACCCGGCCACCGCCAGCGCGGCCGCGATCAGCGCGGCCCTCACGCGGCCTCCGCCCAGGTCGGGCCGTAGTCGTCGACCGCGGTGCCGCAGTCGATGCCGAGCGCCGTGAAGCCGGGCACCAGCACCTCGCGCACGCACGCGGAGAACACCTGCCGCTCCTCGGCCGGGGTCATCAGGCCGTGGCCGCGGACCGCCTCGGTGATCGTGGCCGGGCGCTCGCGCTCGACCACGTTGGCGTTGCCGCGCAGGGCCACCGGCACCATCAGCGCCGCGGCCGCGCGCGCGTCGGCGCCGCCGCGATCGAGCGCGTAGCGCAGGTACGACCAGCCCAGCCGCGCGTGCATGACCTCGTCGGAGTAGATCGAGGTCAGCACCGCCTCGGCGGTCGGGTCGGTGGTCTGGTCGCGCGTCGCCGACAGCACGGTCGTGGCGTAGGTCTCGGACACGCACGACACCAGCATCGCGTTGGTCAGCGCCTGGTGCAGCTTGGGCCGCTTGGGGTCGTCAGGCAGGCTCGACATCCCCGGCGGCGGCAGGATGTGCGTGCCGGCGTAGATCTCGACCATGCGCAGGCACAGCTCGGCGTGGCGGACCTCGTCGATGCCGGCGCGCATGCACAGGGACAGCACGTCGGCGGGCGCCGCGGCCGCGACCAGATCGATCGCCAGCACCGCGAACGTCGACACCGCCAGGTACTCGGCGGCGGCGCGCCGGGTCCAGGTCTCGGCCAGGCGCGCGCGCTCCTCGGGCGCGAGCGCGGCTGCGGTCGTCGCGGCCCACGGGATCGGCGTCAGGCGCCGGCGCATCAAGCGGTGGTGCTCGGGCTCGAGCGGCGTGCCCGACAGCCACCACGCGCTGACGGGTTCGAACACGTCGTCGGCGACCTCGGCGATCGCGTCGTCAGTCTGCATCGGTCGAGACTCTACGACAGGATGAAGCCGCGGCCGATGTTCTTGCGCCGCCGCGTGCGCGGGCGCTGCTGGGTCGAGGGCGCCGGCCCGGTGCCCCGGACCTTGACGGTGCCGATCAAGGTGCCGACGCCCGAGCCACCCGAGCCACGGCCCGAGCCCGAGCCGACCCCGATGCCCGAGCCCGAGCCCGAGCCCGAGCCCGTCCCCGATCCCGATCCCGTTCCCGATCCGGCCGCCGGCGGTCTGGGCTTCGCCGGCGGCTTGGGCTGCGGCTTCGCGACCCGCGTCCCGGCCCGCGCCGCCGCGTCGCCCACCGCCGCGGTCGGGGCCATCGTCGCGCCGCGGGTAGTGCCGACGTCGGCGAACGCCGCCTCGGGCGCGATCAGCGCCGGCGCGCCGAGCATCGCGCCCGCCGCCACGACGGTCCGCCAGATGCGCGCGTTGACCGCGCTGCCGAACGACTTTCGCACCGGATCGGACATCGAGCCTCCAGGCTCACGGTTGTGCCACGGCGCGGCCAGGGCCAGCCAGTCCCGAGTGCGCCCGGGCCCCGATCGAGACCCCACGCGGCACCGGCGACCGCGACCGCGGCGGTCGTCACGGCCGAAGCGCCGCGTCCGGGGCGTGGCGCCGTCGGTGAGGTCGACCGAGGCGCGCCCGGTCCCGGGCGTGGGCCAGCACCCCGCAGGCGTCCTCGGTCCTGCTCGACGGGCGCTGACGGTCACCGCCGGAACGGATCGGCGAAGCGCGGATCGGTCACGAGCGCGTCGTCGGTCAGCGTGAACAGGAACGCGATCAGCGCCGCGCGCTCGGCCGAGGTCAGGCCGAGCCGGCGTGGCGCGCCGGTGCCGGGCACGCGCAGGCGCGGATCGAGGTTCGGGTGCGGCTGCACGCCGGTGTCGTAGTGCGCGACCACCTCCTCGAGCGACGTGAACCGGCCGTCGTGCATGTACGGCGCGGTCAGCGCGACGTTGCGCAGCGACGGCGACTTGAACGCGCCCAGGTCGCGCGCGACGCCGGTGACCGCGCCCTTGCCGGTGTCGCCGACGTCGGTGGTGGCGTCGAGACCGTTGTTGGTGGCGATGTCGATGAAGAACACCGCCTGGTTGGCGCGCGGGCCGGGGCCGGGCGGGCTGGCGAGGTGGCAGGTGGCGCACCCGGCCCGGCCCAGGAACAGGTCCTTGCCGAGGTTCTCCTCGGCGGTGTACCCGGCGAACGGCCGGGCCACGTCGCCGGCGGCGGCCAGCTCGACGTCGTAGCGCGCCCGGTACGACACCAGCGCCCGCGCGAACTGGGCCAGCGCCCGGGCGATCCGCGGGCTGGTGACCTCGCCGTCGCCGAACGCGCGCACGAACAGCGGCGGGTAATACGGCGCCGCCGCGACCCGGGCCACCAGCTCGTCGAGCGTCAGGCCCATCTCGACCGGGTTCTGGATCGGCATCAGCACCTGCTCCTCGAGCGTCGCGGCCCGCTCGTCCCAGAAGAACCGGCCGTTGCCGTAGAAGCGCGCGTCGGAGACGCTCATCGCGTTGCGGCTGGTGTGGCCGCCGTCGAAGCCGCGGCTCAACGCCTCGGGATCGGCGAACCCCGCCGCCTGCAGGTGGCAGCTCGCGCACGCGATCGTGCCGTTGGCCGACAGCGCGCGATCGTAGAACAGCACCCGGCCGAGCGTGGCGCCGTCGTCGGTGATCGGGTTGTCGGCCGGGGTGTTGTCGATCATCCGGACCAGCGGGCTCGCGAAGTGCGCGGGCAGGGGGTCGCGGTACGACGCGGTCACCGCCGGCAGATCGAGCACCGCGGCGACGGGATCGGGGCCGGCGGCGTCGGGCTCGGCCGGCTCGCCGTCGACGCACGCACCACCGAGGACCAGGACACAGAGCGCGAGAGGAGGGGTTCGCATGGTGCGGACGCCATCGCAAGCCCGGGGCCATGTGGCGCGGATCGCAGCGCGCGCGCAAGCCGTCGATCGCGCGTCGCCGGGATGGCGGTGTCGGCACATGGGTCTGCGGAATCCGCAGCCGCTCGTGCGATCGCTGCAGGCGCCGCGGGCGCGGTCCGATCATGAGACGCCACGCCCGCGGCGGAATTCACCGCGCTCGTCAGCCGGGCCGGCGAACCGCCGGCGGCGCACGGAGGTCCGGATCCGTGCGAGCGTGCGGATCCGAGGAGGCTCGGGAGGCTCGTCATGAACTCGCATGTCGCGAACTGGTGTGTCCTCGGCGCGACGGCGGTGTTCGAGTGACCGCGCCCTGGCGCGGCGTCCACGTGGCGGTCGTGGGCTTCGTGAGCGACGATCAGCCCGGGTTCGTCGCGTGCGAGCTCGTCGACGCCGACGGCCGGCGCTGGGCGTTCGTCGAGAAGGTGCCGATCGTCACGGCGCGCGCGCTCGACGCCGGCTCGGCGTACCCGCAGCCCGGCACGATCGCCGGTGAGGTCGTGGCCCGCGGCCACGATCCGACCGGGCGCGAGGTCGTCTGGTTCGACACCGCGCGTCCCTGGGGCATCGCGTCGGTCGACGGGCAGACCCGGTTCCAGGTCCTCGCCAGCGCGCTGGTCGAGGACTGACCCGGCCGGCACCCGCCCCGGCGTGCGAGATCCGGCGCGCGCCGGGCTCGATCGAGCGCGGACCCGACGTGATCCGGCGTGACCGCGGACCTTCGAGTTCCCCTGCACCTGCCAGGGCCTCGACAGGCCCTCTGAACCTCAGCCTCGGGCTTCGCCCTTCTTCAGCTCAGGACGAAGCCGCGGCCCATGTCGCCCTCTTCGCTGACGCCGCGGATGCGGTCGGCGCACGGGTCGGCGCACGGGTCGGTGCTGTCGTCGCCGCACGGGTTCGCCTGGTCGGCGCACGGGTCGGGCGTGGTCTCGTCGGGCGCCGGCTGCGCGGTCTTGGTGGTGGTGTCGGTGGCCGGGGCGGCCTTGCCGCCACACGCGGCGGTGCCGAGCATGGCGCCGGCGAACACGACGGTCTTCCAGATGGTCTTGGTGGCTTCGCGGCGCAGGTTCATCGCGACAATCTACCGCAGCCGAGGGTCCGGGTTCAACCGGCCAGCAGCCCGCGCATCCGCCGGCCCGGGTTCAACCGGCCATCATCCCGCGCATCCGCCGGACCAGCTCGGCGATGATCGCGGTCGAGATCGCTGGACGCTCGACCAGCAGGTCCTTGAACTCGCGCCCAGGGACGATCAGCAGCCGGGTCCGCTCGAGCGCGCGGACCGTGGCCGAGCGCGGCGCGGCGTCGAACACCGCCATCTCGCCGATGCAGGCGCCCGGGCCCAGCTCTGACAGCGTCCGCTCGGGCCGGTCGCCGCCGCCGGTGAACACCCGGACCTTGCCCTTCACCAGCAGGTAGACCGCGTCGCCGGCCTCGCCCTCCTTGCACACGTCGCCGCCGGGCTGCAGGTTGTGCTCGACCACGACCGCGGCGATGTCGTCGAGATCGTCCGGCGCCAGCTCGGCGAACATCGGCACCTGGCGCAGGAGCATCAGGCGCTCGATCTCGGTCAGGGTCTCGACCCGGGCGTTGGCGTCGAGCGTCGCGTAGACGCCGGCGTTGCCGACGCCGCGCACGGTCTGGGCCAGGGCCCCGGCGTCGGCGGCCGGGTACTCGCCGGAGCTGGTGCCGGCGACCGCCCGGACCGCGGCCTGGCGGACCTTGGGCTCGCGATCGGCCAGGGCCTTCTGCAAGAGCTCGCGGGTCAGGCGCGCGCGCGAACCCAGCGCCCGGACCGCGGCCTGGCGCACCATCGCGTCGGTGTCGTCCATCGCCGCGATCAGCGCGGTCCGGGCGTCGTCGTCGTCGAACCGCGACAGCACGATGACCACCGCCGCGCGCAGGTAGCGCGACGCGTCGTCGAGCACCGCCAGCAGCGGCGCCCGCGTCAGCGGCTCGGGCGCGCCCAGCCACAGCGCCTCGAGCGCGGCGTGCAGCGGCAGCACCTGCGCGTCGGGCGCGGCGCCGCGCAGCCCGAACACCACGGTCGGCGCGGTCGCCGGCTTGGCCTCGATCGCGGCCCGCGCGGCGCCGAGCTCGTCGCGCTGCGCCAGCGCCGCCAGGAGGCCCAGGGCCCGCACCGCCCGGGCGCTGCCGCGCCAGCGCGCGGTGTGCGCGACGAACCGCAACGTCGCCGACTCGTGGCCGATGGTGTCCTCGGCGTGGGCCGCGCGCGCGGCGGCGGCCAGGCGCTCGATCGCGCGGATCTCGTCGGCGACCAGCGCGCTGATCGGCCCGTCGGGGCCCAGCACCCGGGCGCGCGCGGCCGCGGCGTCGGCGCCGCTCACGCCGTGATCGCCGGCCAGCGCCGCCAGCGCCGCCTCGCTGGGCGCGACGCCCGCGCTCGCCGCCTCGATCACCAGCCGCTCGAGCGCCTTCTGGTACTGCTGGCTCTTGAGCCGCAGCTCGACCGAGCCCTGGTAGGCCGGATCGAACAGCTGCCGCTCCTCGGCCGACAGCTCGGCCAGGATCTTGGCGTGGTCCTTGTCGCTGACCCCGAGCTGGGCCCGGAGGCTGTCGAGGATCACCAGCTCGCTCCTGGTCACGAGCCCGTCGGCGACCAGCTCGCGCACGGTCTCCTTGTAGGCCCGCAGCCGCGCCTCGCGCTGCTTGGTGCGCTCGTTGTGCAGCAGGTAGATGTCCTTGAGGTCGTCCGACGGCGGCGCGTCGCCCCACTCCCACTTGCGCAGGATCTTCTGCGCGAACCGCTCCTGGACGTGCTCGGACTCGCGGCGCCGCGCGCGCCGGAAGAAGATCGCGGCGGTCGCGAACACCACGACCACGCCCCAGCCGTGGACGACCCAGCTCGGCAGGCGCGCCAGGCTGGGCTGGCCGGCGAAGAAGTAGAACGCGTTGATCGCGGCGAAGCCCGCGACCGCCAGCAGCCGGTGGCGGATCACTCGCCGCGACTCGGCGCGGGCCTCGTCGGACGCGTCGGCCGGCAGCGCGCGCGCGGCCAGCCGGCACCACAGCCGCTCGACGGTCGCGAACAGCCCGAACGACAGCGCGCCGCCGGCGACGAGCGTCAGCGGCGCCGCCGCCACCCGCGGGATGCCGTGGGCGAAGTAGAAGCCGGGATCGAGCCAGCGCGACGCCTGGTCGTCCTCGTACGCCCAGACCCCGGTGAAGTAGTAGTCCCAGGTCTCGGCGACCAGGTAGTAGTAGACGTAGAACGCCGAGACGATGCCGGGCCACGCGAAGTACGCCAGCCGGCGGCCGCGGACCTCGGTCTCGGGCATCTCCTTCCAGTAGCCCTGCTCGAGATCGATGTCGGGGCAGTGCTTCTTGCACGCGACGCACGGCGCGCACTGCGAGGTCGGCTCGACCGCCCCGGCCGCGCGCGGCGCCGGCTCGGTGTAGAGCTTCTCGACCAGGCCGACCGGGCAGATCAGGTTGCACCAGGTCTTGCCGGCGAACACGAGGCTGACCACCGCGGCCGCGACCACGACCACGATCAGGAACCCGGCCAACCACGCGGTGCTGCCGTTGGTCGCGACCAGGCGCAGCGACATGCCGACCAGCATCAGGCCGAGCTGGAGGTGCAGGTAGTGGCGCGTCAGCCAGCCCTCGACCTTGCGGGTGCCGGGGCGGCCGAGCAGCCGGCCGAGCTGGCCGACCACCGCGAGCGGGCAGATGCGCCGCCAGACGTGATAGCCGCCGACCACCCAGAACAGCGGCAGCGCGGCGATCGCGACGGTCCACAGGATGCGCCGGCCGTGGCTGACGCCGAGGATCGTCGGGATCGTCGCCGCCAGCGCGAGCACCATGATCAGGCGCGCGGCGATCAGCACCCGCGGCGCGGCGCCGTTGTCGGTGAACGCCGCCCATCCGCCGGCGCTGGCCGTGCCGCCCCGGGGCGGCTTCGCGGGCGCGCCGCCGACGACGGGGAGCTTCTTGCCCTGGCTCATGCGCGCTCGCTCACTCGGGCAGCGGGCGCGCGATGCGCGGGGCGCTCGGGTCGGCCAGCGGGCACGCGAGCTTCGACTCCTTGCCCAGCTCGGCCGCGAGGAACGCCTTGATCTTGCACTCCTGGTCGGCCATGAACTCGAGCGTGTAGGCCTCCCAGCGGTGGCTCGGCACGATCTGGAAGTTGAGCGTGGCGATCGGGTGGTTGGCGGCGGCCGGGGTGCCGGCCTTGGGATCGGCGGTCGCCGCGTCGGCGTAGTCGCGCACGCCGAAGTTGCGGATGTGGCACTGTGCGCAGGTCATGCCGTTCTCCTCGCCGTGATCGCGGCGGCCGTCGTCGACGGGCAGGAGCGCCACCGACGGGCCGAGCTTGTGATCGCGGTAGAGGTTGACGGCGTCGAGCTTGGCGGGCGCGGGCTTCTTGCCGGTGAGATCGGGCAGATCGACGAAGCCCAGGGCCTTGCGACACAGCGCCTCGTAGCCGGGCTTGTGGCCCTTGTCGTCCGGGTCGAACGTCGGCGCGCACTTGCCGATCCAGGCCGACTGATCCGCCGACGGGACGACGTGGGTCCAGAAGCCGGGGATGCCGATGTTGACGTAGCTCTGGGTCGCGCCGTCGGCGGCGATCATCGGCTTCTGCACGCTCCAGGCCCAGCCGTCGCCCGACTGGTAGCTGCCGTCGGGGTTACGGGCGGTGCCGCCGCCGAGCCGGGCCTCGGTCGCGAGCGCGATGAAGCCCGACCTCGCCCACGGCGCGGCGCCCTGGTAGCCGAGCATGCCGCGCACGAACGCCAGCACCGCCTGGCCGTGGGCCTTGGGGTCCTTCTTCCACTTCGGGTTGACCGCGCCGTCGGCGGTCAGCAGGTGCTTCCAGAGCAGCTCGGCGCTGACCTTGTTGTTCTCGGCCTTGGCCTCGGGCGGCAACGTCGGCAGATCCTCGACCGGCCGCACGCGGAACATCGCGAACACCGGCTCGGGCGCCTTGACCGCCTGGTAGACCAGCCGCAGCTCGTGGAACTTCTTGTCGAGCCGCGGGCGGATCACGACGAGCTTCCAGTCGCGGGGATCGCCGAACGTGGCGGCGTCGAAGCCGGGCGCGTCGGGATCGAGCCGCGGGTTGCTGTGGGTGACCGCGAGGTTCTTCAGGAACTGCTTGAACAGGAGCGCCTTGTCGGGCGGCGGCAGCTTGGCCGCGGCCTCGGGCGCGAGCGGCGCGCGCATCGACGTGGCGGTCCACGCCAGGAGCTCGTCGAACGGGAACGCCTTGGCGGTGGCCTCGACCCGCGCCGGCTCGCGGATCGTCAGGAGCGTCTCGGCGACGTCGCCGGCCCAGGGCGCGGTCGGCACCGGCTGCTTCTTGGGCGTGACCGCGATGTCCCACGACACCGACAGCGGCGGCTGGCCGGCGCCAGGGCCGGTCAGCTCGGTGATCGCCAGCGTGAAGTTGGCCTTGGGCAGATCCATCTTGGTCGGCCGCCACACCACGGTGAGCGTGATCGGATCGAACGTCGCCGACGCCGGCATCGACATGACCTCGACCTTGACGTCGTCGAGATCCTGATCGATGGCGGCGACCGAGAACGCGATGGTCTGGTTGACGCCGACCGACTTCCACCCGGGCGCGAACACCTCCGGCGCGCGGTTGAGGCGCGGCGGCGGGGCCGGCGGCGTCACGTCGACCACCGCCGACCCGCTGCCGCTGCCCGGGTCGGCGCCGCTGCCCGGGGTCGGGCCGGGCGTGGTCGGGGAGGTCTTGCCGCTGCAGGCGGCCAGGGCGACGAGCAGGGCGGCGAGCGGGCGAGCGCGATCGGAGCGGAGGGCCATGTGCCCGCCAGCTTACAGGATCCCGCCGATGGCTGTGTCCGGCGTCGCACCCTTGGGGTAGGGTCCGCGGCCGTGACCGAGCCCGACGTCGTCGCCCTGGCCATCAACACCATCCGCACGCTGTCGATCGACGCGATCCAGCGCGCCAACAGCGGCCATCCGGGGCTGCCGATGGGCGCCGCGCCCATGGCCTACACCGTGTGGCAGCGCCACCTGGTCGTCGACCCGGCGGCGCCGCACTGGCCCGATCGCGATCGGTTCGTGCTGTCGGCCGGCCACGGCTCGATGCTCCTGTACTCGCTCCTGCACCTCGCCGGCTTCGAGCTGCCGATGGCCGAGCTGCAGGCGTTCCGGCAGTGGGGCTCGCGCACGCCCGGCCACCCCGAGTTCGGCCACACCGCCGGGGTCGAGGCGACGACCGGGCCGCTGGGGCAGGGCCACGCCAACGCGGTCGGCATGGCGATCGCCGAGCGCTTCTCGGCGCAGCTGTGGAACCGCCCCGGCCACACGATCGTCGATCACCACACGTTCGCGCTGATCTCCGACGGCGACGTCGTCGAGGGCGTGGCCATGGAGGCGGCCAGCCTGGCCGGCCACCTCGGCCTCGGCAAGCTGATCTGCCTGTGGGACGACAACCGGATCACGCTCGACGGGCCCGCGTCGCTGACGATGAGCGAGGACGTCGGCGCGCGCTACGCGGCGCTGGGCTGGCAGGTGCTGCGGGTCGACGACGGCGATCACGACGTCGAGGCGATCGATCGCGCGGTCGCCGAGGCCAAGGCCGACACGGCGCGGCCGACGCTGATCTGCGTGCGCACGACGATCGGCTTCGGCTCGCCCAAGAAGGCCGGCTCGTCGTGGGCCCACGGCTCGCCGCTGGGCACCGACGAGGTCGCCGCCAGCAAGCGCGCGCTCGGCTGGGACCCCGAGGCGCAGTTCCTGGTGCCCGACGCGGTGCGCGCGCACTTCGCGGCGATCGCGGCCCGCGGCGCCGCGGCCCGCGCCGACTGGGAGGGCCGGTTCGCGGCGTGGCGCGCGGCGTTCCCCGAGCTGGCCGCGCAGTACGACACCGCGCAGCGCGGCGAGCTGCCGGCCGGCTGGGCCGACGGCCTGCCGACCTGGAAGCTCGGCGACGCGGTCGCGACCCGGATCGCGTCGGGCAAGTGCATGGTCCACCTCGCGGCCCAGGTGCCGTGGCTGTTCGGCGGCGACGCCGACCTCGGCGGCTCGACCAAGACGATCGTCCCCGGCGGCGACTGGTCGGCGGCCGGCGGCGGCCGCAACCTGCGCTACGGCATCCGCGAGCACGCGATGGGCGCGATCGTCAACGGCTTCGCCTACCACGGCGGCGTGCGCGGCTTCGCGGCGACGTTCTTCGTGTTCAGCGACTACATGCGGCCGGCGGTGCGGCTGGCCGCGCTCAGCCACCTGCCGGCGACGTACGTGTGGACCCACGACTCGATCGGCGTCGGCGAGGACGGCCCGACCCACCAGCCGGTCGAGCACCTGATGGCGCTGCGCGCGATCCCGAACCTGTGGGTCATGCGGCCGTGCGACGCCAACGAGACCGCGCGCGCGTGGCAGGCCGCGATGGAGCGCACCGACGGGCCGGTCGGTCTGGTGCTGTCGCGCCAGGACCTGACCGTGGTCGCGCCGGTCGACGCGCCGGTCGCGCGCGGCGGCTACGTGCTGCGCGAGGCCGACGGCGCGCCGCAGGTCATCGTCATCGCGACCGGCTCGGAGATGGGCATCGCGCTCGCCGCCCAGGCGACCTTGGCCGCCGACGGCGTGCCGACCCGCGTGGTGTCGCTGCCGTGCTGGGAGCTGTTCGTGGCCCAGGACCCGGCCTACCGCGACGCGGTGCTGCCGCCGTCGGTGCGGGCCCGGGTCGCGGTCGAGGCCGGCGTGTCGTTCGGCTGGGGCGATCTGATCGGCAGCGCCGGCCGCGTCGTCGGGCTCGATCGCTTCGGCGCCTCGGCGCCGGGCGAGGTCCTGATGGACAAGCTCGGCTTCACCGCCGAGGCCGTCGTCGCCGCCGCCCGCGCGTCGCTCGCCGCCGCCGGCTGAGCGCGGCTGGACACCGCTGGTGAGTGCGGCCGAGGTCGACGGTGTTCGCGCCGTCGATTCGCCGCGTGGCTGCGGCGGCGAGCATCCCGAGACGTGCCGTGATCTGACCTGACGTGGCGTGACGTGACGTCGTCGATCAGTTCATCGTGACGACCGTCTGCGCGACGGTGGTCTCCTTGCCCTTGATCTTGCCGACGAGCTTGACCGTGTACTTCTTGCCCTTGGTCAGGCCCTCGTCCTCGTCGATCGTGATGTCGCCCTCGAGCACCGGGTCCTTGGGGTCGATGCCGGTCAGCGTGCGGTCGGCCGAGTACTTGTCGCCGTCGTAGAACTCGAGCTTGAGCGACGTCGCGCCGGTCCTGGACAGGAACGCGGTGTAGTTGAACGTCCACTCCTGGACGTCGTTGCCGTTCTGGTGACCCTGCAAGGTCGTCACCACCTTGCTCTTGTAGGCGGCGATCGTCGCCTTGTCGTCGCCGCTGGGTTCGAGCGGCGCGGTCGACAGGAGGACCTTGCCCTTGAAGGCGGCGATGACCTTCTTGGAGACGTCGGCGTGAGCCGGCGCGACCAAGGCGACCACCAGCAGCGCGGGGGCGAACCGGACGAGCATGGGGAGCCTGGGCGACATAGGGGGACCTCTCGGCGGAGTCTACTCCCTCCGACACCCGGGCGCGAAAGCCGTTGCAGCGATGCTCAGGTCTTGTCGGCGGCCGGGTCGGCGGGAGCGGCGGCCGTCTCGGGGGTCGCCGGCGCTTGGACGACGGCCGGGACCGCGGCATTCATCTCGGGGCGCGGGGCCGCGGTCGGGGCGCGGGCCGCGGTCGGGACGGGGGCCGCGATCGCCGTCGGGGCGGGGGCCACGGGGACCGCGCGGCGGACGCCGATCGTCGCCAGGCGCGCCGGCGTTGGCGCCGCCAGGACCGCCGCCGCCGGGACCGCCGCCGGGACCGCCGCCGGGACCACGCGGGCCGCCGGGACCGCGCGGGCCACCGGGACCACGGCGATCACCGGGCCGGTCGCGGCGCGGACCGCCCGGGCCACGGGGACCCTTGCGGTCGCCACGGGGATCGCGCGGGGCGGCGGTGAGCACCCAGCCCATGCCGGCCCGCGGGATCTCGCCCGGACGGGCACGGTCGTCGCCGGTGTCCTTCTTCTCGCCGCTCGCCAGCGCCTTGAGCGCGCCGAGCCCGCGGGGCTTGGGCGGGCCACGCTCGCCGCCGCCCATGCCGCCGCGATCGCCGCCGCGGCCGCCACCACCTCCGCCACCACCGCGGCCGCCGCGGTCGCCGCCGCGGCCACCGCGATCGCCGCCGCGGTCGTTGCTGCGCCGGGCGCCGCCGCCCGAGGCGACGCGATCGAGCGCGTAGTGGAACTCGCCGACCGAGGTCGCGCCGAGCGGCGCCTTCTCGCCCTGGAACACCCGGACCAGGCGGACCTTGTCGAGGTCAGCGCCGACCACGTCGAGCGCTTCGAGCAGGCGCTGGGCCCGGTCGGCCGGGATCGCGATCGCAGCTGCGATGGCCTCGGCCATGCCTTCGGCCTCGACGCCCTCGGCGGTCTTGGCGGTGCGCGCGGCGGCGCCGCGCTGGAGCATCACGATCGAGAACTCGGTCAGGGTCTTCATGGCTAGCCTCGCAGGGCGGCGCTCTTACCACGGAAGCCCGCGCGGATCCCAGCGCGGACTTGCGCGAACCGCCAGTCGCCGGCTCCGGTTCCGGTTCCGGCTCGGGGCTCCGACTCCGGCTCCGGCACCAACTTCCGGTTCCGGATCCGGCTCCGGCTCCGGCTCCGGCTCCGGTTCCGGCTCCGGTTCCGGCTCCGGCTCCGGTTCCGGCTCCGGTTCCGCTTGCCGGAGCGGGAGCGGGAGCGGGAGCGGGAGCGGGAGCGGGAGCGGGAGCGGGAGCGGGAGCGGGATCGGAGTCGGGATCGGAGTCGGGATCGGAGTCGGGATCGGGATCCGGGCTCCGAAAACGCAAACAGGCGCCGCTACCGGCGCCTGCTCACGCTCCACCACCCACGCTCCGTCTCAAGCGCCCACGCAGGCGCCACGCTCCGGGCCGTTTCGGGTGGGGGCCCCGGCGAATGCCGGGGGAGGGTTTTTTCGAAAAACCCTCTCTCGATCTCAGTTCACGCCAGCCGAGCCCGAGGCCGAGGCCGAGACCGACACCGAGACGCTGATCGACGCCTCGATGTGACCGATCGCGGCGACCGCGCCGGAGATCTGGCCGCTGATGCACAGCGCCTGGTCCTTGAACGACTGCGCCAGCTCGCCGCCAGCGGCGCCGAGGTCGCGGGCGCTCTTGGCCCACGTGGTGAACGCGGCCTGCAGCGGGCGCAGGCGAGCCTGCACCGACAGCATCTTGGGAAGGCCGTTGCGGATCGCGGCGAGGGTCATCTCGGCCTTCGAGGTGTCGAGCACCGCGTTGGCGTCGGCGGTGACCGTCAGCTCGGCCTCGGTGCACTGCACGTCGACCGAGGCCTTGACCTCCGCCTCGGCCTTGCACTGCGCCGACGCGTTGACGTCGGCCGTGCCGTTGCAATCGCCGTGGCAGGTGCCCTGGCACTGACCGGCGCAGTCGCCGCCCGAGCCGCCGGTGCCGGCGCTGCCCGCGCAGGTGCCGTCGCAGGTGCCGTTGCAGGTGCCGCTGCAGGTGACGCCGATGTCGGCCTCGGCCTTGGCCTCGCACTGCGCGGCGGCGCGGGCCGCGACGTCGGCGCTGACCGTGCAGACCGCCGGCTTGTACTGGATGTCGAGCTTGGCGTCGGCCTTGAAGCTGGCCGACATGCCCGCCTTGAGGTTCTCGATGACCTTGTTGCAGACCGCGTCGGTCGAGCCCTTGAGGTCGCTGTCGGCCATCTTGAGCTCCTTGCCCATGATGACGCAGCTCTCGTTGACGACCGACTCGACGCGGCCGGCGGCGGCCTCGAGCGCGACGGTGGCCTCGAGGAAGCCGTGGAGCTTGCGGCCGGCGTCGGACACGGCGTAGTTGCCGCACGAGTTCGGATCGACCTTGCTCTTGCCGCCGGGGGCGCCCGGGATGTTCTTGCAGCCGGTGGCGGCGAGGGCGGCCGCGGCGAGGAGAGTCACAATCGTAGAGGAAACGCGCATTCAAGGCTCCTTTGAGATCTTCGCTGGGCGGACGTAGTCCGACCATCCACAACGCGCGGGGGCGCCGTCGCTTACGGTGCGAACCCCGCTGCGCGGCAGATAACACGATCCCCAGGGCGGCGAAAGCCACGGGCCTCCGGCAATTACCCCGGGCCTCACCAACCCGTCACGCGCGCGTAACCGCCCTCACGGTCGCGCGCGCCAGGGCGTCCACCCGTCCGGGTGGCGCGGGGCCGCCGCCGCGGTCGTCGACGGGTACCCGAGGCACTGCGCGTCGACGTCGAACACGGTCGAGGTCACCGTCCACGGCACGCCGGTCGGCACGGTGATCGTCGCGACGCCATCGACGCCGCGCGGGATCCAGACCTTGTCGGTCTCGCCGGGCGCGCCGCGCAGGCCGATCGAGAAGTTGCAGCCGTGGAGCACGCCGCCGGCGGTGGTCTCCTCGACGGTCACGGTCTGGTTCGGCGGCGCGCCGGCGAGCGTGGTGCGGAAGGTCGGCCACGTCGGGCGGCCGCTGCCGCGGATCCAGACGTCGACGTAGCGCGTGAGCGCCAGCCCGGTGGTGGACTCGAGCGCGGCCACGACCTCGTCGACCGACAGCGCGCGCTGGCTGCCGAGCACCAGCTTGAGCCCGTCGATCACCTGCGCCCGCGACGACAGCGCCTCGACCTGCCGGAACAGGATCATCGGGCCGGGCCCGTAGACCTCGCCGTAGTACTGGAGCAGCGTCGGCCGCGGATCGTCCTCGGGCACCGGGAAGTAGCCGGCGCCGACGGCGAAGTTCTTCCACGCCTGCGCGGTCACCAGCCCGACCGCGGGCTCGGTCTCGGCCTCGTACGCGAACGACAGGTACTCGGCCATCGCCTCCTTCCAGACGAAGTCGTAGGTGTCCGCCAGCGTGGTCTGGTCGCCGGCCCACTGGTGCGCCAGCTCATGGTTGAGCGTGTGGCCGACCGCGCGGGTGTAGGCCGAGCCGGTGGCGCGCGCGAGCGCGTCGTCGAGCATGATGTTGCCGGGGTGCTCGAACCCGGCCCAGTAGGTGGGGCCGGTGACCAGGCGCAGCTCGTCGCCGTACGGGTACGGCCCGAACCGATCGATCATCCACTGCAGGAACGCCTGGTGGTACGGCACGTCGACCAGCGCGGTCATGCCCGACGCCGGGCGATCGTAGATCGTCGTGCGCACGCCGCTCCACGTGCCGAGGTCGGTGGGCTGCCACGACGGCGACGCCATCACGCCGAACGTCGAGTAGGTCGGCCCGCCGGCGCGATCGAACGTGCAGGTCGTGAGCTCGGGCGTCGCGGCGACCCGGCCCGGGCACAGCGCGGTCGTGCCGGCCGGGTGGTGGACGGTGAACGTGTAGCGCGCGAACGCGCCCGGCGACGGATCGCACGGGCCCAGGCGATCGCACTGGCCGACCCACGACAGCAGGTAGGTCAGGGGCGCGCCGCTGGCGTCGTTGGTGATCGAGTAGCCGACCTGGCTCGACGCCCACGTGCCGAGCTCGAGCGTGAGGTTGGCGACCAGCGTCAGCTCGGTGCCCATCGGCCAGCCGGCGCCGCACGCGGTCAGGGTCGCGCCGTCGGCGGTGGCCAGCGCCGGCGCGTCGCCGAGCGTCACGGTCGCGACGTCGAGCCCGGGCGCGCGCGAGGCGAGCGCCACGCAGTCGCCGGGATCGAGCAGCCGCAGCGCGACCCGGGCGGTGACCGCGCGCGTGGTCAGGTCGACGTC
This sequence comes from Myxococcales bacterium, assembly GCA_016717005.1. Classification (NCBI taxonomy): domain Bacteria; kingdom Pseudomonadati; phylum Myxococcota; class Myxococcia; order Myxococcales; species Myxococcales bacterium. Next base: position 21,240 of record JADJUF010000001.1, on the reverse strand, counting down.
GTAGGCGTAGCTCGTGACCTCGATCCGGGCGGTGCCGGTCGGGCGCGCGTCGGGCGCGCCGCCGTCGTCGCCGCAGGCGGGGAGGGCGAACGCGGCGAGCGCGGCGAGGCCGAGGGCGTGGCGTGGGCGCATCCCTCGCTCATAACAGAACCCAGGCGGTCGAGGATCAGCGAAGCGCGGCGCGCGCGATCGGTCGTGCCGTCAGCCACGCCAGCCGCGCCACCAGCACGATCGCGGTGCCGGTGAGCCCGGCGGTCAGCCCCCACCACAGGCCGGCGGCGCCGCGCGCGAGCGTGAACGCGGCGACCAGCGCGATCGGCAGCCCGACCGCGTAGTGGCCGATCACGTTGGCGACGAACGCGGCCCGGGTGTCGCCGGCGCCGCGCAGCGCGCCCGACGCGATCGCCTGGGCGCCGTCGGACAGCTGGAACACCGCGGCGATCTGGATCAGCGTCGCGGCGGTCGCGGTGACCTCGGCCCGATCGCCGAACCCGGCCGCCAGCAGCTCGGGCGCGAGCACGAACGCCAGCGCCGACGTCGACATCACCAGCGCGCCGAGCCCGAGCGACACGAGCGCCGCGCGTCGGGCCCAGGCGCGATCGCCGGCGCCGACCGCGAGGCCGACCCGGGTCGCGGCGGCGGCGCCGATGCCGAGCGAGATCGCGAACGGCACGCTGGCGAGCTGGATCGCGACCTGGTGCGCGGCCGCCGGCACCGTGCCCAGGCGCCCGGCCAGCACCGCGGCCAGCGCGAACGCGCCGACCTCGGCGAACAGCTGCAGGCCGATCGGCAGGCCGACCCGGACGATCGCGCGCTCGGTCGCGACCGGGTCGGTGTCGGGCGGCGCCCCCGGCAGCGCGCGCAGCACCGCGCGGGTGCTGCCGGCGTAGATCGCCAGCATCGCCAGCGTGACCGCGGTGGTCGCGAGCGCGGCGCCCAGGACGCCCATCGCCGGCAGGCCGATCGCCGGCAGGCCCAGGTCGGCCAGGCCGGCGTCGCCGAAGATCAGGATCCAGTCGAGCAGCGCGTTGACGACGTTGCCGACCACGGCGGCGACCACCATCGGGCGCGTGACGCCGTGGGCCTGCAGGAACGCGCGCAGCGCGACCTGCACCAGCGCCGGGATGATCCCGATCGAGCGCGCGAACACGTAGACGCGCGCGGCCTCGGCGACGTCGCGCTCGACGCCCGCGAGGTCGAGCACGAGCGGCGTCGCCAGCACGACCAGCGTCAAGAGCAGGCCCAGCCGCACCGCCACCCGCAGCCCGGCCGCCAGCAGCCCCGGCGTGCGCGCGGCGTCGCCGGCGCCGATGGCCTGGGCGATCAGCGGATCGAGGCCCATGATCACGCCGGTGCCGATGCACGACAGCGCGAACACCAGGCCGGTGGCGATGCCGGCGCCGGCCATCGCCGCGGCGCCGTGGTGGCCGAGCAGCGCGGTGTCGACCACGCCCATCACGACCATGCCGACCTGCTGCGCCGCCAGCGGCGTCGCCAGCCGCGCCTGGGCCGCCAGCTCGACGCGGGCGCTCGGGGCGGGCACGGCCGCGGCGGCGGTCACTTCGTCGGGTTGCCGTCGACGTCGTAACGGACGATCGGCAGGCCCAGCGTCGCCAGCTCGGCGCCGATCGCCGCCCAGTCGCCGACGACGACGATCGTCAGATCGCGCCAGGCCGCCGCGGCGCCGGCGCGGGCCTGCTCGGCGGTGACCGCGCTCACCTGCCCGGGCAGGTCGCGGAAGTACGTGAGCGGGCGGCCGTCGAGCGCGGCGTTGGTGTACGCGCTGGCGATCTGGGCGTTGGTCTCGAAGTCCTGCGGGAGGCCCCGGATGATCAGCGCCTGGGCCTTGGCGAGCTCGGCCGCGGGCAGGGGCGTGGTCCCGGCGTCGGTGACGATCGCGAGCGCGTCCTTGATGGCCGGCACCGTCACGTCGCTGCGCACCTGCGAGAACACCCGCCACGAGCCCGCCCACTGCGCGCGGTTGAACTGCGAGCCGATGCCGTAGGTGTAGCCCTTCTGCTCGCGCAGCAGGGTGTTGAGGCGCGACGCGAAGCTGCCGCCGATCGCGGTGTTGATGACCTCGTCGGCGGCCAGCGCCGGATCGCCCACGTCGGGGCCGAGCCGGCCGAGCACGACCACGCTCTGGGGCGCGTCGGGGCGATCGACGAACACCAGCTGCGGCGCGCGCGCGACCGGCGCGGGCGGCGCCTTGGCGATCGCGACCGGCTGCCTCCAGCCGCCGAGCGTGCGCTCGAGCACCGCGCGGGCGTCGGCGACCGTGACGTCGCCGACGACGACGATCGTGGCGGCGCTGGGGCCGTAGTGCGCGCGGAAGAACTTCTTCGCGTCGGCCGGCTGCAGCGCCCCGACGGTGGTGGCGTAGCCGTCGGTGGGGGCGGCGTAGGGGTGCCCGCCGAAGACCGCGCGCGCGAACACCAGCCGCGCGATCGTGGTCGGCTGGTCGCCCCGGAGCGCCAGGTCGGCGAGGCGCTCGGCCTTGACGCGGCCGAAGTCGTCGGCGGTCAGGCGCGGCCGCATCAGCACGTCGGCGGTCAGCGCCAGCGCCTCGGGCAGGGTCGCCGCCATCGCGTCGAGCGAGACCTGGGCGTAGTCGAGGCCGGCGCCGACGGTCAGGCTCGCGCCCAGCCGCTCGAGCTCCTCGGGCAGCTCGAGCGCGGTGCGGGCGCCGGCGCCCTCGTCGAGCAGGTCGGCGGTCAGCGCGGCCAGCCCGGCCTTGGCGCCGTCGGCGCGGCTGCCGGCCGCGGCGATCGCGACGCGCACGCTCACCAGCGGCAGGCGATGGTTCTCGACCACCAGCACCCGGGCGCCGTTGCGCAGCGTGAACTCCGTCGGGATCGGCGGCGTGAAGGCGACCTCGGGCCACGCGTCGGGCGGCGTGGTCCAGTCGATCCCCGCCGCGTCCCAGGCCAGCGGCGGCGGGGCCGGCGGCCCGGGATCGTCGGGCGGGGGCGGCGGCGGCGGCGCGGTGACGACCGGTCCGGTCGCCCGGGGCGGCGTCGGGCAGCACGCGCCGAGCAGGACCGCGGCGATGACGGCGGCGCGGGTCACTTGACCCCTCCGGTCGCCGGCGTGGTCGGCGCGGTCGGCTCGGGCGTGACCACCATCGTCACCGCGGCCTCGAGCCGCAGCCACTGGCCCGCGGCGGCCGCGACCGACGCCGGCGTGACCGCGGCCAGCTCGGCCTGGACCTCGTCGAGGTGATCGGGATCGCCGGTGTAGGCGGCCCAGTCGGCGAGCTGGTTGATCCGGCTGGCCAGGTTCTCGAGGGTCGACAGCAGGCTGACCTCGAGCACGCGCCGGGCCCGCTCGACCTCGGCCGCGGTCGGCGGCGCCGCCGTGAACGCGCGCAGCTCGTCGGCGAGCGCGGCCTGGAGCTGCGCGGCGGTGACGCCCGGGCGCGCGGTCGCGGCGATCTCGAACTCGCTGCCGAGGAACTGCGGGTTGACGGAGGCGTAGACGTCGGTGGCGAGGCGGTCCTTCCAGACCAGGCGCTTGTAGAGGCGGCTGGTCTTGCCGCCGCCGAGGATCTGCGCCGCGACCTCGAGATCGGTCAGGCCCGGGCCGTTGGCCTCGGGCGCCCGCATCGTCACGATCACCTTGGGCACCGCGACCCGATCGGTGGTCGCGAGCGCGATCGGCTGCGGCAGCGGCGTCACCGGCGCGTCGAGCGTGCGCCGGGGCGGCGCCGGCAGGGTCGGCATCCACCCGAACAGCTGGTCGATCTGGGCGCGGGTGGTGGCGACGTCGAAGCGCCCGGCCACCAGCAAGGTCGCGTTCGACGGCCGGTAGTACGTGCGCCAGAACGCCTCGACGTCGGCGAGGCTGGCGGCGTCGAGATCCGCCATCGTCCCGATCGTCAGGTTCCAGTTGCCGTGGCCCTTGGGCCACAGCGCCTGGGTGATCAGCAGGCTGGCGCGGCCGTAGGGCCGGTTCTCGTAGCTCTGCCGGCGCTCGTTCTTGACCACGTCGCGCTGGTTGGTGAGCACGTCGGCGTTCATCGCGTCCCACAGCCCGGCCATGCGATCGGCCTCGAGCCACAGCGCCAGCGGCAGCTGGTTGCCCGGCACCTGCTCGAAGTAGTTGGTGCGATCGTTGTTGGTGGTGCCGTTGTTCCAGCCGCCGGCGCTCTCGAGCAGCACGTCGAACGCGCCCTCGCCGACGTGCTTCGAGCCCTCGAACATCAGGTGCTCGAACAGGTGCGCGAAGCCGGTCTTGCCGACGACCTCGTCCTTGCTGCCGACGTGGTACCAGACCTCGACCATCGCGCTGGTGACCGTGAGGTCGGGCTGGAGGATGACCTCGAGCCCGTTGGCCAGGCGGTAGTGCACGATCGGCAGCCGCGGCGCGGGCTCCTCGACCTTCAGATCGGCGGCGGCCGGGGCCGCGGTCAACGCGACCGCGATCGCGCAGGGGAGGAGCGTTCGCATGGGTGGAGAACCTGAGGTGAGGGGGGACTACTTCCCGGCCGCGCGCGGTTCCATCGGCGCGGTGGAGGGACGGAGGTTGCCGGCGATCAGCTGCGCCAGGGCCAGGCGCCGCGCCGGATCGGGCCCGACGATGCGGCCGTAGCACGGGGTGTCGTCGTCGACGAACAGCACCGCCTGGCCGTTGTGGTCGAGCCCCTTGGCGCCGACCGCGACCTCCTGCGCCGGCGTCGGCGGGGCGTGGATCACGCCGGCGTCGTCCTTGCGCTCGGCCTCGGCCGCGTCGGACACGGCCGCCACCAGGGCCTCGTTCTGGGCCGTGTACTGCTGCCACAGCGTCTCGGCGGTGCGCAGCGCGCCCTTGCGGCAGTCGAGATCCCAGGTCCAGGCCTCGGGCGTCGGCGTGCTCTCGAGGATGTAGTTGCACGGCCTCGGCACGCCGCGCGGCGGCGCCATCGAGCCCTCGACCTGCCGCACCGGGCCGGCCAGGACCTCTCCCACCGCGGCGATCGTCGCGACGACCTCGCAGCTCCATCGATCGGGATCGATGCCGACCAGGGTGCCGCGAGGACCCTCGTCCTCCTCAGGGGGCGGCGCGGGCTTCTTGGAGCCACATCCGGCGAGTGCCACGACCAGGACCAAGGCGGTGCGCATCGGCGGCAGGCTACACCGGCCCAGGCGCCACCGGAACGGCGCGGCGCGGTCGAGATCGGGACGGGCGGCGTCAGGACGCCCAGGTGGCGTCGTAGACCAGGCGCAGGTCGGTCACGTCGGCGATCGAGCGCACCAGCCGGTACAGCGGCGCCGCGCGGTCGCTGGTGTCGATGACGATCGTGCCGCCAGCGCGGCGCTCGAGCACGGCCACGAACCCGCGGCCCTCGCCGCGGCTGCGCACCACGACCGCGCGCAGGTGGAACAGCGGGATCACCGCGTGGGTGCCGAGCCCGCCGATGCGGCGATCGATCCGGAGCACGCCGTCGTCGCGATCGAACTCGAGCCGATGGCGGGCGCTGGCCACCAGCCACGCCGCCGCAGCCACGACGCAGGCGGCGCCGGCCAGCCAGCGCGAGATCGGCGCAAGCGCGAACGCGGCGATCAGGCTCGACGCCAGGCCGATCCAGCCGAGCGTGGTGGTGAGCCGGCCCATCGACAGCACGAGCCGGGTCGCCGACCGCGAGCGCACGCGCATGGTGCCGAGCTCCGAGAGCATGGGAGGGACCGTACCGCGCTGGGCGGGCGGGGACCAGCGGCTCCCGGCTCCGGTCCCGGCTCCACGTTCCGGTCCCGGTGCCAGGTTCCGGCTCCGGTCCCGGCTCCGGCTCCGGCTCCGGCTCCGGCTCCGGCTCCGCCGGCTCCGGCTCCGCTCCGGCTCCGGCTCCGGCCGGCTCCGGCTCCGGCTCCGGTTCCGGTTCCGGGTACAGTTCCGGTCCGGGGCCGGCTCAGGTTTCCGGTTCAGGTCGACGAGTCGTCGGAGCCGCCGGCGGGGAGCGCCAGGGGCGGGCCGCCGTCGGCCGCGCTCGCGTCGCCGGCCTCGCCGCCGGCCTCGCCGTCGGCCCGCAGCTCGGGGCGCCCGCGGCCTCCGCGCCCGCGTCGGCGCCGCCGTCGGCGCTTGCGCGGCAGCGGCTGACCGTCGGGGCCGAGCACCACCGGGGCCTCGGCTTGTCGCGGCGCGCCGGCGCTGGGCGGCGGCAGCTCGCGCTGGCCGCCGATCGGCGAGAAGAACGACACCGGTCCATCGGCGCCGGGGCCGAGCTGGGCATTGCCCTTGCGCCGCCGACGTCGCCGCTTGCGCTTCTCCATGCGCTCGGCGCGACGCTCGGCGCGGCGCTCGGCGGCGCTCATCCGACCGCCGCCGGGGCGACCGTCACCGAACCGATCGCGACGTCGGCGACTGGCGCTGTCGCCAGGCGTGTCGCCGGGCGCGGCCGAGGCCACCGGCGCCATGTTGATGCGCATCGGGCCGCGGACGTACTCGATCACCGGTCCGCCGGCCGCGCCGGAGGAGCTGCCGCGCCGCAGCACGGTCACCTGGGGACCGCCGTCGGTCGGCGTCGGCGACGCGGTGGTCAGCACCGGCGTCGTGTAATCCCCGCGCCGGGGCAGCATGCCGCGCCGCTTGCGCCGGCGCCGGCGCCGGCGCCGCCGGGCCTCGGCGGCGGCCGACCGATCGAGCTCCTCCGCCGGCGCGGGGGTGCCGTCGGGCCGGGTCGCGCGGACCCGGGGCGGCTTGGGCACGCGCTTGCGCGCCAGCACCGTGATCTCGCCGCCGGCGTCGTGCCCTTCCTCGGCCAGCTCGGCGGCGGTGCGGTCGATCACCTCGTAGTCGTCGTCGTCCTCGTCATCGTCGTCCTCGTCATCGTCGTCCTCATCATCATCGTCATCGTCGTCGTCCTCGAGGTCGTCATCGTCCTCGTCATCATCGAGGTCGTCGTCGTCGTCGTCGAGGTCGTCGTCCTCATCGTCGTCGTCCTCATCGTCGTCATCGAGGTCGTCGCCCTCGAGGTCGTCGTCGTCCTCGAGGTCGTCGTCGTCCTCGAGGTCGTCGTCGTCCTCGGGTTCGCCGTCCTTGCCGGGCGCGGCCTTCGCGGGACGGGCGGGGGCCGGCGTGGGCGTCGCGGTCGGCGCCGAGGCGGCCGCGGCCGCGGCGCGTCGGGTCACCGGCCCGGCTGGGGCGGCGGCGGCGGCTGGGGCGGCCGCGGCGCGTCGAGTCACCGGCGTGGCCGGGGCCGCGGTCGCGGGGGCCGCGAGCGCGGGTGCCTCGGGGCGGCGCCGGACCGCCGGGGCCGGGGCTGGGGGCAGGGGCGCGGCCGGGGCGGCGGCGACTGGCTCGGCGCTGCGTCGGCGGACCGCCGGGGCCGGCAGCGGGGCGGGCGCGGGTGCGGCGGCCACCGCCGGCGCGTCGGCCGGTGGCTGGTCGATGCGCACCACCCGGTGCTTGACGATCTTCTTGGGCTTGTCGGCGGCGGTCCACTCCTCGTCGAGGAGCCGGGTGACCCGCGCGCCGAGCAGGCTGGCCTCGGTGGCCGCGGCCAGCGCGGCGTCGCGCGAGCGCAGGCAGTTGTCACAGCGGCCGCAGGCCGGCGCCTCGGCCTCGCCGAGGTAGTCGAGGATCGCCTGGTTGCGACAGCCCGGGACCTTGACGTACAGGAGCAGCGCGTCGAGGCGGCGGCGATCGGCGATGCGGCGGCCCTCGTACTGGCGCGCCTTCTCCATCAGGAGCTCGTCGGGCAGCGGCGGGTTGGCGAGGCCGTAGACGCCCTCGTCGCGCTCGACGATGAAGCCCTCGTCCTTGAGCAGCGACAGCACCGTGCGCGTGCGCTGCGCGCCGACCGAGGCCCCGAGCGCGATGTTGGCGACGTTGGCGGGGGAGTCGTCGCTCGGCCGCGCGTCGTAGGCGCGCAGCGAGTCGTAGACCGACTTCACCTGGCGTCGGGTCGGGTAGGTCCCCGACAGGAAGTACTCCTGGATCGCGACGTCGTCGGGCGAGAACAGCAGCACGCAGCGCGTCGGCTTGCCGTCGCGACCGCCGCGGCCGGCCTCCTGGGCGTAGGCCTCGAGCGAGCCGGGCACGTGGTAGTGGAGGACGTTGCGGATGTCCTTCTTGTCGACGCCGAGGCCGAAGGCGTTGGTCGCCAGCATGACCAGATCCTTCGCGGCCATGAAGCGCTCCTGCTCGGAGTCGCGCTCGGTCTTGGTCATGCGGCCGTGGTACTTCGCGACCGGGATGCCGTGGCGGGCCAGCGACGCGTGGAGCTCCTCGACCTTCTTCACCGTCGCGCAGTAGACGATGCCCGGGCGCGGCAGCTTCTTGAGCAGCGTCACCAGGGTCTTGACCTTGTCGTCCTCGCCCGGGAACGTGATCACCTCGTAGTGGAGGTTGGGGCGATCGAACGTGGTCGTGACGATCTCGGCGGTGTCGATGCCGAGCTGCTCGATGATGTCGAGCCGGACGTGGGGCGGGGCGGTGGCGGTCGTCGCCAGCACCGGCGGGCGGCCGACGTCCTCGAGCGCCTTGCGCAGCGACAGGTACGCGGGCCGGAAGTCGTGCCCCCACTGCGAGACGCAGTGGGCCTCGTCGACGACGAACCTCGACACGCCGATCGCGCCGGCGCACTCGCGCAGGAACGTGCGGAACTCGGGATCGGCCATGCGCTCGGGCGTCGTCAAGAGCAGCTTGCCGCCGGGCGCGCGCGCCAGCTCGTTCATCTCGCGGCGCTGGCGGGTGGTGAGCGTCGAGTCGATGCGCACGACCGCCACGCCCTTGGCCACCATCTTGTCGACCTGATCCTTGATCAGCGCGATCAGCGGCGACACGACGACGGTCAGGCCCGGCAGGATCAGCGACGGCAGCTGGTACAGGAGCGACTTGCCGGAGCCGGTCGGCATCACGGCGATCACGTCCTTGCCAGCGAGGATGTGACCGAGGGCCTCGCGCTGGCCCGGGCGGTAGTCGCTGATGCCGAGCACCTTGCGACCGAGCTCCAGCAGGCCATCGACCGTGGGCAGCGCGGCGCCCGGAGGGGCGGCTGCAGCGGGCAGGTTACTGGATGACGCGGCGACGGGCGATGCGGCGACGGGGGACGCGACGGGCGATGCGGCGACGGGGGACGCGGCGACGGGCGACGCGGCGACGGGCGATGCGGCGACGGGCGATGCGGCGACGGGCGACGCGGCGACGGGCGATGCGGCGACAGGTGGGGTCGGGGCGGGGGCCGCCGCACCTGCCTTCCCGCGGCGTTTCGCCGGCGGCGCGGGCTCAGGCGGCGCGGGCTCAGGCGGCGCGGGCGGCGGTTCCGGCTCTGGCGCCGCAGCTCGTGCGCGCGCGCGCGTGGGCGCCTTGGCCGCCTTGGTTGGCGTCGCCTTGGTCGCCGTCGTTTGACCGGCTGCACCGGCCTTCGTCCGCTTGCTCGTTGCCATCGATGACTGGCCTCACTTGGGTCGGCCCAGGCCAGCAGTCCGGCCGAGCCGCGCCCCACTCCCGCCATGGCAGGTCCATGGTCCGTCGAGTGGTCGGGATCTCCGCCGCAGCTCCGGCAGTCGATCCGTCGCCTCGCTCGTACCCAGCACGAGCGCGGCGCGTGGGGCGACCTTATCATGGTCGTCGCGGGAGGCGAGGGCCCTGGCCGGAAATTGCGCCAGCCCGGATCCGGCCGGCGCCAGGGCCGCGATGGTATGAACGGGCATGGCGAGCGAACGGCCGGTGCTCGAGGCCCGCAGTCGTCTCGACGGGTTCAACGCCGATCGCGGTCGCGTGCTGCGCGAGGTCGAGCGCCGCGTCGTCGAGCGCGTCACCGCGCGCGCCGGCCGGGGCGGCGACGGCTCGCTCGAGTACGTGGTCAACGACGTGTGCGTCAGCGAGATCCGCCGGCTCGAGGGCAGCGGCAAGGACGCCAGCCGCTGGCGCGATCTCGCCGGGCGGCTGGGCAACATGCCGACCGCCGGCCTGGCGGCGGAGCTGCGCACGCTGGTCGCGCACTACGGCCAGGACATCGTCGGCAACTTCGACCCGCGGGTGTACCGGTTCGCGACCAGGGTGCTGACGCCGGGGCTGGGGTTCCTGTTCTCGCCGCTGCAGAGCCTGCGCGGCGGCGTCGGCGGGCTGCTGGCGGAGCTCGACAGCCGGATCCAGGTCGAGGGCCCGCTCGAGCTGCTGCGGGCGATGGCCGAGCGCGGCACGCTGGTCGTGACCCCGACCCACTCGTCGAACATGGACTCGGTGGTGATCGGGCTCGCGCTGATGCGCGCGGGCCTGCCGCCGGTGACCTACGGCGCCGGCAAGAACCTGTTCACCAACCCGTTCATCTCGTTCTTCATGCACAACCTCGGCGCCTACCGCGTCGATCGGCGGCTGCGGTTCGAGCTGTACAAGGAGATCCTCAAGGAGTACTCGACGGTCCTCCTCGAGAGCGGCTACCACTCGCTGTTCTTCCCCGGCGGCACCCGCTGCCGCTCGAACGTGATCGAGCCCAGCCTCAAGCTCGGCCTGCTCGGCACCGCGGTCACGGCCTACGGCAACCTGGCCGCCGCCGGCGGCGCCCACAAGCGCATCTACGTGGTGCCGACGACGATCAACTACCGGCTGGTGCTCGAGGCCGAGACGCTGATCCAGGACTACCTGGCCGAGACCGGCAAGAGCCGGTACATCATCACCGACGACGAGTTCTCGCGCATCGGCCGGATCATCGAGTTCGTGCGCAAGATGCTGGTCCACGAGGGCGCGGTGGTGATCCGCTTCGGCCGGCCGCTCGATCCGCTGGGCCACGACGTCGACGACGACGGCGGCTCGCTCGATCGCAGCGGCCGGCCGGTCGATCTGCGCAGCTACTTCGTCGGCGCCGACGGCGGCTACCGCGGCGACGACCAGCGCGACGCCGAGTACACCCGGCTCCTGGGCCGCCGGCTGGTGGCCGCGTTCCCGCGCGAGTCGGTGTTCCACGCGACCACGGTGGTGGCGCGCGCGGTCTTCGATCGGCTGTGCGTCAGCGCCGGCACCCGTGACATCTACCGCCTGACCCGGCTGCCGCCCGGGCGCGAGGTGCCGGTGGCCGAGGTCGTGCGCGGCCTCGGCGAGCTGCGCGCGGCCCTGGCGGCGCGCCCCGAGGCTGGGCGCGTGCACCACCGCGTCGCCAGCGCCGGTGACAGCGCCGTGCTCGACGACGCCGTGCGCGCGCTCGGCAGCTACCACGCCCACCCGGTGCTCGAGCGCCGCGGCGATCACCTGCGGATCGGCGACGTCAAGCTGCTCTACTACTACCAGAACCGCCTGGCGCACCTGCCGGTCGAGGTGCGGTCGTGACCGCGGCGCGGGGCGACACCGTCGGCATCGTCGGCGCCGGCACCTTCGGCACCGCGCTGGCGGTCGCGCTGGCCCGGGCCGGGCGCGCGGTCGTGCTCTACACCCGGACGCCCGCGGTCGCGGCCGCGATCGCGACGACGCGCCGGTGCCCGCGCCTGCCCGACGTCGAGGTGCCGGCGAGCGTGCGCGTCGTCGACGACGCCCGGGCGCTCGCGGCCGCGGCGCGGTTCCTGGTGGTGGCGGTGACCTCGACCGACGTCGGCGCGCGCCTGGCCGAGCTGGGCGGCGTCGTCGACGGCAGCCACCTGATCGTCCACGCGATCGGCGCGCTGGCCGCGCCCGACGACGTCCGGGTCAGCGAGCTGATCGAGCGGACCACGCCGGTCCTGCGCGCGGGCGTGCTGGCCGGCCCGGCCCTGCCGCGTGATCTCGCCGGCGGGCAGTTCGCGTCGATGGTCGTGGCGTCGGCGTTCGACGAGGTCGTCACCGAGGCCCGGCGCCTGCTCAACCTGCCGCCGGCGCTGCGCCTGTACGGCTCGCACGACGTCGTCGGCGTCGAGCTGGCCTCGGCCCTGGCCGGCGCGTACACCGCCGCGCTGGGCCTGGCCGACGGCGCCGGGGTCGGCGTCGGCCCGCGCGCGGTCTTGATCACGCGGGCCTGCGCCGAGGCGGCGCGGCTGATCGAGGCGATGGGCGGCGCCGCGCGGACCTTCACCGGGCTCGCCGGGCTCGGCAACCTGCTGGTCCGGGCCGGCGCCGAGGACGATCCCGACTACGCGCTCGGGCGCGCGCTGGCGCGCGGCGTGCCGCTGCCGTCGCGCACCACCGAGGGCGCGCGCGCCGCGGTGACCGCGCTGCGCCTGGCCGAGCGCGCGCGGGTGCGCATGCCGCTCTTGCGCGGGCTGGCCGCGGTGCTGGCGGGCCGGGTCAGCGTCGCCGACGCCGCGCGCCTCGCGGCCGACACCGTGGCGGACGAGGAGTGATCGTGCGGCGCTTGGCGCTGGCCGCCGGCGCGGTCGCGGCCTGCGCGCACCCGCGATCCAGCTCGACGCCGACGCCGACGGCGGGGCTGGCGATCACGATCCACGCCGATCGCGCCGGCGGCCCCGGCCGCGCGTTCGTCGACGATCGCCGCTGGCTCGAGGTGCCTCGGGACGGCTGGGTCGAGCTCGACGCGATCGCCGGCGACGTCGCGCTCGACACGCTCGTGCTCTCCGCGGTCGCGGCGCCGGGCAGCCTCGCCACCGCCGAGTGCCAGCCCGGCCGCGTCGATCTCGGGCTCGGCGGGCTGGGCGCCGCGCTCGGGCAGGCGGTGGCGGTGACCCTGGCCGACGGCGCGGTCGTGACCGGCGCGCTGATCGGCCTGGGCCCCGACGAGATCCTGGTGCGCGACGACGCGCTCGGCGTGGTGGCGGCCGAGGACGTGCGGCCGCTGGCCGACGGCACCGACGGCGAGGACGGCCCCGACCTGACCGACCCGCCGCCGGCGCCGGGCACCGCGGTCGTGGGCCGCGCCGCTGGCGGCGATCGCGTGCTCGGCCCGCTGGTCGCGGTGCGCCCGCGCGCGCTGGTGCTGGCGGTCGCCGAGGGTCGGATGCGCGAGCTGCCGATCGCGGCCGTGGCCAGCGTCCGGGTCGACGCCCCGGGCCCGCGGCTGCGCTGTCGGGTCCACAGCTCACGACCGGGGCGCCAGCTCGTCCGCGTCGCCTACGGCAGCCCCGGGTTCGGGTGGTCGGCGGCCTACCAGGTCGACCTGCCGACCGGCGCCGGCGCGATCGCGTCGTTGCCGGTGGTCACGCGCTTCACCATCACCGCGCCGGCCCTGCCGGCCGCGCGACCAGCGTTCGTGCGCCTCGTGGCCGGGCTGCCCGACGGACCGTTCCCGCCGGCCGAGGCCTGGCGCGGCGAGGTGTCGATCGGCGGCGGCCCGGTGCTGATCACCGGGCCCGCGGTCGACCGTGACGCCCGGCTCGAGCTGGTCTACCGCGGCGCGCTCGGCGGCGACGAGGCGCCGACCAGCGAGTACTGGCACGCGGCGTCGCACGGCCTGGTGTGGCAGGAGCTGGCCCTGGCGCCGGCGCCGAGCGATCTCGCGGGCCCGCTCGAGGTCGTGCTCGACGACGATCGCAGCCGGCGCGTGCGGGCGCGGCTGGGGCCGCCGGCGCTCGATCCGCCGGCGGCGGTGCGCGTGCCCCTGGCGACGTCGGCGACGCTCATCGGCTACCGCCACAAGCGCGAGCTGGTGCGCGACGGCCGCCACATCGTCGACGAGATCCTGTACTCGGTGACCAACCACGGCGCGGCGCCGGCGACGGTGACGATCGAGGAGGAGCTGCGGTTCCCCGACGCGGTCGTGCGTTACGAGCGGCCCGAGCCCGGCGGCGAGCGCCGGGCCGATCGCTGGCGCCGCACCGTCGAGGTCCCGCCCGACGGGGTCGCGCAGGGGGCGCTGGTGCTGCAGTACCGGACCCAGCCGTGACCGCGGGCGTCGTCGACGGCGCCCGCGCCGAGGCCGGGGCCGCGCTGCGCGCCGAGCTGGCGCGGGTGCGCGCGCAGATGGGCCCGGCGATCCTCGGCGGCGCGCCGGGCAGCGCGGTGGCGGCGGGCCTGGCCGACGTCTACGATCGCGCCATCGCGGCCCGGTGGCGGGTCGCGACCGAGGGCGTCGACGCGCCGCTGGCGCTGGTCGCGACCGGCGCCTGGGCCCGGCGCGAGCTGGCGCCGTACTCCGACGTCGACTTCATCCTGGTCCACGGCGGCGCCGAACGCGCGGCGCGCCTGGTCGCGGACCGCCTGCTGTACCCGCTGTGGGACGCGCGGGTCGCCGTCGGCCACGCCGTCCGCGAGCCGCGGGCGTGCGCGCGCCTGGCCAAGGACGATCTCGCGACCGCGACCGCGCTGGTCGATCTGCGCCCGCTGGTCGGCGATCCGCGCCTGGCCGACGCGCTCATCACGGCGGCCCGGGCGGCCATCGCGCCGGCCGGCGACGCCGATCGACTGATCACCGCGCTCGCGGCCGACCAGGCCCGGCGCCACGCGCGTTTCGGTGACTCGCTCTACCGGCTCGAGCCCAACCTCAAGCAGGGCATCGGCGGGCTGCGCGATCTGGCGACCGCGTGCTGGGCCGCGCGGGCGCGCTGGCTGATCGGCGCCGCGCCGTGGCCGGCGGCCGACGCGACGCTGGCGCGCCTCGGCGAGCTCGGGCACCTGCGGCCGCGCGAGGTCGGCCTCCTGACCGCGGCCCGCGACTTCCTGCTGGGCCTGCGCGCGCTCGTGCAGCTCCGGGTCGGGCGCGCCAACGACCAGCTCACGTTCGAGCTGCAGGAGGCGATCGCGCCCCAGCTCTACCGCGATCTGGTGCCGACGCCCGACTCGCGCGCGGCCGTGGCCCCGGCGGTCGAGGCGCTGATGCGCGGCTTCTTCCTGCACGGCCGGGCCATCGGCGACGTGGCGCTGCGCCTGCTCGAGCGGGCCCGGGTGCCGCCGCGGCGGGCGCCGCAGGTGCGGCCGATCGACGACGTCGTCGCGGTCGTCGACGGCAGCCTGGCGCTGATCGATCCGGCGGTGCTGGCGACGCGCCCCGCCGAGATGATCCGGCTGTGGCGGCTCGCGGTGGCGCGGGGCCAGGCGGTCGCGGCCGCGACCGCCGACGCGGTCGCCGAGGCGGTGCCGGGGTGCGGGCCGCGGCTGCGCGCCGATCCGGCCGCGGCGGCCTGGTTCGTCGAGGCGCTGTGCGATCCGCGCGACCGCGGCCAGCCGTCGGCGCTCGAGGAGCTGCACCGCCACGGCGTCGTCGACGCGCTCCTGCCCGAGTGGGCGCCGTGCACCGGTCGCGTCCAGCACGACCTCTACCACGTCTACACCGTCGACCAGCACCAGCTGTACGCGGTGGCCATGCTCAAGCAGCTCGCGCGCGGCGAGCTGGCCGACGTCCACCCGACGGCGACCGCGGCCTACGCCCAGGTGCGGCGCGCGGCGCCGCTCTATCTCGGGACCTTGCTGCACGACGTCGGCAAGCCGCTCGGCAAGGGCCACGCCGAGAAGGGCGCGGTCCTCGCCGGCGCGGTCGCGACCCGGCTGGGGCTGCCAGCCGACGACGTGGCCGAGGTCGAGTTCCTGGTCCGGCAGCACCTGACGATGGCGCACGTGTCGCAGCGCCGTGACCTCAGCGACCCCGACGTGATCGCGCGCTTCTGCGAGCGCGTCGGCGACGGCGAGCGCCTGGCGGCGCTGTACGTGCTGACCCTGTGCGACACCGCGATGACCGCGCCCGACAGCCTGACCGCGTGGAAGGCCGAGCTCTTGCGCGAGCTCTACGTGCGCGCCAGCGAACGGTTCGACGCGGGCGATCTGGCGAGCTCGACCGCGGGGGCGGGCGCGACCGGCGACATGGATCCCGGCATCGCGGCGTCGATCGCGGCCGGGCTCGACCGGCGGTTCGCGGCGCAGCTCAGCCCGGAGCAGGCGGCCCGGCACGTCCGGCTGGCGGCGCACGTGCAAGCCCACGGCGCCGCGGTCGGGCTCGCGGTCACCGCGCTGCCGGCCGCGGGGATCAGCGAGGTGGCGGTGGTCGCGCCCGACGTCCACGGCGTGCTCGCGGCGATCACCGGCGTGCTGGCGGCCCACCGCGTCGACGTGCTCGGCGCCGTGGTCGGCCGCGCGGTGACGCCGGCCGGGGCGCTCGCGCTCGATCTGTTCTTCGTCCGCGCCGCGGCCGGGGCCGCGCTCGCCGCCGACGATCCGCGCTGGCGTCGGCTCGAGGACGACCTCGCGCAGCTGTGCGCCGACGGCCCGCCGGCGTCGGCCGCGGTCGCGGCGCTGCTCGCGCGTCGGCGCCCGCGCTCGGGGCTGCCGCCGCGGCTGACGCCCGTGGTCGCGACCGAGGTCCGGTTCGATCTCGACGAGTCGGCCGACGCGACGATCGTCGAGGTGTTCACCCGGGACCGGCCCGGGCTCCTGCACGCGATCACCGCGGCGCTGGCCGACGCCGGGCTCGACATCTCGGTCTCGAAGATCGCGACCGAGGGTGAGAAGGTGTCCGACGTGTTCTACGTGAGCGCGGGCGGCAGCAAGATCACCGACGCCGACGGCCTGGCCGCGGTCGAGGCGGCGCTGGCCGCGGCGATCGATCGGGTCGAGGCGCCCTGATGGCGGCGATCGACACGCCGCCCGGGCTCGACCTGCCCGGCGCCCTGGTCGGCTGGTTCCGCGCCCGGGCGGCGCCGCGGCGGCTCGCGCACCGCGGCCTGCTCGCGACGATCGCGGCCTCGGCCCTGGCCGCCGCGCTGACCCGCCGCCACCCGCCGGCCGATCACGGCTCGGCGCGGCTGACCGTGCTGCTCACCGCGGTCGCGCTGTGCGGGCTGGCGGTGGCGGTGCGTCGCGCCAAGATCGGCATCGCGCGCGACGGCGTGCGCTGGGGCTGGGGCGGGCTGACCGTCCACCTCGACGCCCGCCGGATCACCGTGGTGCGGACCTACCGCGACGCGATCGCCTTCGTGCCGCGCCGGGGCTCGGCGTGGTTCCTGTTCCGGCGCGACTGGGATCGGTTCGAGGAGCTGCGCCGCGCGGTCGCCGCCGCCCGGCTGCCGACCGAGGAGCTCGATCGGCGCGCGCCGTGGTCGGCCCGCCTGCAGGGCTACGGCGTGGTCCTCGATGGCCTGGTCGTGGTCGCGGTCGCGGCGGCGGTCGTGACCGCCGCGATCGCCGGCGGGGGTTGATCTGCTAGATTGCCCCCGATGAAGCGCGTCACGCTCCTGTCCCTCACCCTGGCGCTGGCCGTTGGCTGCGGCAACAAGAAGTCGAACGACGGGCTGCCGCCCGCGACCGACTGGCAAGCGCCGACCGGCGGCGCCGCCGGGCCGCTCGGCGGTGGCGGTGCGATCGGCGGCGGCATGGCCGCCGGCGGCACCGATCCCCACGCGGGCGTGCCGGGGGCGCCGCCGCTGGGTGGCGGCGGCATGGGCGATCCTCACGCCGGCGTGCCGGGCGCGCCGCCCCTGGGTGACCCCGGCGGCGGTGGCGGCGGCGGCGTCGACGTCGCCCAGATGGGGCTGCCCGCGCCCGATCCGTCGCGCCCGCTCGATCCCAACAAGTACCTGGCCGGCACGATCGACGCGCCGGCCGACCTGCGCGGCAAGATCGCCCCCGGCGGCGCGATCTTCATCAGCGTCCGAACCCGCGACGCGGCGACCGGGCAGGGCGTCGGCGCGCCGATCGCCGTCGACAAGCTGGTGGCGTCGGGGACCTGGCCGATGACCTTCAAGCTGACCGAGGCCCAGGCCATGATCGGCGGCACCGGCTTCGCCGGCTCGGTCGTGGTGTCGGTGCGCTACGACCAGGACGCCGACGCGATGTCGAAGCAGCCCGGCGACGTCACCGGCAAGGCCGACGCGGCGATCCCGTCCGCCGGCGTCCAGCTCGTGCTCGACACGGTGCTGTGACCTGACGCGCCGCCGGCCGGCGAATCACTCGAGGCCGCGCAGGTGGGCGGTGTCGTTGAGCGTGATGATGCGCCAGCGGTCGCCGACGCGGTGCTCGACGTGGGTGATCGACGCGTTGTCGACCAGCACGAACACCGACCCGTCGCGGCTGGGCACGCCCAGGCCGCACACGTAGCTGAAGGCGTGGAACAGGGCCAGGCCGTGGCTCACGACCACGACCCGCTCGCCGGCGTGGTCGGTTGCAGATGCGGGCGATCGCCGCGCTGACCCGGGCGGACACCTCGGCCGTCGCGGCATCCGCCCGGATCTCGCCGGCTTGCAGAGATAGTCAGGGACCTCACGCGATGTACGTTCACCTGCCGCCACCTCACCTTTTGTGCGACCAAAGAGGCGCCAGGTGCGACAGACTGCGCGTCCCAACGAGAACTGCACGTCGCACTCTCGACACCGCATCTCCGTACGCCTGAGGTCACCTGCATGGGCAATCGATCGAACCTCCTTCGCTTCACCCTGATCGGACTCACGCTGGCGTCGGCCTGCGCCGACGGCGCGTCGCCCGACAAGACCACCGTCGAGACCACCACCGACTCCGGCGCGCGGGTGCTCCGCGGCAAGGACGGCGCGCTGACCGGCCCATCGACGCTGGCGGCCCGGCAGGTCGCCATGTCGTTCCTCGCGGACCGCCTCGCGGTCGACGGTGACGGGCTGCAGGTCGTCGCCGAGGTCGGCGGTCGCGGCGCGACCCACGTGAAGCTCGAGCAGGTCGTCGACGGGCTGCGGGTCCACGGCGCCTACGCGAAGGTCGCGGTCTCGGATCGCGGCGAGGTGCTCCAGGCGATCGAGCACCTGGCCGCGGGCGGCGCGGTGGCGCCGACCAAGCTCGACGCCGGTCGCGCGCTCGCGACCGCGCTGCGGCACCTCGGCTATCAGGGCCAGGCGCTGGCCGCGGTCGGCCAGCGCGGCAACCTCGCCGAGTACGTCGGCGGACGTGAGTTCTATCGCAACCCGACCGTCGAGCGCGTCGCCTACGTCCGCGCCGACGGCAGCCTGGCCGTCGGCTTCGTCGTCGAGACCTGGTCGCTGGCCGGCAACCAGCTCGACTACACGCTGATCGGCGCCGACGGCGCGATCGTCGACAGCGAGCGCCGCACCGCCAACGACAGCTACAACGTGTTCGTCGAGGATCCGCTCAAGGGACCGCAGAACGTCGTCGCCGGCCCCGGCGCCGGCAACGCCGAGTCGCCGTCGGGCTGGCTGGCCGGCAGCCAGACCACGGTCAACATCACCGGCAACAACGCCCACGCGTACCTCGACGCCGACGCCAACAACGCCCCCGACACCGGCGGCACCGCGGTCACCACCGGCGCATTCCTCACCGCGGTCAACCTCGCCGCCCAGCCGAGCACCACCGGCAACAAGGCGGTGGCGGTCCAGAACCTGTTCTACCTGAACAACATCGCCCACGACACGCTCTATCGCCACGGCTTCAACGAGGCCGCCGGGAACTTCCAGGCGAACAACTTCGGTCTGGGCGGCCTGGGCAACGACGCGGTCAACGCCGAGGCCCAGGACGGCAGCGGCACCGACAACGCGAACTTCTCGACGCCCAACGACGGCAGCGCGCCGCGCATGCAGATGTACCTGTGGACCGGTCGCAGCCCGTCGGGGCTGCTCGCGGTCGGCACGAGCAGCTACGGCGTCTACCAATCGTCGTTCGGCGCCGCGTTCACCGCCACCGGCGTCACCGGCGCGCTCGCGGTGTACGTCGATGGCAGCGGCGTCACCTCGGACGCCTGCGAGACCGCGACCGTCTCGCTCACCGGCAAGATCGCCATCGTCGATCGCGGCACGTGCAACTTCACCGTCAAGGTGCTCAACGCGCAGCGGGCCGGCGCGGTCGGCGTGATCCTCGCCAACAACGATGGCAGCGCGGCGTTCGCGCCGGGCGGCACCGATCGCAAGATCAAGATCCCGTCGGGCATGGTCAGCCAGGCCGACGGCACCACGCTCAAGGGCCGGATCGGCACGTCGTCGACCCTCAAGAAGAACCCGGTCGCGGCGCTGCAGATCGACGGCGACGTCGACTCCGACATCGTCTTCCACGAGTACGGCCACGGCCTGACCTGGCGCATGGTCGGCGGCATGAGCGGCAAGCTCGCCGGCGCGATCGGCGAGGGCGCCGCGGACGTCAACGCGTTCCTGATCGACGGCGACGACCGCATCGGCGAGTACGCCTGGGGCGACGCCGCCGGCATCCGCCGCTACCCGTACGAGGGCTACCCGCTGACCTACGCCAACGTCGACGGCGGTGAGGTCCACAACGACGGCGAGATCTACGCCGGCGCGATGTGGCGGGTGCTGCAGAACTACCTGGCGGCGGGGCTGACCGTGGACGACGCCTACGGCGACTTCGTCGACGGCTTGAACTTCACCCCGTCGACCCCGGCGTTCGAGGACATGCGCGACGGCATGCTGCAGTCGGCCGCCGGGACCGGCCGCGAGTGCCTGATCTGGCGCGGCTTCGCCGCCAGCGGCATCGGCGTCGGCGCCGACGGCCGGGTGGCCCCCAGCGGCTCGGTGACGATCGTGCAGTCGTTCGCCGTGCCGGCTGGCTGCTAGCGGCACGACCGAGGCGGACCGCGACGCGCGGCCGCCGCCGTGAACCGAGGGCGTCTGGGGCACCAGGCGCCCTCGGCGCGTTCTGTCTACACGGGTGGCGGCTCGCCGGTCCCGAGCTGTGAGGCGACGCCCGGCACACCGGCTTGTCGAGTGCCGGGCCGTTCGCCGAACGAACAGCGCGCCGCCGCCCACGCCGCCCACCCTGACGGCTCGCGATGGACGAGACGATTGCGGCGACCGACGCTGGCCCAGGCGCGACTGTATTCCCGAGCGTGAACTTCGCCCAGCGTGTCACCGGTCTCGGCCCCGCGTTCCTCGTCGTCCTGGCGGCCTGCGTCGACGCGAGCGACCGACCTGGGACCTGGGCGTACCTGTACCCTCGACGATCTCCGCCGCGCTGCGCGACCTCGACCTGTCACAGCGACCTCGCGGCGCGCGCGGGGGTGGTGCTCGACGACGCCGACGGGGCCTACCAGGCGCTCCTGGCTGGCACCTCGACCTCGGCCGGCCCGTTCGTGTTCCCGGGCGACGACCTGCGAAGCCCGCTCGTGTTGATCCTCACGGGCACCGAGCGCGCGCGGATGCCGCCCGAGGCGCCGCTGGCCGAGGGCGAACTCGAGCTGGTGCGGCGGTGGATCCGCGACGGAGCCGCGCCGTGATCCGGGCCGTGATCCGGCTGGTGCTCTGATCGCGGCGGTCGTCGCGGTCGGGGCCGGGCGCGCGCGCGCCTACCCGCACTACCAGTTCGCGAGCGACACCGGCAGCTGCCGCGAGTGTCACCGCGCCCGCTGGCGGCGGGCTGCTGACAGACTGGGGCCACGGCGAGCTGGGCGACACGCTCGCGATGGGCGGCGACGGCGCTGCGCTCCACGGCGCGCCGCTCCCGGGCTGGCTGGCGCTCGGCGGCGATGTCCGCCTGGCCGGGCTGGTCGAGGAT